>CBIHRS010000081.1:0-17354 GCA_966212505.1 uncultured bacterium
TTCAGCCTGGAACTGGCGCTGGTTGGCGAGGGTGATGGTGTGGGGCATGGCTTGCGTGCGGGTCCGGCACGCTTGCAAGTACACCCCGAAGCGGGGCTCTGCTATGGGCCGAATCGGGGGCCAAAGCCCGGTTAATTCAACTGCGCGTATGCGGATGCCGATATGCGCCGGAACGTTGTGGTGCTCGGTCGCAATAGAGATGTAATGAACATCGCCGATTCGTTTTGTAACGAATCGGCGATGTTCATTACACAAATAGCATCGAGTTGTTCTTGTAACCGCCGATGAGCCGGATGTGGGGGTTGCAGTGCTCGCCGACAGGAGTCAGGCCCCAATCTGCCAGTCCCCACACGTCTTGTGCCGGGCGGTGCTCAACGCATCGCGTCGCACCGACATCGTCGGTTTGCTCGCCTTCAGCACGGAATCAGTCGCAGTACCCGTCAAGCGCTGCGGAGTCGTGTTCTCTCACTGAAGCGAGAAGTCATAGTGTTGTTCAAAGCAGTTCGGCCTAGTGTGGCCACCATCGGTTCGCTGATTTCCTCCACCCTTTTGGTCGCAGCGTGCGGCGGTGGTTCTCCGAACGATGTCGGCACCGATTCGGCTGATTCAGCCGATGCCAGCAAGGTGGCTCTGGCCAAGAAGGGCACTGGCGGCGGATCAGCCACTGGTTCACCTGCACCTGCACCTGCACCTGCACCGACGCTGGCCACCTTATCCACGCCCTCGGCCGCCACCATGGGCATGGTCGGTTCGACAATCAATTGCTCGGTCGGTTTCAAGCCGGCTGCGTCGCTGGTCGCCACCGCGGCGGTGGCCCTGCCCTCGACGGGCGGTTCGCTCTTCAACAGCGCGGACGTGACGCGCTGGCAGCAGAACATCGCAACCGGACCGTTCCTGGTCGCCAACGACTACGCGACAGGATCGCCGGGTGACTGGACGCGTATCAAGAACAATGCCGCCGCTTTTCTGACGTATGGCGAAGACGTCGTCAGCGGTTCGTACGCGCCTTACGGCTACAAAGCACGCGATGCTGCCTTCTACTATCGCGTGACCTCTACGTCGAGCTACCTCACCGCGGTGAGGAACTATCTGGTCGCGACAGCCGCGAATGGAGCCTTCGATTTCACGTCCTTGTGCTACCGCGACCTGACGGGCGTAGCCCCCCAGGACGCCTATTATTCGCAAGCCATCTGGTTCTTGCGCTTCATCGCGACCTACGATTTCGCGCGTACAGGTCTGTCCGGCACGGACCGCCTGACGATCGAGAACTACATCCGCCGCCAGGCCTACTTCTTTGCGGCGCATCTGGACTGGTCGCAGTCGATGATCTTCCCCAACCGCTTGAGCGGCGACTATTCAGCGCGCCTGCGTGATGCGGCGGCGACCGGCTCCGCCGCCTATCTCAGCAAGCGCTACGACACCAACTACGACGGCTATGTGAATACGCTGGACTCCACGACGTCGTACCCCGTCTACCTCTACGTGAATGCGGATGGCAGCGTCGGGCCGCAGGTCAGCATGCTGTCGCAGTGGTTCAACAATCGCAAGTCCGCCGTCGCCGCTGCGTACGGTGCTGCTGGCGCGGTTCTGCAAGATCAGGTCCTTGTCAATCGAGCCAAGCGGTATGTGATGGAGTGGCTGACCTATTCTGTGTGGTCGGATGGGAGCACAGGCGAGTATGCGCGCAATGGCGAGTATGCGATTCCGACGCAGGGCCTCGTCTACGACAAGAGCAACCTTGAGGGTGCCACCATGCTCAGCACGTGGTTCAGCAAGCAAGCGACCCCCGACATGGATCTCGTGAACTTCAGCACCACGGACGGTCTCTTCGGGACCGCGAGTGCCACTCCTAAGAACGTTGAACTGGTCGTGTCTACGCATCTGCAGTTGATCAACAAGCAGGTGATGCGCTACTTTTATGAAGGCTGGCTGGGGCTGTCTCAGTCGCCGCGTGAGTTCACGCGCCTGGGCAAGATGGATTCGCGCTACATGAACGGCACAGCTGTGACCGACAACTACCACGAGCTTGGTTTGCTGAACGCGAAGGCCCTCTTCCCGAACCAACCGATCCAGGGCCTCGTGACTCGCAGTGCGTCGGTCACGACCCTGGCTTTCCCCGGTTCGACGGGTAATGGGGTAGCGACCGGCAATACCCAGTGGAGCGATGTGTTCGGCGTCATGCCGGCGGGTCTGTTGCTCCGGTAAACCAGGATCAGCGAGAGTGACCTCACTCCGGAATGAAAAGAGCCCGCCGAAGGCGGGCTCTTTGAACAGTGCTTCCGGTTACGACTTGGTCGCCGTCCAGGTACCGGTGAGCGTCGAGCGTGACCAGGTGCCGCTGCCGCTGGTGCTGCCCAGCGTGCCGCTGAACGTGGCGCCGCTGCTGGTGCCGCCAGTGGCGGTGAAGCTGGCGCTGCCGTCGCTGGCCACCGAGCCGCTGACGGTGAACGAGCCGCCGAGGCCGGTCGAGGTGCAGTTGCCGGTCAGGCTGCCGCTCACGCTGATGGTGATCGACGAGCATGCGCCGGTGTCGCCACCGGCGTAGCTGGCGGTCCAGCTGCCCGCGTAGCCCGACACGGTGGGCGCCGTGATGCCCAGCTGGGCGGCCAAGGCATCAAAGGCCACCTTGTTCAGGCGCGTCTGCACCGTGACCTTGCCGGGGTTGTCCTTGAAGCCGTAGTAGACGAGGCCGTTGCGCTCCACGAACACGCGGGTGTAGGTCTGCACGCTGGTGACGACGCTCGGCAGGCCGGCGAAGGTCATGATCGGCGTGCTGCCGTCGGCCGCCGTGCCCTTGGCATACGTGCCGGTGCCGACCGCGGTGCAGTTGGTCTGCGCGTTGGTCGTCTTGTTCAGGTCGCAGAGGTAGAGGCTCGCAGCACCGCCGGCGCCGAAGGCCACTCGCAGGCGCTCCTGGGTGCAGACGTCGGTGCCAGTGGCCGGCACGCAGCTGTTGCTGCTGTGCAGGTTGCCCATCGACACCGTGTTGCCGGCAGCGGGGGTGGTTGGCACCGGGTAGGCCGAGACCATGGCATCCAGGGTGGTGACCGCGACGCCGCCCGACAGCACGTTGCCGTCGGACACGCGGTAGGCCACTGGCGTGGCGGTTTCGGTGCTCGTGATCTTGCGGACCTTGGCGCCGGTGGGCAGCGTGCCGCTCAGTGCGCTGGCATCCACGCCCCCGAGCGTCGACACGGTGTTCTTGCCCGCAGAGGTGTCCTGCGCGGCCTGCACGACTGACTGCAGCGTCTGGCCGCTCACGTCGGTGTCCACGCGCGTGCTGGTGTAGGTGTAGCCGTAGTCCCAGGTCGACGAGTTGGGGCTGCCACCGGTGCTGGTGTTGGCCACGCTGGCATCGAAGGCCTTCCAGCCGCTCGCGGTGGCGACCAGCATCGTGTCGTACAGCGTGCTCGAGGCCACCGTTGCGCCGCCGCTCAGGCCGACGCGCACGTCGTAGTAGATGTAGAGGCCGGTGGTCGCGTCGGGCTGGTTGGTGGAGTAGTAGTAGCGCAACGTGTAGTTGCTGGCATCGGTGAAGCTGAAGGCGCGCACCCAGTAGCCGGAGCTCGATGCGCCCGACGGCGCCACCACCACCGGCTCGCCCGCTTGCAGGCTGGCAACGATGGTCGGCACTGCGGTGGACAGCGTGGCGTTGTCGCCGCTGGTGCTGGCCACGTAGTTGTTGTAGAGGCTGGTCGAATTGACCTGCAATTGGGCGGCGACGGCGGCTTCGGACTGGGCCTGGGTCAGGCCCTGCGTGATGCCGGCCTGGACCATGTTGGTGATTGGGCTGATCACCGAGGGCTTGCCGGCGGGCGCCTGCAGCGTGTAGGCCGTTCCCACAGCGGTGCCGGTGCTGGTGTCCACCGCGGTGGCGGGGATCACGGCGATCAGCGGTGCGCCGGAGTTCACTTGGTCGGCCGTGAGGCCGGTGATCGTGTAGGCGCCGCTGGCGTCGGTGGCGGTGGAGGTGGGTTCGCCGCTGTCGCAGCTGCCGTTCTTGTTCAGGTCGAGGCACACGGTGGCGCCTTGCAGCGGCCCGTCGATCACGACGCCGCTCAGAGATTGCGGCGTGGAGGTGGTACTGCTGCTGTCACCGCCGCAGGCGGTGAGGGTGAGGACCGCAGCGGCGAGCGCGGTAAAGGCCCAGGGACGGGCCGAGCGGGAAAGCGCCAGGTGCATGAGCACTCCTTCCAGGGGATGTTGGAATCAACCTCCGCGCCGGCGCGTACTCCTCCGCTTCCCTCCATGGGCAAGCCCCTGCCGACGCGTAGGTGCTCCGGGTGCCGGAGCGCGCGCAGTATCGGGGGCGGCCCGAGTTCCGTGTGTGATTTTTGCTGCGAGAACAGCCTTTGCAGACCTTTCGCTCATGCAAATTTCCGATCAAGGCCGATCGATGCACGCATCGCTGCAGCCCGGCGGCGCTCAGCTCTCTGCGAGTTCCCAGGGCGGGGTGTCGGTGGTCGTGCCCGTGGCGGGTGTCGCCGCAGGCTGCGGCTGCGGCGCGGCCACCGGGGGCTTGTCGCGCTGCAGCTCGCCGCCCAGCGCGGCGATCAGGTCGGGGATCAGCTGGCTCAGCTCGCCGGTGGTGATGGCCACGTCGGCGTCGAAGCCTTCGTCCTTGCCCGACTTCTCCACGCCTTCGAGCACCACGTCGAGCAGCTTGATCTTCTTGATCGTCATCGCCTCGGTGAGCACGAAGGAGACGCGATCGCTCCACGTCATGGCCAGCTGCGTCGGCAGCTTGCCCTGCTTGATGTGCTCGCCCACCTCGTCGATCTCGAGCGTATGACGGGCGTACTTGACGGTGGACTTCTCGCTGTCGGGCTGCTTCAGCTCGCACTCGCGGTCGATCGTGAAACCCGCGGGCGCCTCTTTGGTCTGCAGCCATTCCGACATCGCGGTGGCCGGTGAGAGCTCGGTCTGCAGCAGCGTGAGCGCGAAGCCGCCGCCGATCAGCTCGACGAGGCGCGTCATGATATTGTCGGCCTTCTTCAGGCTGGCCGCGCCGATCACGACGAGCTTGGATTCGGGGTCGATCCACACCAGCGTGGTCGAGCGCTTGGGAAACGCGCGCGGCAGCAGCTCGTGGACGATGCCTTCCTTGAGCTCCTTGGCAGCCTTGCCCTTGGGGCGGCGGCCGGTGTCCTGCTGGATCTTGTCGAGCTTCTGCTCGAGCTGCAGCTTCACCACCGAGCTCGGCACCGCCTTGGTTTCGGTGCACAGCTTCAGGATCCATTGCCCCGCCACGCTCTCGATCAGCGCGCCGTGCTTCTCGCCGCGCGGCTCGACCCAGCCCGCCGATTCAGGCTGCGAGGCGCCGCACTCGACGAAGCGCGAGGTGGCCAGCCGCTCGTCGATCGCGGCAATCGATTCGGGATCCCAGTGGGTGATGCGGTAGACGAGGGCGTTCTTGAACATGACGGCAGCGGGAGTAGGGCGCGGATTGTAGGCGGCGCACCTTGCGCGCCGCCGCGCCCTTTCTCACACGGCCGGCGTGTTCAGCGCGACGGCTTCGTCGCGATCATCAGCATCGAGATGCGGTTGAAGAACCACATGCCGTCGATGCGCCAGTCTGTGTACTTGCGCACGACGTTCGAGAAGGTGTAGGGCGTGTACCAGCAGTTGTGGTCGGGGTGCACCACTTCGACGAAGGTCTCGGCCTGCGCGGCGTAGTCGAAGTGGCGCTGCATGCACGAGTAGGCATCGGGCACCGTGATCACGAAGTGCGGCGCGTTCACCTGGTTGAGCTGCTGCAGGAAGCCCTGCACGTCGGGCACATGCTCCATCACCTCGGGCACGAGCACGATGTCGTACTCGCCGGTCACGTCGGCCCAGTTCGAATACAGCTGGCCGGTGACGTGCGGGCGCAGGTGCTCGAAGGCCTCTTCATGGATGTCGAAGCCGTCCAGCCTGGCGCAGTGCGCCTGCAGCTGCAGGTGCAGCGAGCTGCGCACGTCGGTGATCGGCCAGTCGACGCAGCCCACGTGCAGCACGCGGCGGCCGGCGCACATCTGCGCGAACACGTCGACGCGGTTGCGGCCCTGCAGCTCGTTGCTGATGACCGTCTTCTGCACGAAGTAGGGCGCATGCTGGCGTTCCAGCGGCGAAACGACGCCGGGGGCCTGTTGCTGTTGGTCGGTGAGGCTCATCCCACGTCCTTGAGGTAAAGCTGGTCGTACGAGCGGCGGGTGCTCGCCCATTCCTGGCGTGCGAACACCGGGCCGCTGCCCTGGTAGCGCAGGCCGGTGAAGTGCTCGGGAATGAAGAAGTGGCTGGGCAGGATCGTGAGGCCGGTGTACTTGTACTTGAAGTAGGCCTCGGTCAGGGCCATCGGGCCCACGGTCTCCCACGCCATCTTGTCGATCACCGTGGCCTTGGCCTGCAGGTCGAGGATGATCTGGCCGAAGAACGGGTTCTCGGGCACGGTGCCCACGTAGCCGGCGGCGATGAGCCGTGGCCGCGCGATCTCGTTTTCCCAGCAGGCGAAGGACTCGCTCTCGAGGATCCAGTCCTCCAGCGGCCGCACGCAGACGCTGTCGGCATCGAGCACGATGCCGCCCTCGTTGTAGAGGATCTCCCAGCGCATCAGGTCGGCCACGCCGTTGAGCTCGCGGCGCGACATCTCGCGCATGTGCTTCGCGTTGATCCAGCCGGTGCCGGCCAGGTCTTCGTTGCCCCAGACCTTGATCGTCCAGTCGGGATGGTGGCGCACCCAGGTGTTGATGCAGTTGTCGGGACGCTTGCTCTCGTCGCCGACCCAGATGAAGTGCAGGGTCTTGGGGATCATGTGCGGGGCCTTTCCAGGCGAATGACCAAGGCCACTGTAGGAGGGCGGGCACTCCCCGGGTCGGTGGAAAAGGCTCGGAAAACCGCGCCTGTTGAGCCCGGGGGATCCGGCGGTAGCGACGGCGTACAAGGGTTTGCCCCAGGGTGTCGGCCCACCCCGCCGCGGGGAGGACAAAGCTCACACAAATTCACAGTTGTGGACGTTCCGACACCTCGCAGCCCGTGAAACCCGTCACGAACGGGCACTTCCGGGAGGCAGGCTTGTAGGAATTTGTCTGACAGGGGGTACGGAAAAAGCGGGACTCAAGCGACGGAAATGGCCTGATGTTTCTGGTTTGTTGCGGTCTTCAGAATCCGTTCCACGCTGAACCGAAACGCAACCCCTGCAGCCGACACCCTAGGAGCCACAGCATGAACACCGAACAGATCCTTGCCGAGATCCGCGAAGCCAACCTGTCGTACCTGATGCTGGCCCAGAGCCTCATCCGCGCCGACCGCGACCAGGCCCTGTACCGCCTGGGCGTCTCGGAAGAAACCGCCAATCTGATCGGCATGCTGACCCCGGCCCAGATGATGAAGATCGCCTCCGGCAACACGCTGCTGTGCCGCTTCCGCATGGACGACGACATCGTGTGGAGCCTGCTCACCAGCCACGGCAAGAGCGCCGCCAACGACAGCGTCAGCCGCCTGCACGCCTCGATCCTGATGGCCGGCCGCCATCAAGAAGCCGCCTGACCCGGCAGCGTACAGAACAAGATTTCCATCGTTCTTTAGCAGTACCAGGAGAGACCACCATGCGCCAGAAGAGCATCCTTACCGAAGCCAAGCAAATCGAACGCGCCGTCACGCTGATCAAGCTCGGTGCCCGCCTGCAGGTGTTGGAATCGGAAACGGATCTCTCCTACGAGCGCCTGCTGCGTCTCTACAAGGAAGTCTCGGGCAAGTCGCCGTCGAAAGGCCAGCTCCCCTTCTCGACCGACTGGTTCATGACCTGGCAGCCCAACATCCATGCCAGCCTGTTCCTGAACATCCACGAATACCTGAACAAGAGCGCCGAGATCGACGAGATCGACACCGTGATCAAGGCCTACCAGCTCTACATGGAGCAGACCCAGGCGCAGGGCCTGGAGCCGCTGCTCTCCGTGACCCGCGCCTGGCGCCTGGTCAAGTTCATCGACAACGGCATGCTGACGATGACCAAATGCTCCAAGTGCGGCGGCCATTTCGTGACGCATCCGCACGAGATCGCCAAGCACTTCGTGTGCGGCCTGTGCAACCCCCCGGCGCGTGCCGGCAAGGGCAAGGCGGCCGGCTCGCTGTGCCTGCACTGATGCACTGATTTCTTGCTTGCTTGTCTCCTCCTGGCACATCCCCTGTGCATTTCAACGGGCCCTTCGGGGCCCGTTTTTTCATGGCTGAACAGGCGTTTCAGCACCTCGAACTGCGAGATGCCGCCATCCAACCCGCGATTTGGCGGGTTGAACGGCGCCGTATCGCGTTGCCGGGCCTGCCCCTCCTGCCCAGAATCCGCGGCCACTACAGCGACCACCAGGAGGATCCTCGATGCCAACCCCCCGAAAACTGTGGGCCGTGCTGCTCGCCGCCACGCTGCAAGCCTGTGGCGGCGGCAGCAGCCAGGACACATCGGCCGCGGCCGACGCCGAGCTCGGCGATGACGTGCGGCATGCGCTGGCCGGTACCGCCGGTCAAGCCGCGGCCGGAGAGGCCGCCGCGGGCCAGGGCCGCCATTTCAGCGGCATGGGCATGAACCTGCCTTCGTTCGACTACTTCTCGACCGATTTCCCGACCATCGACCAGTTCAAGCGGGCGCAGACCTGGCTGACCTCGTGCACCGACAGTGCCGACGGCTGCAAGGACTTCAGCGATAACCATAGCGCCTGGGACACCGGCGAGGAAGACAAGCTCGACCTCGACGCCGACGGCTGGGTCAAGAGCCTGCCCGCCAAGGGCAACACCGAGGTCAAGTTCCGGTATGCCACGACCATCATGTTCGGCGGCGACAGCGGCGCCCACCCAGCCGGCACCTACACCGTGTTGTACGACGGCGATGGCACGCTGGAGTACGGCGGCATCGTCGACTGGGCGGCACAAAACCCCATCAAGCACGTGGCCCAGGGCCGTGACGAGGTCAAGCTGACGAACGGCACCGACGGCTTCACCCTCCGCATCAAGGCCACGTCGCCGGGCAACTACCTGCGCAACATCCGCGTCATCCCGCCGGGCGGCGTGTGCAGCAACGCCAGGCGGGTGTATGTGCAGTCGGCGGCCGACTGCGTGGCCAACGGCACCGGCGACTACATCACCCTGGAAACGCTCTCGGCCACCCAGATCTGGCATCCGTCGATGCTGCGCGACCTGGGTGGTGTGCGCGCACTGCGCTTCATGGACTGGGGCCGCACCAACAGCTCCATGCTGGCCTCGTGGGCCGACCGTCCGCTGAAGACCGATGCGTTCTGGACCGGGCCTGCCGGCGTGCCGGTGTCGGTGATGATCAACCTCGCCAACACGCTGCAGGCCGATGCGTGGATCAACCTGCCGCCGCATGTGGACGATAACTATGCGCGGCAGTTGGCCAGGCTGGCCAAGGGTTCGCTCAATGCCCAGGCGAAGCTGATCATCGAGTTCGGCAACGAACCCTGGAACTGGCAGTTCCCGGCCACCGAGTGGATGCGCCAGCAGTCCGCCGAGCGGTGGAAACTCAGCAAGGACGACAGCTACACCGCCATGCACAGCTGGTACGGCATGCGCGCCGTGCAGCTGTGCCAGATCGTCAAGGCGGAGTTCGGCGCCGAATCCGGCCGCGTGCAGTGCGTGAGCAACGGGCAGGCCGCCAACACCTGGGTCGCGCAGCAGCAGGTCGAGTGTCCGTATGCCAGGGTCGACCTGGGCGGGCAGACCTGCGGCAAGTACTTCGATGCGGTGAGCCTCGCGCCGTACTTCGGCGGCTACGTCTCCTCGCACCGCTACCGCGAGGAGATCATGTCCCACTGGCTGAACCTGCCGATGGACCAGCAACTCGACAAGCTGTTCGCCGAGCTGTATGCGCCCGACGCGGACCATCCCCCGCCGCTGGCCGCCCTCACCGCCACCAGCCCCGACGACAAGGATGCCGCCGTGAGGGGCGCGCTCGGCCAGTCGCGACAGTGGATGCGCAACTACAAGGCCGAGGTGGCCGCCAGGTACAACCTGCCGCTCTACACCTACGAGGGCGGGCAGCACCTGATCTGGGGTGCCGACGAATCGGGCGACACGAGCAAGTCCGACGCCTACCGCGACATCGATCGCCGCTGGTTCGCCGACAAGCGCTGGGAAAACCTCTACATCGCGGCCAACCGCGACATGCGGATGAAGGCGGTCTACACCCAGATGATGAAGGACTGGACCGAGAGCACCGAAGACAACCGCAACCAGCTCTTCACGCCCTTCAACTACGCCTACTGGGCCGGCGGCAGCGGTGCCTGGGGCCTGAAGGAGAGCGTCTTCAAGAGCCGGGCCGAGAGCCCCAAGTGGGACGCGTTGGTGCCCTATCGCGACACGGTTCCCTGCTGGTGGGCCGGTTGCCAGACTCCCTGAATCGTCCTCCCTGACGATGATCGGTTCGGCAGACGCCCCGGCGTCTGCTTTTTTTTCTGGCGAAATGAAACCAATCGTGAACTTTGCTCAAGAGTGGCCGCCGCCTGCCGATACAGCAGGTGTAGAGCTTGTTCTTGCTTGTCTCCTCCTGGCACACACCCCTGTGCTACTTGTGCGGACCCCTCAGTGGGTCCGCTTTTCTTTGGGCCGGACGGGCGCGCGACCGAACCGTGACGAGCGCAGAACAGCGGCGGCAAAACCGGCTTGATGCGGCGACCGCACAAACCATGCCGCCGCGACACTCAAGTGACTTCGACGCGGGCCGATAAGAGGCCCAGGCAGGCACCCGTTTTCCAGAAGGGGCCGCCCACATTCGGATCTACCCCACATGTTCGTCATCATCGGCTGGGTCGTCGCTCTAGGTTGCGTGTTCGGCGTGTTCGTCGCGCACGGCGGCAACATCGGCGTCGTCCTGCATGCGCTGCCGTTCGAGATGATCACCATCATGGGTGCGGCGTTGGGCGCCTTCGTGGCCAACAACCAGCCCAAGGTGCTCAAGGCCTCGCTCAGCGGGCTGGCCTCGTGCTTCAAGGGCAGCAAGTACACCAAGGCGCGCTACATGGAGCTGATGGCGCTGCTCTACGACATCCTGCAGAAGGCGCGCAAGGAAGGCCTGATGTCGATCGAAAAGGACGTGGAGGAGCCGCACAGCTCGCCGCTGTTCCAGAAGTACAGCACTGTCGGCAGCGACCACCATGTGGTGGAGTTCACGACCGACTACCTGCGGATGATGGTCTCGGGCAACCTCAACGCCCACGAGATCGAGTCGCTGATGGACAGCGAGATCGAGACCCACCACCACGAGGCCCATGCGCCGGCGGCTGCGCTGCAGCGCCTGGCCGGCGGCCTGCCGGCCTTCGGCATCGTGGCCGCGGTGCTGGGCGTGGTCAACACCATGGGCTCGGTCGGCCAGCCGCCGCAGGTGCTGGGCCAGATGATCGGCTCGGCGCTGGTCGGCACCTTCCTGGGCATCCTGCTGAGCTACGGCTTCTTCGAGCCGCTGGCCGGCCTGCTGGAGCAGAAGATCGACGAGAGCTCCAAGGAGCTGCAGTGCATCAAGACCACGCTGCTGGCCAGCATGCAGGGCTATGCGCCGCAGGTGGCGGTGGAGTTCGGCCGCAAGGTGCTGTATTCGACCGAGCGCCCGACCTTCAGCGAGCTCGAGAAGCACGTCAAGGGCAAGAAGTAAGGGGCGGCCATGGCGGGCGACAGCAAGAAACTCCAGCCGATCATCGTCAAGAAGATCAAGAAGGGCGGCCATGGCCACCATGGCGGCGCCTGGAAGATCGCCTATGCCGACTTCGTCACCGCGATGATGGCCTTCTTCCTGCTGATGTGGCTGCTCGGCTCCACCACCGAGGGCGACAAGAAGGGCATTGCGGACTATTTCTCTTCGCCGCTGAAGATCGCGCTGCTGTCCAGCGGCTCGGGCGCCGGCGATGCGTCGCACGTCATCAAGGGCGGCGGCCAGGACCTCACCCGCACCACCGGCCAGGTCAAGCGCGGCGAAGTGGCGGCCGACCGGGCGCACGTGAACCTCAAGGCGCTGAAGCAGGAGCAGATCCGCGCCGAGATCGCGCGGCTGAAGGACCTGCAGAGCAAGGTCGAGCAGAAGATCAAGGCCAACTCCAAGCTGGCCGCGATGAGCTCGCAGATCCGGCTCGACATGACGGCCGACGGCTTGCGCATCCAGATCGTCGACGAGCAGAACCGGCCGATGTTCGACAGCGGCAGCGCCATCGTCAAACCCTACATGCGTGAACTGCTGCGCGAAATCGGCAGCGTGCTTGGCGAGGTGCCCAACCGGCTGACGCTCGAAGGCCACACCGATGCCCAGCCTTTCCCGGGCGGCGAGCGCGGCTACAGCAACTGGGAGCTCTCGGCCGACCGGGCCAATGCCTCGCGGCGCGAGCTGGTGGCCGGCGGCCTGCCGGACGACCGCGTGCTGCGGGTGCAGGGCCTCGCCTCGAGCAACCTGTTCGACAAGAACGACCCGCTGAGCCCGGCCAACCGGCGCATCAGCATCATCGTGATGAACCGCGAGGCGGAAGACCGCTTCTTCAACAAGATCCCCGAGGTTGCCGAGGCCGAAGCGCCCGCGGCCTCGGCCATCGAGCTGCCGGTGCTGCCTTTGCTGCAGACGCCCTCAAGTTCGACCGCCGCCAACCGATAACCTGCGCAAGCCTAAGCCCGAAGGACGCTTCGCCATGAGCAACCCCACCGACCTGAAGTTTTTGATCGTCGACGACTTTTCGACCATGCGCCGGATCGTGCGCGGCCTGCTCAAGGAAATGGGCTGCAACAACGCCGACGAGGCCGAAGACGGCGCCATCGCGCTGAACATGCTGAAGGCCCAGAAGTTCGACTTCGTCGTCAGCGACATCAACATGCCCAACATGAACGGCTTCGAGCTGCTGAAGGCCATCAAGGCCGACGACAGCCTGAAGCACCTGCCGGTGCTGATGGTGACCGCCGAAGCCCGCAAGGAAGACATCGTGCTCGCCGCGCAGAGCGGCGCCGCCGGCTACATCGTCAAGCCCTTCACCAAAGCGACGCTCGAGGAGAAGGTGCAGAAGATCATGCAGAAACTGGCGGCCACCGCCTGACCGGAAGGAACAACAACATGAAGATGGATGAGCTTGCCAACCTGGCGCCGCAGATGGCGGCCCAGGCTTCACCAGAAATCTTCCAGCAGCTGGGCCACATCACGCGCCAGCTGCACGACACGCTGCAGCAGCTGGGCGTGATGCCCAAGCTCCAGCAGGCCGCCGACGGGCTGCCCGATGCGCGCAGCCGCCTCAGCTACATCGCCAAGAAGACCGGCGAAGCCGCCGACAAGGTGCTGAACTCGGTCGACAAGGCCAAGGTCGACCATGAGCACATTGCCTCCGAGACGCGCCGCATCGCCGAGGCGATCGTGGCCGATCCGGTGAAGGCCGTGGCCTCGGGCGCGGTGCTCAATTTCGTCAGCGATGTCGAGGCCTCCACCGCCCGCATCGACCAGCACCTGACCGACATCATGATGGCGCAGGACTTCCACGACCTCACCGGCCAGGTGGTGGCCAAGGTCGTCTCGCTGGCCACCGACCTTGAAGACAGCCTCGTGAAGCTGCTGGTGCAGGCCGCGCCGCCCGAGCAGGCCAAGAAGGTCGAGGAAGTGGTGCTGCACGGCCCGGTGGTCAACCCCGAAGGCCGCACCGACGTCGTCCAGAACCAGGGCGAGGTCGACGACCTGCTGGCGAGCCTCGGCTTCTAAACCCGGTTTTCAGGGTCTTATCCGGCCGCTGCCTGCGGCCGGCGCGCTGAAGAATCGGCTCCATGGCCGATTCGGATCGCAACCTACCCGCCTCAGAGAAAAAGCTGCGCAAGGCGCGCAGCGAAGGCCAGGTCGCGCGCTCGCGCGACCTGTCGCATTTCGCGGCCATCGCGGCCTGCGGCGGCTTCCTCGTGGTGATGGCGCCCACGCTGGCCGGCTGGCTGCAGAGCCTGGTGGCCGATGCGCTGCGCTTCGACCTGCGCGCGCTCCAAAGCCCGGCGGTGATGACCGAGCGGCTCGGCCCGCTGGTCACCCGTATGCTGATGGTCGTGCTGCCGCTGGGTGGCCTGATGATGGGCGTGGCGGTGGTTGCGAGCATCGTGACCGGCGGCTGGAACTGGACGCTGAAGCCGCTGGCCCCCAACTTCGGCAAGTTCAATCCGTTCGAGGGCATCAAGCGCATCGTCTCGAAGCAGCACCTGCTCGACACGCTGAAGGCGGTGGTGCTGGCCAGCGTGCTGCTCACCATCGGCGCGATGTACCTCCGGTCGCACCTGCCGCAGTTCACCGATGCGCTGGCGATGCCGCTGCCCGCGGCCTTTGCCCATGCGTTGCAGTCGCTGCAGGGCGGCGTGGCGCTGCTGGTGCTGGCGCTCGCGCTGTTCGCATTGATCGACGTGCCGCTGCAGCGCCACCTGCACAAGAGCCGGCTCAAGATGAGCCACCAGGAACTGAAGCAGGAACACAAGGACGCCGAGGGCAACGTCGAGGTCAAGGCCAAGGTGAAGGCGCGCATGCGCGAGCTGGTCAAGCGCCGCATGCTGGCCGCGGTGCCCAAGGCCGACCTCGTCGTGATGAACCCGACCCACTATGCGGTGGCGCTGCGCTACGACGACAAGACCATGGCCGCCCCGCGCGTGGTGGCCAAGGGCGCCGACCTGCTGGCGATGAAGATCCGCGACGTGGCGCGCGATGCCAAGGTGCCGGTGCTGCAGGCCGCGCCGCTGGCGCGTGCGCTGTATGCGCATGCGGAGATCGATCGCGAGATTCCCGCCGCGCTGTTCGCCGCGGTGGCGCAGGTGCTGGCCTATGTGTACCAGCTGCGTGCCGCGATGAGCGGCCAGGGCCGCATGCCGGGCGACCTGCCCTCGCTCCACGTGCCCGACGAGCTCGACCCCCACAACCCGAAAGCCCGCCGGCCGAGTGCGACCGACGGGCTGGAAGAAGAGGGCGACGACGCTACTGCTTGAGTGAGGCCGTCTGCTCCGGGCGGTTGTCGTTGTAGCGCATCCGCACCAGCGCGGCTTCGAGCTGGCGCAGCGACTCGTCGGCCTTGACCTTGCCCGCCAGCACGTCGTTCACCGCGATGCTGAAGGCATTGCTCAGGCGCTCATATGAGGCGCCGGCCGGCGTCGACGGGCGGGCCACCGCATCGGCCAGCGCCACCGAGAGCTGTGCGGCCCAGGGCAGCGCGTGGCGCACCTCGGGATCCTGGTACAGCGCGGTCAGCGTCGGGTTGAACGAGCCCTGCAGCGCGCGCTGCTTCTGCACCTCGGGGCCGGTCATGTAGAGCACGAGGTCGGCCGCTTCCTTCGGATGCTGCGTGTAGGCCGGGATCGCGAGCTGCTGGCCGCCCAGCGTGGAGGCACCGCGCGCGCCGGCGCCGCTGCCGTGCGGCAGCGCGGCCACGCCGACACGGCTCTTCACCGGGCTGGCATCCGATTGCATCAGCGACCAGGCATAGGGCCAGTTGCGCATGAACACCGCATTGCCTTCCTGGAAGGCGGTGCGCGCATCCTCTTCCATCGAGCGCAGCATCGTGTTGGGGCTGATGCTGCCGATCCAGCCGGCGGCCATCTGCACGGCCTTCACCGCCTGCGGGTTGTTGATGGTCACGCTGCCGCTGCCGTCGAGCACCGTGCCGCCGCCCGAAGCGGTGATCCACTCGAGCGCGTTGCAGGTCAGGCCTTCGTAGGCGCGGCCCTGCCACACATAGCCCCACATCTTGGGATGGCCGGCCAGGCGCTCCGCATCCTGGATGCGCCTGGCGGTGGCGGTGAGTTCCTCCCAGGTGGAGGGCACCGGCAGCTTGTATTTCTCGAGCAGGTCGCGACGGTAGTAGAGCAAGCCCGCATCGGTGAACCATGGCATCGCGACGAGGCGGCCGCCCACGATGTTGTTGTTGATCACGCCGGCGAAGTGCGCCTTCTCGGCCCCGTTGGTGTAGGGCTTCATGTCGAGCAGGTGCGGTGCCAGCATGCCCGACCACACGATGTCGATCTGGATCACATCGAGGAAGGTCGACTTCGAATCGAGCAGAAAACGGTAGGAGCTGAGGCGGTTGCTCGCATTGGGCGGCGTCTCGTAGACACGCACCACGTTGCCCGTCTTGCGCGCCCACTGCTCGGCCGCCGACTTGCACAAGGCCATCTCCTGGCCGATGCCGCTGCAGCCGACGTTGAGTTCGACCGCAGCCGCCGGGGCGGTGGTGCAGACGTATGCAGCGGCCAGCGCCGCGCCGTAAAGCCAGTGCTTCATGCTTGTCTCCGGTGGTCCTTTTGGTCAGACCGCCGATGGAACATCTGCAGCCTGTGGAGCGAAGTGTGAGCAAGCGTGTCGCGCTGGCTATTTCATTTGTGTCACCGGCAAAGGTCGACGATGCAAGGCACGTTGAGGTGTCGAATAGATCACGTCCCGCGGTGCGGCTACAGTCCGCGGCCTCAGGAGGACAAGAAGCCATGGAGAAGATCTTTTGTGCGCGATGGCCGCTGCTTCTCGCCATCTGTGTGCTTGGCGTTGCAATGAATGCAGCGGCGGCCGATGTGGCGTATCGAAAGCTGGCGCGGGCGGCGTTGCCTGCCGAGCTCCCGCTCGAGGGTGAGTTTGTCGCTGCTGTCGCGTGGGCCGATGCCACCGGGGAGAACTATGCGGTGCTCACCGATGCACGCACATTGCGCCATGGCCGGCCCGAGAGCTCTGCGCTGCGGGCGGTTGGCTACCGGGTGAACGGCGCCGCACTGCAGCCCGTGTGGCGGGTGAAGGACGGCATCGACGACTGCGACCTCGACATGATCAGCTTCTTCGAGGCTTCGTCGCTCGAGGTGACCGACCTCGACCACAATGGCGTCGGCGAGGTGAGTTTCGTCTACCGCCAAGCCTGCAATGGCGGCGTTGATCTCATCGAGGAGAAGCTCTTCCTCGTTGAGGACGGCCGGAAGTACCCGATCCGCGGCGGCACCGAGCCGCGCGGAGCGGTCGTGAACGACCGTTTCGAACGCTTCGATGGTCCGATGAAGGTCGACAAGGCGTACGACAACGCACCACCAGCCTTCAAGTCATTTGCGATCGCCAAGTGGCGGCGTTTCCGCCGCCCGACGGGGTGGTGAGCAGTCTCAGCCTTCCACGTCTTCAAGTGCCAGGAGCTCCGCCACCGTCTGCCGCCGACGGATCAGCCGCGTGGCCTCGCCATCGACCAGCACCTCGGCGATCAGCGGCCGGCTGTTGTAGTTGGAGGACATCGATGCACCATACGCGCCGGCGTCGTGGAACACCAGCAGGTCGCCGACCTCGGCGCGCGGCAGCGTACGCTGCAGTACCAGTCCGCCTTCGCCCTGCGTGAACACGTCGCCCGATTCGCACAGCGGGCCGGCCACGA
>CBIHRS010000082.1:0-17018 GCA_966212505.1 uncultured bacterium
CCTGGCCGAGGATCTTGTTGGTCTCGGCCATGCCCTTCCACTCTTCGCGCGAGACACCGTTGCCCAGGTCCTTGTCGATCCAGGGGATCAGCGAGCCGCCCAGCGGCACGCCGAAGTTGGCGGTCTCGGCCTCGGTGAGGGCGCGCTGCTTCTCGACGATCTTGCGGTCGATCTCGAGGATCGCGCTCTTGGGGTCGTCGAGCAGGGCCTTGACCTCGGCGTTGAGCGTGCCGAACTGCGTGAGCAGCTCGCGCATGTGCTGCGCGCCACCGCCCGAGGCGGCCTGGTAGGTCTGGGTGCTCATCCACTCGACCAAGCCTGCCTTGTACAGCGCGCCCACGCCCATCAGCATGCAGCTGACGGTGCAGTTGCCGCCGATCCAGTTGTTGCCGCCCTTGGCCAGCGCGTTCTTGATCACCGGCAGGTTGACGGGGTCGAGGATGATGACCGCGTCGTCTTTCATGCGCAGCGACGAGGCGGCGTCGATCCAGTGGCCGTTCCAGCCCGCGGCGCGCAGCTTGGGGAAGACGTCGTTGGTGTAGTCGCCGCCCTGCGCGGTGATGATGATCTCGCAGCGCTTCAGCGCCTCGATGTCATAGGCATCCTTCAGCTTGGCCTCGTTCTTGGCCATCGCCGGGGCAGCGCCGCCGGCGTTGCTGGTGCTGAAGAACACCGGCTCGATGAGGGCGAAGTCGCCCTCCTGCTGCATGCGGTCCATCAGCACGGAACCGACCATTCCGCGCCATCCGACCAGACCTACGAGTTTCATCACGTTCGCCCTTTCACTTCCGCTGTGGTTGGAAACCTTCACTTCCCCCGGCTCGTTCGCCGGACTACCTTGGGGAGTGTTGGGGCGAGACGAACCGGAGCTGCTAGCTCTTCTTGGTAATGGTTTTGGTAATCGCAGCAACGACTGCGTCACCCATCTCGCGCGTGCCCACCTTGGTCGTGCCTTCCGACCAGATATCCCCCGTGCGAAGGCCGGACGCGAGCACGTCCTGCACCGCGGATTCGATCCGTGCGGCGGCTTCGGGTTGGTTGAGGGAGAAGCGGAGCATCATGGCAGCGGACAGGATTGTAGCCAAAGGATTGGCGATTCCCTTGCCGGCGATGTCGGGCGCGCTGCCATGGCTGGGCTCGTACAGGCCTTTGTTCTCGGAATTCAGCGAGGCCGAAGGCAGCATGCCGATCGAGCCGGTGAGCATGGCCGCCTCGTCCGACAGGATGTCGCCGAACATGTTGCCGGTCACGACCACGTCGAACTTCTTCGGCGCCTTGACCAGCTGCATGGCCGCGTTGTCGACGTACATGTGCTCCAGCTCCACGTCGGGATACTTGGCATGCACCTCGGTGACCACGTCCTTCCAGAACTGGAAGGTCTCCAGCACGTTGGCCTTGTCGACGCTGGTGACCTTCTTGCTGCGCTTACGGGCGGCCTGGAAGGCCACGTGGGCGATGCGCTCGATCTCGGGGCGCGAATAACGCATCGTGTCGAAGGCCTCGGGCGCGCCCTTGAACGCGCCGTCGGGCGACTCGCGCCGGCCGCGCGGCTGGCCGAAGTAGATGTCGCCGGTGAGCTCGCGGATGATCAGGATGTCCAGCCCGGCCACCAGCTCGGGCTTGAGGCTGGAGGCGTGCGTCAGCTGCTCGTAGCAGATCGCCGGGCGGAAGTTGGCGAACAGCTGCAGGTTCTTGCGCAGGCCGAGGATGGCTTGCTCGGGGCGCAGCGGGCGGTCCAGCTTGTCGTACTTCCAGTCGCCCACCGCACCGAACAGCACCGCGTCGGCCTCCTTGGCCAGCTTGAGGGTCGACTCGGGCAGCGGATGGCCATGGGCCTCGTACGCAGCGCCGCCGACCAGCGCGGTCTCGGTCTCGAACTTCAGGTCGAGGACATTCAGCACCTTGACGGCTTCGGCAACGATCTCGGTGCCGATGCCGTCGCCCGGCAGAATCGCGATCTTCATGGTCTGGGCTCCTCCTTGAGCCAGTTCACCAGCCTGTATTCACAGGCCTTGAAAACGATGTAGGCGGCCATCGAGAGATAGCCGGTCAAGAGCAGTTCGGCCAGCTGCTGCAGCCCGCCGTCCATCACCGCCTGCCAGCCGTGGGTCCACAGCAGGTCGGTGTTGGCGCGCAGCAGGTAGACGATGTTGAGCGTGCCCGCGCCGAACAGGAAGAAGCTGATCCCGAGGCAGAGGTAGGTGGCCCACAAGCGGGCCAGCACCACGCGATGGAACCAGCGCTTCAGCACGGCACGTTCAACCGGGCAGCCGCTGGTTCAGCCAGGGCTTCTGCGCCAGGCGCTCGGCCTCGTAGGCCTTGATCTTGTCGGCATGACGCAACGTGAGGCCGATGTCGTCGAAGCCGTTGAGCAGGCAGTACTTGCGGAAGGGCTGCACCTCGAACGGCAGCGCGGTGCCGTCGGGCTTGACCACCACCTGCCGGTCGAGGTCGATCTCGAGCTGGTAGCCGGTGAAGGCGTAGAGCTCGTCGAACAGCTTCGCCACCTCGTGCTCGGGCAGCACGATCGGCAGCAGGCCGTTCTTGAAGCAGTTGTTGAAGAAGATGTCGGCGTAGCTGGGCGCGATGAGCGCGCGGAAGCCGTACTGCTCGATCGCCCAGGGCGCATGCTCGCGGCTGGAGCCGCAGCCGAAGTTCTTGCGCGCCAGCAGGATCGAGGCGCCCTGGTAGCGCGGCTGGTTCAGCGCGAAATCGGGATTGGGCTTGCGCGAGGCCGGATCCTGGCCCGGCTCGCCGTGGTCAAGGTAGCGCCACTCGTCGAACAGGTTGGGGCCGAAGCCCGAGCGCTTGATCGACTTGAGGAACTGCTTGGGGATGATGGCGTCGGTGTCGACGTTCTCGCGGTCGATCGGCGCGACCAGCCCCTTGTGGACGGTGAACTTCTGCATCGTGATGCCCCTACTTCTTCTTGGCCGCGGCGTCTTCGATCTTCTCGCCGGCGGTCTTGATGTCCTGACCCATGCCCTTGATCGTGTTGCAGCCGGCCACGCAAGCGCAGACCGCGAGAACCAAAAGCAGCTTCTTCATGACGCCCTCCTAGGCGATGCGGCGCACATCCACGAAATGGCCTTCCATCGCGGCGGCCGCGGCCATGGCCGGGCTCACGAGGTGGGTGCGGCCGCCGGCGCCCTGGCGGCCTTCGAAATTGCGGTTGCTGGTGGAGGCGCAGCGCTCGCCCGGCTCCAGCCGGTCGGCGTTCATCGCCAGGCACATCGAGCAGCCCGGTTCGCGCCATTCGAAGCCGGCGGCCTTGAAGACCTGGTCGAGGCCTTCGCGCTCGGCCTGCTGCTTGACCAGGCCGGAGCCCGGCACCACCAGCGCCTGCTTGACGTTGGCCGCGATGCGGCCGCCCACGCGGCGCACCACGGCAGCGGCTTCGCGCAGGTCTTCGATGCGGCTGTTGGTGCAGGAGCCGATGAAGACCTTGTCGATGCGCACGTCGGCCAGCGGCTTGTTGGGCTCCAGCGCCATGTACTGCAACGCGCGTTCGATCGCGCTGCGCTTGTTCGGGTCCTTTTCCTTGTCGGGATCGGGCACGCGGTCTTCGATCGACAGCACCATCTCGGGCGAGGTGCCCCAGGTGACCTGCGGACGGATCTGCGCGGCATCGAGCTCGACCACCGCATCCCACTTGGCATCGGGGTCGGAGTGCAGCGTGCGCCAGTAGGCCACGGCCTGGTCCCATTCGACGCCGCTGGGCGTGAACGGGCGCCCCTTCACGTAGTTGAGCGTGGTGTCGTCCACTGCGACCAGGCCCGCGCGGGCGCCGGCCTCGATCGCCATGTTGCACACCGTCATGCGGCCTTCCATGCTCAGCGCGCGGATCGCGCTGCCGCCGAACTCGATGGTGTAGCCGGTGCCACCGGCGGTGCCGATGCGGCCGATGATGGCGAGCACGATGTCCTTGGCGCTGCAGCCCTTGGCGAGCGTGCCTTCCACCTTGACCAGCATGTTCTTGGCCTTCTTGGCCAGCAGCGTCTGCGTGGCGAGCACGTGCTCGACCTCGCTGGTGCCGATGCCATGGGCCAGCGCGCCGAAGGCACCGTGCGTGGAGGTGTGCGAATCGCCGCAGACCACCGTCATGCCCGGCAGCGTGGCGCCTTGCTCGGGGCCGATCACGTGGACGATGCCCTGGCGCTTGTCGAGGAACGGGAAGTAGGCCGCCGAACCGAACGCCTTGATGTTGGTGTCGAGCGTGCTGATCTGCTGCTTGGAGATGGGGTCGGCAATGCCGTCGTAGCCGCGCTCCCAGTGCGTGGTCGGCGTGTTGTGGTCGGCGGTCGCGACGATGGAACTCACGCGCCAGACCTTGCGGCCCGCCAGGCGGAGGCCCTCGAATGCCTGAGGACTCGTCACCTCATGGACCAGATGGCGGTCGATGTAGAGAACGGAGGTGCCGTCCTCCTCGGTGTGGACGACGTGCTCGTCCCAGATCTTGTCGTAGAGGGTGCGTCCGGTCATGGCTTACTTCGGTTGAAGGATGGAATTGTCACTCGATTCGGAGGCGGGCTGCGGGCACAAAGCCTCGACGAACCGCTTGACGACGGTGGGCAGGACTTCCTGCGTGCGCACGGCCAGCAGGTACTCCCGATCGGCCCAGTCTTCGGTCAGCGGCAGGCGCCTGATGCGGAACAGCTTGCTGAAGCGCTCGACCACCTTGGTCGGCAGCACTGCCACGCCCAGGCCGGCCTCCACCAGCTGCGCGATCGCATCGAAGCCGCGCACCTGCAGCCGCGCCTTGAGCGTGCGGCCCCGCGCCATCGCGAACTGCTGCAGCTGCTCCTGCACCGCGGCCCCGCTCTGCAGACCGACCACGTCGTAGTCGAGCAGATCGTCGAAGGCCACCTGCTCGCGCTCGGCCAGCGGATGCTCCAGCGGCACCATGGCCGACAGCTGCCCGCTGGCGTAGTGCCAGGTGGTGAGCCGGGTCTCGAGCAGCGGCGGCACGAAGATGCCGACATCCGCCCGGCCTTCGGCCACCGAGGCCTGCACCTCGGCGCTGGTCTGGTCTTCGAGGCTGATGCGGATCAGCGGATGGGCGCGCGAAAACGCGGCCAGATCGGGCGGCAGGCAGTCGGCGATCGCCGAGACGTTGGCGACGATGCGCAGGTGGCCCTTGACGCCGCGCGAGAACTCGACGACCTCGCTCTCCAGCGCATGCAGCGATGCGTTGAGCGAGCGGATGTGGCGCACCAGCGCGCGGCCGGCCTCGGTGGGCTCGACGCCGCGGGCGCGGCGCTCGAACAGGCTGACGCCCAGGCGGGTTTCGAGGTCGGAGAGCCGCTTGCTCGCCGCCGCCAGCGCCAGGTGCTCACGCTCCGCCCCGCGCGTGATGCTGCGCGTCTCGGCGATGGCGAGCACGAGGTTGAGGGTGACGAGGTCGAAGCGCATGGCGCGAGGCTGGGCTCAAGGGGAGCGAGGTGCCTGACCGGAGCCTGTCTCTCACATCGGTGAACGTGGAGACCGGTCCGCGCGGCTCGGAGCCGGTAAGCCCCAACCGCATGCACCTCGCAGGCCATACGGTAGCCTTCGCGGAGACCGCCGTGTTTAGGTGATTGTGAACCAAGCCTTCGCCGGGCGCGAATCCTTTAGGGCCTGTTAACGCCATTGGAGGGCTCACGTGGTCCAGGAAACGGGCGCCATCAAGGCGCGAAGCACAGCCGGGGTCGATCCCCGGCGAGCATTTGCAACGCGGAGGGCGCCCGTTTCCTGGGATCACCCTTCGGGCTCGGGGAACAGGGAGCGCATACCGTTGTTGCCGACTCGTTGTGTGCAGTGAGCACACCGCCTCGCCGGCGCCTAGGCCTGCGCTCCCTGTTTGCCGAGCGTGAGCCCTCCAATGGCGTTAACAGGCCCTAGCCCAGCGCCGTGATGACCTCCGGCGGCGCCTGCACCAGCTCGATCAGCACGCCCTCGCCGCCCAGCGGGAATTCGTCGTTGCCCTTGGGATGGATGAAGCAGATGTCGTGGCCCGCCGCGCCCTTGCGAATGCCGCCGGGGGCGAAGCGCACGCCATTCGCGGTCATCCATTCCACGGCCTTCGGCAGGTCGTCGACCCACAGGCCCACGTGGTTGAGCGGCGTGGCATGCACCGCCGGCTTCTTCTCGGGATCGAGCGGCTGCATCAGGTCGACCTCGACCGCATGCGGCCCGTGCCCCAGCGCGCAGATGTCCTCATCCACGTTCTCGCGCTCGGAGACGAAGGTGCTCTTGACCGACAGGCCCAGCATGTCGACCCACAAGGCCTTCAGCTTCTGCTTGTCGGGGCCTCCGATCGCGATCTGCTGGATGCCGAGGATGCGGAACGGTTTGGGCGCACTCATTGGAAGCTCAGGATGGGTTGATCGACCGCGAGGCTCTCGCCCTTCTTCGCGAGGATCTCCTTCACCACGCCGTCCTGCGTGGCGGTGAGGATGTTCTCCATCTTCATCGCCTCCACGGTGGCCAAGCGCTCGCCGGCCTGCACCGGCTGGCCGACCGCCACCGCCACGTCGACCAGCAGGCCGGGCATCGGCGACAGCAGCAGCTTGCTGGTGTCGGGCGGTGCCTTGTAGGGCATCAGCTTCGCGAGCTCGGCCGCGCGAGGCGACAGCACCATCGCATCGATGGCCGAGCCGTTGTGCTGCACGCGGATCCACACGCCATGGCGCTCGATCTGCGCCGTGAAGCGCTGGCCGTTGAAGGTGCCTGTAGCGCGGATGGTGCCGAAGCGCCAGTCCTTCGCCAGCTCGTAGCGCTTGCTGCCCACCGTGACGACCAGCGCGCCGTTCTGCGTGACCTTGACCGGCCGCTCGGTGTGCTGCCCGGCCTGGCCCTTGACCAGCACCACGTAGTCTTCACCGATCTGCACGCCGTGGCCCGGCAATTGGCCGCTGATGCCCGCCGCCCGCTCGAGGTAGCGGCGGTTGGCCGCGGCAGCCAGCGCCACCAGCAGGTCGGGATCGTCGTGCGGCACATCCTCGGCGCGGAAGCCCTTGCCGTAGTGCTCGGCGATGAAGCCGGTGTTGAACTGCCCGGCCACGAACTTCGGATGCGCCAGCAGCGCCGACTGGAACGGGATGTTGCTCGAGATGCCGCGGATGATGAAGGCGTTGAGCGCCTCGCGCATCTTCGCGATCGCGTCGTCGCGGTCGAGGCCGTGCACGATCAGCTTGGCGATCATCGAGTCGTAGTACATCGGGATCTCGCCGCCCTCGTACACGCCGGTGTCCACCCGCACGCCGCCGCCCTCGGGCACCGGCATCGCCGCCTCCATCGTGGGATGCGGCGGCTGATACTTGACCAGCCGGCCGGTGGACGGCAGGAAGTTGCGGAACGGATCCTCCGCATTGATGCGGCACTCGATCGCCCAGCCGCGGCGCGGGATCTGCTCCTGCGTGAACGGCAGCTTCTCGCCGGCGGCCACGCGGATCATCAGCTCCACGAGGTCGAGACCGGTGATGCATTCGGTGACCGGATGCTCCACCTGCAGGCGGGTGTTCATCTCCAGGAAGTAGAAGCTCTGGTCCTTGCCGACCACGAACTCCACCGTGCCCGCGCTCTGGTACTTCACAGCCTTGGCCAGCGCCACGGCCTGCGCGCCCATGGCCTTGCGCGTGGCGTCGCTGATGAAAGGCGACGGCGCCTCTTCGATCACCTTTTGATGGCGGCGCTGGATGGAGCATTCGCGCTCGTGCAGGTACACCACGTTGCCATGGGCATCGCCCAGCACCTGGATCTCGATGTGGCGCGGCTCCTCGACGAACTTCTCGATGAACACGCGGTCGTCGCCGAAGCTGTTGCGCGCCTCGTTGCGGCACGACGAGAAACCATCGAAGGCCTCCTTGTCGTTGAAGGCCACGCGCAGGCCCTTGCCGCCGCCGCCGGCGCTGGCCTTGATCATCACCGGGTAGCCGATGTCCCGGGCGATCTTGACGGCCTGCTCGGGCGATTCGATCGCATCGTTGTAGCCGGGGATGGTGTTGACCCTGGCCTCGTTGGCCAGCTTCTTCGAGGCGATCTTGTCGCCCATCGCCGCGATCGAGTAGTGCTTGGGGCCGATGAAGACGATGCCCTCTTCCTCGACGCGCCTGGCGAACTCCTCGTTCTCCGACAGGAAGCCGTAGCCCGGGTGCAGCGCCTCGGCGCCCGTCTGCTTGCAGGCGGCGATGATCTTGTCGGCCTGCAGATAGCTTTCGCGGCTGGGCGCGGGGCCGATGCACACGGCCTCGTCGGCCAGCTCGACATGGCGCGCGTCCCTGTCGGCTTCGGAATACACCGCCACCGTGGCGATGCCCAGCTTCTTCGCGGTCTTGATCACGCGACAGGCGATCTCGCCGCGGTTGGCAATCAGGATCTTCTTGAACATGGTGCGGCCGCCTTCACAGAGGGATGTTGCCGTGCTTGCGCCACGGGTTCTCGAGCTGCTTGTCGCGCAGCATCACCAGCGAGCGGCAGATGCGCTTGCGGGTTTCGTGCGGCTGGATCACGTCGTCGATGAAGCCACGGGCGCCGGCCACGAAGGGGTTGGCGAAGCGGGCCTTGTACTCGGCCTCGCGCGCGGCCAGCTTCTGCGGATCGCCCTTGTCCTCGCGGAAGATGATCTCGACCGCGCCCTTGGCGCCCATCACCGCGATCTCGGCGTTGGGCCAGGCGAAGTTGACGTCGCCGCGCAGGTGCTTGGAGGCCATCACGTCGTAGGCGCCGCCATACGCCTTGCGGGTGATCACCGTGATCTTGGGCACCGTGCATTCGGCATAGGCATAGAGCAGCTTGGCACCGTGCTTGATGATGCCGCCGTATTCCTGGCTGGTGCCCGGCATGAAGCCCGGCACGTCGACGAAGGTGACCACCGGGATGTTGAAGGCATCGCAGAAGCGCACGAAGCGCGCGGCCTTGATGCTGCTCTTGATGTCGAGGCATCCGGCCAGCACCATCGGGTTGTTGGCGACGATGCCCACGCTCTGGCCCTCCATGCGGCCGAAGCCGATGACGATGTTCTTCGCGTAGTCGGGCTGCAGCTCGAAGAAATCGCCGTCGTCCACCACCTTGTGGATCAGCTCCTTGATGTCATAGGGCTTGTTCGGGTTGTCGGGCACCAGCGTGTCGAGCGAATGGTCGAGCCGGTCGGCGCGGTCGCCGGTGGAGCGCACCGGCGCCTTCTCCTTGTTGTTGAGCGGCAGGTAGTTGAAGAAGCGCCGGAGCATCTGGATCGCTTCCACGTCGTTCTCGAACGCGAGGTCGGCCACGCCGGAGCGCGTGGTGTGCGTGCCGGCGCCGCCGAGTTCCTCGGCCGTAACCTCCTCGTGCGTCACCGTCTTCACCACCTCAGGGCCGGTGACGAACATGTAGGAGCTGTCCTTCACCATGAAGATGAAGTCGGTCATGGCCGGCGAATACACCGCGCCGCCGGCGCAGGGGCCCATGATCAGGCTGATCTGCGGGATCACGCCCGAGGCCATCACGTTGCGCTGGAACACGTCGGCATAGCCGCCGAGCGAGGCCACGCCCTCCTGGATGCGCGCGCCGCCCGAATCGTTGAGGCCGATGACCGGCGCGCCGACCTTCATCGCCTGGTCCATGATCTTGCAGATCTTCTCGGCATGGGCTTCGCTCAGCGCGCCGCCGAACACCGTGAAGTCCTGGCTGAACACGAACACCAGGCGGCCGTTGATCATGCCGTAGCCGGTGACCACGCCGTCGCCCGGCACCTTGTTGTCGGCCATGCCGAAGTCGGCGCAGCGGTGCTCGACGAACATGTCCCATTCTTCAAAGGTGCCCTCGTCGAGCAGCAGCTCGAGCCGCTCGCGCGCCGTGAGCTTGCCCTTGGCGTGCTGCGCATCGATGCGCTTCTGCCCGCCGCCGAGCCGCGCCTTGGCGCGCTTCTCCTCGAGCATCTGCTGGATGTCGTGCATGAGTCGTTCTCCTCAATGGAATAGGTCGAGCAGCCGCCGCGCGGCCACCGAGGCCGCGATGCGGCCGGCGCGCACGTCGGCGCTCAATTCGGACAGCGCGGCCCTGACGGCCGGATGCTGGCGGAAACGCTGCTTCAGCCCGGCATCGATGCGTTCCCACATCCAGGCCTGGTCCTGCTGGCGGCGGCGCTCGTCGAGCGCGCCGCTGGCCGTCTGCAGCCGCTTGAAGTGGCACACGGCGTGCCAGAAGTCGTCGAGCCCCTGCGCCTTCAGCGCCGAGAGCTGCAGCACCCGCGGATGCCACAGGTGCTCGTCATGCTGTGCATGAGGCATGGTGCCCCCACGCTCGCTTTGCTCGCTGCCCCCCAAGGGGGCGCTCGCGTCCTTGGGGCGGCCCGGCGAACGCTCGTGACCACCATGCTGGCCCAACAGGCGCAGCGCGCTGGTGATCTGCGCCCGGGCTCGCGTAGCGGCGGCTTCGTCGATGTCGGCCTTGTTGATCACCACCAGGTCGGCCAGCTCCATCACGCCCTTCTTGATGGCCTGCAGGTCGTCGCCCGCATTCGGCAATTGCAGCAGCACGAACATGTCGGTCATACCGGCCACCGCGGTCTCGCTCTGGCCCACGCCCACTGTCTCGACAATCACAATGTCGTGGCCCGCGGCTTCGCAGACCAGCATCGCCTCGCGCGTCTTCTCGGCCACGCCGCCCAGCGTGCCGCTGCTCGGGCTGGGGCGGATGTAGGCCTGCTCCATCGTCGACAGGCGCTCCATGCGCGTCTTGTCGCCGAGGATGGAGCCGCCCGAGACGCTGGACGACGGATCCACCGCCAGCACCGCCACACGATGGCCCTTGGCTATCAGGTACAGGCCCAACGCTTCGATGAAGGTGCTCTTGCCGACCCCGGGCACGCCGGAGATGCCCAGCCGCAGCGAGCGGCCGGTGCCTGGCAGCAGCGCGTTGAGCACGTCGTCGGCGCGGGCGCGATGGTCGGCACGCGTCGATTCGAGCAGCGTGATCGTCTTGGCGACCGCACGGCGCTGCACCGGGCCGGGCGCGCCCCGCACGCCATCGACCAGCGCCTGATCAGCGGCAGGCAGCACGATCAGGCGTGGACCTTGCGGATCTGCTCGAGCACGTCCTTCGCGCTCGCAGGAATCGGCGTGCCGGGGCCGTAGATGCCCTTGACGCCGGCGTCGTACAGGAAGCCGTAGTCCTGCTGCGGGATCACCCCGCCAACGAACACGATGATGTCGTCGGCACCCTGCTTCTTCAGTTCCTCGATGATGGCCGGCACCAGCGTCTTGTGGCCGGCGGCCAGCGTGCTGATGCCCACCGCATGCACATCGTTCTCGATCGCCTGGCGCGCGCATTCCTCGGGCGTCTGGAACAGCGGGCCCATGTCGACGTCGAAGCCGAGGTCGGCGAATGCGGTGGCCACCACCTTGGCGCCACGGTCGTGGCCGTCCTGCCCGAGCTTCGCGATCATCACGCGCGGGCGGCGGCCCTGCTCCTCGGCAAAGGCGGCGATCTCGCCCTTCAGCTTCTCCCAGCCTTCGGCGGAATCGTAGGCGGCTGCATACACACCGGTCACCTTTTGAATATCGGCCCGATGGCGGCCGAAGACCTTTTCGAGCGCATCGCTCACCTCGCCCACCGTGGCCCGCAGGCGGATGGCCTGGATGCTGAGGTCGAGCAGGTTGCCCTGGCCCGATTGTGCGCAGTCGGTCAGCGCCTGCAAGGCCGCCTGCACCTTGCCCGCATCACGCGTGGCCTTGATCTTCTGCAGGCGGGCAATCTGCTGCTCGCGGACCTTGACGTTGTCGACCTCGAGGATGTCGACCGGGTCTTCCTTGGCCAGGCGGTACTTGTTGACGCCGACGATCACGTCCTTGCCCGAGTCGATGCGCGCCTGCTTCTCGGCCGCGCTGGCCTCGATCTTCAGCTTGGCCCAGCCCGAATCCACCGCCTTGGTCATGCCGCCCATGGCCTCGACCTCTTCGATGATGGCCCAGGCCTGGTCGGCCATGTCCTGCGTGAGCTTCTCCATCAGGTAGGAGCCGGCCCACGGGTCGACCACGTTGGTGATGTGCGTCTCTTCCTGGATGATCAGCTGCGTGTTGCGGGCGATGCGCGCGCTGAACTCGGTGGGCAGCGCGATCGCCTCGTCGAAGCTGTTGGTGTGCAGGCTCTGCGTGCCGCCGAACACCGCGGCCATCGCCTCGATCGTGGTGCGCACGATGTTGTTGTAGGGATCCTGCTCGGTGAGGCTCCAGCCCGAGGTCTGGCCATGCGTGCGCAGCATCAGGCTCTTTGGGTTCTTCGCGTTGAAGCCCTTCATGACGCGGCACCACAGCAAGCGTGCTGCGCGCATCTTGGCGATCTCGAGATAGAAATTCATCCCGATCGCCCAGAAGAAGCTCAGACGGCCGGCGAACTCGTCCACATCGAGCCCCTTGGCCAGCGCCGTCTTCACGTACTCCTTGCCATCGGCCAGCGTGAAGGCCAGCTCCAGCGCCTGGTTGGCGCCCGCTTCCTGCATGTGGTAGCCGGAGATGCTGATCGAGTTGAACTTCGGCATCTTCTGCGCCGTGTACTCGATGATGTCCGCAATGATCCGCATCGAGGGCCCGGGCGGATAGATGTAGGTGTTGCGGACCATGAACTCCTTGAGGATGTCGTTCTGGATGGTGCCGCTCAACTTGTCCTGCGGCACGCCCTGCTCCTCGGCAGCCACCACATAGCCCGCCAGCACCGGCAGCACCGCGCCGTTCATCGTCATGCTGACACTGACCTTGTCGAGCGGAATGCCGTCGAACAGGATCTTCATGTCCTCGACCGAATCGATCGCCACACCGGCCTTGCCGACATCGCCGGTCACGCGCGGGTGGTCGCTGTCGTAACCGCGGTGCGTGGCCAGGTCGAAGGCCACCGACACGCCCTGCCCGCCGGCAGCCAAGGCCTTGCGGTAGAACGCGTTCGACTCCTCGGCGGTGGAGAAGCCGGCGTACTGGCGGATGGTCCACGGCCGCACCGCATACATCGTGGCCTGCGGCCCGCGCACGAAGGGCTCGAAGCCCGGCAGCGTGTCGGCATACGGCAGGCCGGCGGTATCAGCCGCCGTATACAGCGGCTTCACGGTGATGCCTTCGGGCGTCACCCAGTTCAGGGCCGACACATCGCCCCCGGGCGCAGACTTGGCAGCGGCCTTCTCCCACTGGGCGAGAGAGGCGGGAGCGAACTCGTTGGCGGGCACAGACATGGGATCTCCTCAACTTGCCGGCCATGATACCTGAATGCATAATTCAAAATCCAGAATACGTAAATCTACCGAAGTGCCTGCCGCACAAGCCTCATCCTCCGCCCTGCTGCCGCCCCGCGCGCTCTACCTCGAGGTGGCGGAGCGCCTGCGCCAGAAGATCTTCAACCGCGAGCTGGAGCCCGGCAGCTGGATCGACGAGCAGCGCCTGGCGGCCGAATACGGCATCAGCCGCACGCCGATGCGCGAGGCGCTGAAGGTGCTGGCGGTCGAGGGCCTGGTGACGATGAAGCTGCGCCGCGGCGCCTATGTCACCGAGATGTCGGCGCAGGACGTGTCGCAGGTCTATCACCTGCTGGCCGTGCTGGAGAGCGACGCCGCCGGCGAGGTGGCCCGGCACGCGAGCGATGAACAGATCACCGAGCTGCGCGCGCTGCACGACAAGCTCGAGAAGCAGGTGAAGCAGCGCGAAGCCTTCTTCATCACCAACGAGCGCTTCCACATGCGCCTGCTCGAGATCGCCGGCAACCGCTGGCGCACGCAGATCATCGAAGACCTGCGCAAGATGATGAAGCTCAACCGCCACCACTCGCTGTTCAAGGCCGGACGGCTGGCCGAATCGCTCGAAGAGCACCGCGCGGTGATGGTGGCACTGGAAGCCCGCGACGCGAAGAAGGCGCAGCAGCTGATGCGGGCGCACTTCGAAAACGGGCTCGCCGCTGCCAGCAGCTGAAAGACAAACGGGGCCCGAAGGCCCCGTTTCTAGGTGCGCATTGCGCGGATCAGCGCTGGCCGATCGGCTTGACGTCGCGCTTGGTGGCGCCGACGTACAGCTGGCGCGGACGGCCGATCTTGTACTCGGGATCACCGATCATCTCGTTGAGCTGGGCGATCCAGCCGACCGTGCGGGCCAGCGCGAAGATCGCGGTGAACAGGCTGACCGGGATGCCGATCGCGCGCTGCACGATGCCGGAGTAGAAGTCGACGTTCGGGTAGAGCTTGCGGGCGACGAAGTACTCGTCTTCCAGCGCGATCTTCTCGAGCGCCATCGCCAGCTTGAACAGCGGGTCGTTCCCCAGGCCCAGCGCGGTGAGCACCTCGTGGCAGGTTTCGCGCATCAGCTTGGCGCGCGGGTCGTAGTTCTTGTAGACCCGGTGGCCGAAGCCCATCAGCTTGATGCCGGAGTTCTTGTCCTTCACCTGCTTGATGAACTCGCCGATCTTCTCGACGCCGCCGTTCTTCTGGATGTCTTCCAGCATGTTCAGCGCCGCCTCGTTGGCGCCACCGTGCGCCGGACCCCACAGGCAGGCCACGCCGGCCGCGATGGCCGCGAACGGGTTGGTGCCCGACGAGCCGCACAGGCGCACCGTGGAGGTGGAGGCGTTCTGCTCGTGGTCGGCGTGCAGGATGAAGATGCGGTCCATCGCGCGCACCAGCACGTCGTTGGGCTCGTATTCCTCGCACGGAGTGGCGAACATCATGTGCATGAAGTTCGCGGTGTAGCTCAGCTTGTTCTTCGGGTACATGTACGGCTGGCCCATGCTGTACTTGTACGCCATCGCCACCAGCGTCGGCATCTTGGCGATCAGGCGGATCGCCGCGATCTCGCGGTGCTCGGGATTATTGATGTCGGTGCTGTCGTGATAGAAGGCCGACAGCGCGCCCACCAGGCCGGTCATCACCGCCATCGGGTGGGCATCGCGGCGGAAGCCGCGCAGGAAGAACTGCATCTGCTCGTTGACCATCGTGTGGTTGGTCACACGGCTGACGAAGTCCTTCTTGCCCTGTTCGTTGGGCAGGTCTCCGTACAGCAGCAGGTGGCAGGTCTCGAGGAAGTCGCAGTTCACCGCCAGCTGCTCGATCGGGTAGCCGCGATACAGCAGCTCGCCCTTGTCGCCATCGATGTAGGTGATGGTCGAGTTGCACGAAGCGGTCGACAGGAAGCCGGGGTCGTAGGTGAACTTGCCGGTTTGAGCGTAGAGCTTGCGGATGTCGATCACATCCGGGCCGATCGTGCCCTTGTAGATCGGCAGCTCCATGTTCGGGCTGCCGTCGGAGAACGACAGGGTGGCCTTGACATCAGATGGCGTCATCGCAGTTCCTTTCTAAGCATCAAACCTTCTTGGCCGGCGGGCGCGTCAGCGGCTCCCGGCGGGTGTTCTGATCAATCCCAGCAGCTCGCGGACATCGGGCCGGTCGAGCTCGCCAGCGGGTTCGCGGCGGGCGAGCAGGAGATCCAGCAGGTCGTTGTCCGAAAGGTCCATCAAGGCTTCCAGCGCCTGCGCCTGAGGCTCGGTGAGCGTGGCCTCGTGGCGCTCGAAGAAGCGCTCGATGAACAGATCGTTCTCGAGCAGGCCCCGGCGGCAGCGCCACCTGAGCTTGCTCAATCGACGGGGGTCCAGCGCAGTGTCCATCAATTGGCTTTCGGGAGGCTGAACATCGCGTCTAAACCCGGGTACGAGCGTGGTCCTCAGACCGCGCGGCGGACCATCAATTCCTTGATCTTGCCGATCGCCTTGGTGGGGTTCAGGCCCTTGGGGCAGACATCGACGCAGTTCATGATGGTGTGGCAGCGGAACAGGCGATACGGGTCCTCGAGGTTGTCGAGGCGCTCGTTGGTGGCCTGGTCGCGGCTGTCGGCGATGAAGCGGTAGGCCTGCAGCAGGCCGGCGGGGCCGACGAACTTGTCGGGGTTCCACCAGAAGCTGGGGCAGCTGGTCGAGCAGCTCGCGCAGAGGATGCACTCGTACAGGCCGTTGAGCTCGTCGCGCTCCTCGGGCGACTGCAGGCGCTCCTTCTCAGGCGCGGGCGTGTCGTTCACCAGGTACGGCTTGATCGAGTGGTACTGCGTGAAGAAGTGCGTCATGTCGACGATCAGGTCACGCACCACGGGCAGGCCGGGCAGCGGCTTCAACACCACCTTCTCGGGCAGCGTGCGCATGTTGGTCAGACATGCCAGGCCGTTCTTGCCGTTGATGTTCATCGCATCGGAACCGCAGACGCCTTCGCGGCAGGAGCGGCGATACGACAGCGTGGGGTCGATCTCCTTCAGCTTGAGCAGCACGTCGAGCAGCATGCGCTCGGAACCTTCGAGTTCGACCTCGAGGGTCTGCATGTACGGCTTCTCGTCCTTGTCGGGGTCGTAGCGGTAGATCTGGAATGTGCGCTTTTGCGACATGGAGTGTTCTTCCTGCTTAGAACGAGCGGACCTTCGGGGGGATGGAATCCACCGTCATCGGCTTCATGTTGACCGGCTTGTACTCGAGGCGGTTGCCCTCGCTGAACCACAGGGTGTGCTTCAGCCATTCCTTGTCGTTGCGGCCGTTCGGGAATTCGGGGCTGTCGGCGTAGTCGTTCACCGTGTGGGCGCCGCGGCTTTCCTTGCGCGCCGCAGCCGAGGTGATGGTGGCCTGCGCGGCCTCGATCAGGTTCTCGACCTCGAGCGCCTCGATGCGGGCGGTGTTGAAGACCTTGGACTTGTCCTTCAGGCCGATGGACTTCACGCGCTCGCGCAGCGCGGCGATCTGCTGCACGCCTTCGTCGAGCATGGCCTGGGTGCGGAACACGCCGGCATGCTTCTGCATGCTCGAGCGGATGTCGTTGGCCACGGCCTGGGCGTATTCACCCGACGACGCGCTGTCGAGCCGCGCCAGGCGCTCCAGCGAGCGGTCGGCCGCATCGGCCGGCAGCGGCTTGTGTGCCTTGTTCTTCAGGTTGTAGTCGACGATGTGGTTGCCGGCCGCGCGACCGAACACCAGCAGGTCGAGCAGCGAGTTGGTGCCCAGGCGATTGGCGCCGTGCACGCTCACGCACGAGCACTCGCCCACCGCGTAGAAGCCGTTGA
>CBIHRS010000083.1:0-16720 GCA_966212505.1 uncultured bacterium
GGCGAGGCCAAGTCTGCAGCGCCCCCGCCGCAGCCCGGCCCGCTCGCAGCCTTGCAAGAACCCAACCTCACCCAACAACAAAAAACCCTCCCAGTGACACCAGGGTGACTGCAACACGCCAAAGCCGCGCCTAGCATCGCGCCGACAACCCTATCCCTGCAGGAGCCCCGCATGAGCACCGTCATCTCGCACCAAGTCCGCCTTGCCGCCCGCCCGGTCGGCCTGCCCACGATGGCCAACTGGCAGTTCACCGAGGCGCCGGTGGCCGAGCCGCAGGATGGCGGGATCGTCGTGCAGACGCTGGCGCTCTCGCTCGACCCCGCGATGCGCGGCTGGATGAACGAAGGCAAGTCCTATATCCCGCCGGTGGGCATCGGCGAGGTCATGCGTGCCGGTGGCGTGGGCCGCGTGGTGGCCTCGAAGAATCCCGCCTTCGCGGTGGGCGACGCCGTCGCCGGCAGCCTGGGCGTGCAGACCCATGCGGCCTTCGGCCCGGCCGACTTCAAGCGCGCCGGCCTGAACAAGATCGACCTGCGCCTGGGCACGCTGACCCAGTGGCTCAACGTGCTGGGCATGCCCGGCATGACCGCCTACTTCGGCCTCAAGGACGTGGGCCTGCCGCAGGCCGGCGAGACGCTGGTGGTCAGCGGCGCGGCCGGCGCCGTCGGGCAGACCGTGGGCCAGCTCGGCAAGATCCTCGGCCTGCGCGTGGTCGGCATCGCCGGCGGACCGGCCAAGTGTGACTGGGTGGTCAAGGAGCTGGGCTTCGACGCCTGCATCGACTACAAGGCCGGCTCGGTGAAAGATGGCCTGAAGGACCACTGCCCCAAGGGTGTCGACATCTACTTCGACAACGTCGGCGGCGAGATCCTCGACACCGTGCTCACGCGCATCAACCGCAAGGCCCGCATCGTGATCTGCGGCGCCATCAGCCAGTACAACGCCACCTCGGCCGTGCAGGGCCCGAAGAACTACCTCTCGCTGCTGGTCAACCGCGCCCGCATGGAAGGCATGGTGGTGTTCGACTACGCCGACCGCTACCCGCAGGCCGTGGCCGAGCTCGCCGGCTACCTGAAGGACGGCCGCATGAAGTCGAAGGAAGACGTGGTGCGCGGCGGCGTGCAGGCCTTCCCCGACACCCTGCTCAAGCTCTTCAGCGGCGAGAACTTCGGCAAGCTGGTGCTGCAGCTGGCCGACTGACGGCGCGGAGTCCGGCGAAACGAATTTGGTCACGTGCCGGGCCTCGCGGCATGGCAGCAAGGGCATGCGCCGGGCTAGACTGCCCGGCGTTGTCGTTGTTCTTCGCCCTCCATGCCGTTGCCGGCCTCGCCGACCGATCCTGACCAAGCACCGCCGGCCGCCGAGGCCCTGCTCGCGCTCGCGCGCCTGAGCCACGGTGCCCTGGCGCTGGTGGCCGCCGATGGCCGGCTGCAGTGGGCCAACCCCGCCTTCGCCGCCCTGGCGGCCGCACCGTCGGCCGAGGCCCCGGGCGGCGCATCGCTCGACCACCTGCTGGTCGACGACGATGCGCCCGGCTGGTTCGCACGGCAGCTGCACGGCAGCGGCCTTGCGCAGCCGGTCGAACGCAGCCTGCGCCGCGCGGCCGACGACGCCCGGCTGTGCCTCTCGATCAGCCTCGCCCCACTGGAGCCCGGCCGCCCCGAAGCCGGCTATGTCGTCGCGCTGAGCGACATCACCGCGCAGCGGCGCGCCGAAGCGCACGCCCGCCACCAAGCCGAGTTGCTCGACACCGCGCAGGAGTTCGGCCGCCTCGGCGTGTGGGAACGCGACATCCGCACGCTCGAAGGCCGCTGGGACCGCCATGTGTTCCGCTTCTGGAGCCTGGACCCCGCGGGCGGCACGCCCAACTGGCACGTGGCCGCCCGATCCATCCACCCCGACGATGCGGGAACAAACGAAGTCTTCAAGCGCTCGCTGCAGCAGGCCGGCACCTATGCCACGCACTACCGCGTGTGCCAACCCAACGGCGGCATCCGGCTGATCCATTCGCAGTGGGAGGTCAAGAACGGCGCCGATGGCAGGCCCGAGCGCGTGGTCGGCGTGATGATGGACGACACCGAGGTCACCGCGCTCGCCAAGTCGTACACCGACACCCACGAGCAGCTGCAGCTGGCGGTCGACCTGGCGCACATCGCGGTGTGGCGCCACGACCTCGCGACCAACCGCATGCACTACAACCAGCGCGCCTGGGAGATCCTCGACCTGCCGCCGCGGCCCGAGGGCCTGGCGCTCGAGGAGGTGCGCGCATTGATCCATCCCGACGACCTGCCGGGCGTGGTGGCTTCGGCCGAGCGCGCGCTGCGCTCCGGCACGCCGGTCGACGTGGAAGCCCGCTACCGGCGCCGCGACGGCAGCTGGCGCTACATCCTCACGCGCCGCGTGGTCCAGCGTGACGCGAGCGGCCAGCCGGTGGCCCACCTCGGCGTGGCGCTCGACATCACGCAGCAGGTGGAAGGCTCGCGCAAGGCGCTCGAGCTGGCGCGCCGCCTCGAGACCGCCACCCGCGCCGGCCAGCTCGGTCTGTGGAACATCGACACCGAGACCGGCGTGCTCGAATGGAACGACCAGATGCTCGAGCTGTACGGCCTGACGCCCGAGACCCGGCCGCGCACCTTCGTCGAATGGCTGGAGCGCTGCGTGCATCCCGAAGACCGGGCGCGCGTGAAGAGCCTGGCCGTGCAATGGCAGCGCGAAGGCGACGACCTGCTCGAGATCGAGTACCGCACGCAGCGGCCCGACGGCAGCGTGCGCTGGCTGGTCAACCGCTCCGACATCGACCGCCGGGCCGAGACACCGCTGGTGTTCGGCGTGACGCTCGACGTGACCGAGCACCACGAGGCGATCGAGCGGCTGCGCGACGCGAGCGAGCGATCGGCACTGGCCGCGCGCGGCATCGGCATGGGCACCTGGGAGCAGGACCTCGTCACCGGCAAGGCCTTCTGGGACGAGCAGATGTTCCTGCTGCGCGGGCTGCCGCCGCGCGACGAGGCCCTGTCGGCCGAGGAGCGCCTCGCGCTCGTGCACCCCGACGACCGCGATCACGTGGTCGTCGACCTCGACCGCGCGCTCGCGCAGGACCGCCCGGCCACCTACGAGTTCCGCGTGCGCCTGCCCGACGGCAGCTACCGCTGGCTGGCCTCTCGCTCGACCACGGTGTTCGACAACGCCGGCAGGCCGGCGCGGCGCATCGGCGTCAACTGGGACATCACCGACAGCAAGACCGCCGAGATCGCACGCCAGGAGAAGGCGATGGTGCTGCGCGAGAGCCAGGCCAAGAGCCAGTTCCTCGCGCGCATGAGCCATGAGCTGCGCACGCCGCTCAATGCGGTGCTGGGCTTCACGCAACTGCTGATGGCCGACGGCGAACAGGTCACGCCCGAGGTGCGGCAGCGCCGGCTCGAGCACATCCGCCATGCCGGCGAACACCTGCTGTCGCTGATCAACGACGTGCTCGACCTCTCGAGCGTCGACACCGGCGAGATGCGCATGGACCTCGTGCCGGTGCCGCTGCCCGAGCTGGTGAACAGCAGCCTGCCGCTGATGGAGCCGCTGGCGCAGCAGCACCGGGTGCAGGTGCAGTGCGGCGCGCTCGAGGGCGTGCCGCTGGCCGACCCCACGCGGCTGCGGCAGATCGTGCTCAACCTGCTGTCCAACGGCATCAAGTACAACCGGCCCGGCGGCACGGTGACCATCAGCGCCGGGCTGGAACCTGCCGGAGCGGGCGGCGGCAGGCAGGTGTGCCTGTGCGTCAGCGACACCGGCCGTGGCATGACCGAAGAGCAGCTGCGCCATGCGTTCGAGCCTTTCAACCGCCTCGGGCTGGAGCGCGAAGGCATCGAGGGCACCGGCATCGGCCTGGCGATCGTGAAGGCGCTGGTCGAGCGCATGGGCGGCTCGGTGCGGGTGCACAGCGAGGCCGGCATCGGCAGCCACTTCGAGGTGCGCCTGCCGCATGCGCCCGATGTCGATGCCGTGCGCACCGCCGGGCTGGCCCCAGGCTCGTTGCTGCTGCCGCTGGTGCCCGCCGGGCCGCCGCAGGCCGCAGGCAGCGAGACGGTGCGGCCGGGCCGCCTGCTCTACATCGAAGACAACGCGGTCAACGTGCTGATCGTCAGCGAGCTCGTCGCGATGCGGCCCGGCCTCACGCTCGACGTGGCGTCCGACGGCGAGAGCGGCGTCACCCGCGCCGGGCAGTTGCAGCCCGACCTCGTGCTGGTGGACATGCAGCTGCCGGGCATCGACGGCCACGAGGTGCTGCGGCGCCTGCGCAGCGACCCGCGCACCGCGCACATCCCCTGCATCGCGCTGTCGGCCAACGCGATGCCGCAGGACATCGAGCGCGCGCTGCACGACGGCTTCGCCGACTACTGGACCAAGCCGCTCGACTTCAAGGCCTTCATGGCCTCGCTCGACGCGCTGTTCCTCAACAGCGCCAGATAGCGGCACGCAGGCCGAGCGCCGGGCCGCCCCAAGCTCGGCCTGCACCCTCTCGGAGGGTGGACGCGGTACTCCGCGGCCGGGTGCTCACATGCCAAACCAGGGATGGTGTTGCACCTCGTCGAGGCGCAGCACCGGGGTGACGCAGCAGTCGGCCGCCTCGAACAGCGGCACCCAGTGCGACAGCGGTTCGGCGCCCAGCAGCGCCGCCAGCTCAGCGCGCAGCGAGAGCGCATCGTCGCTCGCTGGCCACTGCCCCAACGACCAATGCCGGTTGGCCCAGTCGGGCCGCTGCACCACCTCGCACAGCTTGGCCCAGAACTTCAGCTCCAGCGCGCCCACCGCGAGATGCCGGCCGTCGGCGGTGCGATAGACGCCATAGCACGGGCTGCCGCCCGACAGCAGGCCCTTGCCCGGCCGGGTGGGCGCGCCATAGGCCCGCGCCTCGAAGCGCGAGATCACGTGGTGCTTCCAGACCTGGTGCGTCATCGAGATGTCGACGAAGCGGCCGCGGCCGGTGCGCTGCGCGCCGATCAGGCCGGCGAGCAGGCCCGCCAAGGCCGACTGCGTGCCGCCCATCAAGTCGGCGATCTGGAAGTTGGGCACCACCGGATCGCCGTCGAGCGCGGCGTTCTGGCCGAGCACGCCGGACAGTGCGATGTAGTTGATGTCGTGGCCAGCGCGCAGCGCATAGGGCCCGTGCTGGCCGTAGCCGGTGATGGCGCACATCACCAGCCGCGGGTTGACCTGGCGCAGCACTTCCCAGCCCACGCCCAGGCGATCCATCACGCCGGGACGGAAGCCCTCGATCAGCGCATCGGCGCCGCGCACCAGCTCCAGCAGCCGCTGCTTGCCCTGCGCATCGCGCAGGTCGAGGCACATCAGCTGCTTGCCGTCGTTGAGGTGGCGGAACAGGCCGCTCTCGCTGTCGTGCGCGCGGTCACCGGGCGACAGCAGCATGTGGCGCGTGCCGTCGCCGCTGACCGGGTCTTCGATCTTGAGCACCTCGGCGCCCCACTCCACCAGCTGGTGCGTGGCCAGCGGGCCGGGCAGCAGCCGGGTGAGGTCGAGCACGCGCAGCCCCTTCAGGGGCGGCTCGTCGTCGGGCGGCACCGGCGCGCTCAGCTCACTCAAAGCGGCCCTCGCGCAGCCACTTGGTCGCGACCCACTTCTCGCCTTCCACCACTGGCGCGCCGCCGTGCAGCGTGCGCGTCATCGGGTGCGGGCGGTCGTAGCTGAAGAACACCGCATTGCCCTTGATCGGGCCGATCTCGAGGTGCACGTCGGGAAAGGTGGTGCCGCCGCCCTTGGCCGGCGTGTTGAGATACATCACCAGCGTGCCCACGCGCTGGCCGCCGCGCTTGAGGATGGTGGGCGTGCCTGGCTGGGCGGGGTCGAAGTAGTCGTGGTGCGGCCGGTATTCGGCGCCCGGGCCGTAGCGCAGGATCTGCAGGCCTTCGCCGTTTTCCAGCGGCCAGTTGACCAGCGCCGCGATGCGCTGCTCGATGCGGTCGCACAGCGGGTTCTCGCCGCGCTGGAAGAACATGCCCTGGCTGGTGCGCGACGCATTGACCTCGCTGCCGCCGGTGGCGTTGTCGACCGTCTCGGAACGGGTGAGGCGCTGGCGCGAGAGCGCCACCAGCTCGTCGCATTCTTCATCCGACAGCAGGCCGCCGAACACGACGACGCGCGGGTTGCGCAGCGCCAGCAGCACCTTCACCTCGCGGTCGCCGGCCCACACCGAACTGGGCGATTGGCGCAGATCGGGTTCGGGCACGATGCTCGGCTCGGGCAGGCCATGCTGCCGCGCATGCTCCGACAGGTGCGAGCGCAGCGTCTCCTCGAGCGCGTTGATCGCGATCTCTTCGTCCCATCCGCTCGCGCGCATGGCCTGCAGCACGGCTTCGGGCTGGCAGCCCGCCTGCGCCTGGGAAACGATCCACTGGCGCAGCTCGGGCGTGATGGTCTGGGCAGTCATGATGGGGAAGATGCTAAGGCACCGGAAACCCCTCAGTGTGCCAAACCGTAGTGGCAGCCCTCCAGTTGCGGATGTCTGGATTGACAGCTCAGCGCCAGGCCGCCACGTTCTCGGCCACGAAATCGAGGAAGCGGCGCGGCGCGTGGCCGGTGAGCGTCTTCACGTCGTCGGTGAGGCCGGCCGCCCAGCCCTGGCGCACCACGTAGTGCAGGCTCAGCATCCACTCGACCACCGCCTCGGGCGCGCCCATGCCGCGCAGCGCCTCGGCCACCGCCGCCTCAGGCACGTCGACGTACTCGATGCGCTTGCCCACCGCCTCGGCGATCGCGGCCACCTGCTGGCCGGTGGTCAGCGCCTCGGCGCCGGTCAGCGTGTAGACCCGCCCTGCATGCGACTGCGGATCCAGCAGCACGGCCGCGGCCGATTCGGCGATGTCGCGCACGTCGATCGTGCCCACCGCGCCCTGGCCATGGGCCGCGTGGTAGGTACCGGCCTTGAGCTGGTCGGCATAGAAGTTGACCCAGTTCTGCATGAAGAAGCTGGGGCGCAGCAGCGTCCAGCCCAGGCCGCTCTCCTGCACCAGCTGGTCGATCGTGCCCTGCACCTTGGCGATCGGCACCGGGCTGCCGGCATCGGCGCCAGCGCCGGAAGAGCGCACGATGTGGCGCACGCCCACCGCCTTGGCGGCCTCGATCGCGTTGCGCGCCAGCTCGATCTTGTTGGGCACCAGCGGCTCCAGCAGGAACAGCGTGTCGAAGCCCTTGAACGCGCGCTGCAGCGAGGCCGGGTCGCTGAAGTCGCCCTCGACGCCGAGCACGCCCGGCAGCGTGCGGCCCGACTTCGAGGTGAGCACGTCGAAGTCGGCGCCGCGCTGCTGCAGCTGGCGGACGACTTCGCGGCCGATGGTGCCGGTGGCGCCGGTGACGAGGATGCGGTGGCTCATGGTGATCTCCTTGGATGAGCGGAACGGGTTGTCGATGGGGTTCACTGTAGGCAGAGCCACCTTTTCATCCAAGGCACATAATTTCGAAAGATCTTCAACCGGAAGTTGAATTCATGAAGAACCTCCAGGGCGTGGTGTCCTTCGTCGAGAGCGCCGCCGCCGGCAGCTTCACCGCTGCGGCCAACCGGCTCGAGCTGACGCCGGCCGCGGTGAGCAAGAACGTGCAGCGGCTGGAGCAGCAGCTGCAAGTGCGGCTGTTCAACCGCTCGACGCGCAAGCTCAGGCTCACCGCCGAAGGCCAGGCCTTTCTCGACAAGGCGACGCAGGCGCTGCGCACGCTCGACGAGGCGGTGAACGACGTCACGCAGGCCAGCGGCGAGGTGGCCGGCCGGGTGCGCATCTCGTCAGGCATCGCCTTCGGCCGGCACTGGGTGCTGCCGCTGCTGCCCCGGCTGGCGCAGCAGCATCCCCGGCTGCAGGTGGAGCTGAGCCTGGACAACCGCAACGTCGACCTCGTGTCCGAGGGCTTCGACATCGGCCTGCGCGGCGGCCACGTGCTCGACTCCAGCCTCGTCGCGCGGCGCGTGGCGCGGCTGCCGCTGGTGCTGGTGGCCGCGCCGGCCTATCTAAGGCGGCACGGCATACCGGCCGAGCCGGCCGACCTGGCATCGCACCGCGTGTTCGGCGTGCGCTTCAGCTCGGGCGAGGTCGGCGTGTGGCGCTTCCGCAAGCCCTCGGGGCGCGGCAGCTTCGAATGGACGCCGTCCGCACAGGTGTGGGCATCCGACCCCGAGACGCTGGTCGACCTGGCGCTGGCTGGTCAGGGCATCGTGCAGACCGGTGTGCACCACCTGGCGCCCTACCTGCGCTCGGGCCGGCTCAAGCGCCTGCTGGCCGCGCAGCACGACCCCGGCGAGCGCGAGATCGTGCTGCACTACCCGCATCGGCAGTTCCTCAGCACGCGGGTGCGCGTGGTGGTCGATGCGCTGCTGGCGCACTTCAAGACGCAGGACGACCTGCACCTCGATCCGCAGGCGCTGCCGGCCGAATGGTCAGCGTGATGCCGCGGCTGGGCATGGCGCGTGCCGCTGCAAGGGCTTCATCGCACAAGGAGAACGCCATGTCAGCCATCCTCACGCCCCTGTCCCTGCAACGACGCCGCCTGTTCGCCGGTGCGGCTGCCGGCGCCGCACTGTTCGCGCTGCGCGACGCGGTGGCGCAGGCCACCGCCAGCGGTGGCGACTGGCTGGAGATGGTGAAGGCCCACCACGCGCTGGTGGCCAAGACCTTCGACCGCATGCTCGACAGCGAGAGCAAGACCTTCCTGCGCCGCGAGATGCTGGAGAACACGCTCTCGTACCAGCTCACCGCGCATTCGGTGGCCGAAGAGAACGTGCTGTACCCGGCGCTCGCGCGCAGCGGCATGCTCTCCGAATCCGACCGCCTCTACCTCGACCAGGCCCACGCGAAGGTGATGAATGCCGAGCTGGAGATGGTGGCGGCCAAGGATGCGGCGACCTGGTTCGACAAGGTCAAGGCGCTGCAGGCCGCGGTGCTGAAGCACGCCAAGGAAGACGAGGAAGGCAACATTTACCCCCGCCTGCGGCAAAGCCTGGACAGGCAGGAGAACGCGCGCCTGGCCGCGTTGTATGGCGACGAGTTCGCCTCGGTGCGGCCGCCCCACGGCCTGAAGTGAGGCGCGGGCCACGTAGGCTTCAGTCGGCCACGCGGCGGCGGAACACCCAGCGGTCGCCCTCGGAGGCGGCCTCGTCGAAGGCGTAGCCCTCGAGCGCGAACTTCTGCAGCGCCTTGGGCGTCTTCGCGCGCTGCTGGATCGCGTGGCGCGCCATCAGCCCGCGGGCGCGCTTGGCGAAGAAGCTGATCACCTTGTAGCGCCCACCCTTCCAGTCCTCGAACACGCACTCGATCACGCGCGCCTTCAGCGCCTTGCGGTCGGCCGCCCTGAAGTACTCCTGCGATGCGAGGTTGACGATCACCGGCGACTTCTCTTCGGCCTGGCGCTCGTTGAGGTATTCGGCCAGCGTGTCGCCCCAGAAGGCGTAGAGGTCCTTGCCGCGCGGGTTCTCCAGGCGCGTGCCCATCTCGAGGCGGTAGGGCTGCATCAGGTCGAGCGGCTTCAGCGCGCCATAGAGCCCGCTCAGGATCACGATGTGCTCCTGCGCCCACGCGAGGTCGGCCGTCTTCAGCGTCTTGGCATCGAGCCCTTCGTAGACATCGCCGTTGAAGGCCAGCACCGTCGGCTTGCTGTTGATGCGGCCGAAGCGGGTGGACCACGCGGCATAGCGCTCGGCATTCAGCTCGGAGAGCGCGGGCGACAGGCTCATCAGTTCGCCGATCTCGGCCGGCGTCTTGCGGCGCAGCACGCCGATCAGCTCGGCCGAGCGCTCGACGAAACGCGGCGGCTCGGCGCGCTGGAGCAAGGTTTCCGGGGTGGGCGTGTCGTAGTCGAGGGTCTTGGCGGGGGAAAGCAGGAGCAGCATGGATTCGATTATCGAGGGGGTGTGGTAGCTTCCCGGCTGCCCTGGTTCCCCTCTGGAGATTCTGCAAGTGAAGCGATCGATCGTCGGCCTGCTGGCCGCTGCCCTGCCCTGGGCCCTGCATGCCGCCGAGGGCGAGACGCTGACCGTCAACCTCGACAGCGACGCCCGCCAAGTGCTCGAGTCGATTCCGCCCGAAGCCGCGCTCGAGCGCTTCGAGATGGTCGATGCGAAGGGCCGCACCGTCTCGTACGTGGGCCTCACCGATACCGACACCGGCGGCCTGGTGTTCGTCGACAAGAAGCTGGCCGGCACGGTGTCGCACCACGATGCGCATGCCTTCTACAGCTGCCGTGGCTATGCCACCGCCACGCAGCACCACTGGGCGATGGATGCCGGCGCCTGGGCCGACAGCCTGCTCGCCGGCACCACGCCGGCCAAGGAGGTGGTGCTCAAGTTCACCGGCAAGTCCACCTACCAGAGCATCAAGGCCGTGGTCGACAACCCGATGGTGGGCCAGGTGAAATCGCTGGTCGACATGGGCACCAACCCGTTGAACATCATCAAGACGCTGAACCAGGCGCGCGAGAACGCCAAGGACCGCGAGCAGCGCGAGCAGATCCTGCAGGCGCTGGCCAAGGTGTCGCCCGGCGCCAGCGAGACCGAGCTGGCCGGCATCGTGAAGCCGGAAGACGTGTCGTTCGTGAGTGGCGGGGTCGTGATGGCCTATCCGCGCTTCTCGCTCGAGTTCTACGTGGCCGAGGGCCAGGTCAAGCTGACGCAGCAGCCCTCGTTCCTGCAGCTCTCGCGCCAGAGCGCGGCGATCTTCTATGCGCCGAAGACGCAGTGGACGCGCTGCACGCCCAAGGACTGGAAGACCGCGCAGGAATGAGGCCGCGCGCTACTTGGGGCGCGGCCGGTTCTTGTCCCACACCGCCACGAGGATCAGGCCGTAGGACACCAGCCGCACCAGGTAGTGCAGCGGCGCATCCTCGTTCCATGAGCCGGTGAGCCCCATCGCCGTGCGGTTCAGTGCCTCGATGCCGAACGACAGCGCGAAGAACAGGAAGAAGCGGTCGCGCGTGCTGCGCCAGTAGCGCAGGAAGAACAGCCCCGCCACCAGCGACCCCATCGCGATGGCGCCGAGCAGCATCTCGTTGAGCGCGGTGGGGCTCATGAGTCGGACTCCAGCACCAGCCCGCCCACCAGCAGCAGCACCGACACCAGCCCGAGCAGCAGGCGCCAGGTCGACAGGTCGACCTGCGTGAACACCAGCTTGTCGAGCAGCAGCAGCACGTTGTTGGCCGTGAGCCCCACGAAGCACAGCCCGCTCCACAGCAGCAGCCGGAAGCGCGTGCGCAGGTAGCCGCGCAGCAGCAGCGCCGCACAGGCCAGTGCGGTCAGCGCGCACAACGCGAAGATCGCCTTGTCCACGTCAGGGGTCCTTTCTGAGCCGGAAGGCATCGGCAAAGCGCAACGCCTTCTTCTGGGTGGCATCGTGGATCAGAGTGGTCACGCCGACCAGGTCGTCGGCATAGGCCTGGGCCAGCCGGTCGAGCGCCTGCGCGAGCGCTTCGTCGCGCGGCGCGTAACGGTAGCGCACATCGCCCGCCGGCGCCCGCCGCACGATGCCCGCCTCGCACAGCGCCTCCAGCAGCGGGGCCACCGAGCGCTCGTCGAGGTACAGCGCACGCGCCACCTCCACGGCGCTGCGCTCCTGCGCCGGCTGTGCACGGAACAGCAGCGCCGCCTCTAGGTAGGGCACCGAGGGAATGCTGGTCAGGACGAAGCGCCGGACCTCGTCGGAAATCACGATCTGCCTTTGCCGGTTGTCTCGTTATAGGTTTGCACAAATGTACAGGAGACGGCCGCGGCCCCTCCCGTAAGATGCGCGGCTTTGCACGGCAAAAGCACACAAGGACGGGTATGAAGTACGGGCAGGCATGGCGGGTGGCGCTGATCGTCGTCCTCGCGGGATCGAGCTGGGGCGTGCACGCCGCCGGCACCGCATGGACCGAGGCGCCCGACGACAGCACCCGCGTGCGCACCCTGCCCGCCTCGGCGATGCTCGGCTTCGAGCGCGTGCGCCTGCCGGGCGGCGAACGCATGGGCCTGGTCGGCGCCAGCTACGTGATGGAGCTCTCGCCCGGCTGGTGGGCGGGCCCGGCCGTCTACGGCGCGGCTACCGGCCAGCGCGGCGGCCTGTTCACCTGGGGCGGCGAAGCGCAGCGGCGCTGGCGCATCGGCGACGAATGGGGGCTGGTGGCCGGCCTCTACGTGGGCGGCGGCGGCGGCGCGAGCGCGCCGGTGGGCGGCGGCCTGATGCTGCGACCCCATGCCGACCTGATGCTCAACCTGGGCGGCTGGCAGGCCGGCCTCACCGCCTCGCAGGTGCGCTTTCCGAGCGGCAGCATCAGCAGTACGCAGCTGGGCGTACTGCTGATGGTCGACGACAGCTTCCTGCACACCGCGCCCGGCCATGCCGGCGAACGCGTGGCCTTCCACGGCCGCGGCGGCCTGGGCGCCGACCGCATGGAAGTGACGGTAGGCCGCTATGCCAGCGGCGGCAACGGCGGCAGCTCGCTCGGCTACGTGGGCCTGCGCCTCGAGCAGCAGGCCGGCGAGGTGCTTTCGCCCACGCTCGAGGCGGCCGGCGCCGCGCAAGGCGGGGCCGACGGCTATGCCGAGATGCTGGGCGGCCTGCTCGCGCAATGGCCGGTGATGGGCAACCGGCTGCGCCTCGGCGGCCGCGCGGCCATCGGCCTGGCCGGCGGCGGCGCGGTGGCCACCGGCGGCGGCGCGATCGCCAAGGTGGCGCTGTCGGGCCGGCTACGCTTGAGCAAGCGCGTGTCCATCGAGCTCGAAGGTGGCCAGGCCCGCGCCTTCCACGGCGGCTTCAACACCCGCTATGCGCAGGCCGCGCTCGGCATCGCGCTGGGCGAAGACCTGCAGGGTGGCGGCACCTGGCTCCCCAGCCAGACGCTGCACGACATGGAGTGGACGCTCGGCATGCAGGACTACCGGCACGCCCAGCGCAAGGACGGCAGCACCCGCCCGCTGCAGGCCGTGGCGCTGAAATTCAACCGCTCGATCAGCGAGCACTTCTACCTGAGCGGCCAGGCCCACAGCGCGACGCACGGCGGTGCCGGCGCCTACTCGGTGGGCTTGGTCGGCCTGGGCGCGACCACGCGCTTCGGCCCCGCCAAGGCCTGGAGCGCCGGCGTCGAAGCGCTGGTGGGCGCAGCCGGCGGCGGCGGCGTGGCCAGCCGCGGCGGCGCGGTGACCCAGCCGATGGCCTGGATCGGCCACGACCTCGGCCGCTACACCCGGCTGAAGATCGGCGCGGGGTACATCAAGTCGGTGAAGGGGGAGTTGTCGACGCCGGTGGCGGAGGTGGGGTTGTCGTTTGCGTTCGGCACGCCTTGAGGCCCGTCACTCCATCGGCACCACCGGCATGCGCAGCACGCCGAGCAGGTGCACCAGCCCATAGCCCAGGCAGATCAGCGAGCTCCACACGACGAAGGGCGTGAGCTGGCCGCGGGCGAACAGCAGCAGCGGCAGCACCACCGCTCCGCGCAGCAGGTAGACGGCCGTGATCACGACCAGCCCCGTGCGCAGCATCGGCAGCGCAGGCATGGCGCCCGCACCGGAGAAGGCGTAGAGCGCCCACACGAACAGCACCAGCGCGATGCCGAAGGTGGCGATGCCGGGCCACACCTCGCCGCGCTCGGCGGCGCGCGCAAAGCGCTCGCCGGCGCCGAAGAAGCGGTACCAGCCGGCGCCGCCGAAGATGATGGCCACGTGCAGGCCGCTGGCAACGAGGCTCAGGACACCGGCGGCGATCAGCGCCGGGTTCGAGGCGGTCAAGGTCATCGGGCTCCCTTTTTTGATCTAGACAAGCCCAAGATGATGGCACGGTCCGGCGCGTTCAGTGGAAGTCGCGGCTCTTCGTCGACAAGCCCTGCAGCAGCGCCGAGTGGTCGATCAGCTTGCCGGCGATCAGGTGCTGCACGCCCTTGTCGGTCTGCCACACGCCGTGCACCGTGAGCACCCGGGCCGCGAGCAGCGGCTTGCGCTGCGCCTCGACCACCCGCGGCCAGACGATGATGTTGACCGCGCCGGTCTCGTCCTCGAGAGTGACGAAGATCGTGCCCTTGGCCGTTTCCGGCCGCTGCCGGTGCGTGATGATGCCGCTCACGCGCGCGAGCTGGCCATGCCGGCCGGTCTCGCGCAGCACGATGGCGGGGGTGATGCGCATCGCGTTGAGCTGGCGCCGCAGCAGGGCCATCGGGTGCTTCTTCAGCGACAGGCCGGTGCTGCGGTAGTCGGCCATCGTGTCGTCCATCTCCAGCGGCGCGGGCAGCAGCACCGGCGCCTCGTGCGTGCGGGTCTGGCGCAGCATCGCGGTGGGCTGGGTGTCGATGCCGGCCACGTGCCATGCCGCCTGGTGGCGGTGGCCGGTGAGGCCGGCGAGCGCATCGGCCTCGGCGAGCAGGCGCATCTCCTTCGCGCTCAGCGAGGCGCGGCGCGCGAGGTCTTCGGGGCTGTCGAACGGCCGCTCGGCGCGCGCCTCGACGATGCGCTCGGCCGCGGCTTTTGGAAAGCCGTTGATGCGGTTGAAGCCCAATCGCACCGGCGCCAGAAACTTGTCTTCTGGACCAACCACCTCGGGCAGCTCTTCGAGCGTGCTGTCCCATGCGCTGAAGCGCACGTCGGCCGGCCGCACCTGCACGCCATGCTCCTTGGCATCGCGCACCAGCTGGGCCGGCGCATAGAAGCCCATCGGCTGGCTGTTGAGCAGCGCGGCGAGGAACACGTCGGGGTGATGGCACTTGATCCACGCGCTGGTGAACACCAGCAGCGCGAAGCTGGCCGCATGGCTCTCGGGGAAGCCGTATTCGCCGAAGCCCTGGATCTGCTTGAAGATGCGCTCGGCGTATTCCTGGCTGTAGCCCTTGGCGACCATGCGGGTGATCAGCTTCTCGCCGAAGGGGCCGAGGCCGCCCTTGCGCTTCCAGGCCGCCATCGCTCGGCGCAGCTGGTCGGCCTCGCCGCCGGTGAAGTCCGCGGCGAGCATCGCGATCTGCATCACCTGCTCCTGGAAGATCGGGATGCCGAGCGTGCGCTTCAGGGCCGGCTTGATCTCTTCGCTGGGGTACTCGATCTCGTCCGGATCCTTGTCGCGGTTGGTCAGGTACGGATGCACCATGCCGCCCTGGATGGGCCCGGGCCTCACGATGGCCACCTGCACCACGAGGTCGTAATACTTCTTCGGCTTCAGGCGCGGCAGCATGCTCATCTGCGCCCGGCTCTCGACCTGGAACACGCCGACGCTGTCGGCACGGCCCAGCATCTCGTAGGTGGGCGCATCGTCGTCCTGCGGCACGTCGTCGATGACGAAAGGCCGCTTCAGCTTCTGCGACAGGAACTCGAGCGCGCGCTTCAAGGCGCTGAGCATGCCCAGCGCCAGCACGTCGACCTTCAACAGCCCCAGGCTCTCGAGGTCGTCCTTGTCCCACTGGATGACCGTGCGGTCGGCCATCGCGCAGTTTTCCACCGGCACCAGCAGCGAGACGTTGTCTTTCGCGATCACGAAGCCGCCCGGGTGCTGCGACAGGTGGCGCGGAAAGCCCATCAGCTGCAGCGTCAGCTCGATCCACAGCTGCACGATCGGCGACAGCGGATCGAGGCCAGCCTCGATCAGGCGTTCGTCGCTGATGCGCCGGCCATCGAACCAGTGCTGCCCCTTGGCAACCATCGCGATGCGGTCTTCGTCGAGGCCCAGCGCACGGCCCGCATCGCGCAGCGCCGAGCGCGGCCGGTAGCTGATGACCACCGCGGCCAATGCGGTGCGGTGGCGGCTGTACTTGCTGTAGATGTACTGGATGACCTCCTCGCGCCGCTGGTGCTCGAAGTCGACGTCGATGTCGGGCGCCTCGTCGCGCTCGGCACTGACGAAGCGCTCGAACAGCAGGTTGGCGCGGTGTGGGTTGACCGAGGTCACGCCGAGGCAGTAGCACACCGTGGAGTTGGCGGCGCTGCCACGGCCCTGGCAGAGGATCTTCTGCGATCGGGCCCAATTGACGATGTCGGCCACGGTGAGGAAGAACGGTTCGTAGGCCTTCTGCGCGATCAGCGCCAGCTCCTTCTCGACCGTGGCCCACACGTCGGGCGCGCCTTTCGGGTAACGCTTGGCGAAGCCTTCTTCGGTCAGCCTGCGCAGCCAGGTGGCCGGCGTGTGCCCCGGCGGCACCAGCTCCTGCGGGTATTCGTACTTCAGCTCCTGCAACGAGAAGTCGCAGGCTCCGGCCCAGGCCACCGTGTTCTCCAGCCACTCGGGTTCGTAGAGCTGGGCCAGCCGCGCGCGCGACCGCAGATGCTGCTCGGCATTGGGCGCCAGCGCTTCGCCGCATTCGGCCACCGGCCGCTTCAGGCGGATGGCGGTCAGCGTGTCCTGCAGAGGCTTGCGCGAACGCACGTGCATCAGCACGTCGCCCGCCGCGAGGATGGGCAGGCCCACATGCTCGGCCACGCGCAGCACCATGTCCTTCAGCACCGCATCGTGCGGATGCTCGAGCAGCTCGAGCGCAATGCCGGCCCGCTCGCCGAACCAGCGCTTGAGCCACTTGGCCTGCTCGAACAGGGTTTCGAACGGGCGCGACACATCGGGCACCAGCAGCGCGCGGCAGTCGGGCAGGCCGGCAAGCATCGGCGCCTCGGGCACCTTGCCTTCGAGGTCGGTGCGGTAGGCCAGGTATTCGCCCTTGGCCGCGCGGCGCCTGGCCACCGTGATCCAGAGCGAGAGGTTGCCGTAGCCGCGGCGCGAAGTAGCCAGCAGCACCA
>CBIHRS010000084.1:0-16689 GCA_966212505.1 uncultured bacterium
GGCGGCTGGGCGTATCGTCTGGTGCTGAGCAGCACAGGAGTGGGGGCGGCGCGCGTAGCGCGCATCAAGCACTGACCCGCGGGGACTGTTTGAGCGTAGAGCGCGCAGCGCTCGTAGCGAGTTTCCCCGCGCCAGCCCCCGCTCCGAGCAGCGCAAGGGAGTCGGCCCAACGGGCCGACCGCCAGACGCTTAGCCCAGCCGCCGGGCAGCCCAGGGCCTTGCTCGCTCGAACCTAGAATCGCCCCATGAGTTCGACCGCTGCCCGACACCCCGCCGCCCCCGTTGTCATCGTCGGAGCCGGCCTCGCCGGCCTCACCGTCGCCCTGCATGTCGCGCAGAAGCGCCCGGTGATCGTGCTGGCCAAGCGCAACCTCGAAGAAGCTGCCACCGCCTGGGCGCAGGGCGGCATCGTCGGGGTGCTGGGTGAAGACGACAGCATCGACTCCCACGTGCGCGACACGCAGGATGCCGGCGCCGGCCTCGTCGACGAGAACACCGCGCGCTTCATCGCCGAGCACAGCGCCGCCGCGATCGAATGGCTGGTGGCGCAGGGCGTGCCGTTCTCGCCCGATCCCGAAGGCCCGCTGGGCCTGCACCTCACGCGCGAAGGCGGCCATGCCGTGCGCCGCATCGCCCATGCCGCCGATGCCACCGGCAAGGCGATCCACGACGCGTTGCTGGCCGAGGTGAAGAAGCATCCCAACATCACGCTGCGCGAACGCTGGATGGCGGTCGACCTGATCACCTCTCGCCACCTGCGCCGTGAGGAGCCGTCGCGCTGCTACGGCGTCTATGCGCTCGACATCGACTGCCAGCGCGTCGAGACGCTGCCGGCCTCGGCCGTGGTGCTGGCCACAGGCGGCGTCGGCAAGGTGTATCGCTACACCAGCAACCCCGACACCTCCACCGGCGACGGCATCGCGATGGCGTGGCGGGCCGGATGCCGGGTGGGCAACATGGAGTTCATCCAGTTCCACCCTACCTGCCTCTACCACCCGCAGGAACGCAGCTTCCTGATCACCGAGGCGATGCGGGGCGAGGGCGCCTACCTGCGCCTGCCCGACGGCACCCGCTTCATGCATGCCCACGACGAGCGGGCCGAGCTGGCGCCGCGCGACATCGTGGCCCGTGCGATCGACTTCGAGATGAAGAAGCACGGCCTCGACCATGTGTGGCTCGATGCCACGCACCTGGGCGAAGCCTTCCTGAAGGAACACTTCCCGACCATCTACGCCCGCTGCCTGAAGCTGGGCATCGACATCACGAAACAGCCGATCCCGGTGGTGCCGGCCGCGCACTACACCTGCGGCGGCGTGGTCACCGACCTGCAGGGCCGGGCCGACCTGCCCGGGCTGTTCGGCGTGGGCGAGACCACCTACACCGGCCTGCACGGTGCCAACCGCCTGGCCAGCAATTCGCTGCTCGAATGCGTGGTGCTGGGCCGCACCTGCGCCGAGGCCATCCTCGAGGCGCAACCGGCCACCGAGACGCACCTGCCGCCCTGGGACGAGAGCCAGGTCGAGAACGCCGACGAGCAGGTGGTCATCGCCCACAACTGGGACGAGCTGCGCCTGATGATGTGGAACTACGTGGGCATCGTGCGCACCACCAAGCGGCTGGAGCGAGCGCTGCACCGCATCGAGCTGCTCAAGAGCGAGGCCGACGAGTACTACGCCAACTTCCGCGTCAACCGCGACCTGCTGGAGCTGCGCAACCTGGTCGACTGCGCCGAGCTGATCGTGCGCTCGGCGCTGCTGCGGCACGAGAGCCGCGGTCTGCACTACAGCCGCGATTTCCCGGCCACGCTGCCGGTGAGCTTCCCCACGGTGCTGATCGGGCCGGCACGGCGCGCCGACCCCAAGCACTAGCGCTGGACGAGGGATTCAACGGATCAAGTCTGGGGCCAAAGCGCCGATAGTGTCGTATCCCGAAATCCTGCAAGGGCGGCCATGAGCGACACCGATTTCGAATCCATCCAGAACTACTACGAGCAGCCGGTGCTCCACGCGGTGAACGAGGGCGCCGCGCGCTACCCGATGCTCAGCGGCGAGCTGCTGGCCGATGTGGCCTGCGTGGCGTTGAACCGCCTGCCGCCGCGCTACATCCGCCATCCGGTCGACCTGGCCTTCTACCTCAGCGACCGCGAGCGCGAGGACAACGCCCGCATGGTGGCCGACGCGGTGGCCCACGCCTTCGAATTCGTCCAGGCCCGCGTGGCGATGCGCGCGCGGCGCTGAATGTCGGCCCCCTCGCTTCGCTCCTGCCCCCCGAGGGGCGCCGGGGTATGGCGATTGCCGCTCAGGTGGTGTTTCCCCGCATGACCCAAGGAGCACCGCCATGCCTCGAGCGCACGATTCTTCCCCCTCGGCTGCCGACAAGCGCTTCATGCGCGAGCACAAGGACGGGCTCTCGCCCAGCACGCTGCGCGCGAAGTGGATCGATGAACCGGGCGACGGCCCGGACCACGATGGCCAGACGCTGGCCACGCGCAACTTCGAGGTGATCCGCGCCTGGGCCGAGGCCCGCGGTGGCAAGCCCGCCACCTCGCCGGGCGGCGACACCGAGGAGCCGCGCGTGCTGCGCTTCGATTTCCCCGGCTACGACAGCAACCTGCAGGAAGTCTCCTGGGAGGCCTGGCAATCGACCTTCGAGGAACGCGAGCTGGTGTTCCTGTTCCAGGAGACCAAGGCCGACGGCAAGCAGAGCAATTTCTTCCGGCTCGACAGCCCGGAACGCGAAGACGGCTGAGCGCCGTCTCAGGCCAGGCGGAAGGTCGCCACCATCTCGGCCAGCCGGTCCGACTGCTCGCGCAGGCTGAGCGCGGCAGCGGCCGATTCCTCGACCAGCGCGGCATTCTGCTGGGTGACCGCATCGAGGTCGGTCACCGCGGTGTTCACGTCGCGGATGCCGCTCGACTGCTCGGTGGCCGCGCTCGCGATCTCGCCGATGATGTCGGACACGCGGTGCACGCTGGCCACGATCTCCTGCATCGTGCTGCCGGCTTCCTGCACGAGGCTGGCGCCGGTTTCCACCCGGTCGATCGAGCTGCCCACCAGCGACTTCACCTGCTTGGCCGCCTCGGCGCTGCGCTGCGCCAGCGAGCGCACTTCGCCGGCCACCACCGCGAAGCCGCGGCCCTGTTCGCCGGCGCGCGCGGCTTCCACCGCGGCGTTGAGCGCCAGGATGTTGGTCTGGAAGGCGATGCCATCGATCACGCCGATGATGTCGCCGATCTTCTTCGAGCTCTGCGCGATGTCGTCCATCGTCGCCACCACCTGCGCCACCACCTCGCCGCCGCGCGTGGCGGTGGAAGAGGCCGAGGCGGCGAGCTGGTTGGCGGTGGCGGCAGCATCGGCGCTCTGGCGCACGGTGCTGCTGAGCTGCTGCATCGCGCTGGCGGTCTGCTGCAGGTTGCCGGCCGTGAGCTCGGTGCGCTGGCTCAGGTCGGTGTTGCCGGCCGCCACTTCCTGGCTCGCGTTCTGGATGTTCTGGGCGGCGCCGCTGATCTCCGAAACCAACTGGCGCAGGCGATCCTGCATCGCCTTCACGGCCAGCAGCAGGCGGCCGATCTCGTCATGCGACTTCACGTCGACGGCGGTGCTCAGGTCGCCCTCGGCGATGCGCTCCGACACGTTGATCGCCTGGTCGATCGGCCGTTTGACGCTGCGCGTGATGCGCCAGCCGATCACGCTGCCGAGCAGCACGGCCAGCAGCACGACGGCGCCGACGATCAGCGTGGAACGCTGGCGCTGCGCCATCACGTCGTTGTAGCCCGCTTGGCTGAGCTGCTGCTCGAGCGCGATCAACTCGCGGACCTTCTTGCGCCACGCCGCCTCGAGCGGCTTGGCCTCGCCGAGCGTCATCGTCGCTTCGATGTTCTTGCCTTCGGCGCCGGCCTGTCCGCCCTTGAGCACGATCACCAGCGCCTTCTTGCTGGTGGCCACCAGGTCTTCGAGCAGCTTGTGCTCGTCGGCATTGCCGTCGGCCGCGATCGCCTTGGCGAGGTCGGCCTCGGCCTTGCGGTAGTCGGCCTCGGCGGTGGCGAGCAGCTTGGCCTCCGACGCCACTTCCTTGGTGTCGGTCAGCAGCGTGACCGTCCTGGCCTGGATGGCCAGGGTGTCGATGGCCACCAGCATGCGGTGCGCCATCTCGGTCTTCGGGTTGTTGACCTCGACGATCTGCTGCAGCTCACGGCCCATGCGGCCGAACTCCAGGCCGTTGAAGGCGGCCACGCCGACCAGCATGAGGACGATGCTCGCGAACCCCAGGGTGAGGCGGCGGCCGACGGAGAGGTGGGTCAGGGACGAAATCATGGTGAGTCAGATATCGGCCCCGCACCACCCTGGTGAATGTGCGAGTTTGCAGGGCAGGCCTGCACCACTGCAGGCCTGCAGTGCGATCAACGGCTCTCGACGAACACCGCGATGGTGCGGGCCGGCAGCGTGAACCGGCCGGTGGCGCCGTCGAAGCCCGCGGTTTTTACGCGCGCATCGCTGCCCGAGGCCTGCACCGGGTGCAGCACGATGGCCTTGCCCGTGGCATCCGCCAGCGTGAAGTCCTGCACGGTCGACGCGGCGTTCACGAAGACCAGCGCGCTGGCGTAGGCACCGTCACCGCAGCTCGCGCCGCCGGCCTGCGTGCCGGCGATGCGCATCACGACCAGGCCATCCTTCTGCGCCGCGGCATCGGGGAAGCTGACGCAGCCCTTCACGTCGGCCCCGGTGGCCAGGCGGAACATGCTGCTGCTCTTGCGTACCTTCAGCAGGTCGATCACCGCATCGCGGGTGGCACGGATGTCGCCCGCCGAGGGCTTGACCGCCGTGCTGGCCAGCAGCGGCTTCATCAGCGCCCAGTTGTCCTGGTTCTTGGCGGCCGGCGGCAGGCCCATCTCGCCCCAGTAGTCGGTGCTGGCCGTCCAGTCGATGCGGTTGAACCAGTCGCCGGAGTTGTAGCTGTCGGCATCGAAGCTCTTGCTGCGCAGCAGCTCGTCGCCGGCATGGAGGAAGGGCACACCCTGCGCCATCAGCACGGTGCCCAGCGCCACCACCTGGGCGCGGGCGCGCTCGGCGGCGGTGGTCGACGCGGGGTGCTTGTACTGGCTGATGTCCCACAGCGTCTGGCCGTCGTGCACGCCGGCGTAGTTGATGACCTCCTGCGGATCCTGGGTGTAGCCGGTGGGCTGGCCGCCATAGAGGTAGTCGCTGGCCTTCAGGCCGTTGAGCGTGAAGTCGGACAGGTTGCCGGCCATGCCGTAGCGGACGAGGTTCTGCATGTACTGCAGGTTGCTGCGCTGCGCATCGGTGCAGGCGCCGGCGTTGAGCTCGTTGTTGTCGTAGCAGCGGCCGCTGACGAAGCCCTGGTTCTTCTCGAGGTCGGTGCCGTTGTCGAATGGGCCGCCGCCGCGGATCGCGTCTCGGATGCGGTCGTTGAACGAGCCGATGCCGGTACCGGCCAGGTTGGCCTGGCGTGCCTGCACGAAGAGCCGGTCGTTCGCCACCTCGCCGAAGTTCCAGGCCTCGCCGTAGTAGTACAGCGGGCGGCCGGCAGCGGCATCGACCTGGTCGCGCGCCCTGACCATGGCTGCCTTGGGGATGTGGCCCATGATGTCGAAGCGGAAGCCATCGACCTGGTATTGCACGGCCCACGTCTTCAGCGTGTCGGTCATCAGCTTTTCCATCATCGCGAACTCGGTCGCGGTGTTCTGGCAGCAGGTCGACGTTTCGATCGCGCCATCGCCGTTGAGGCGGTAGTAGTAGCCGGGCACGATCTTGTCGAGGATGTTGCCGCTGGTGTGGTTGTAGACCACGTCCAGCACCACGCGCAGGCCGGCGGCATGCAGCGCCTGCACCATGCGGCGGAACTCGAGCACGCGGGTGGCGCCGTTGGAAGCGTCGGTGGCATAGCTGCCCTCGGGCGCGCCGTAGTGCGCGGGGTCGTAGCCCCAGTTGAAGCAGTCGGTGTCCTTGGCGGCGGTGGCTGCGGCCTGCGGGGCTTCGGAGGTGGGGCCGTCGCTGCTGATCGCAGGGGTGGTGCAGCCCGTTTCGTCGACGCTGGCGATGTCGAACACCGGCAGCAGGTGCACGTGCGTCAGCCCGGCCTGCGCGAGCGTCTGCAGGTGCTTCATGCCGTCGCTCGCGGTGTCGGTGAACGCCAGGTACTTGCCACGGTGGGCGGCCGGCACGGTGGCGTCGTTGGCCGAGAAGTCGCGCACGTGCAGCTCGTACAGCACGCTGTCGGTCGGCGTCGCCAGCGCGGGGATGCTTTGCGCCGCCCAGCCCGCGGGCTGGAGCGCTGCAGCAGACAGATCGGCCACCATCGCCGCGGCGCCGTTGGCGTTGAGCGTCACGGCGTAGGGATCGGTGGTGTCGTTGCTGACCACGCCGTTGTCGGCCCGCGAGTACACCTGCACGCGGTAGGTGTAGTAGGCGCTGTGGGTCCAGGCCTTGTCGCCGGTGGCGCTCCAGATGCCGCTGGCCGCGTCTTCGCTCATGTCGAGCGTGCTGCCGTTGACCATCAGCTTCACGCTCTTCGCGGTGGGCGCCCAGAGCCTGAAGGTGGGCGTGCCGTCGCCGGCGAAGCTCAGGCCCAGCGCTTGGCTCGTGGCCGCCGTGGCGTACAGATCGTCGAGCACGCCCTGGATCTGCAACTGCGTGCCGGCCGCGGGCTTGCCGTTGGCGATGCGCACGATGACGACCTCGCCCTTGAGCAGGCTCTTCGCCTGGGCGACGGCGGCTGCGGGCAGCGTGAAGGCCGGGGCGGACGACAGGGCAGGGAAGCGGGTCTTCAGTGCGCTGTTCAAGGTGCCGGCCGTGAGCTCGTACGAGCCGTCGGCGCCGGTCACGCCCGCATCGGGGTCCACCTTGATGCCGCCGGTGGCCGCGTAGTAGAGCCTGAAGCTGCTGCTGGTGTCGGCGCCGGGCCACACGATGGTGTCGGCCGCGAGCCACATCGCCCGCGCGGCGCCCACGTCGATGCCGGTGGCGGCGGCCTTGGTCGCGTACACGGTGCAGTCGCCTTGCTTGAGCCAGATCTCCTGGCCCTTGCTCGCCACGTCGGCCGCGAAGGCGGCGTTCATGTCGCTGCTGCAGTCCTTCTCGGCATCGGTGCCGCCGGCGTTGGGCTTGGTGACCAGGAACTTCAACGCGCTCTTGCTGGTGTCGAGCGGAATGTCGGCATAGCGGCCGTAGCTGTCGGTCTGCGTGAACAGGAAGCGGCCGGTGTCGGGCCAGGCACCCGAGGGCGTCTTCGGGCCTTCCCAGGAGTAGATGCCCCAGCCGGTGTAGCTGGCGTCGGTGCGGGCGTAGTGCACGCGCATCGTGGCGGCAGCCACGGCCGGCGGGCCGGCTTGCGTGCTGCCGTTGTCGTCATTGCCGCCGCCGCAGGCGGCCAGCGTGGCGCAGGCGAGTGCCGCGCTCCAGGCCAGCGCTCGCCGCCAGCCGCTCGTGATCCGATCGGTCATGCTTGTCTCCCTGTGTTGGGACCTGATCAGCAGCGATGTCAGCGCTTGGGTGGCGTCTTCGCTGCTCCTGTGATCGCCAGCGCCGCGTCGTCGAGGGCTTGGCGTGGCTGTTTGCTGCCGGTGTTGATGGCCTGCAGCGCCGCGGTAAGGTGCTGCCAGAACAGCGTCATCTCCGCATTGCTCGGCATCGGACGGCCGGCATAGATGGCTTCCATCGACGCGCGGATGTTGGGGTCGCTGTAGAGCGACCAGAACATCGCCTTCGAGGCCGGCACGCCGATCGGCTTGGCGGCGTTCAGCGTGGTGAGCCCAGGCTTGGGCAGCAGCGCGTGCTCGATGAAATCCGCGGCACGCTTCTGGTTCGGCGAACCGTGCACCAGCATCGCGCCGAGCACGCCGACGAACGGCCGCGCCGGCTTGCCGCCCAGCGTGGGCAGCGGCACCACGCCGAAATCGATCTTCTTCGCGCGCAGGCCTTCCCAGGCCCACGGGCCGGTGATCCACATTGCCTGCTTGCCAGTCTGCATCGCGGCTTCGGCATCGGCGTAGCGCATGCCGCCCTGCGGCAGCACGCCGCCGGTGATCATCTTTGCCAGGAAGTCGGCGCCTTGCACCGCACCGGGATGGTTGATGCCGGTGTCGCGCGGCTCGTAGCTGCCGTCGATGCGGCGCTGGAACACGTAGGCGCCATTGGCGGCCAGCAGCGGCCACGAGAAATACGCGCTGCCGGTTTCCCAGCCGATCGCGCGGACGCCCTTGGCCTTGAGCTGCTGGTCGATCGCCGGCAGGTCCTCGAAGGCCTTGGGCGGCGCGGCCAGCAGCGCCTTGTTGTAGACCAGCGCCACTGCCTCGACGGAGAGCGGATAGCCCCAGACCTTGCCGTTGAGCGTGAAGGCATCCCAGCCCACCTGCACGATGTCGGTCCGCAGGTCCTGCGAGGGCTCGATCGGGCTGACCCAGCCGCGCTTGGCCCAGTCGCCCAGGCGGTCATGCGCCCAGATCCAGATGTCGGGCGCGTTGGCGCCGCCGGCCTTCATGGCCTCCTCGAAGGCAGCCACTGCATCGTCGAAGTGGCGCACCACCACCTTGACGCCGGTGCGGGCGGTGTATTCCTGGCCCAGCTTCTCCAGCCCGGCATAGCCCTTGTCGCTGCCGCACCAGAGGGTGAGGGTGTCTTTCTCGTATGCCGCTGCGCACCCCGGCCAGAGGGTGCTCAGCGACAGCGACAGTCCGACCATCCACGAAACGAGTCCTCGCATGATGCCTTTCTCTTCCAACGGCGCATCGCTCGTGGGAACGCGCCGCGTTTTGCCTGTGTCGCCTTTTGTCTGCGAGGTGGAGATCCATCGGTCACCGCTGCGGGCCTCGATCTCGTGCTCGTGCTGCGGGGTCGGACTTGTCGCTGTCGCTTTGCTCCTTTCGTCCGGCTCAGCCTGTGAGGCGGCCGAAGTAGATGCCGTAGGCCGGCAGGTCGATGTGCGTACCGTTGCGGCGGCCGAGCTGCTCGGTCGGCAGGCTCGGCGGCGTGACCGCGGTGCTCGCGGGTGTGTTGCCCAGGTCGATGCGCTGCGGCGCGCCGCCGAGGTTGAAGAGGGCCAGCACCGCATCGCCGCGCACGAAGCCGAGCACCGGCTCCGGCGTGTCGATGAAGCGCAGGCTGCCGTCGACCAGCGCCGGCATCTCCTTGCGCCAGTGCAGGAAGGCGCGCACGAAGTGCAGCGGCGACGAAGCGTTCTGCTCGCTGGCTTCCACCGCCAGCGCGGCATGCGAGGGCAGCACCGGCAGCCAGGGCTTCACGTCGCGCTCGCCGCTGAAGCCGGCATTGGGCAGTGCCTGCTGCCAGGGCATCGGCGTGCGGCAGCCGTCGCGGCCCTTGAAGGCCGGCCAGAAGGCAATGCCGTACGGATCCTGCAGCTGCTCGAAGGGCACTTCGGCCTCGGGCAGGCCGAGCTCGTCGCCCTGGTAGAGGCACACGCTGCCGCGCAGGCTCAGCAGCAGCGCATTGGCCACGCGGGCGAAGGCGGGGCCGGCATCGTGGCCCCAGCGCGTCATCACGCGCTGCGAGTCGTGGTTGCCCACCGTCCAGCAGGGCCAACCGCCGGCACCGGGCGCGCTCGCGGCGCGCTGGAATTGCTCGACTTCGTTTCGGATGTGCGCCGCGCTCACGTCCTTGTTCAGCAGGCCGAAGCTGTAGGTCATGTGCAGCCGGCGGCCGCTGGTGTAGTCGACCATGATCTCGAGCGCGTTGGCATCGCCGATCTCGCCGACGCTGGCCGCGCCGTATTCGTCGAGCAGCGCGCGCACCCGCTCGAGGAATGCCAGGTTCTCGGGCTGGTTCTTGTCGTGCAGATGCCGCTGCATCTCGTAGGGGTTGGTCTGCGGGCCGGTGCCGCTCTGGCTGGTGCGCGGCGGCGCGGGCGGGTTGTTCTGCAGCCCGCGGTCGTGGAAATGGAAGTTGCAGGCATCGAAGCGGAAGCCGTCGACGCCGCGCTCGAGCCAGAAGCGCACGTCGTCGAGCAGCTGCTGCTGCACCGCCGGGCAGTGGAAGTTGAGGTCGGGCTGGCTGGCCAGGAAGTTGTGCAGGTAGTACTGCGCGCGGCGCGAATCCCACTGCCAGGCCGAGCCACCGAACACGCTGAGCCAGTTGTTGGGCGGCGTGCCGTCCGGCCGGGCATCGGCCCACACGTACCAGTCGGCGCGTGGGTTGTCGCGGCTGCTGCGGCTCTCGGTGAACCAGGGGTGCGCTTCGGAGGTGTGCGACATCACCTGGTCGATCACCACCTTGAGGCCGAGCTCGTGGGCGCGGGCGATCAGCCGGTCGAAATCGGCCAGCGTGCCGAACAGCGGATCGACGTCGCGGTAGTCGGACACGTCGTAGCCGAAGTCCTTCATCGGCGAGCGGAAGAACGGCGAGATCCAGATCGCATCGACGCCCAGGCCGGCCACGTAGGGCAGCTTCTCGATGATGCCGGGCAGGTCGCCCACGCCGTCGCCGTTGCTGTCGGCAAAGCTGCGGGGATAGATCTGGTAGATGACCGCGCCGCGCCACCAGTCGGCGGAAGTGGTGGGGCGAAGGGCAGGCGAGGGAGCGGCCGTCATGAGCGAAGAAAGCGGGAGCGAGGTTCTGGAGGAGTAGGTGGGCCCGAAAGAATCTGAATCGATTCAGATGCTGCAGGCGGGATTCTGAATCGTTTCAGAAAAGTGTCAACAGGCCAGCTGCTCAGGGTTTTCCTCAGATGCACGAGGGATACTCCCGCCCATGCCGAAGAAGACGATCCCCGACAGCAGCGCTCCCGCGAAGAAGGCCCGGCTCACGCTGAACGACGTGGCGCAGGCGCTGGGCATCAGCCGCACGACCGTCTCCAATGCCTTCAACCGGCCCGAGCAGCTCTCCAAGGCCTTGCGCGAAGACGTGCTCGGCAAGTGCCGCGAGCTGGGCTACTTCGGCCCCGATCCGGCGGCCCGCGCGCTGCGCCGGCGCGAGGTGAGGGAGCTCGCGGTGGTGTACCACCACAACCTGCAGTTCGCGCTGAACGATCCGGTGGGCATGGAATTCCTGCGCGGCGTGGCCATCGAGCTCGACAAGCGGCACATGTCGCTGCAGCTGATTCCCAAGATGGGCCGCACGCTGGAGCTGGCCGCGGCCTTCCACACCACGGCGGATGCGCTGATCGTGCATGCCGAGGTCGATGCCGAGCTGGCGCCGCAGATCCGCGCCAACACCAAGCCGCTGGCGCTGGTCGACACCTACGTGCCCGGCGTGCCCTCGGTGCGCATTGACGATCGCCATGGCGCCGCGCTGGCCATGGGCCATGCGCTGGCCGCGAAGCCGGAGCGGGTGCTGGTGCTGGGCTTTCCGCTCGACGACAAACAGCGCACGCAGGCCCGCAAGCCCAAGGTGCCGCGCAGTCCGTCGGTGGCCGTCGAGCGCACGGCCGGCTATGCGGAGGCGCTGCGCGCCCATGGCCGCGAGCCCGACGACGCCGACTGGCTCGAGGTGGACGACGGCGATCCCGATTCGGCCGCCGGCCACGTGAGGCGCTACATCGAGGCCTTGCCGGCGCGCACTCGCCTTGCGGTCGTGGCGGCCACCGACCGCATGGCGCTGGCAGCGCTGCCGCTGCTCAAGGCCTCGCGCCGCGTGCAGCTCGCGGCGCTGACTGGCTTCGACGACATTCCCGAGGCAGCCACCGCCGGGCTGACGACCATCCGCCAAAACGCGCGCCTGAAAGGCGAGCTCGCCGTGCAGGTGGCGCTCGATGGGCTCAAGCCGGTGCTGATGCCGCTGGAGCTGGTGGTCCGCGCGACGTGAGCGCGGTTCAGTGGCCGGCCTTTGCGTCGGCCACGCCGGGGATGTCCTGCGTGGGCCGGCCGAAGCGGCCCTTCAAGTCGTCGACGCCGTGCTGCGGCTGGGCGGCGTCGCGCAGGTCGGCGCGCTCGCGGCGTTTGTCCGTGCTGCTGATGTCCAAGCGCTGGTCGCGCTGTTGCACCAGGCCTGGCGCGGCCTCGCCATCGCGGTTGAACGACCAGGCCAGCATCGGCTCGCCCAGCGGCAGCACATCGCCGGCGGCGCCCATCGCGCCGGTGTTCCACAGGTGCCAGGTCTTGCCATAGCTGTTGATCTTCTGCTTCATCAACGCATGCTCGGCTGCCGAAGGAATGCCTGGGGCGACCAACTGGCCCGAGAGGATCTCGCCGTTGTGCGGATGCCAGTAGGCCTTCTCTGCATCGGGCAGGCCTGCAAACAGCTTTGCCGAGATGATGTATTCGATGCCGTTGAGCCGCGCCTGCGGGCCGTTGCCGTCGAACAGCGCGCACTGCGCGAAGTCTTCGTTGACCTGATGGCAGAAATGGTGCGCCTCCATCTGATGTGCCGGATCGTTCTTCATCGGGTGGAAGCCGACGAGGTAGATGTCCATCGCCTTCACCGGCGCATTGCCCTGCAGCGCCTTCGCGCCCAGCTCCAGCGTGCGGGTCTTGGCGGACTTGGCATTGCCCGGAGGCTCCGGCGCATCGGTCGACCGCACACGGGAGCTGAGCGCGCTCAGTGCGAGAGCGCACACGACGATGCCGGCAAAGCGGACGCGGCGGCGGGAACTGAAAACGTGCATGTCGGCCTTTCGCTGGATGTCTTGCGCAGCGGCAACCCTCATTCCCATCCGCCGCGGGGCGACAATCACGGCCGTGACGACACCTGCTTCCTTGAATCCCTGGCGCCTCTCGGTCGCCCCGATGATGGACTGGACGGACCATCACTGCCGCTACTTCCACCGGCTGATCACCCGCCAGACGCTGCTCTACACCGAGATGGTGACCACCGGCGCGCTGCTGCATGGCGACGTGCCGCGCCACCTCGACTACAACGACGAGGAGCATCCCGTCGCGCTGCAACTCGGTGGCAGCGAGCCCGAGGACCTGGCGGCCTGCGCGAAGCTGGCCGAGCGCTGGCATTACGACGAGGTCAACCTCAACTGCGGCTGCCCGAGCGAACGGGTGCAGCGTGGCGCCTTCGGTGCCTGCCTGATGAACGAGCCGCAGCTGGTGGCCGACTGCGTGAAGGCGATGCGCGACGCCACCACGCTGCCTGTGACCGTGAAGCACCGCATCGGCATCGACAAGACCGAGAGCTACGAGTTCGTGCGCGACTTCGTCGGCACCGTGGCCGAGGCGGGCTGCGAGGTCTTCATCGTGCATGCGCGCAATGCCTGGCTCAAGGGCCTGAGCCCGAAGGAGAACCGCGAGATCCCGCCGCTGCGCTACGAGCTGGTGCACCGGCTGAAGCACGACTTCCCGCAGCTCACGATCGCGATCAACGGCGGCATCAAGACCAACGACCAGATCGCCGAGCAACTGCAGCAGCTCGATGGCGTGATGCTGGGGCGCGAGGCCTATCACAACCCCTGGCTGATGGCCGAATGGGACCATCGCTTCTTCGGTGCGCCGGAACGCACGCTCTCGCGCGAGCAGATCGAGCTGGAGATGGTGCGCTACATGGAGCGCAAGGCCGGGCAGGGCGTGCCCTGGTCCCATGTGTCTCGGCACATCATGGGCCTGTGGAATGGCACCCCCGGGGCGCGCCGCTGGCGCCAGGTGTGGTCCGATCACCGGCTCAAATCGCAGCCGCCGGTCGAGGTGCACCGCCTCGCGCAGGAGGCGCTGAACGGGAGCAGGGCATGGGCGTGATCGGCATCATCGGCGGCAGTGGCCTCTACGACCTGCCGGGCCTGACCGACAAGCAGTGGACGCGCTGCGACACGCCCTGGGGCGCACCGTCGGACGACATCCTGCTCGGCACGTTGGGCTCGGCGCGCCTGGCTTTCCTGCCACGGCATGGGCGCGGGCACCGCATTCCGCCCGGCGAAGTGAACTACCGCGCCAACATCCATGCGCTGAAGAGCCTGGGCGTGACCGACGTGCTCTCGGTCAGCGCAGTGGGCTCGCTGCGCGAAGACCTGCCGCCCGGCAGCTTCGTGATCGTCGATCAGTTCATCGACCGCACCGTGGGCCGTGCGGCCTCGTTCTTCGGCACCGGACTGGTTGCCCACGTGGCGATGGCGCATCCGGTGTGCCATCGGCTGGGCAACCACGTGGAGGGTGCCCTGCGCGAGGCTGGCGTGCCGCACCGGCGCGGCGGCACCTACCTGGCGATGGAGGGGCCGCAGTTCTCCACGCTCGCCGAATCGCGGCTCTACCGCAGCTGGCAATGCGACGTGATCGGCATGACCAACATGCCTGAGGCCCGGCTGGCCCGCGAGGCCGAACTCTGCTATGCCTCGGTGGCGATGGTGACCGACTACGACTGCTGGCACCCCGACCACGATTCGGTGACGGTGGACGCGATAGTGCGCGTGCTGCTGGCCAATGCCGGCAAGGCGCAGGCGCTGGTCGGCAGCCTGGCCGGCGTGCTCGCGCACGATGGGCAGGCCGGCGGCTGCAGCTGCCGTCACGCGCTCGACCATGCGCTGATCACCGCGCCGGCGGTGCGCGATCCGCAGATGGTCGAGAGGCTCAAGGTCATAGCCGGCCGCGTGCTCTGAGCCTCCGGGCGACCCATGCGCACCACGCATGAGTCGCTGCAAAAACGTCAACGCGAGGAAGCGTTTCCGCTTCTACAGTGTGCCTCCCCAAAACAAGGAGACTGCATGCTCTCTCGCTCTCGACTCTTTCCCCGTTTCGCCGCTGCACTGGTGCTCGGCCTCAGTGCAGCGCTGGCCTTCGCGCAGGCACCGGCCAAGCCGCGCGTCGTGATCCTGGCCACCGGCGGCACCATTGCCGGCGCCGGGGCCACTGCCGCCAACAGCGCCACCTACCAGGCCGCCAAGGTGCCGGTCGACAAGCTGATCGCCGGCGTGCCCGAACTGGCCGACGTGGCCCAGGTGCGCGGCGAGCAGGTCTTCCAGATCGCCTCGGAGAGTTTCACCAACGACAAGCTGGTCACGCTGGCCAAGCGCGTCTCGGCGCTCACGAAGGACGCCAACGTCGACGGCATCGTGGTCACCCACGGCACCGACACGCTGGAAGAGACCTCGTACTTCCTCAACCTCGTGATCCACAGCGACAAGCCGGTGGTGGTGGTCGGCTCCATGCGGCCCGGCACCGCGATGTCGGCCGACGGCATGCTGAACCTCTACAACGCAGTGGTGGTGGCCGGCAGCGCCCAGTCGCGCGGCAAGGGCGTGCTGGTCGCGATGAACGACGAGATCCATTCCGGCCGCGACGTCGGCAAGCGCGTCAACATCAAGACCAATGCCTTCTCCAGCCAGTGGGGGCCGCTGGGCATGGTGGTCGAAGGCCAGACCTACTGGTTCCGCCTGCCGGCCAAGCGCCACACGCTGAACAGCGAGTTCGACATCGACAGCATCGAATCGCTGCCCGATGTGCAGATCGTCTACGGCTCGGGGAACATGTCGCTGGAACTGTACGACGCGGTGGCGCGCAGCGGTGCCAAGGCCATCGTGCATGCCGGCACCGGCAACGGCTCGGTGGCCAACTACGCGGTCGACAAGCTCAAGGCGCTGCGCAGCCAGGGCCTGCAGGTGATCCGCTCGTCGCGCGTGGGCGATGGCTTCGTGATCCGCAACTCCGAGCAGCCCGACGACAAGTACGACTGGGTGGTCGCGCACGACCTGAACCCGCAGAAGGCCAAGATCCTCGCTGCCGTGGCCTTGACGAAGACCAACGACAGCAAGGAGCTCCAGCGCATCTTCTGGAGCTATTGAGTGGAGCCCCTCGTCTGCGGAGTATCGCAGACGCGCCCCCCGAGGGGGCTGGTCGCTCCGCCTTGGGGCGGCCCGGCGGCTGCGCTCCTGCAGCGCCTGTCGCGCTTGTTCAGGCGGCGCGTTTCAATGCGCCGCCGATCGTGTCGACGATCTGGTCGATCTGCGATTTCTCGATGATCAGGGGCGGCGACAGCGCAATGGTGTCGCCGGTGGTGCGGATCAGCACACCCTTCTCGTAGCAATCGAGGAACACACTGAAGGCCCGCTTGGCCGGTTCGCCCGGCAGCGGCGCCAGCTCGATGCCGCCCACCAGGCCTACGTTGCGCACGTCGATCACGTTGGGCAGGCCCTTCAGGCCGTGCAGGGCATCGGCGAAGTAGCCTTGCAGCGAAGCCGCGCGGGTCAGCAGGCCCTCGTCGGCATAGGTCTCCAGCGTGGCCAGGCCGGCCGCGCAGGCCAGCGGGTGCGCCGAGTAGGTGTAGCCGTGGAAGAACTCGATCAGGTGCTCCGGGCCGTTCATGAACGCGTCGTGGATCTCCTGCTTCACGAACACCGCGCCCATCGGCACGCAGCCGTTCGTCAGGCCCTTGGCGGCCGTGATGATGTCGGGCGTGACGCCGAAGGTCTGGGCCGCGAACGGGCTGCCGGTACGGCCGAAGCCGGTGATGACCTCGTCGAAGATCAGCAGGATGCCGTGCTTGTCGCAGATCTCGCGCAGGCGCTGCAGGTAGCCCTGCGGCGGGATCAGCACGCCGGTGGAGCCGGCCACCGGCTCGACGATCACCGCCGCGATGGTCGATGCATCGTGTAGCGCGACCAGGCGCTCGAGGTCATCGGCCAGTTCGGCGCCGTGCGGCGGCTGGCCGACCGAGAACGCGTTGCGTGGATCATGCGTGTGGCGGATGTGGTCGACGCCTGAGAGCAGCGTGCCGAACATCTTGCGGTTGGCCACCATCCCGCCCACCGAGATGCCGCCGAAGTTGACGCCGTGGTAGCCGCGCTCGCGGCCGA
>CBIHRS010000085.1:0-15317 GCA_966212505.1 uncultured bacterium
GCTCGACGAAGGCCATCGGCGCGTTGTCGCCGACGCGGAAACCCATCTTCAGGATACGGGTGTAGCCGCCCGGACGGGTCTGGTAGCGCGGGCCCAGCTCGTTGAACAGCTTGGTCACGATGTCGCGATCGCGCAGGCGGTCGAAGGCCAGGCGGCGATTGGCAACCGTGGGCTCCTTGGCCAGCGTGATCAGCGGCTCGACGACGCGGCGCAGTTCCTTGGCCTTGGGCACGGTGGTCTTGATCGCTTCGTGCTGCAGCAGCGAAACGCACATGTTGCGCAGCATCGCGAGGCGGTGCTCGCTGGTGCGGTTGAGTTTGCGGAGACCTTGACGGTGACGCATGGTGCTTTCCTTTCCTTATTGAACCCCGGCCGTGTCAGGTACCGGGGGGTGCACACAGGGTGGTTGAATTAACGCTTGTCCAGGCCTTGGGGCGGCCAGTTCTCGAGGCGCGCGCCCAGCGTGAGACCACGCGAGGCCAGCACTTCCTTGATCTCGTTCAGCGACTTGCGGCCCAGGTTCGGGGTCTTGAGCAGCTCGGTCTCGGTGCGCTGGATCAGGTCGCCGATGTAGTAGATGTTTTCGGCCTTCAGGCAGTTGGCCGAACGCACCGTGAGCTCGAGCTCGTCGACCGGGCGCAGCAGGATCGGGTCGAACTGCGCGCTGCGCTGGGCCGGCTGGTCGAAAGCGGCAATCTCGCTGCCCTCGAGCTGCGCGAACACTGCCAGCTGCTCGACCAGGATCTTGGCCGAGGCGCGGATCGCTTCCTCGGGGCTGATCGCGCCGTTGGTGACGATCTCCATCACCAGCTTGTCGAGGTCGGTGCGCTGCTCCACGCGAGCGCTCTCGACCGTGTAGCTCACGCGCGAGACCGGCGAGAACGAGGCGTCGAGCACGATGCGGCCGATGCTCTTGGTCGGCTCGTCGCCATAGCGGCGCAGGTTGCCGGGCACATAGCCGCGGCCCTTCTCGACCTTGATCTGCATGTCGAGCTTGCCGCCCTGGGCCAGGTGAGCGATCACGTGGTCGGGGTTGATGATCTCGACGTCGTGCGGGGTCTGGATGTCGCCGGCGGTGACAGGACCTTCGCCTTCCTTGCGCAGCACCAGGGTCACTTCATCGCGGTTGTGCAGACGGAACACCACGCCCTTGAGGTTCAGCATGATGTGGACGACGTCTTCCTGCACACCGTCGATCGTGGAGTACTCGTGCAGCACCCCTGCGATCGTGACTTCCGTCGGCGCGTAACCCACCATCGACGACAGCAGCACGCGACGCAGCGCGTTGCCCAGCGTGTGGCCGTAGCCGCGCTCGAAAGGCTCGAGCGTCACCTTGGCACGGTGGCCGCCCAGCGGCTCCACATTGATGGCTTTGGGTTTCAGCAGATTGGTTTGCATTGAGTGATGTTCCTGTCAATACCCTCGGCTCGTTACACCGATAAGGCTGATGGACCCACCGGGCTCGAGAGAACTCGCGGCTGCGCCCGGTATGCAGCAGCGAAGAAACAAGCGCCCACGCGGCACATGGAAGCCGGCGTGGGCGACTGCGAGTCGATCAGCGCGAGTACAACTCGACGATCAGCGATTCGTTGATCTCGGCACCGAATTCGTCGCGGTCCGGCACCTTCTTGAAGGTGCCTTCCAGCTTGCCGGCGTCCACCTGGACCCAGGCGGGCAGTCCGATGGACTCGGCCAGCTTCAGCGCTTCGGTCACGCGCAGCTGCTTCTTGGCCTTTTCACGCACGGCGACCACGTCGCCGGCCTTGACCATGTACGAGGCGATGTTCACCACCTCGCCGTTGACCGTGATGCCCTTGTGCGAGACCAGCTGGCGCGCTTCGGCACGGGTGGAGCCGAAGCCCATGCGGTACACCACGTTGTCGAGGCGCGACTCCAGCAGCGCCAACAGGTTGGCGCCGGTGTTGCCCTTGCGGCGCTCGGCTTCGGCGAAATAGCGGCGGAACTGGCGCTCCAGCACGCCGTACATGCGCTTGACCTTCTGCTTCTCGCGCAGCTGCAGGCCGAAGTCGCTGGTGCGCGAGCCGGAGGTGCGGCCATGCTGGCCGGGCTTGCTGTCGAACTTGGCCTTGTCGCTGATGGCGCGGCGGGCGCTCTTCAGGTAGAGGTCGGTGCCTTCACGGCGGGCCAGCTTGGCCTTGGGTCCGAGATAACGTGCCACTTGACGTGTCCTTTTTCAATCTGACGCGAAGAAGGGCTTCGCGCGAGTCTGGCGGGTATTGTTGGGAGCGCTCAGACGGTGGGCTTCAGACAAACCGCCGGCGCAGCACATCAGTGCTCGCCGGCGAACGGGAAACTCTCAATTGTAGGACAAACGCCAAAGGCGCCTGCCCTTCGGGGCCTCAGATGCGGCGACGCTTCTGGGGACGGCAGCCGTTGTGCGGCACCGGCGTCACATCGGAGATCGAGGTGATGCGGATGCCCAGCGAAGCCAGCGCGCGCACCGACGACTCGCGGCCGGGGCCGGGGCCCTTGATCCGCACGTCGAGGTTCTTGATGCCCTGCTCCTGGGCAGCACGGCCGGCCACTTCGGCCGCCACCTGGGCCGCGAACGGGGTCGACTTGCGCGAGCCCTTGAAGCCCTGGCCGCCCGACGAAGCCCACGACAGCGCGCCGCCCTGACGGTCGGTGATCGTGATGATGGTGTTGTTGAACGACGCGTGCACGTGCGCGATGCCGTCGGCGATGTTCTTGCGAACCTTCTTGCTGACGCGGCGCGCGGCGGTGTTTTGAGGTGCCTTAGCCATGTTGACCTTCTTTCAATCTGCTCGACGCGCGATTATTTCTTGACCGTCGCGCCCGACTTGCGCGGACCCTTGCGGGTGCGGGCGTTCGTGCGGGTGCGCTGGCCACGGACCGGCAGGCCACGGCGATGACGCATGCCGCGGTAGCAGCCCAGGTCCATCAGGCGCTTGATGTTGATCGACATCTCGCGACGCAGGTCACCCTCGATCGTCATGCGGCCGACCTCTTCGCGAACCTTTTCGAGATCGCTATCGGTCAGATCCTTGATCTTCTTGTCGAACGGAATGCCGCAGGCATTGCAGATCTTCTGCGCGGTCGTGCGACCGATGCCATAGATCGAAGTCAGGCCGATTTCGGCGTGCTTGTGCGGCGGAATGTTGATACCAGCAATACGTGCCATGGGTGTCCTCTATTCGCTATCAGCGCTGCTGCTCATCAACCCTGGCGCTGCTTGTGGCGCGGGTCGGTACAGATCACGCGCACCACACCCTTGCGGCGGATGATCTTGCAATTGCGGCACATCTTCTTGACCGATGCCGAAACTTTCATGGTCTTCTCCTTATGCGTTCACTTCGCGCGGAACACGATGCGAGCGCGACTCAAATCGTAGGGGGTGAGCTCCACGGTGACCTTGTCACCGGGGAGGATGCGGATGTAGTGCATGCGCATCTTCCCGGAGATGTGGCCGAGCACCACGTGCCCGTTTTCCAGCTTCACCCGGAAGGTGGCGTTTGGCAAGTTCTCCAGAATCTCGCCCTGCATCTGGATGACGTCGTCCTTTGCCATCTCAGCCTGCCTTGAAGTTCGCCTTTTTCAGCAGCGACTCGTACTGCTGGCTCATCACGTACGACTGCACCTGAGCCCAGAAGTCCATGGTCACCACCACGATGATCAGCAGCGAAGTTCCGCCGAAGTAGAACGGCACGTTGTACTTCAGCACCAGGAACTCGGGCAGCAGGCACACCAGCGTGATGTACACCGCGCCCGCCAGCGTCAGCCGCGACAGGATCTTGTCGATGTGACGCGCCGTCTGCTCACCCGGACGGATGCCCGGGATGAAGGCACCGCTCTTCTTCAGATTGTCGGCAGTCTCGCGGCTGTTGAACACGAGTGCCGTGTAGAAGAAGCAGAAGAACACGATCATCGCGGCATACAGCAGCACGTAGATCGGCTGGCCCGGCGACAGCGCGCTCGAGATGTCCTTCAGCCAGCGCATGCCTTCACCGGTGGCGAACCAGCCCACGACCGTCGCCGGCAGCAGGATGATCGACGACGCGAAGATCGGCGGGATCACGCCCGACATGTTCAGCTTCAAGGGCAGGTGCGACGACTGGCCGCCATAGACCTTGTTGCCGACCTGGCGCTTCGCGTAGTTGACCAGGATCTTGCGTTGACCACGCTCGACAAACACCACCGCGAAGGTCACCGCACCGACGATCACGACGATGAACAGTGCGACTAGGATGCTCATGGCGCCGGTGTTCACCAGCTCCAGCAAGCCGCCGATCGCACGCGGGAGACCCGCCGCGATACCCGAGAAGATCAGGATCGAGATGCCGTTGCCCAGGCCGCGCTCGGTGATCTGCTCACCGAGCCACATCAGGAACATGGTGCCGGCCACCAAGCTCACGACCGCCGTCATGCGGAAGCCGAAACCGGGGTTGATCACCAGGCCCTGCGACCCTTCGAGTGCGAGCGCAATGCCGAGCGACTGGAAGATCGCGAGCCCCAGCGTGCCGTAGCGCGTGTACTGCGTGATCTTGCGCCGACCCGACTCGCCTTCCTTCTTCAGCGCCTCGAGCGACGGCACCACGTAGCTCATCAGCTGCATGATGATCGACGCCGAGATGTACGGCATGATGCCCAACGCGAACACCGTGAAGCGCGACAGCGCACCGCCGGAGAACATGTTGAACAGGCTCAGGATGCCGCCCTGCTGGCCCTTGAACAGCTGCGCCAGCTGGTCGGGGTTGATCCCCGGCACCGGAATGTGGGCGCCGATGCGATAAACCACGAGCGCGAGCATCAAGAAGACAAGCCGGCGACGCAGGTCGCCGAACTTGCCGCTCTTGGCCAGCTGATTCGCGTTGGTTGCCACGAGTGCGCGTGCCTTGCTTAGGCCACCGAGCCGCCAGCGGCTTCGATCGCGGCCTTGGCACCGGCGGTTGCGCCGATGCCCTTGAGCGCGACCTTCTTGGTCAGCTCACCGGTCTTGATGACCTTGACCACCTTGGCGAGCTCGCCCACGAGGCCAGCCTGCTTCAGGGTCAGCAGGTCGACTTCGGCAGCGCCCAGCACTTCCAGGTCAGCCAGGGTGACTTCGGCGTTGAACTTCAGCGAGGCCGACTTGAAGCCGCGCTTCGGCAGGCGACGCTGCAGCGGCATCTGGCCGCCTTCGAAACCGACCTTGTGGTAGCCGCCCGAACGCGACTTCTGGCCCTTGTGGCCACGACCAGCGGTCTTGCCCAGGCCAGAACCGATGCCACGACCCACGCGGCGGCGGGCCTTCTTGGCACCTTCGGCCGGCTTGATGGTGTTCAGTTCCATTACAGCACCTGCACGAGGTAGGAGATCTTGTTGATCATGCCGCGCACCGCCGGCGTGTCCTCGAGTTCGGACACGCTGTTCAGCTTGCGCAGGCCCAGGCCCTTGACCGTGGCACGGTGCGATTCCTTCGTACCGATCGGGCTGCGGACCAGCTTGACCTTCAGGGTTTTCTTTGCATCAGCCATGCTTTGCTCCTCAGCCGAGGATCTCTTCGACCGTCTTGCCGCGCTTGGCAGCCACTTCAGCGGCGGTCGTCGAGTTCTTCAGCGCGTTCAGGGTCGCACGGACCATGTTGTACGGGTTGGTCGAACCGAGGCTCTTGGCCACGATGTCGGTCACGCCCATCACTTCGAACACGGCGCGCATCGGGCCGCCGGCGATGATGCCGTCACCCGGCTTGGCCGGCGCCATCAGCACCTTGGCCGCGCCGTGCTCGCCACGCACGTTGTGGTGGATGGTGCCGCTCTTCAGCTGCACCTTGAACATGTTGCGGCGGGCGGCTTCCATCGCCTTCTGCACGGCCACGGGCACTTCCTTGGCCTTGCCCTTGCCCATGCCGATGCGGCCGTCGCCATCGCCGACCACGGTCAGCGCAGCGAAGCTGAGGGTGCGACCACCCTTCACGACCTTCGTCACGCGGTTGACCGCGATCATCTTTTCCTTCAGGCCGTCGTCGTTGCCTTCGGTCTGAGCGCGAGCTTGAAACTTTGCCATTGCTATTCCTTTGCGATCAGAACTGCAGGCCCGCTTCGCGAGCGGCCTCGGCCAGCGCCTTCACGCGGCCGTGATACGCGAAGCCTGCGCGATCGAACGCAACCTTCTCGACGCCGGCGGCCTTGGCCTTCTCGGCGATGCGCTTGCCGATGATCGCGGCAGCGGCGGCATTGCCGCCCTTGCCGGCGGCGCCCAGCTGTTCGCGGACTTCCTTCTCGGCGGTCGAAGCGCTGGCCAGCACCTTGGTGCCGCAGTCGGAAATGACGTTGGCGTAGATGTGCAGGTTCGAGCGGAACACCGTCAAGCGCGCGACGCGCTGCGTGGCGATGCGGGCGCGCGTCTGGCGCGAGCGGCGGATGCGCTGATCCTTCTTGTTCAGGGTCGTCATGCTGCCACTCCTTACTTCTTCTTGGTCTCTTTGAGGACCACGCGCTCTTCCGCATAGCGGATGCCCTTGCCCTTGTAGGGCTCGGGCGGGCGGATCGCGCGGACTTCAGCGGCGATCTGGCCCACCACCTGGCGGTCGGCGCCCTTGATCAGGATCTCGGTCTGGGTCGGCGTCTGGACGACGATGCCGGCAGGCATGTCCTTGACGACCGGGTGCGAGAAACCGATCTGCAGGTTGAGCTTCTGGCCCTGGGCGGCAGCGCGGAAACCCACGCCCACCAGGGTCAGCTTGCGCTCGAAGCCCTTGGCGACGCCGGTCACCATGTTCGCCACCAGGGCGCGCATCGTGCCGCTCATCGCATCGGCTTCGGCGGAATCGTTGGCCGGAGCGAACATCAGCTTGCCGGCTTCGTTCTTGATCGTGACCAGACCGTGCAGCGGACGGATCAGGGTGCCTTGCGGGCCCTTGACGCTGATCTGGTCGGCAGTGATCTGCACGTCCACGCCTTGCGGGACGGCGATCGGCATTTTTCCAACGCGGGACATTTCGCTGATCTCCGATTAGGCGACGTAGCAGAGCACTTCGCCGCCGATACCGGCTTGACGTGCCTTGCGGTCGGTCATCACGCCCTTGGGCGTCGTGACGATCGCCACACCCAGGCCGTTCATGACGGACGGGATGTCGTGGCGGCCCTTGTAGATGCGCAGGCCGGGACGGCTCACGCGCTCGATGCGCTCGATCACCGGACGGCCGGCGTAGTACTTCAGCGCGATCTCGAGCTCGGCCTTGGCGTCGCCCTTGACGGCGAAGTTGTCGATGTAGCCTTCGTCCTTCAGGACCTGGGCAATCGCCACCTTCAGCTTCGACGACGGCATCGTGACGCTGGCCTTCTCGACCATCTGCGCGTTACGGATGCGGGTCAGCATATCGGCGATAGGATCACTCATGCTCATTGCGTAATCTCCTCGTGCCGATTACCAGCTGGCCTTGACGACACCAGGGATGTCGCCCTTGAAGGCCAGTTCACGGATCTTGTTTCGGGCCAGGCCGAACTTGCGGAAGGTGCCGCGCGGACGACCGGTCAGCTCGCAGCGATTGCGCAGGCGGGTCGGATTGGCATTGCGGGGCAGCTTCTGCAGCTCCAGGCGAGCGGCATAACGCTCTTCTTCCGAGCGCTTGAAGTCGTCGATGATCGCCTTCAGTTCGGCGTACTTCTTGGCGTACTTCGCAACCAGCGCTTCGCGCTTGGCTTCACGTTGCTTGAGGGACAGTTTGGCCACAGGGCACCTCAGTTCTTGAACGGGAAGCGGAAGGCAGCCAGCAGCGCCTTGCACTCATCGTCGTTCTTCGCGGACGTCGTGATGCTGATGTTCAGACCACGCAGCGCATCGACCTTGTCGTACTCGATTTCCGGGAAGATGATCTGCTCTTTGACGCCGATGTTGTAGTTGCCACGGCCGTCGAACGAGCGACCCGAGATGCCGCGGAAGTCGCGCACGCGGGGCAGCGCGATCGTCACGAAGCGGTCCAGGAATTCGTACATGCGGGTGCCGCGCAGCGTCACCATGCAGCCGATGGGCACACCGTCACGGATCTTGAAGCCGGCGATCGCCTTCTTCGACTTGGTGACCACGGGCTTCTGGCCGGCGATCTTGGTGAGGTCGCCCACGGCGTGGTCCATCACCTTCTTGTCGGACACCGCCTCGCTCACGCCCATGTTGAGCGTGATCTTCGTGATGCGGGGCACTTCCATCACCGACTTGTAGCCGAACTTCTTCATCAGGTCGGCGACGACCTTCTCGCGATAGAAGCTCTGCAGACGGGCTTGGGGTTGAGTTTGAGCCATGTCGAAAACCTCGCCTTACGCCTTGATCTCTTCGCCGCTGGACTTGAAGACGCGCACTTTCTTGCCGTCTTCCAGCGACTTGATGCCCACGCGATCGGCCTTGCCGGTGGCGGGATTGAACATCGCCACGTTGGACTGGTGGATCGGCATCGTCTTGTCGACCACGCCGCCGGTCGTGCCCTTCATCGGGTTCGGCTTCACGTGCTTCTTCACCACGTTGACGCCCTCGACGAGGATGTGATCGGCATCGACGCGAGCCGTCACGGTCCCACGCTTGCCCTTGTCGCGGCCGGTCAGCACGATGACCTGGTCGCCCTTGCGAATCTTGTTCATGGCCTGTCCTTCCAGCCTTCTCAGAGCACTTCCGGCGCCAGCGAGACGATCTTCATGAAGCGCTCGGTACGCAGTTCGCGCGTGACCGGGCCGAAGATGCGGGTGCCGATCGGCTCCAGCTTGGCGTTCAGCAGCACGGCGGCGTTGCCGTCGAACTTGACGAGCGAGCCGTCCTGGCGACGCACGCCCTTGGCGGTGCGAACGACGACGGCGTTGTAGACCTCGCCCTTCTTCACGCGACCGCGCGGCGCAGCTTCCTTGATGCTGACCTTGATGACATCACCAATGCCGGCATAGCGACGCTTGGAGCCGCCGAGCACCTTGATGCACATGACGGACTTCGCGCCAGTGTTGTCCGCGACATCCAGCCGCGATTGCATTTGAATCATGTTCTATCCCCAACTTTTCCCGCGCCGACTCAAAGCCTTTGCGGTCAGTCTTGGGCCCGTCACCCTGGTGGGCGGTTTTGGGCGGATCCGAAATCGTTTCGTGGACAGCAATCCACGCCCGGTGTTTCAGCGAAGCGGTGCATGATATACCACTTGCGCTACCCGCGCAAGTGGTCCGCATGCCACGCGATCAGGCAGCCTGCCGGGCCTGCGCGAGGATCGTGTCGGCGCCGCTGACCTCGAACTTGCCGGGCGCCTCGACGTTCAGCGTTTTCACGACGCCATCCTTCACCAGCATCGAATAGCGCTGCGAACGCACACCCATGCCCTTGGCGGTCAGGTCCAGCGTCAGCCCGGTGGCCTGGGTCCAGGTGCCGGAGCCATCGGCCATCATGCGAACCTTTCCGGCCGTCTTCTGGTCGCGGCCCCAGGCCCCCATCACAAAGGCATCGTTGACCGACACGCACCAGACCTCGTCGACGCCAGCCGCCTTGAGCTCGCCGGCCTTCTCGACGAATCCGGGCACGTGCTGGGCCGAGCAGGTCGGGGTGAAGGCGCCTGGCAGCGCGAAGATCGCGATCGTCTTGCCTGCGGCCTCTTTCTGCACGTCGAAGCTGTTGGGGCCCAGCGAGCAGCCGTTGCCCTCGACCTCGATGTATTCCTGCAGCGTGCCCGCGGGCAGCTTGTCGCCGACTTTCAGCATGATGTCTTCCTCGTTGGATGGCAAAACGGCCGGGCGCCAGTCTCCCAGCGTTCCGGCCGTTCCTGCGGGGCTTGCGAAGAAGACCCCGCGGCGGTCTCTACTTAAACGGTACGGGCCTTCTCGACCAGGCGCGTCACAACCCAGGACTTGGTCTTGGAGATGGGACGGCTTTCGGCGATCTCGACCACGTCACCCAGCTTGTACTCGCCGTTTTCGTCGTGCGCGTGGTACTTGCTCGACTTGGCGACGATCTTGCCGTACAGCTCGTGCTTGGTGCGACGCTCGACCAGGACCGTGATGGTCTTGGCGCGCTTGTCGCTCACTACGCGGCCGATCAGCGTGCGGGTGTTCTTTTGGGTTTGAGCTTCCGTCATTTGGCGGCTCCTTGACGCTTCTTCTCGGCCAGGATGGTCTTGGCGCGCGCGATGTCGCGGCGGGTCTTGCCCAGCTGCGAGTGGTTGCCCAGCTGCTGGGTGGCCTTCTGCATGCGCAGACCGAAGTGCGCCTTCAGCAGGTCAGCCACTTCCTTTTCGAGAGCGGCAACGTCCTTGCCGCGCAGTTCAGATGCTTTGCTCATGGCGTGTTCCTTCAGGCACCGACCTGGCGGGCCACGAACGTGCAGCGCAGCGGCAGCTTGGCGGCCGCCAGCGTGAACGCCTCGCGCGCCAGCGCTTCGGGCACACCGTTGATCTCGTACAGCACCTTGCCCGGCTGGATCTCGGCGACGTAGTACTCGGGGTTGCCCTTGCCGTTACCCATACGCACTTCGGCCGGCTTCTGCGAAATCGGCTTGTCCGGGAAGATGCGGATGAAGATGCGGCCACCGCGCTTGATGTGGCGCGAGATGGCACGACGGGCAGCTTCGATCTGGCGGGCCGTGATACGGCCGCGCTCGGTGGCCTTCAGACCGAACTCGCCGAACGACACGTTGGTGCCGCGCGTGGCGATGCCGGTGTTACGGCCTTTCTGTTCCTTGCGGAACTTGCGACGTGCTGGTTGCAGCATGCTTATTCTCCTTTCGCGTCGCCAGGCGTGGCAGCCTTGCGCACGACGCGCTTGGCAGCCGGAGCCTTGGCGGCGTCGGCAGCACCGACGGCGGGCTTGTCGCTGCCGTCAGCCGGGGCACCGCCCTGGCGCGGCGCGCGGTCGCCACCACGAGGACCACGACGGTCGCCAGGGGCACCCGGACGACGCGGGCCACGCGGGCGACGCTCGTCTTCGGCACCCGGCTGGGCCTGCAGCACCGGCGCTTCGCCATTGGCGAGGCGGTCACCGCGGTAGACCCACACCTTGACGCCGATGACGCCATAGGTGGTCTTGGCTTCGGAGAAGCCGTAGTCGATGTCGGCTTTCAGCGTGTGCAGGGGCACACGGCCTTCGCGGTACCACTCGGTACGGGCGATTTCGATGCCGTTCAGACGGCCGGCGCTCATGATCTTGATGCCCTGGGCACCCAGACGCATCGCGTTCTGCATCGCGCGCTTCATCGCGCGGCGGAACATGATGCGCTTCTCGAGCTGCTGGGTGATCGAGTCGGCGATCAGCTGGGCATCGATTTCGGGCTTGCGCACCTCCTCGATGTTCACTGCCACCGGCACGCCCAGGCGGCGGGTCAGTTCGGCCTTCAGGTTCTCGATGTCCTCGCCCTTCTTGCCGATCACGACGCCCGGACGAGCCGAGAAGATCGTGATGCGGGCGTTCTTGGCGGGGCGCTCGATCAGGATGCGCGAGACCGCGGCATTCTTCAGGCGAGCCTTCAGGTAGTCACGAACCTGCAGGTCTTCGGCCAGCATGGTGGCGAAGTTGCGGTTCGACGCGTACCAGCGCGACGCCCAGGCACGGGTGACGGGCAGCCGGAAGCCGGTCGGATGGATTTTCTGTCCCATGTTCTTCCTTCAGCCTCAGTTGCCGACAGTCACGAAGATGTGGCAGGTGGGCTTGCTGATGCGGTTGCCGCGGCCCTTGGCGCGCGCGGAGAAACGCTTCAGCGTGGCACCTTGCTCGACATAGATCGAGGTGACCTTCAGTTCGTCGATGTCGGCGCCGTCGTTGTGCTCGGCGTTCGCGATTGCGGACTCGAGCGCCTTCTTGACGATGCCGGCGGCCTTCTTCGGCGTGAAGGCCAGGATGTTCAGCGCCTGGTCGACCTTCTTGCCGCGGATCAGGTCAGCCACGAGACGGCCCTTGTCGGCCGACAGGCGGACACCGCGCACGCTTGCTTTGGTTTCCATCGTGGTTTCCTTACTTCTTGGCCTTCTTGTCGGCCGGGTGGCCCTTGAAGGTACGGGTCAGGGCGAACTCGCCCAGCTTGTGACCGACCATCTGGTCGGACACATAGACCGGCACGTGCTGCTTGCCGTTGTGGACGGCGATCGTCAGACCGATGAACTCGGGCAGGATCGTCGAGCGGCGCGACCAGGTCTTGATCGGCTTCTTGTCCTTGGTGGCCACAGCCTTCTCGACCTTCGCCTGCAGGTGATGGTCGACGAACGGGCCCTTTTTCAGAGAACGGGTCATGTGCTACCCCTTCCTTACTTCTTGCGACGCGAGACGATGAACGTCTGCGTGCGCTTGTTGTTGCGGGTGCGGTAGCCCTTGGTCATCGTGTTCCACGGGGACACGGGGACCTGGCCCTCACCGGTGCGGCCCTCACCACCACCGTGCGGGTGGTCGATCGGGTTCATCGCAACGCCGCGGACGGTCGGGCGGATGCCCTTCCAGCGGATCGCGCCGGCCTTGCCGTACTGGCGCAGGCTGTGCTCTTCGTTGCTGACCTCGCCGATCGTGGCGCGGCAGTCGATGTGGATCTTGCGCACTTCACCCGAGCGCAGGCGAACCTGGGCGTAGGTGCCTTCGCGGGCCATCAGCACCACCGAGGTACCGGCCGAGCGCGCGATCTGTGCACCCTTGCCCGGCAGCATCTCGACGCAATGGATGGTCGAGCCCACGGGGATGTTGCGGATCGGCAGCGCGTTGCCAGCCTTGATCGGCGCCTCGGAACCGCTCAACACGGTCGAGCCCACTTCCAGGCCGCGCGGGGCGATGATGTAGCGGCGCTCGCCGTCGGCGTAGCACACCAGCGCGATGTGAGCCGTACGGTTCGGGTCGTACTCGATGCGCTCGACCTTCGCGGGAATGCCGTCCTTGTTGCGACGGAAATCGACGACGCGATAGTGGTGCTTGTGGCCACCACCCTTGTGACGCATCGTGATGTGGCCGTTGTTGTTGCGGCCGGCATTCTGCTTCTGCGGCTCGAGCAGCGAGGCTTCCGGAGCACCCTTGTGCAGGTGCTTGTGCACCACCTTCACCACGGCACGGCGGCCGGGCGACGTGGGTTTGACTTTGACGACAGCCATTACGCGGCCTCCCCGGAGAAGTTGAGCTCCTGGCCCGGCTTCAGCGACACATACGCCTTCTTGACGTGGTCGCGGCGGCCGACGCGGCCACCGAAGCGCTTGACCTTGCCCTTCTGGTTCACGGTCTGCACCGAGGCGACTTCGACCTTGAACATCAGTTCAACGGCGGCCTTGATCTCGGGCTTGGTCGCGTCACGCAGGACCTTGAACAGCACCTGGTTGTTCTTTTCGCCGACGGTCGTGGCCTTCTCGGACACGATCGGCGCAACCAGCACCTGGGCCAGACGGCCCTCGTCGAATTTCTGCTGCGCGCTCATGCCAGCATCTCCTTGAGCTGCTCCATCGCGCCCTTGGTCACCAGCACCTTCTTGTAGAAGACCAGCGACAGCGGATCGGCGTAACGGGGCTCGACCACCAGCACGTTGGCCAGGTTGCGCGAGGCCAGCAGCAGGTTGTCATCCACTTGGTCGGCGATGACCATCACCGAATCCAGGCCCATCTGCTTGAACTTCTGGGCCAGCAGCTTGGTCTTGGGCGCGTCGACGGTGATCGAGTCGACCACGGCCAGACGGCCTTCGCGGGCCAGCTGCGAGAAGATGGCGGCCATGCCGGCGCGGTACATCTTCTTGTTGACCTTCTGGGTGAAGTTTTCGTCGGGGCTGTTCGGGAAGATCCGACCGCCTCCGCGCCACAGCGGCGACGAGGTCATACCGGCACGGGCACGGCCGGTGCCCTTCTGGCGCCACGGCTTCTTCGTGCTGTGCTTGACGGTGGCGCGGTCCTTCTGGGCACGGGTGCCCTGGCGGGCATTCGCCTGGTAGGCCACGACGACCTGGTGCACCAGCGCTTCGTTGTAGTCGCGCGCGAACACGGTGTCAGGCGCGTCCACCTTCGAGGTGGCCTGGCCCTGTTCGTTCAGGAGCTCGAGCTGCATCACTGGGCTCCCTTCTTGATCTTGACCTTGACGGCGGGGCGCACGACCACGTGGCCGTTCTTGCTGCCCGGCACGGCGCCCTTGACCAGCAGCAGCTGGCGGGCCTCGTCCACGCGGACGATGTCGAGGTTCTGGGTGGTCACGGTTTCATCGCCGAGGTGACCCGACATGCGCTTGCCCGGGAACACGCGGCCCGGATCCTGCGCCATCGAGATCGAGCCGGGCACGTTGTGCGAACGGCTGTTACCGTGCGAAGCGCGCTGCGAACCGAAGTTGTGGCGCTTGATGGTGCCGGTGAAGCCCTTGCCGATCGAGGTGCCCTGCACGTCGACCATCTGGCCGGCGGCGAACAGCGTGACGGGGACGGTGGCGCCGGCCTTGTACTGGCCTGCGACGTCGGCGTCGACGCGGAATTCCTTGATGATTTCGCCGGCTTCGACGCCCGCCTTCGCGAGGTGGCCAGCCTCCGGCTTGGTCACGCGCGAAGCCTTGCGCGTACCGAACGCCACCTGGATGGCGCTGTAGCCGTCGGTCTCTACGGTCTTGACCTGGGTCACGCGGTTGTTGGACACGTCGAGCACGGTCACGGGAACAGCATCGCCGTCGTCCGTGAAGATGCGCATCATGCCCACCTTGCGGCCCAGCAATCCGAGACGATTGCTAAGACTCATGGTTTTTCTCCGCCCCATGCGGGGCCGGGTTTCACAACACCTGACATCGATTGGCCAGGCTGACTAAAAGCCCTCGGCGCGAACGCAGAGGGCGGAAAAGCCGAGCATTGTAGCAGATGCGGTTTCCCGCATCTGCATACCTTGCTTTACTGCAGCTTGATCTCGACGTCGACGCCGGCCGGCAGGTCCAGCTTCATCAGCGCGTCGACCGTCTTGTCGGTCGGATCGACGATGTCCATCAGGCGCTGGTGGGTGCGGATCTCGAACTGGTCGCGCGAGGTCTTGTTGACGTGCGGCGAGCGCAGGATGTCGAAGCGCTGCAGGCGGGTCGGCAGCGGCACGGGGCCACGGACGATCGCGCCGGTGCGCTTGGCGGTATCCACGATCTCGAGCGCCGACTGGTCGATCAGCTTGTAGTCGAACGCCTTCAGGCGGATACGGATCTTTTGCTTCTGCATGGTGACTCCTAAAAGAGCAATGTTGCGACCTCCAGGGTCGCAACGAAAAGATTGGTGACCGAGGAGCGCCTTCGCCGCCGGGCCGCCCCAAGGCGAAGGCCAACCCCCTCGGGGGGTGGTGCCCAAGCGCGTTCAGCGCGAAGGCACCGGGGGCACCATGCTTATTCGATGATCTTGGCGACGACGCCTGCGCCGACGGTGCGGCCGCCTTCACG
>CBIHRS010000086.1:0-14966 GCA_966212505.1 uncultured bacterium
CGCTTGTCGACCTCGAAAAGGTCGAGCACCGATTGCTTGGCCTCGAGCTTCAGCGGCAGGTGCGCAGCAATCGTGTCGGCCAGGCGGCCGGCGTCGTCGATGCCCGCGATGGAGGTGAGGATTTCCGGCGGGATCTTCTTGTTCAGCTTGACGTACTGGTCGAACTGCTGCGTCACCGCCCGGCGCAGTGCTTCGATCTCCGGCTTGCTGTCGGCCGCCGGCGGAATCGGCGTGACGTCGGCGACGAAGTGCTCGCCGTTGTCCGAGATCGAGTTGGTGTTGGCACGCTGAATGCCTTCGACCAGCACCTTCACGGTGCCGTCGGGCAGCTTCAGCATCTGCAAAATGGTCGAGACGCAGCCCACGTCGAACATGTCTTCGGGCTTGGGCTCATCCTTGCCGGCAGCCTTCTGCGCCACCAGCATGATCTGGCGACCCGCCTCCATCGCCGCCTCCAAAGCCTTGATCGACTTCGGGCGCCCGACGAACAGCGGGATCACCATGTGGGGGAACACCACCACGTCGCGCAGCGGCAGCAGCGGCAGGGTGATGGGTTCAGCGGGCAAAACAGGATGTCCGGACATTGGAACCTCTCTTTCTCGAGCCTACGTAGGGCCCGAGGAACAATTTGCAAGAAGCCTTGACTGACGCTATGGCCCGGAGTCGCAAGTGCGATGCCCGGAATTCAGGCGCTTGCTTTAGCCTGCTCCCGATAGACGAGCAGCGGCTTGGCGTTTTCTTCGATGTTGTGCTCGTCCAGCACAACCTTGGCGACGCCATCGAGATTGGGAAGATCGAACATCGTGTCGATCAGGGAGGCCTCCATGATCGACCGGAGACCACGCGCACCGGTCTTGCGCGCCAGCGCCTTGCGGGCGATTGCCTGCAGCGCCGACGGACGGATCTCGAGCTCGACACCATCCATGCCGAAGAGCTTCTGGTACTGCTTGACCAGCGCATTCTTGGGCTCGGTAAGGATCTGCACCAGCGCATCCTCGGTCAGCTCGCCGAGCGTGGCGACCACCGGCAGGCGGCCAACCAGCTCAGGGATCAGGCCGAACTTGATCAGGTCTTCCGGCTCGGCGTCGCGGAACGTCTCGGAGACTTTGCGCTCGCTCTTGCTGTGCACCGTGGCGCCAAAGCCGATGCCCGAGCGCTCGGTGCGGTTCTGAATGACCTTCTCGAGGCCATCGAACGCGCCGCCGCAGATGAACAGGATGTTGGTCGTGTCGATCTGCAGGAAGTCCTGGTTCGGGTGCTTGCGGCCGCCCTGCGGCGGTACGGACGCCATCGTGCCTTCGATCAATTTCAGCAGTGCCTGCTGCACGCCCTCACCCGACACGTCGCGCGTAATGGAGGGGTTGTCGGCCTTGCGCGAGATCTTGTCGATCTCGTCGATGTAGACGATGCCGCGCTGCGCCCGCTCGACGTCGTAGTTGCAGTTCTGCAGCAGCTTCTGGATGATGTTCTCGACGTCCTCGCCGACGTAGCCCGCCTCGGTGAGCGTGGTGGCATCGGCGATCACGAACGGCACGTTCAGCAGGCGCGCCAGCGTCTGCGCCAGCAGCGTCTTGCCGGAACCGGTAGGTCCGATCAGCAGGATGTTGCTCTTCGACAGCTCGACGTCGTCCTTCGAGCCGCCCATGTGCTTCAGGCGCTTGTAGTGGTTGTACACCGCGACCGACAGCGTACGCTTGGCCTGGTCCTGGCCGATCACGTAGGAGTCGAGGATGCCCTTGATCTCGCCAGGGGTGGGCAGGTCGGACTTCGCCGCGCGGGAGGCGCCGTTCTCGGCCGGCACCTCGTCGCGGATGATGTCGTTGCACAGCTCGATGCACTCGTCGCAGATGAACACCGACGGACCGGCGATGAGCTTCTTCACCTCATGCTGGCTCTTGCCGCAGAAGGAGCAGTACAGAACTTTTTCGCTCGAGGCGCCTTTTTTATCGGCCATGGGTGTTGCGACTTCTTAGCTTTCCGGCGGGAATTCGGATCAATGATAGTTCAAATGAAGACGGGGCCTTTCGGAGGAAAAAGGCCCCGTTTTCCTGTGCTGCAACTGGCTGCAGCCGACTGTTTCGGGGCTTACTGCCGCTTGTCGAGTACCTGGTCGATCAGACCATAGTTCTTGGACTCGTGGGCGGACATGAAAAAGTCACGCTCGGTGTCGGCCTGGATCTTCTCCAGCGACTGACCAGTGCGTTCGGCCAGGATGCGGTTGAGCTGCTCTCGGGTCTTGAGGATCTCGCGGGCGTGGATCTCGATGTCGGTGGCCTGGCCCTGGGCGCCGCCCAACGGCTGGTGGATCATGATCTTCGAGTTGGGCAGCGAGAAGCGCTTGCCCTTGGCGCCGGCCGCCAGCAGGAATGCGCCCATGCTCGCCGCCAGGCCCATGCAGAGCGTGGACACGTCCGGCTTGATGAACTGCATCGTGTCGAAGATCGACATGCCGGCGCTCACGCTGCCGCCGGGCGAATTGATGTACAGCGAAATGTCCTTGTCCGGGTTCTCGCTCTCCAGGAACAGCAGCTGCGCCACCACCAGGTTGGCCGACTGGTCGTTGACCGGCCCGACCAGGAATACCACGCGCTCGCGCAGCAGGCGGCTGTAGATGTCGTAGGCGCGCTCGCCGCGGCCGGATTGTTCGATGACGATGGGCACCATGCCCAGGTTCTGCGTCTCCAGTGCGCTCATGCTTTTCCTCGAGAAGTAGTCGTTCAGATATTGGGTCTGATTATGTCGCGACAAGCCCAGGCCCCGACGACACCGGGGTCGGAAAAGACGAAGGGCACCGGCCCTGCGGCTCGGTGCCCTTTGGCGCCGGCGAATGCAGCGGTCAGGCAGTCTGCATCAGCTCGTCGAACGGCAGCGCCTTGTCGGTCACCTTGGCCTTCGAGAACACGAAGTCGCTGACGTTGTTCTCGATGACGACGGCTTCGACCTCGGCCATGCGCTGGCGGTCGCTGAGGTACCAGCGCACCACTTCCGCCGGCTTCTCGTAGCTCTGCGCCATTTCCTCGATATGAGCCTGCAGTTGCTCCGGCTTGGCCTGCAGATTGTTGCTGCGCACCAATTCGGCCACCGCCAGGCCCAGGCGCACGCGGCGCTCGGCTTGCGGCTGGAACACCTCGGCAGGGATCGGCGCCTTGTCGGCATCCTTGATGCCGCGCTGCTTGAGGTCGGCGCGGGCAGACTCGGTCATGCGCTCGACTTCGTTGGCGACCAGCGCCTTCGGCACGTCGAGTTCGGCGGCCTTCAGCAGGGCGTCCATCGCAGCGGCCTTGTTACGGCCCTGCACGCGGAACTTCACTTCGCGCTCGAGGTTGCGCTTGATGTCGGCGCGCAGCGCCTCGACCGTGCCCTCGGCGATGCCCAGCGACTTGGCGAAGGCCTCGTCGACCGCGGGCAGGTTGGGCACCTCGATCTTCTTCATCGTGACCAGGAAGTCGGCTTCCTTGCCGGCCACATCCTTGCCGTGATAGTCGGCCGGGAATTGCAGCGGGAAGGTCTTGGACTCGCCGGTCTTCATGCCGCGAACAGCCTTGTCGAACTGCTCCAGCATCTGGCCTTCGCCGATCAGGAACTGGAAGCCTTCGGCCTTGCCGCCGGCGAAGGGCTCGCCGTCGATCTTGCCTTCGAAGTCGATCGTCACGCGGTCGCCTTCGGCCGCACCTTCGGCGGCGGGGCGCTGAGCGAAGGTGCGGCGCTGCTTGCGCAGGATGTCGAGCGTCTTGTCGATCGCCTCTTCGCTGACATCAGCGCTCACGCGCTCGAGCTCGACGGTCGACAGATCGCCGATCTTCACTTCGGGGTACACCTCGAAGGTGGCGTCGAAGGCGATCGTGCCTGCAGGCGCGTCTTCCTTCTGGGTGATCGTGGGCTGACCGGCGACGCGCAGCTTGGCTTCGGTGGCGGCATTGGCGAAGGCCTGGCCGACCTTGTCGTTCATCACCTCGTACTGCACCGAATAGCCGTAGCGCTGGGCCACGACGCTCATCGGCACCTTGCCGGGACGGAAACCGTCGGCCTTGACGGTGCGCGACAGGCGCTTCAGGCGCGATTCGACTTCGTTGTTGATGTCGGTGGCAGCCAGGGTCAGCGTGATGCGACGCTCCAGCTTGTCAAGGGTTTCCACGGTGACCGTCATATGCGTGTCTCTCTCGGTTGATACATGGTGCGCGGGGGGGGACTCGAACCCCCACACCATCGCTGGCGTCAGGACCTAAACCTGGTGCGTCTACCAATTTCGCCACCCGCGCACACCGGAAAAGGGAATGAACAAGGGGCAGGAAACCACCGCTCCTGCCCCTTGTGGCGATTCGGCAAACCTTGAATTTTAGCCTGCCGCGGGCGCGATCTCCGGATTTTCGAGCGCCGGCGTGCTGGCAGCCCCCTCTTCCGAGGGTTTGCGCACGCGGAACCACGCGGCGTACATGGCCGGCAAGGCCAGCAGCGTCAGCACCGTGGCGACGATCAGGCCACCCATGATGGCGACCGCCATCGGCCCCCAGAACACGCTGCGCGACAGCGGAATCATCGCCAGCACCGCCGCCGCGGCCGTGAGCACGATCGGGCGGAAACGGCGTACCGCCGACTCGACGATCGCGGTCCAGGTCGGCACGCCGCGCTCGCGGTCCTGCTCGATCTGGTCGATCAGGATCACCGAGTTCCGCATGATCATGCCCATCAGCGCGATCACACCGAGCAGCGCCACGAAGCCGAACGGCCGATTCAGCACGAGCAGCGCGCCCGCCACACCCGCAATGCCCAGCGGCCCGGTCAGGAACACCAACATCGCCCGCGAGAAGCTGTGCAGCTGGAGCATCAGCAGCGTGAAGATGATGAACAGCATCACCGGCACCCCGGCAGCGATCGATCCCTGCCCCTTGCTGCTCTCTTCCACCGCGCCGGCGATGTCGATACGGTAGCCCACCGGCATCTTCGCCTGCAGCGCCTTCATCTGCAGCCACACCTGCGCCGTCACCGTCGCGCCCTGCAGGCCCTCGACCACGTCGCCCTGCACTGTCACCGCGTATTGCCGGCCCTCGCGCCACAGCACGCCCGGCTCCCAGGTGAAGCCGATCTTCGCGATCTGGGTCAGCGGGATCGCGCGGCCACTGGCCGTCGGCAGGTAGGCGTTGCCGATGTCGGTGATCGCATTGCGCTCGTCGGCCGGTTGCCGCAGCACGATATCCACCAGCTTGTCGCCTTCGCGATACTGGCCGACGGTCGTGCCCGACAGGATGGTGCGCGACGACTGCGCGATCGACTGGCTGGTGACGCCGAGGGCGCGCGCCTTGTCCTGGTCGATCTCGAGACGCAACACCTTCACCGACTCGTTCCAGTTGTCGTTGACGCCGCGCATGTTCGAGTTGGTGCGCAAGATCTCCTTGGCCTGGTCGGCCCACTGGCGCACCTGCCTTGCGTCGTCGCCCACCACGCGGAACTGCACCGGATAGGGCACCGGCGGCCCGTTGGGCAGCAGCTTCACGCGGCCGCGCACTTCCGGGAACTCCTCGGCCAGCAGCGTCGGCAGCCGCAGCCGAAGCGCTTCGCGCTCATGCAGGTCCTTGGGCAGGACGATCGCCTGCGAGACGTTGGTCTGCGGGAAGATCTGGTCCAGCGGCAGGTAGAAGCGCGGCACGCCGCTGCCCACCCAGGTGGTCACGCTCTCGACACCCTTCTCCTTCATCAGGCGGGCTTCGAAGCGCCGCGCGATCTCGTCGCTCTGCTTGATGGTCGACCCTTCGGGCAGCCACAGGTCGATCAGGATCTCAGGGCGGCTGGAATCAGGGAAGAACTGCTGCTGCACCTTGCCCATGCCCACCAAGCCGAGCGCAAAGATCAACAGCGTGGCGCCGATGGTGAGCCAGCGGTGCTCCACGCACCAGTTCACGGCGCGGCGGAAGCGGGTGTAGAACGGCGTGTCGAACAGCTCGTGCGGACCTTCGCCGCCGCCGACCTTGCTGTGCACCCGCAACAGCTTGGCACCCAGATACGGCACGAAGTACACCGACACCACCCATGAAATCAGCAGCGCTGCCGTGGTGACCGCGAAGATCGCGAAGGTGTATTCGCCAACCGTCGACTTGGCCATGCCGATCGGCAGGAAGCCCGTGGCAGTGATCAGCGTGCCGGTGAGCATCGGCATCGCCGTCACGTCGTAGGCGAAGGTAGCGGCGCGCATCTTGTCGTAGCCCTCTTCGAGCTTGCGCACCATCATCTCGACCGCAATGATCGCGTCGTCGACCAGCAGGCCGAGCGCGATGATCAGGCTGCCGAGCGAGATCTTGTGCAGGCCGACGCCCCAGTAGAACATCGTGACGAAGGTGATGGCCAGCACCAGCGGGATGGTGATCGCGACGACCAACCCCGGCCAGATGTCGATGCGCAGCGGCTTGGTGTGCAGGCCCAGGCTGACGAAGCTCACCGCGAGCACGACGATCACGGCCTCGACCAGCACGTGAACGAACTCGCCGACCGAGCGCGATACCGCCGTCGGCTGGTCCTGCACCTGCTCCATCTTGATGCCCAGCGGGAGGTCCTTCTCGATGCGGGCTTCGGTCTCTTTCAGTGCCTTGCCGAGGCGGATGATGTCGCCGCCCTTGGCCATCGATACGCCGAGAGCGACCACCTGCTTGCCCTGGTGGCGCACCATCACCGCCGGCGGGTCGACGTAGGCACGATGGATGTCGGCGATGTCGCCCAGCTTCAACGAACTGGCCACGTTGGTGGCTGGGTTAATCGCGCGGATGGGGAACTGCTTCAGCTCCTCGACCGAGTTGAACTGCCCCCCAATGCGGACCTGCAGGTTGTCGCCGCTGGCATCGAGCACGCCCGCGCCTTCCACCGCGTTCTGCGCGCCCAGCTGCACCAGCACCTGGTTCATGTCGACACCGAGCTGGGCCAGGCGCTTCTGCGAGATCTCGATGAAGATCTTCTCCGATTGCACACCGAAGAGCTGGACCTTGGCGACATCGGGCACGTGCAGCAGCTGCTGCCGCACGTTCTCCGCATGCACCCGCAGCTCTTCCTGGCTGAAGCCGTCGGCCGACAGCGCGAAGATCGAGCCGTAGACATCGCCGAACTCGTCGTTGAACACCGGGCCGATCACCCCCTGCGGCAAGGTGCTGCGCATGTCGCCCACCTTCTTGCGCACCTGGTACCAGACGTCGTGCACTTCCTTCGGGGGCGAGCTGTCGCGGATCTGGAAGATCGTCAGCGATTCGCCGGGCTTGGTGTAGCTGCGGATCTTGTCCGCGTATGGCACCTCCTGCAGCGTCTTCTCGATCTTGTCGGTGACCTGCTCGGCCATCTGCTGCGCCGTGGCGCCCGGCCAGAAGGCCTGCACGACCATCGCGCGGAAGGTGAACGGCGGATCTTCGTCCTGGCCGAGCTGGAAGTAGGCGACGAAGCCCAGCACCATCAGCACGATCATCAGGTAGCGTGTCAGCGGCTGGTGTTCCAGCGCCCAGCGCGAGATGTTGAAGCGCGAGGTCGCGCCCGTCTTGTCGAGGCTCATCGCGCGGTCCTTACTGGGCGTTGGAGGCGACGGTCGCCGCAGGCTGACCATACAGCTTGACCTTGAGTCCCGGCGTGAGCACGTGCACGCCTGCCGTCACGATGAGCTGACCAGGAGCAACGCCGCCACTCACCACCACGCTGTTGCCATCCGCGCCTGCCACCTGGACGGGCTGCGGCTTCACCGTCATCGTCGCCTTGTCGACGACCCAGACCGAGGTCTTGCCCTGCACCTCCATCACTGCGGACAACGGCAGCTTGGAGACGCCGACCGTGCGCGGCAGGTCGACCAGCACAGTGGCGGTCTGTCCGAGTTGCACCCCCGCACGCCCGACGTCAGCCTTGACAAGGAAGGTGCGGGTCGCCGGATCGGCCGCCGCCGCCACTTCGCGGACGGTGGCCGGAATCACCTGGCTCCCCTGCCCCCACAAGCGGACCTTCAGCGCGCCGGGTCGCGCCGACACGGCACGCACCATGCCGATCTGATCTTCGGGCACCGAGAACACCACATCGCGAGGGCCGTCGTGCGCCAGCCGCAGCACTGGGGTTCCCGCGGCGACGACCGTGCCGGGCTCCGCATCGACCCCGGTGATCACACCGCTGGCGTCCGCCACGAGCGTCGCATAGGCGGTCTGGTTGGCCTGCACGCCGGCCTGCGCCTGCGCCTGGTCGAGTTGCGCCTTCGCGGCTTTCAGCGCCGTCTCCCGACGCTCGAGTTCGGCTGCGCTGATAAAGCCTTGATCACGAAGGTCGCGGAATCGCTTGAAGTCAGCGTCGGTCTGCTCATAGTTGGCCTTGGCCGACACCAGGGCGGCGCGGGCCGCGTCCTGCCCCAGCTTCAGGTCCTGCGGATCGAGCTGAGCGAGCGGCTGGCCAGCTTTCACAGCATCGCCCAGGTCCACCGCGCGCCGAACGATCTTTCCGCCGACGCGAAAACCGAGGCGAGACTCGGTGCGTGCGCGGACTTCGGCGGCGTACTCGTGGATGCCGCCAGCGCTGTCAGCTCCGACGGTCATCGTGCGCACCGCTCGGATCGGCTCGGGCGCCGGCTCGGGTTTGGAACAAGCCACCAGCAGCGCGGCGACAGCAAGAACGACGGAGAGCTTGCGCATGGGCATCCCTTGAACGGATCGAAGCGGAGTCAAAGTAACTGACTGACTGGTCAGTAATATATTTCTGGGCACCGATGCTGTCAAATCGAGCCGTCCTATCGGCCTCGGTCGAGGATCCACATCTTCTTGAGACAATTCCTGGATGAACCACGCTCACGCCCCGATTTCCGCCTTGCCCGTCGGCAGCGCCGCTCTGCATTCCGGCGCGGAGGATCGCGCGTGACGCCCCAGGAGTACGTGCAGCAAAAAGCTGCCAGCAGCGGGTCGTCGTTCTATTACGCCTTTCTGTTCCTGCCGCCGCCGCGCCGCGGCGCGATCACGGCCTTCTATGCCTTCTGCAGGGAGGTCGACGACGTAGTCGATGAGATGCGCGACCCCGGCGTGGCCGCCACCAAACTCGCGTGGTGGCGCAAAGAGGTGTCCGAGGCCTTCGCCGGCCGCCCCACGCACCCAGTCATGCAGGCGCTGATGCCGCATTGCGCGGCCTACGGCATCGAGCCCTCACACCTGCAGGCGGTGGTCGAAGGCTGCGAGATGGACCTCTCGCAGACCCGCTACCTCGACTTCGCAGGCCTGGCGCGCTATTGCCACCTCGTGGCCGGGGTCGTCGGAGAGGTGGCCGCCAACATCTTCGGCCGGACCGAGGCGGCCACGCTCGAATACGCGCACAAGCTGGGGCTGGCGATGCAGCTCACCAACATCATCCGCGACGTGGGCGACGATGCCCGCCGCGGCCGCATCTACATCCCGGTGTCGGAACTCCAACAGTTCGACGTCAAGGCCCATGAGATCCTGAAGCGCGAAGCGCCCTGGGGCTACAGCGAGCGCTTTACCGCGCTGATGCGCTCACAAGCGGAGCGGGCTCACCGTCTCTACGACGAAGCCATGGCCCTTCTGCCCGCGAAAGACCGGCGAGCCCAACGGCCCGGGCTGATGATGGCCAACATCTACCGCACGCTGCTGCGCGAGATCGAACGCGAAGAGTTCCAGGTGCTGCACCAGCGGATCGCGCTCACGCCGCTGCGCAAGCTCTGGATCGCGATGCGCACCAACTGGCAGGCGCGCTGAGGCTCCTCCGGCTCAGCGTCTCGAGAACGGGGACGCCAGCGGCTCCCCCACAAACAGGCCCTGCTGCGGCCAGCCCACACTCTTCCAGTAAGCCTCGATCGCCGTACTGCCCTGGAGGTAGTGCTGTAGCAGCACCTGCGGATGCGGGAACTTCTGCACGTGGTTGCACGGCTCCGATACGGTGCCGTAGCTTGCCGTCGCGCCAGAGTCGATCCAAGCCAACACGCTCATCTGCCCGTTGCCTTTATCGAGCACGCCGCCGAATGAGGTCAGATGATCCGCGAGCGCACCATTGACCCAGCCGATCGTGTCCAGATGAGGCACCGCTACCAGCCCGGTCTCATACACCAGCACCCGTTGCCGCGCTCGCAGGGCCGCCCCTTCCTCCACCTTCACATCGACTCCGAAGCGCTTGATCATGCCCGGGGGAGGAAAGAGCTTGGCACGCACGTTGCGCGCCGTGTCCTGCGTGCTGACGAAGTACGCATCGACCGGCGGGGCCCCTCGGAAGCCCAGACTCCCGTCTGCGGCGACGCCCCGATCGATCAGGGCCTTGGCCTGCTCTGCACTCGAGGCAGCCAGCAGCATCGACAACCGCACCCCGAGCTGGGAAAAGGGCTTGGTGCTGGCGGAATTGAAGTACGGCGAGGATTTCGAGCGCCCACAGCTCCGCCGACACAGCTCAGGATCGAAGCCCAGCGCCAGCGCGCCAGTGATCGAATGGCACTGGACCGCATACGGCTCGGTCCACGCAAGAGCCAGCGCCTGAACCTGCGGACCGAAACGCTCGTCCAACTCTGACTTGAAACGATCGAACTCGTCGACGGACAGAGAAGCCTGCTGCGGCAACACCACTCGCAGCACCTGGGAAGGCTTCAGGTGGCGCCGCTCGATGTAGTACTCGCCCACCTCGACCGAATAAGGGTCGGCAGTGTTGATGACAAGACCAATATCGGAGGCGGTCAGGTGAGATGAAATCCTGGGTACCGGAACCCAGTGCGGGGCTTCTGCACGAGGTCCGGACGCAGCGGACTCATTGGCCGACACGCTCCCACACGCCAACGCAACGGCAATCCCGCAGAGATACCGGGATACAAATCTAGTTTTCGCCATGCAAAAACACAGGAATGACCTCACAATCAGCACATGAAGAAGAAAGAGGGCAACACACCGACGATTCAGGTACTTGAGCGGACCTTCGCGCTGCTGGATGTCTTGGCAGCACACCAGGATCCCGTGTCCCTGAAGGAAATCAGCGATCGGACCGGCCTTCACCCGTCGACCGCGCACCGCATTCTCAACGACTTGGCGGCCGGCCGCCTCGTCGACCGGCCTGAGGCCGGCAGCTACCGCCTGGGCATGCGCCTGCTGGAGCTGGGCAACCTCGTGAAGGCACGGCTCGATGTGCGCGACGCAGCGCTGGCGCCAATGCGAGAGTTGCACAAGCTGACGCACCAGCCGGTCAACCTCTCCGTGCGTCAAGGCGACGAGATCGTCTACATCGAGCGCACCTACAGCGAGCGTTCCGGCATGCAGGTCGTGCGCGCCGTGGGAGGCCGTGCGCCGCTGCATCTCACGTCGGTCGGCAAGCTCTTCCTCGCGCATGACGACCCTCAGCGCGTGCGCGCCTACGCAGCCCGCACCGGCCTCGCCGGGCATACCCGCAACAGCATCACCGATGTGGCCGCCCTCGAGCGGGAGTTGGCGACGGTACGCCAATCTGCTGTCGCCCGAGACGACGAGGAGCTCGAACTGGGCGTGCGCTGCATGGCCGCGGGCATCTTCGACGACCAGGGCAAGCTGGTGGCCGGCCTGTCGATCTCGGCACCTGCCGACCGATTGGAAGAAGCTTGGCTCGATCGCGTGAAGGCTACGGCCGCGCAGATCTCGTCTGCGCTGGGACACCGCGGCTGACAGCCCCGAGGCACAAACAAAAACGCCCTGGACGACCAGGGCGTTTTTCTTGGGGACGAATGATCAGGAAGTGACCTTGGGTGCCGCTGCCGTGGCAGGCGCCGAGTGTCCTTCGGTCAGCCACTTGCGGATGCGCTCAGCGTCACCGATCCGGGAGTATTTGCCTGCCGAATCGAGCAGCACCATGATCAGCTTCCGGCCGGCCAGCTGAGCCTGAATCACCATGCAACGGCCAGCTTCGGTGATGTAGCCGGTTTTCTGCAGGCCGATGTCCCAGCTCGGACTGCGCACCAGCGCATTGGTGGTGCGGAACTGCAGTTGCCGGTTGCCCACCGCCACCTGGTATTCACGCGAGGTGGAGAGCTCACGGATCAGCTCATGCTGGGAGGCAGCCTTGACCAGCAGCGCCAGGTCATGGGCACTCGACTGGTTGGCGCTCGACAAGCCCGTCGGCTCGACATAACGGGTGTCGTTCATGCCGAGTTCGCGTGCCTTGGCATTCATCGCCGTCACGAAGGCCTGCAGCCCGCCCGGGTAGTTGCGGCCCAGTGCATGCGCTGCACGGTTCTCGGACGACATCAGCGCCAGGTGCAGCATCTCGCCACGCGTGAGCTGCGTGCCCACCGCCAGCCGGGAGCTGCTGTGCTTCTGGTTGTCGACGTCGTCTTCGGTAATCGTCAGCACCTCATCCAGCGGCTGCTTGGCTTCGGTGACGATCGTGGCCGTCATCAGCTTGGTGATCGAGGCGATCGGCAGGACCGCTTCCGGGTTCTTGCTCAGCAGCACCTCGTTGGTGTCCTGGTCGAGCACCAGAGCCACACTGGACTTGAGATCGAGGGGATCGTCAGTGGTGTGCAGGCCGGCGATCTGCCCGAACGAAGGGCGGGCAGGCTCGGTGTACACCGCATGGCGGACAGCTCCCGCCTTCACACGATGGGTGGCTGCGACTTTTGCCGCTTTCCTCTTGTGGGCTTTCGCCTCGGCCCCCATGGGATGCACGAGCGCAAGCGCGACCATCAGGCCCACACACGAAGAAACAAGTTTGTGAAACTTCGGGCTCATCGACACAACTACCTTGCCAACTTAGCGCCGCAGTGTAGAGGAAGGAGAAAAACCACGCAAGATCAACTGCTTACGTGGCTTTCCTCAAGTGAGCACTACGGCACGCTTCACCCTTGGGCCGCCACTCGTTCGGCCTTGCTATGTAACTTGTTGAGCGCTGACAGATACGCCTTGGCAGACGCCACCACGATATCGGGATCAGCCCCCACGCCGTTGACAACCCGACCCCCATGCTGGAGCCGGACTGTCACTTCGCCCTGGGATTCTGTGCTGCCGGTCGTGATGGCATTCACGGAATAAAGCAGGAGTTCCGCCCCGCTTTTCACTTCCGACTCGATGGCCTTCAGGCTGGCATCGACTGGACCGTTGCCGTCGCTTTCGGCGTGGTATTCGACATCGCCGACCGCAAACGCCACCCGCGCATGGGGACGCTCCCCTGTTTCCGAGCGCTGCGACAGCGCCAGCAGGCGGTAGTGCTCCTGCTCGCTGGTCACGCTCTCGTCGCTGACCAGCGCAATGATGTCTTCATCGAAGATGTCGCTCTTGCGGTCGGCCAGATCCTTGAAGCGCGCAAACGCGGCATTGATCTCGGCCTCGGACTCGAGCTCGATGCCCAGCTCCTGCAGCCGCTGCTTGAAGGCATTGCGCCCCGAGAGCTTGCCCAGCACGATCTTATTGGCCGTCCAGCCCACATCCTCGGCGCGCATGATCTCGTAGGTGTCCCGCGCTTTCAGCACGCCATCCTGGTGAATGCCAGACGCATGGGCGAACGCATTGGCGCCCACCACCGCCTTGTTCGGTTGCACGACGAAGCCGGTGGTCTGCGACACCATGCGCGACGCCGGCACGATCTGCGAGGTATCGATGCCGAGCTCCAGCCCGAAGTAGTCGCGCCGGGTACGCACCGCCATCACCACCTCTTCGAGCGCGCAGTTGCCCGCACGCTCGCCGAGGCCGTTGATGGTGCATTCGACCTGCCGCGCACCGCCAATCTTGACGCCGGCCAGCGAATTGGCCACCGCCATGCCCAGGTCGTTGTGGCAGTGCACCGACCAGACGGCCTTGTCGGAGTTGGGGATCCGCTCACGCAGCGTCTTGATGAAGTTGCCATACAGCTCAGGGATGGCGTAGCCGACGGTATCGGGGATGTTGACCGTCGTCGCGCCTTCGGCAATCACCGCCTCCAGCACGCGGCAGAGAAAGTCGATGTCGGAGCGATAGCCGTCTTCCGGAGAAAACTCCACATCGCCACACAGGTTGCGTGCGAAACGCACCGAGAGCTTGGCCTGCTCGAACACCTGGTCCGGCGTCATCCGCAGCTTCTTCTCCATGTGCAGCGCACTGGTGGCGATGAAGGTGTGGATGCGTGCCGAGGCCGCATGCTGCAAGGCCTCGGCGGCGCGAGAGATGTCGCGATCGTTGGCACGGGCGAGCGAACACACCGTGCTGTCCTTGACCGCCTCGGCGATCGCCTTCACCGCTTCGAAATCCCCGTTGGACGAGGCGGCGAAGCCGGCCTCGATCACGTCGACACGCAGGCGCTCGAGCTGGCGCGCGATGCGAAGCTTTTCATCCTTCGTCATCGAAGCGCCAGGCGACTGCTCGCCATCGCGCAAGGTGGTATCGAAGATGACGAGCTTGTCGGCCATATAGATCTCCTAGCGGTTTCTCTGATCAGGTATTTGCAGTCTCGCGCGACACGGACGGGCTGCCTTGTTCAGCGCGCGAAGCGCGGCTCACCGCAGACAGTACCGCCAGCACCGACGCCGTGACGATGTTCGCATCGACGCCGACACCGAAGAGGGCGCCGGCATCACCGACCCGCACCTCGAGGTAGGCCGCGGCCCGCGCCTGTGCGCCGGCCCCGATGGCGTGTTCGTGATAGTCGAGCACCTTCACCGGTTGGTGCAGTGCACGCGACAGCCCTTGCACGAAAGCATCGACAGGACCATTGCCTTCGCCCTGCACCTTGCGCTGACGGCCATCGACTTCGACCACCGCGCTCATGCGCACACGGCCGTTGCCGAGGTCATCCAGCGTCTGGTGCAGCAGGCGCGGCATGCCGACACTGTCGAGGCGGTATTCGCTCTGGAAGATCTGCCAGATGTCAGCAGCGCTCACTTCCTTGCCCTGGGCATCCATCACGGCCTGCACGGTCTGGCTGAATTCGATCTGCAGACGGCGAGGCAACTCGAGGCCGTATTCCGATTCGAGCAGATACGAGATGCCGCCCTTGCCCGACTGGCTGTTGACGCGGATCACCGCCTCGTAGCTGCGACCCAGGTCCTT
>CBIHRS010000087.1:0-14772 GCA_966212505.1 uncultured bacterium
ATGGCCTACGCCGACACCCGCAAGCAGCCCATGGCCGCCCACGTGAAGCAGTCGCTCTCGCACGCCTCGCAGGCGCTCGGCGTGCGCGACCCGCTGCCGATCATGGGCTCGCTGATCGACCGCACCTTCTACCGCCCCGACGACGACCTCTCGTACGCCGACAACCGCCTCGCGCCCGGCGCCGTGCCCTTCGAGCCGTCGTTCTCGGAGGCCGAGCCCGACGTGCTGCGCTTCACCATCGAGCCCGCCGGCCCCGGCGCCTCGCCGGTGGCGCGGCGCGACGAAGCCACGCGCGAGATGCGCCGCCTGATCGCGCCGCTGTTCGGCCGCGATGCGCTGCACTGGTTCGACTCGCGCAGCGAAGAATGGCGCGGCTTCAGCGGCCTGGGCTGGATGTCGTATGGCGCCTGGTTCGGCAGCGCCTTCGATGAAGACGGCCTCTACGCCGCCAAGATCTACTACGAACTCAGCCCCTCGCAGATCGATGCGCTCGCACCCAACCTCGCGCGCCTCACCCGCATGGTCATGGCCGAGATGCCGGGCCTGATGCCCATCTTCACCTCCATCGGCTGCAAGCGCGATGCCGGCAGCCAGCGCGTGACCTTCATGCACCGCGGCCCGCTGGCGCTCGCGGCGCTGGGCCCGCTGATGAACCGCCTGGGCATCGGCCACCAGCTGCCCAGCCTGATGCGCGTGGTCGGCGTGGCGCTGGGCGGCCGCTTCGAGCTGCCCAACGGCGGCGTGCTGATCGGCCTGCGCGACACGCCCGAGGGCGTGGAGCTCAAGCTCGAGATCCTGCTGGCCGCCCTGCCCGACCTGCCCGGCCGCTTCCTCGACCTGCTGCGCCTGGGCCTGGCCGAGCGGCCGCGCCAGGTGGCCGCGCTCGAGCGCTGGCTCAGCGCCTTCGGCGTCGACGATGCCAACGAGCAAGGCCACTTCTCGGTGCTCTCGGTCCGCGTGACGCCCGCCTCGCAGGCCCGCATCAGCCTCTACGTCCGGCCGATCGAGTTCGAGATGCGCGACACGATCGACGAAGCGCGCGAATACGCCTGAGCCCACACCTCTTCGGGAGCCCGCCATGCCCTCCGTCTTTCCCAGCTCCGCCGTGCGCCGCGCCGCGCCGCCGCTCCCGCAGAAGCCAGCGGCCAGCCGCGAGACGGTCGACGCTGCCCGCCAGGCCGTGCGCGGCCTGCTGCAGCGCAGCCAGGCCTTCAACGCGCTGCCCGAGGACAAGCGCCGCCAGCTGGCGCACGACCTCGTGCAGATCGGCAGCTACCTCGCCGAGCCCGACGGCGTGCGCCTCAAGCAGCAGAGCCCGCAGGTGCGCGCGCTGGCCAGCAACACCGCGCCGATGCAGCCGCAGCAGTTCGGCCAGGCCACGCGGGCCGGCGTGGAGAACATGGTCGGGCTGATGCAGGGCGTCAACTTCCCCGGCTTCGTCTCGGGGCTGATCCAGGGCGTGTTCCATTCGATCGTCGACAGCTCCATCCAGCAGATGGAGGCCTACGCCAAGCTGGTGGCCGATGTGTCGAAGAGCCTCAACCAGTTCCGCGACGACAACACCACCGACAACCAGGGCCGCGACCACCTGATCGAGCAGTTTCCCGACATCTTCCAGCTCAGCATGGGCGACGACAGCTTCGGCGATTTCGGCAGCGACAGCGGCACACCGCCGCAGCCCCGCGTGACCGTGCGCGAAGACGTGGACGAGAAGACCGCACTCGATCGCATCAACCGGTCGCTGCCGCTCGACAAGCCCGTCACCAGCCTGGACGACGACCTGGTCGAAGCCCTGCTGGTGCCGGCCGCGCGCACGCAGATCGCCACCGGCCGCCAGCAGCTGCTGGCCACGATGGTGATGATGGGCATCAACCGCATCGTCGTCACCGACGGCAAGATCTCCGCCAAGGTGGTGTTCGACTTCCACGCCAGCGACAACCGCAAGTACGCCTTCAGCGCCACCCAGTTCGACCACGAGAAGGACCGTTACGGCAACCTTCAGACCACCAGCACCTACTCGGGCGACTACGAAGGCAAGAGCGAAGGCGGCAGCTACAGCAAGACGGCCGACTCCGAAGACCGGCGCGATGCCAGCTACTACTCGAAGGGCAGCTACAAGTATTCGCAGCAGCCGGTGGTCAAGCTGATGAGCACGCAGAAGCTGATGGACGACTCGCAGCTGCAGACCAAGGCGCAGCTCACCGGCGCGGTGGAGGTCAACTTCAAGAGCGACTACCTGCCGCTGGAGAAGATGGCCAACCCCGAGAACATCGCCGCGATCCAGATGAACGCGCAGCCCGGCATGGTCAAGAACATGGCAGCACGGCCGCAAGCGGGCGCCGCGCCGGCGCCCGCACCGACAGCCGCCACCCCTGCCCCGGCGCCCGCCGCCCGCTGACGACACCCCGCCATGCCCGCAGCCCACGCCCATCCAGCCCGCGAGCCGGCCTGGCTCGACGACGAGACGCTCTCGGCCGTGCGCCCGCAGGTGCGCCAGCTGCTGGAGCGCTCGCCGGGCTTCCGCGCGCTGCCGCAGGAGCAGCAGCGAGACCTCGCCCGCACGATGGTGCGCGTGGCCTCGTACATGGCCAACCCCGATGGCCTGGCCAAGCAGGAGCTCACGCCGGGCCAGGCCGTGCTGGCACGCGAGCAGCAGGCCCCACTGGCCCGCGCGCAGGACAGCGCGGTCGATTCGGCCAAGAACAAGGCCTCCGGCAAGATCGGCACCTTCGCCGGCGCCGATTTCCAGGCCGGCGCTGTGAAGCAAGGCGTCGAGCAGTTCAAGAACCTGGTGGGCTCGGTGGACTTCCCCAGCTTCGTTGGCGGGCTGATCCAGAACGTGTTCCAGGCCATCGTCAACGCCAGCATCCAGCAGATGAACGCCTACGGCCAGCTGCTGAAGTCGGTGGCACAGACGGTGGACCAGTTCGCGCAGGACAACATCAGCCTCAACAACGCGCGCGACTGGCTGATCGACAAGTACCCCGACCAGATCGGCCTCGACGAAGAGGCCGCCAATGACGAAGGCGGCCAGCCGCGGCTGATGCTGAAGGCCGAAGACGGCGATGCCGCGCTGGCCGGCATCAACACCGAGCTCGGCCTGGCGCAGCCGGTGACCGACCTCTCCGACCCCGAACAGGAAAGCCGCCTCGTGATGGCCGCGCGGCTGCAGATGGCGCGCAGCCGGCAGCAGCTGCTGGCCTCCATGGTGGTCCTGGGCATCAACCGCATCGTGGTGACCGATGGCGCGATCAACGCCAAGGTGGTGTTCGACCTGAAGGCCAGCGACCAGGCGCAGCGCAACGCGCGCGCCTCGCTCTACGACAGCCAGTCGAGCATGAACAAGAACACCACCGTGGCCGGCGGCGGCTTCCTCGGCTGGGGCGCGGCCACCGCCAACGTCAACGAGCAGCGCCACGTCACCACGGTGGCCTCGGCAGTGGACGAAAGCTCCGAGTCCAAGGCCGAGGTCAAGGCCAAGCTGAGCGGCGAGGTGCGGGTGAACTTCAAGTCCGACTACTTCCCGATGGAGAAGATGGCCACGCCGGGCATGATCGCCGCGATCCAGGGCAACTCGATGCCGGTCGATCCCAACGTCGTGCCGTCGGCACGGCCTGCAGCCGGAGCGCCCGCACCGGCACCGGCAGCCGCCGCGCGCTGAGCCAACGCTCCGGAGCGACACAATGCGCGCCGCGATCTTTCCGCCCGCCACGCCGGTGCGCCGCATCGACGCCACGCTGCTGCAGGCGCTGGCCCTGGCACGCGAGACCGTGGGCCGCGTGCAGGCGCGCGCGATGGCATTGGCCGGGCTCGGCGACATCGACCTGCCCGACACCGCGCCCACCGCCGAGGATGCGCAACACCTCGAGGCCATCGCGCCGCTGTACCTCGCGCACGAGCTCGAGCAGGCCGGCGTGCTGCGCACCGCCGAGTTGATCGCAGGCCTGTTCGCCAGCGGCGCGATCACGCAGCCGCTGGGCCCCACCGCGCAGCTGATCGCCGAGTTCTGGCAGCACCGGCGCGACCGTCTCTCCGCAGAGGAGCGGCAGCAGCTCTTCGCGCAGGTCTTCGAGCCCGCGGGCTTCTATCCGCTGATGCAGGCGCTGTGCGATGCGCTGGCCAGCCAGCTCGACAACCCGCCGCGTGCGAGCGACGTGCATGCACGCGTAGCACTGCACGAGGCGGCCGATGCATTGGGCGGCTGGCTCGCGCCGCATGCCGTGGGCATGGCCCAGTTCGCCGCGCAGGACATCGTGCAGGCGCTGTCGCAGGCCACGCATTTCCTGCGCGACCGCCTGCTGCAGACGGCTTTCGGCATGCACGACCTGTGGGGCCTGGTCGGCGCGGTGGGCAGCACGCAGGGCCTGAGCGCCGGGCAGCTGCGGCAGCACGTGGAGCTGGGGCGTCAGGGCGCGACCGTGCTCACGTGGATGGCCAGCGGTGTCACCCAGCGCTATGCCTTCGATCCGGCCAGTGCGGCCGGGCAGCAGCTGATGGCCGCGGCCGAGGCCTGGCGTGTGGCGTGGCAATCGGTGCAGGGCGCTGCCGCACCGGCCGCGCTTCGGCCTGCCGCCTGACTCACGCCAAGCCATGTCTGTGCCCCATGCCGCCACACCGCCGCCCGACTGGCTGCGCCATGCGGTGCGCGGCGTGCTCGAGCAGTCGCCGGGGTACCACCAGTTGCCCCACGAGCAGCGGCGCGCGCTGGCCCAGGCGATGGTCAAGGTCAGCAGCATCGCGGCCGGCCTGATCGCCGAGGAAACCACGGCCGAGCAGATGCTGGCGCCCGCACAAGCACTCGACGCCGACGCCGCGCCACAGCGTCCCCCGCTGGCGCGCGCGCAGGATGCCCCGCCTTTCGGCACCGCGACCGACCGCGTGGCCAGCACCACGCGCGCAGTGCTCAATGCCGTGTCGTTCCCGCGCTTCGTCACCGACCTGATCAACGGCGTGTTCAAGTCGATGCTCGACTCCACGTCGCAGCAGATGCAGATGTACGTGCAGCTGCTCAACAACGTGTCGGCCTCGGCCGAGGGTTTCGAGCGCACGCAGTTCAGCATCGGCGGCGTGCGCCAGTGGGTGGCCGACCATTTCCCCGACCAGATCGAATACGACGTGCCCGAGACCGAGCCGGGCGACGACCCGCCCGACCCCGAGGACGTGGCCAACATCCGCCTGAGGCTCAAGCCGGGCGCCAGCATGCCCACGGCCGAGGAGATGCGCACCGTGCTCGGCATGGGGCCGGAAGAAACCGTCGATGCCAGCAACCCCGAGCAGCTGGTGCCGCTGGCGCGGCGGCAGATCGCGCGCCAACGCCAGCAGATGCTGGCCACGATGGTGATGCTGGGCATGCAGCGCATCGTGATCGACAGCGGCAAGATCAACGCGTCGATGCGCTTCCACATCGACACCCGCAGCGCCGCCAGCGAAGACCGCGGCAGCCAGTTCGGCATGCAGAACCGGGTCAAGGCCTCGGGCAGCTTCGGCATGGGGCCGTGGGGCGCGAGCGCCGAGGTCGAGAACACCATCAGCTACGTGTCGACGCAGCGCTCGCAGAACACCGAGGAGATCAACACCGACCTCGACCTGAACTCGTCGGTGGAGATCAACTTCCGCACCGACTACCTGCCGCTGAACCAGATGGCGGCGCAAGCGCAGGCCGACCGCATCCGCAACGCGACGCTGAACCCTGCCGCTTCGCCGGCCGACACCGGCAGCGCCGAGCGGCAGGCCCGGCTCAATGTGCAGTTGCAGGCCGAAGGTGCGCGGCGCAGCGCGATGGACAGCGCGATCGACGCCGCCGGCCGGCCGGCCGCCCTGTCACCCGCGGCACCGCCCGCCACGCCGCCGTCGAGCCCGGCCGCGTCACCTCGGTCGCCGGCATCCGGTCCGGCTCCTGCGGCGCGCACGCCAGCACCTGGACCGGCACCCGCCTCTCATGCACCGGCCCCGCGACCTGCGGCATCGCCGTCTCCTTCTCCCGCTCCCTCACCTGCTCCGCCGGCCTCGGGCTCCGCGCCGAGACCCTCGCCGGCGCCACCAGCCCCGGCCCCCTCGGCCCGCGCGCCGACACCTGCTGCCCATCCCTAGGAGCCATCGGCAGCGCCCGGCCGGCATCGGGTCCAATCGCCTGCATGAAGATCCTGTTCACTGCCCTGCTGCTGGGCACCGCCGCGGCCTGCGCGCTGGCCGCCGGCCGCTCGCCTGCCGTACGCGACATCCACGTCACCGGCCGAGGTGCCGACCGCGACAACTCCGCCGAGTCGTGCGCTGATTTCTCGCTCACTCCCGCCGAGGCCTCGCGCTTCTTCGCGAAGGCCAAGCTCGTCGACTTCCGCGAGATCCACGACCGGTACAGCTGGGCGCCCTGCTACGTGCGCGGCACCGGCCGCGTCGGCAAACAGCCCGTGAGCTGGGAGGTGCGCGCCGCAGGCACCGCCTCCCTCACCTATGCTGATGGCCGCACGCAGTGGCTCGTTGACGAGTCGCAGCAGGAAACGCAGGAGTAGCGCCCGTGAAGTACCTCGCCGTCGTCACCACCATCGGCAGCCAGGCCGAAGCACAGGCCCTCGCGCGCGCCCTCGTCGAGCGCCGGCTCGCGGCCTGCGCGCAGATCGAGCCGATCGAGAGCTTCTACTGGTGGAACGGTGCAGTGCAGCACGAGCCCGAGTTCCGCGTGCTGTTCAAGACCACCGAGGCGCGCCATGCCGAGGTCGAAGCCGCCATCCGCGAGCTGCATCCGTACGAGCTGCCCGCCATCCACGCCTATGCGCTGGAGCATGTGCATGCGCCCTACGGTGCATGGATCGAGGCCAGTACCAGCCACTAGGGCCTGTTAACGCTATTGGAGGGCTCACGTGACCCAGGAAACGGGCGCCATCAAGGCGCAAAGCGCAGCCGGGGCGACTCCCCCGGCGAGCATTTGCAACGCGGAGGGCGCCCGTTTCATGGGATCACCCTCCCGGGCCCTCCAATAGCGTTAACAGGCCCTAGCGTTTCTGAAAGGACGGCGACAGGAAGCGTGGCGCGCCGGTCGAAGAGAGCTTCCTTTCAGATCGCTGGCAACGATTGTCCTCGTTGCCTCGGGATGCAGCAGAGCAGGCCGTCGATACAGTGGTGTCGTCGACAGCCCCTCCTCAACATCCTGTAGAGACACCGTCCATGCCCGACTCTTCCGCCGTTCACCGCCCTTGGGGCCATTACGAGGTCTTGTCCCAGCAGCCCGATTTCCTGATCAAGCGCATCGTCGTGACCCCGGGCCACCGGTTGTCGCTGCAACGACATCAACGGCGAGAAGAACACTGGTTCGTGATGGCGGGCCAGGCGGCCGTCGAACTGGACGGAACGTCGCTCGTGCTGAACGCCGGCGGTTCGGTCGACATTGCCACCGGAGGGTGGCACCGCCTCGCAAATACCGCGGATACGCCACTTGTTCTCATAGAGATCCAGCGCGGAAGCTATTTCGGCGAGGACGATATCGAGCGACGCGATGACGACTACGGCCGTTCATCTCCGACCGTTGCGTAAAGAAGGAAAGAAGCGATGAAGAAGCGTTCCGTGATGGCTGCGGCCAGCCTCCTGACCTTTCTCGGCACTGCCCATGCGCAAGGCCAGGTCAACGTGGTCTGCTCGGTGCAGGCCAACTGGTGCAACATGATCCAGACGGCGTTCGCCAAGTCCACCGGCATCAAGGTGAACATGGTGCAGAAAGGCACCGGCGAAGCGCTGGCGCAGATCCTGGCCGAGCGCGCCAACCCCAAGACTGACGTGTGGTTCGGCGGCACCGGCGATCCGCACCTGCTGGCCGCGGAGCAGGAGCTGACGATGGAATACAAGTCGCCGTCGCTGCCGCAGCTGCACACCTGGGCGCAGAAGCAGGCCGCTGACGCCAACTACCGCACCGTCGGCATCTACCTGGGCCCGCTGGGCTTCGCATACAACACCGAGATCCTCGCGAAGAAGAACCTGCCGGTGCCCAGGACCTGGGACGACCTGCTCAAGCCCATCTACAAGGGCGAGATCCAGGCGGCCAACCCCACCTCCAGCGGCACGGCCTACACCTTGATCGCCACGCTGGTCCAGCTGATGGGCGAGGACAAGGCGTTCCAGTACCTCAAGGAGCTCGACAAGAACATCACGGCCTACGCGCGCTCGGGCACCGGTCCGCTCAAGGCAGTGGCGCGCGGCGAGGCTTCGGTGTCGATCAGCTTCGTGCACGATGCGCCTGGCGAGAAGCTGCACGGCTTTCCGGTGGAAGCCGTCACGCCGACCGACGGCACCGGCGCCGAGATCGGATCGATGTCCATCGTCAAGGGCGCGCCCAACCTCGAGAACGCGAAGAAGTTCTATGAATGGGCGCTCACGCCGCAGGGGCAGCAGTTCGGCGCGGCCTCCAAGGAATACGAGCTGCCGTCGAACAAGTCCACGCCGGTGGACCCGAACGTGCCGGACCTCAAGAAGATCAAGCTGATCGACTACGACTACGGCAAGTACGGCAAGGCCGCCGAGCGTAGGCGGCTCATCCACCGCTGGGAGCGCGAAGTGCACCAGCAGCAGAAGTGAGGCCGGGTATCGCCAGGGCTAGCGGCTGCGCGGCTTGTCCTGGTCCGCGGGCTTGTGTTGAGTGAGATCGCCCACGTCGAGCGATGCGCCCGGATCCTCTTCGCCGGCCACCGATTCCTCGGTGAGGTCCACCGGCGCCGGCCGATGATGATGGGCGGGTGCGCGTTCGTGATCGCGCGGCTGACGGGAATCCGGCGAAGGCCGGTCGGTCGGTGTCATGAGCGTCTCCTGGGGGGGCTAGTGCCGCCGCGGGCCGCGCAGGCCTTTGAGGATCTCGCGCACGCCCTGCTCGAAACGCAGCTCGCCCTTGCGCTCGCGCTCGAACCAGCGGTCGAGCAAGGCCAGCGCCACCTCGTGGTCTGTTCCGCTCGCGGTCAGGATGGTCTCGCGCAGCTCCTTGGCCTCACTGACGCTGATGGTTTCGGTGATGGTTTCCATACTGCTTCCCTGGCCGTTTTCGCCCTGCACGATGCCTGATCTGAACTTGCACGGCAAGTGCCGTGCCCCGCCCCGATCAGGGCTGCTGCAGGGAGAGCCGGCCAGGTCAGCGCAGGGTCTCGGCGAGGGTCTCGCACAGCAGGTCGAGCCGCACCGAATCCTCCTCGGGCAGCTCGCCCGCCCGCAGCTGCGCGGCGCGCTGGATCGCCTGCAGGCGGAACATCAGCTCTTCCTCGATCGCCTCGATCTCGGCGGCATCGCTGGCCTTCACCGCCTCGGGGCTCCAGAGGCCGCTCGCATTCCAGCCGGTGCGCAAACGCTGCAGCAGGTGTTGCGCGAGTTCGAGCGCCTGCTTGAGCTGCGGCGTCTCGGCGGCCAGCGAATGGGCGCTGGTGCTGTTGTGCGCCACCTGCAGCGCAGTGTCCAGGCGCGCCAGGCGGGCCTCGCGCTCCTCGTCGCTCAGCATGGGCTGCAGCGGCGCCTGCGTGTACGAGGCACGGACCACCGGCCCCACCCAGGCCAGGTCGAACTCGCCGGGCACCACGCGCAGCGACACGCCGGCGCGGGTGAGGTGCGGCTGCTGGCCGCGCAGCGATGACAGCGTCGATTCGGTGACCGCGAGCATGCAGCCCAGCGGCGAGATCTGGTCGCGCGACAGGCGGTGCGGATAGCCGGAGCCATCGAGCCGCTCATGGTGCTCGGCCACGGCGCGCGCCACCTCGGCCGGATAGTTGGTCAGCTGCATCAGCAGCAGCTGGCCGATGTGCGGATGCACCACCAGCTGCTGGTAGCTCTTGAAGTCGAGCGAGCGCTCGGTGTCGGCCTCGGAATACTGCGGGTCGATGTACATCTCGCCCAGGTCGTGCAGCAGGCCGCAGAGCATGGCCACGCGCAGGTCGCGCGTGCTGCCGCGGTGGGCCACCATCAGCGCGCCGGCCATCGCCATGGCCTCCACCGCGTGGTCGAAGCTCGCGGGCTTGGCGGCCTGGCCGGCGGTGAGAAGCAGTTGGGCCACCGGATGCAGCGGCAGCAGGCCGGCAGCATGCACGATCTCGTCGGCATAGGGCTTCAGCAGCGCGGCCAGCGGGCCGTCGCGCTCCACCAGCGCCTCCACCGCCTGCACCAGCGACCGCGACGAGACGCCGTCTTCCACATAGAGGCAGCTTTCCAGCGGCTGGCGCAGCTGGCGGTCCATCAGCTTGCGCTGCAGCGCCCGCGACACCGGCTGGTCGCGTGCCCACAGCTTGGTGCCCCAGGCATCGAAGATGTCGCGCGACGCGATGATCGACCGGGTCTCGGCGGCATCGAGGATGCAGGCCAACGCATGCGGGTTGGCGGTGGAAAAGCTGGTGCTCTGGGCGGCGGCGGAACTCATGGCTGTCTCCTGGGAATCCTCTCCTTCGGCTCTTCGGCGGATGCCGAGGCGAAGATGAGCGATCAAGTGCAACCAAAAGTTCCAACCGTGTGCGGGCTTTTCTCAGCCGGTGTGCGACTCCTCGAACGCGCCCAGCACGTGCGCCACGTTGTCGCCGATCTCGGCCACCGCATAGCCGCCTTCGAGCACGAACAGCGTCGGCAGGCGCAGGCGGGCGAGTTGGGCGCCCATGCGCTGGTACTCGGGCGCCTCGAGCCTGAACTTCGAGATCGGGTCGCCGGCGAAGGTATCGACGCCCAGCGAGATCACCAGCGCGTCCGGCTTGTGGGTGCGGATGCGCTCGCAGGCCGCGTCGAGCGCGCCGAACCAGGCTTCGTTGCTGCTGCCGGCCGGCAGCGGGTAGTTGCGGTTGAAGCCCTCGCCCGCACCCTGCCCGGTTTCATCCGCATGGCCCAGGTAGAACGGGTATTCGGTCTTCGGGTCGCCGTGGATCGATTGCGTCAGCACGTCGGCGCGCCCGTAGAAGATGCTCTGCGTGCCGTTGCCATGGTGGTAATCGACATCGAGGATCGCCACCCGCTGCGCGCCGCCGTCGATGAAGGCCTGCGCCGCCACCGCCGCGTTGTTGATGAAGCAGTAGCCGCCCAGGAAGTCGGGGCCCGCATGGTGGCCCGGTGGGCGCGAGAGCGCGAAGGCTGCGCGCTCGCCGCCGGCGATCAGCTTGTGGGCGGTGAGCGCGATGTCGGCGCCGGTGCGCGCGGCGGCCCAGGTGCCGCTGGTGAACGGCGTGCCGCTGTCGAACGAATACAGGCCCAGCTGCGCGATGAAGTTGTCGGGCTCCACGTCGGCCCGGAAGCCGCGAATCGGCCATACCGCCGGCAGCGCATCGCGCGTGTTGCCGAGCGCCGCCCACATGCCCCAGGCCCGCTCGAGAAAGCGCAGGTAGCGCGGCGCATGCACCCGCTCGATCGGCGCCAGTGAGAACGCCTCGGGCTCGATCACCGGCCCGATCTGCCGGGCCTTCACGGCCTGCAGCACGAAGTCGGCGCGCTCGGGCTTCTCGAAGCACGGCACCAGCTCGCCGCGGTAGAACTCCAGCTGTCCCTGGTGCAGATGGTGACGGTCGCTGTAGATGATCTTCATGGCCGCACTCTAAGCCGGCTTGCGGCTAAGCTTTGCCTCGACATCCAACCCCTGCCCTTCATGTTCCACCTGATCGTCACCATCCAGGCCAAGACCGCTGCCGATACGGCCCCCGTGGCCGACGCGCTCGCGCGCATGCGCCCGCTGTGCCTGGCCGAACCCGGCTGCGTGCAATGGGAGGCCTACCAGTCGGAAGACGCCGAAGGCCGCTTCGTGCTCGTGGAGCACTGGCAGACCCGCGAGCACTGGGAGGCGCACGGCGATCTCTCGGCCATCCAGCAGATCTACCTGCCGGAGATCCTGCCGCGCATCACGCGCGAAGTGCATCCGTCGCGCCGCCTCGGCGCGTAGGTCCGGCGTTTCAGCCGAAGCGCGCCGCATACACCGGCGGCAGGTTCAGCGACACCACGCTCCAGGTGTCGCCCTGGTTGTCGCTGGCCCAGACGTTGCCGGTGGTGCTGCCCATCAACAGGCTCTGCCCATCCTCCGACACGGCCAGCCCGTGGCGGTAGACCAGGTCGTAGCAGTGATGTTGCGGCAGGCCGGTGCGCAGGCTCTGGAAGCTGCGGCCTCCGTCGCGCGTGCGGTTCACGGCCAGCGCTGCATCCACCGGCAGGCGGCGCTGGTCGGCCTGCGCCGGCACGAACCAGGCGGTGCCCGGCTCGGCCGGATGCACCGCCACCGCGAAGCCGAAGCTCGACAGCGGCGCCTCCACCGCCTGCCAGGTGCCGGCGTTGTCGGCCGAGCGGAAGATGCCGCTGTGATGCTGGCACCACAGCACATCGGGCGCCGCGGGACAGCGCACGATGCGGTGCGGATCCTGCGTGTTCGGGTTCTCGGCCTGCTCGGGCGGCATGTAGCCGGCGATCATGCCCTTGGTGTGCGGCGCCCAGCTTTCGCCGCCGTCACGCGTGATCCACGCGCCGCCGCAGCTCAAGCCCACCAGCAGCTCGTCGGGACGCTGCGGATGCGGGCAGATCGAGTGGATGCCCGGCACGTCGTAGCCGCCGCCGAACCACTCGAGCCGCTCGGGCCGCTGCCACAGCGATTCGACCAGCTGCCACGAGCGGCCGAAGTCGTCGGAACGGAACAGCCCACCGGGCAGCGTGCCGGCCCACAGGCGGCCGCCGGCCGAGGCCTCGAGCGACCAGATCTGCTGCAGCTTCCAAGCCGGGCCGGGCGCGCCCTCGGGCTGCGGCGGATAGGTGGGCGTGGCCACCTCTTCCCAGTGGTCGCCGGCATCGTCGGATGCATGCACCTTGACGCCGAAATGCCCCAGGTTCAACGCGGCCAGCATGCGCCCCTGCGCGTCGGGCGGCAGCAGCATGCTGACCGGCTCGGCCAGGAAATGCACACGGGCGATCTCCCAGCCGGTGCGCTGCCGCTGCAATTCGAACAGGCCCTTGCGGGTGGCCAGCCAGGCGCGGGATGCGGTCATGGAGATCCTCCTGAAGACGGGTCAGCCACCCGACAGCGCCTGCAGCACGTGGACCTGGCTGTCGGGCTGCAGCGCATCGGCGAGCGCGATGCGGTCGGCGCTGCGGCGGCCATCGATGAACACGACGACGTTGGTGCGCAGGTGGCCCTGGTCGTCGAGCACATAGCCGCGCAGCCGGGGGTTCACCGCGAATGCGGCCTCCAGCGCGGCCCGCAGCGTGGCGGCGGGCGTGTCGACCTCGGGCGTGGCGGTGAAGCGTCGCAATTGCGGCGTGAAGACGACGCGGGGCATCGGCGGATGATGCATCGGGCAACGTCCCTACACCAGCGGGTCGGCCCCAGGCACCGCACAATGCCGGCCCGCACTCGCCCCCTCTCCATGAATCCCGGCATTGCCTTCGCTGCCCTCGCCTATGTGGCCTGGGGCCTGTTCCCGCTGTACTTCCGCCAGGTGCATGCGGTCTCGCCGCTCGAGATCGTGCTGCACCGCACCGTCTGGTCGTTGGCCTTCGTGCTGATCGTGCTCGCAGTGATGCGCCGCTTCGCCTGGCTCGGTCCGGTGCTGCGGCAGCCGCGCCTGCTGCTGGCCTTTGCCGGCAGCGCGCTGCTGCTGTCGTGCAACTGGCTCACCTATGTCTGGGCGGTGAACAACGGGCACGTCATCGATGCCAGCCTGGGCTACTTCATCAACCCGCTGGTCTACGTGCTGCTGGGCTACGTGGTGCTGCACGAGCGGCCGCGGCGCATGCAGTGGGCCGCGGTGGCGCTGGCCGCGGCCGGCGTGCTGTGGCTCACCGTGCAGGCCGGGCAGCTGCCGTGGATCGCGCTCGTGCTGGCAGGCAGCTTCGGCTTCTACGGGCTGATGCGCAAGACGGCCTCGCTCGGCGCGCTCGAAGGCCTGACGTTGGAGACGCTGCTGCTGGCGCCCATCGCGGTGCCGGCACTGGCGATCTGGACCTGGTCGGGCAGCAGCAGCTTGGCGCATGCCGATGCATCCACGCTCGGCTGGCTGCTGCTGGCCGGGCCGCTCACCGCCGTGCCGCTGCTGCTCTTTGCCGCGGGCGCACGGCGCATTCCGCTGGCCACGCTGGGGCTGCTGCAGTACATCGGCCCGACGCTGCAGTTCATCACCGGCGTGTGGGTGTTCCACGAGCCTTTCCAGGCCGGCAAGCTGGGCGGCTTCGTGCTGATCTGGGCGGCGCTGGTGGTGTACAGCGCCGAAGGGCTGGTGGTGGCGCGGCAGCGGGCAGCTGCCGCGGCATGAGCGCCGAGGCGCTGCGAATCAAGCCGTGGCCAGCACCTGCGCTGCGGCGTTGATCACCGCCGCGATACGGCCGATGTCGCGCAGCTGCTGCGTGGTCAGGCCTTCCTTCTTCAGCAGGTCGTAGTGCGACTTCACGCAGAAGTGGCACTTGCCGATGATCGAGGCGGCCAGCGCATAGGCCTCGAACTTCTTCTTCTCGACGCCGCCCGAGCTCGCGTAGGCATTCATGCGCAGCTCGGCGCGCATGGTCTTCAGCTCTTCGTCATCAGCCATCTCGACGAAGGGGTACCACGCGTTGTTCATGCCCATCAGCGCGGCCGCCACCAGCGCGGCATTGGCCTCGGCCGCCGGCGTGTTGGCCTTGAAGGCCTCGACCAGCGGCTGGCTCTTGGCGGCGAAGGCCGCGGCCAGCGCCACGCCCAGCGCATCTTCCGGCGCGAGGCTGGAACGGGCGATCACGCCATCGAGGTTGAGGCGGATGTCCTTCGCGTAGTCGGGGATCTTGTCCTTGATGGCATTCAGGAATTCCATAGCCTTCTCCTATCGTTTTGGG
>CBIHRS010000088.1:0-14750 GCA_966212505.1 uncultured bacterium
GTCTCGCGCGAAGAGTGGAAGGGCATGGCCGAGACCAACAAGATCCTCGGCCAGGGCGAAGGCTTCGGCACGCAGGCGGTGCCGGTCGACGGCTTCTGCGTGCGCGTGGGCGCGATGCGCTGCCACAGCCAGGCCCTGACCTTCAAGCTCAAGAAGGACGTGCCGCTGGCCGATATCGAAGCCATGATCGCCGCTGACAACCCGTGGGTGAAGGTGGTGCCGAACAACCGTGAGGCCACGATCCGCGAGCTGACGCCCGTGGCCGTGACCGGCACGCTGACCATCCCGGTGGGTCGCCTGCGCAAGCTCGCGATGGGGCCGGAGTACCTCGGCGCCTTCACGATCGGCGATCAGCTGCTGTGGGGAGCGGCCGAGCCGCTGCGCCGCATGCTGCGCATCCTGCTGGACGCCTGATCTGACGGAGAATTCACGGGTTGTGCGGGGAGGCAGCGTCTCGTTGCCTCCCCGCAACAATTTTTGTGAGGATGACGGTGACACCCTCCACGCCGGGCCCAACATCAGGTTTTGCGTGAGCTTGTCAGCCTATATGCTTGATGTTATTGTGTTTTCCGCCGTTCTGGCCTGAGGGAAGGCTTATGGGCAGCAGCACAGACATGTCGTTGGCGGCGGACCCTGAGGCCAGGTCCGCCGGTCGCATTTGGGAGACGCCTTGAAAGACAGCTCGATGAACGCGGGGCGCTTCGCCCTGTCGGCGGTGGCAGCCGCCACCTTGTACGTGGCGACATCCAACGCCTGGGCGCTGGGTTTGGGGCGGCTCTCGGTGCAGTCGGCGCTCGGCGAGACGCTGAAAGCCGAGATCGACATCAGCAGCCTCACCCCCGAGGAGGAGGGCTCGCTGAAGGTGCGCATCGCGCCGCCCGATTCCTATCGCGCCGCGGGCGTCGACTACAACGCGGTGCTGCCCGGCACGCAGGTCATGCTCGATCGTCGCAATGGCCGCCCCGTGCTGCGCCTGAGCAGCGACCGCGCCGTGCAGGAGCCGTTCGTCGACGTGATCCTCGAGATTTCGTGGTCGTCGGGCCGGCTGGTGCGCGAATACACGCTGCTGTTCGATCCCCCCACCACCCGCACCGCGCCGCCGGCCCAGGCTGCGGTGGCACCCTCGATCTCAGCGGCGCCCGCTCCTGCGCCGGCACCCACCCAGGCGCCTGCCCGCGCGCCTGCGCCTGCCGTCGCAGCCAGCCCGGCCGAAGCACCGGCCTCGCGTGCCCCCTCGCGCCGCACACCGGCTCCGGCACCCACGCCTGCTGCCGCCGCTCCCGCGCCCAGCACCCCGACCGCTGGTGCCGACGAATACCGCGTCCGTCCGGGTGACACGCTGTTCCGCATCGCCAACAAGACGCAGCGTCCTGGCGTGTCGCTCGACCAGATGCTGGTCTCGCTGTACCGCGGCAATCCCGCGGCCTTCATCGACAACAACATGAACCGGCTCAAGGCCGGCGTCGTGCTGTCGGTGCCCTCGGCCGAGAGCGCGCAGCAGGTCAGCCCTTCGGATGCCAAGCAGGTCATCCAGGCGCAGAGCTCCGACTTCGGTGCCTACCGTCAGCGTCTGGCCGGCACCGTGCCCACGGCCAAGGAAGACGAGTCCACGCGCCAAGCCACCGGCAAGGTCAAGGCCGCGGTCGAAGACCGCAAGCAAACCGGCCAGGCCACGCCCGACAAGCTGACGCTGTCGCAGGGTTCGATGAAGGCCTCGTCTCCCGAAGCCAAGATCTCGAAGGAGGCCGAGCGCAAGGAGGCTTCCACCCGAGTGGCCGAGCTGTCGCGCAACGTCGCCGAGCTGAAGAAGCTGTCGGGCGCCGCCAGCTCCGCGGCCGCCAGTCCCGCGCCTGCCGCTGCTCCGGCCGCGCCGGCCCCGGCGTTGGCAGTACCGGCCAAGCCGGCACCGGCTCCCACGCCGGCTCCCGCGCCCGTCAGCGTGCCCGCATCGGCTCCCGCACCGGTTGCCGCGGCTCCCGCTCCCGTGCCTGCAGCTTCTGCTGCGGCCAGCATGCCCCAGCCGGCGTCTGCACCGGTGGCCGCCGCTTCCGCGGCGCGCCCCGCCGCCTCGGCACCACGCCGTGCGCCCACGCCGGCGCCGGTCGAAGAGCCGAGCTGGTTCGAAGGCCTGCTCGACAACGGCCTGGTCATCCCCGGCGCGGTCGCGCTGCTGGCGCTGCTGGGCGGCCTGGGCTTCTATCGCCTGCGCAGCAAGGCCAAGAAGGACAGCGGCGAGACCTCGTTCCTCGAGAGCCGCCTGCAGCCCGATTCGTTCTTCGGCGCCAGCGGTGGCCAGCGCATCGACACCCGCGATGCGAGCGGCGTGTCGTCGTCGATGAGCTATTCGCTGAGCCAGCTCGACGCCATCGGCGATGTGGATCCCGTCGCCGAGGCGGATGTGTACCTGGCCTATGGCCGCGACCTGCAGGCCGAGGAAATCCTCAAGGAGGCCATGCGCAGCAACCCGGATCGCCTCGCGATCCGCACCAAGCTGCTCGAGGTCTATGCCAAGCGCCGCGACACCAAGGGCTTCGAGCAACTGGCGACCCAGCTGTTCTCGCTGACCCAGGGCAGCGGCGAAGACTGGCAGAAGGCGCAGGAACTGGGCCGTCAGATCGATCCGGACAATCCGCTCTACCAGCCGGGTGGCCAGCCCGTGGCTGCGGCGGGCGCCGAACAGCGCCCCGAGCCGCTGGGTGCCAGCACCATGCCGCAATCGGTGCTGCCGAGCGCACCGCCGACCTTCGCGCCGTCGGCCCCGCCGGTGATGCAGGAACCGATCGACGACGATCTCGACCTGAACCTCGATGCGCCGGTGGCGGCCGAGCCTTTCGCGCCGGCCCCGGCACCTGAGGCGACCCAGCCGATCGAGCCGGCAGGCCGCGTGGAGCCCGATGTCGGCCTCGACTTCGACCTGCCGCCGGTGCCCGCGCCGGCGCATGTGGAGCCGGCCAGCGAGCCGACGCCTGTGGAGTTCGACCTGGGTTCGCTGTCGCTCGATCTCGATACCCCGGCAGCGCCCGCAGCGCCTGCCCCGGTGCCCGTGCCCGAGCTGAATGAGCTCGACCTGCCCGACGTCAGCGTCGAGGGTGCCGACGAGGCCGCCGATCCGCTGATGCGCAAGCTGGAGCTGGCGGAAGAGTTTCGCCAGATCGGCGACATGGAAGGCGCCCGCGATCTGCTCGAAGAGGTGGTCTCCAAGGCCTCCGGTTCGCTCAAGTCCCGCGCACAGACCATGCTGAATGCACTTGCCTGAGCATGACGAGGGCGCGATGCGGCAACGCATCGCCCTCGGCGTGAGCTACCGCGGCGAGCGCTACCACGGCTGGCAGAGCCAGCCCGACGGCAAGACGGTGCAGGACACCCTGGAATCGGCGTTGACGCAGTTCGCGGCAACGCCGATTTCGACCATTTGCGCCGGCCGCACCGACACCGGCGTCCATGCGCTGAACCAGGTGGTGCATTTCGATGCGCCGGTCGAGCGCGAGCCGTTCTCGTGGGTTCGCGGCACCAACCGCTACCTGCCGCCCGACATCGCGGTGCAGTGGTGCCAGCCGGTGGCGCGCCACTTCCACGCCCGCAACGCGGCCCGCGGAAGGCGCTACCGCTACCTGCTGCTCGAGTCGCCTGTGCGCACGGCGATCGAGCATGCGGGCTGCGGCTGGACCTTTCGCCCGCTGGATGGCGACGCGATGCGCGCGGCCGCTCGGCATCTGCTCGGCGAGCACGACTTCAGCAGCTTCCGCTCTGCCGAATGCCAGGCGGCCTCGCCCGTCAAGACGCTGCGCGAGCTGCAGATCACGCGCCGTGGCGCCTACTGGCGGTTCGATTTCGAGGCGAGCGCCTTTCTGCACCACATGGTGCGCAACCTGATGGGCTGCCTAGTGGCGGTGGGCAGCGGTGCCCGCTCGCCCGACTGGATGGCCGAGGTGCTGGCGGCGCGCAGCCGCGGTGCCGCCGCGCCCACCTTTGCCCCCGATGGCCTCTACTTCGTCGGCCCGCACTACGATGCGGAACACGCCATCCCCGCGCACACGCCGGCGATGGACTGGCTCCCTTGACCGACCCGACATGCAACTGATTTCCCAGCGCACCCGCATCAAGATCTGCGGCCTGACCCGCGAAGCCGACATCGACGCCGCCGTGGCCGCCGGCGCCGATGCCATCGGCTTCGTGCTGTACGAGCGCAGCCCGCGGTATGTGAGCGTCGAGCGGGCGAGCGAGCTGGCGCGCCGGCTGCCGTCGTTCGTGATGCCGGTGTGCCTGCTGGTCAATGCCGACGAGGCGCTGGTGCAGGCGACGCTACGGGCCGTGCCTCAGGCGCTGCTGCAGTTCCACGGCGACGAGACGCCCGTGCAGTGCGAAGCGCCGGGCCGCCCCTTCATCCGGGCTGCGCGCATGGCGCCGGGTTTCGATTTGCTAGACTTTGCGTCGCAGTACTCAAGCGCCCAGGCCATCCTGCTCGATGCTCATGTCGAAGGCTATGGCGGCGGCGGAAAGGTGTTCGATTGGTCTCTCATTCCGCAAAACGTGCCCCGTCCGGTCGTTTTGTCTGGTGGGTTGAATCCTGCAAACGTGATCGATGGGGTGTTGCACGTCCGGCCCTGGGCCGTTGACGTGAGCTCCGGCGTGGAAAGCGCAAAAGGCATCAAGGATGCCGCACTGATGCGCCGGTTCTGCGAGGCGGTGCGCGAGGCAGATGCCCGCATCGCCGATGCCGATACCTGAATCGAGATCACCATGACCTATCAACAACCCGATGACCGCGGGCATTTCGGTCCCTATGGCGGCACCTTCGTCGCCGAAACGCTGATCCACGCCCTCGACGAGCTGAAAGAAGCCTACGAGAAGTTCAAGGCCGATCCGGAGTTCGTGGCCGAATTCCGCAACGAACTGAAGCACTTCGTCGGCCGCCCCAGCCCGATCTACCATGCGGCCCGCCTGAGCCGCGAGATCGGCGGCGCGCAGATCTACCTGAAGCGCGAAGACCTCAACCACACCGGCGCGCACAAGATCAACAACGTGATCGGCCAGGCGCTGCTTGCCAAGCGCATGGGCAAGCCCCGCGTGATCGCCGAGACGGGCGCCGGCCAGCACGGCGTGGCCACCGCCACCATCTGCGCCCGCTTCGGCCTCGAGTGTGTGGTGTACATGGGCAGCGAGGACGTGAAGCGCCAGTCGCCCAACGTCTACCGCATGCACCTGCTGGGCGCCAAGGTGGTGCCGGTGGAATCCGGCAGCAAGACGCTGAAGGACGCGCTGAACGAGGCGCTGCGCGACTGGGTCACCAACGTCGAGAACACCTTCTACATCATCGGCACCGTGGCCGGCCCGCACCCGTATCCGGCGATGGTGCGCGACTTCCAGCGCGTGATCGGCGATGAATGCCTGGTGCAGATGCCCGAGATGATCGGCCGCCAGCCGGAGGCGGTGATCGCCTGCGTGGGTGGCGGCAGCAATGCGATGGGCATCTTCTATCCCTACATCGAGCATGCCGGCACGCGGCTGATCGGCGTGGAAGCAGCGGGGCAGGGCCTCGACACCGGCAAGCATGCGGCGTCGCTCTCGGCGGGTTCGCCCGGCGTGCTGCACGGCAACCGCACCTACCTGCTGCAGGACGAGAACGGCCAGATCACCGAGACGCACTCGATCTCGGCCGGCCTGGACTACCCCGGCGTGGGCCCCGAGCATGCCTACCTCAAGGACATCGGCCGGGCCGAATACGTCGGCATCACCGATACCGAGGCGCTGGAGGCCTTTCACCGGCTCTGCCGCACCGAGGGCATCATCCCGGCGCTGGAGTCGAGCCATGCGGTGGCCTATGCGATGAAGCTGGCCAAGACGATGCGGCCCGACCAGCACCTGCTGGTCAACCTGTCCGGCCGCGGCGACAAGGACATCGGCACGGTGGCCGACCTTTCCGGCGCGGAGTTCTTCTGCCGGCCTTCGTGCCGCGGGCAGACGGTGAAGGGAGGTGCACTGTGAGCCGCATCACCCCCACGCTGCAGCAGCTGAAGTCGCAGGGCCGCAAGGCGCTGATCCCCTATGTGACCGCCGGCGATCCGTATCCCGAGGCCACGGTCGAGATCATGCTGGCGCTCGCTGAAGGCGGCGCCGACATCATCGAGCTAGGGGTTCCGTTCTCCGACCCGATGGCCGACGGCCCCGTGATCCAGAAGGCCTCGGAGCGGGCACTGGCCAAGGGCATCGGCCTCGGGCAGGTGCTCGGTTACGTGAAGGCCTTCCGGGCCAAGAACGACCGCACACCCATCGTGCTGATGGGCTACGCCAACCCGGTGGAGCGCTACGACCAGCGCCTGGGCGAGGGCGCCTTCATCCGCGATGCGGCGGCTGCGGGCGTCGATGGCGTGCTGATCGTCGACTATCCGCCCGAGGAATGCGAGGCCTTTGCCGCGCGCCTGAAGGCGGGCGGCCTCGATCCGATCTTCCTGCTCGCGCCCACCTCGACCGAACAGCGCATGAAGGACGTGGGCCGCATCGCCAGCGGCTATGTGTACTACGTGTCGCTCAAGGGCGTGACCGGTGCGGGCCACCTCGACACTTCGGCGGTGGCAGAGATGCTGCCGCGCATCAAGGCGCATGTGAAGGTGCCGGTGGGCGTGGGCTTCGGCATCCGCGATGCGGCCTCGGCGCAGGCGGTGGCCAGGGTGTCCGACGCCGTGGTGATCGGTTCGCGGCTCGTGCAGATCCTCGAAACCCAAACGCGCGACAATGCGGCTTTGGCCGGCCGGCAATTCATGGCCGAGATCCGCGCCGCCCTAGACAGTCTCAAGGAAGGAGCTCCCTGATGAGCTGGCTCGAAAAACTCCTCCCGCCGAAGATCCAGCAGACCGATCCGGCCGAGCGCCGCTCGGTGCCGGAAGGCCTGTGGATCAAATGCCCGTCGTGCGAGACGGTGCTGTACAAGACCGACCTCGAGCAGAACCTCAACGTCTGCCCGAAGTGCAGCCACCACCACCGCATCGGCGCGCGCGCCCGGCTGGATTTCTTCCTCGATCCTGAAGGCCGCTACGAGATCGGCCAGGAAGTCATCCCGGTCGATGCGCTGAAGTTCAAGGACAGCAAGAAGTACCCCGACCGCCTGAAGGATGCGCTCGAGACCACCGGCGAGACCGATGCGCTCGTCGTGGTGGGCGGTGCGGTGATGAGCGTGCCGCTGGTCGCCGCCTGCTTCGAGTTCGACTTCATGGGCGGCTCGATGGGCTCGGTGGTCGGTGAACGCTTCGTGCGCGGTGTTGAAACCGCGATCGAGCAGCGCGTGCCTTTCGTGTGCTTCACCGCCACCGGCGGCGCGCGCATGCAGGAAGGCCTGCTGAGCCTGATGCAGATGGCCAAGACCAACGCGGCGCTCACCCGCCTGGCCAAGGCCAAGCTGCCCTACATCAGCGTGCTGACCGATCCCACGATGGGCGGCGTCTCCGCGAGCTTCGCGTTCGTCGGCGACGTGGTCATCGCCGAGCCCAAGGCGCTGATCGGCTTTGCCGGCCCGCGCGTGATCGAGAACACCGTGCGCGAGAAGCTGCCCGAAGGCTTCCAGCGTTCGGAGTTCCTGCTGCAGAAGGGGGCGCTCGACATGATCTGCGACCGCCGTGAGCTGCGGAAGACGATCGCGCAGTGCCTCGCGATGATGCAGCGCCAGAGCGCCGACGCCGTCGCCTGACACGCTCTCGCTTCCACCCACGCACAGGGCGGCCCACGGGCCGCCCGTTTTGCTCCCACCGATGACTGCCACGCCGAAGACGCTGGACGACTGGCTCGCGCACTGCGAGCGTCTGCATCCCAAGACGATCGACATGACGCTGGACCGCGTCAATGCGGTGCGCGACCGTCTCGGCCTGCGCTTCGAGGCGCCGGTGATCACGGTGGCGGGTACCAACGGCAAGGGCTCGACCTGCGCGATGCTGGAGTCGATCGCGCTGCAGGCGGGCTACCGCGTGGGCCTGTACATCAAGCCGCACCTCGTGCACTTCCAAGAGCGCTGCCGTCTCAACGGCGCGCCGGTGGCGGCCGAGGCGCTGCTGCCGCACTTCGAAGCGGTGGAGGCCGCGCGCGGCGAGCTGACGCTGACCTACTTCGAATTCACCACGCTCGCGATCATGCGCGCGCTGGCCGAGGCGCCGCTGGACCTCGTGATCCTCGAGGTGGGGCTGGGCGGCCGGCTCGACGCGGTGAACACGATCGATGCCGATTGCGCGGTGCTGACCAGCATCGCGCTCGACCACACCGAATACCTGGGCCCCGACCGCGAGAGCATCGGCCGCGAGAAGGCCGGCATCATGCGCACCGGCCGCCCGGTGGTCTGCAGCGATCCGCAGCCGCCGCAGAGCGTGCTCGACCGGGCCTTGGAGATCGGCGCCGACCTGCGCGTGAACGGCCGCGATTTCCACTTCGGTGGCGACCGACAGCAGTGGTCGTGGACCGGACGCAGCCGGCGCTACAGCGGCCTGGCCTACCCGGCGCTGCGTGGCGCCAACCAACTGCTCAACGCCGCCGGCGTGCTGGCGGCCTTCGAGGCGCTGTACGAGCGGCTGCCGATCACCGCGCAGGCGGTGCGCACCGGGCTGGCATTGGTCGAACTGCCGGGCCGTTTCCAGATCGTGGCGGGCCAGCCGACGCTGGTGCTCGACGTGGGCCACAACCCGCAGGCGATCGCTGCGCTGGCGCTCAACCTCGACCAGATGGGCTTCTTCCCGCGCACGCATGCCGTGTTCGGCGCGATGCGCGACAAGGACCTGGCAGGCGTGCTCGCACCGATCGCGCCGCTGGTCGACGCCTGGTACCTCACCGACCTGCCGATCGCACGTGCCGCAACAGCGGCCGAACTGCAGCCGGTAGCGCAGCAGTCCGGCGGCACGCGTGAGGTGCCGATTTCCACCCACGCCGACCCGGCCGCGGCCCTGCGTGCAGCGGTCGCCGCGGCAGACCCGGCTGATAGAATCGTGGTCTTCGGTTCGTTCTACACCGTGGGCGGCGTGCTGAAGGACGGTCTGCCTCGGCTCAGCGCCAAACACGTGGGCTGACCCCCTGCATTCCTAGCCTGCATTCCGCGCCACGCATGGGTCTGCTGTCCATCTTCCAACGCAAAGACGACGCTGCTTCCGAACCTCCCCGGAAGGGCAAGAACGCAGGCGGCGCATCGGCCGCCGCCGATGCCGTCCAGCAGGCCCGCATCCGTGCCCGCCAGCGCCTGATCGGTGCGGTGGTGCTGCTGGGCATCGGCATCATCGGCTTCCCGCTGCTGTTCGAGACGCAGCCACGGCCGATTCCTGTCGACATCCCGATCGAGATTCCGCGCAAGGACGGCGCGCCGCCGCTACAGTTGCCGGCGCCGCGTGCGGCCACGCCCGCAGCTTCGCGGGTGGCTGAAGCGCCTGCGCAGCCGGTGGCTTCCGCACCCGCCGTCATCACCGAGAGCGCCGCCGAGTCCGGCCGCGAAGTGCCGCCGCCCGCTTCGGCGCCTGCCGCTGCAGTTGTTGCACCTCCGCCCAAGCCTTCTGCCGAGCCGGTGCCCGCCCAGGCGGCCAAGCCTGCTGCGGAAAAGCACGCGGCCGAGAAGGACAAACCCGCACCAGCCGAGGCGCATGCCGCCGCTTCCAAGCCCGCACGCTCCAGCGACGATGGCACGCGTGCCAAGGCGCTGCTCGAAGGCAAGCCCGAAGCCAAGGCGGCCGACGGTGCCGGCCGCTTCATCGTGCAGGTGGGCGCCTTCGCCGAGGTGAGCGCGGCGCGCGAAACCCGCCTCAAGGTCGAGAAGCTGGGCCTGAAGACCTACACGCAGGTGGTCGAGACCGATGCCGGCAAGCGCATCCGCGTGCGCGTGGGGCCGTTCCCGTCGCGCGACGAGGCCGACAAGGCCGCGGCGAAGATCAAGGCGGCCGGCCTCGGCTCCGCCGTGCTCACGCTCTGACGCAGGCGGCCGTGGCAAGCCTTGGCGCGATCGACTGGGTGCTGTTCGGCATCCTCGTGCTCTCAGTCGTGGTGGGCCTGTGGCGCGGGCTGGTGTTCGAGGTGCTGTCGCTGCTGGGCTGGGTGGTGGCCTACATCGCTGCGCAATGGTTCACGCCGCTGACGGCTGCGCACCTGCCGATCGGCGCGCCGGGCTCCGCGATCAACCATGCGGCCGCATTTGCCTGTACCTTCGTGCTCGCGCTGGTCGTGTGGATGATCCTGACGCGGCTGGCCAAGATGCTGATCACCGCGTCGCCGCTGAGCATGCTCGACCGCACACTGGGTGCGGGCTTCGGGCTGCTGCGAGGATTGGTGGTGCTGCTCGCGATCGCCACCGTCGTGGCGATGACGCCGGCGGCGCGCTCGGAGGCTTGGCAGAGCTCGCAGGGCGCGGCCTGGCTCACGGTGATGCTGCAAGGCCTGAAGCCGGTGCTGCCGGCCGAGGTGGCGCAGCATCTGCCGGCATGAAGATTCGATTTTGTTGAGGACGAACGTATGTGTGGCATCGTCGGTGTGATCTCCAAGGCGCCGGTCAACCAGCTGATCTATGACGCGCTGCTGCTGCTGCAGCACCGCGGCCAGGACGCGGCCGGCATCGTGACGATGCAGGGCACCAAGTGCTTCATGCACAAGGCGCGCGGCATGGTGCGCGACGTGTTCCGCACCCGCAACATGCGGGCGCTGCCGGGCACCGTGGGCCTGGGCCAGGTGCGCTACCCGACGGCCGGCAACGCCTACAGCGAGGAAGAGGCGCAGCCCTTCTACGTGAACGCGCCGTTCGGCATCGTGCTCGTGCACAACGGCAACCTGACCAACGCGCATGCGCTGAAGCAGGAGCTGTTCGACATCGATCGCCGCCACATCAACACCGAGAGCGACACCGAGGTGCTGATCAACGTGCTCGCGCACGAGCTGGAGCGCAGCGCGCGCGACCTGCCGCTGACGCCCGATGCGATCTTCAAGGCGGTGGGCGCGGTCCACAAGCGCATCAAGGGCTCATATGCGGTGATCGCGCTGATCGCCGGCCATGGCCTGCTGGCCTTCCGCGACCCCTTCGGCATCCGCCCGCTGTGCTTCGGCGAGGGCCAGACGCCCGAGGGCAAGGAAGTGATGGTGGCCAGCGAGAGCGTCACGCTCGAAGGCACCGGCCACAAGATCGCGCGCGACGTGGCGCCGGGCGAGGCGATCTTCATCGACCTCGACGGCAATGTCCACGCGCAGCAGTGCGCCGAGTCGCCCACGCTGAACCCCTGCATGTTCGAGTTCGTGTACCTCGCGCGGCCCGACTCGGTGATGGACGGCATCTCGGTCTACCAGGCGCGGCTCAACATGGGCGAGACGCTGGCGCAGCGCGTGATCTCCACGATGCCGCCGAACGAGATCGATGTGGTGATCCCCATCCCCGAATCGAGCCGTCCGTCGGCCATGCAGCTGGCGCAGAAGATCGGCAAGCCGTACCGCGAGGGCTTCGTGAAGAACCGCTACGTCGGCCGCACCTTCATCATGCCCGGGCAGGGCATGCGCAAGAAGTCGGTGCGCCAGAAGCTCAACGCGATCGCCTCCGAGTTCAAGGGCCGCAACGTGCTGCTGGTCGACGACTCCATCGTGCGCGGCACCACCAGCAAGGAGATCGTGCAGATGGCGCGCGAGGCCGGCGCCCGCAAGGTCTACATGGCCTCGGCCGCGCCGCCGGTGCGCTATCCCAACGTCTACGGCATCGACATGCCGACCAAGAGCGAGCTCATCGCGCACAACCGCAGCATCGAGGAGATCCGCCAGTTCATCGGCGCCGATGCGCTGATCTACCAGGATGTCGATGCGATGAAGCGCGTGGTGAACGCGCTCAATCCCAAGCTCGCCGGCTTCGAGGCTTCGTGCTTCGATGGCCGCTACATCACCGGTGACGTCTCCGCCGAAGACTTCGCGGCCATCGAGACCCAGCGCACCTCGCAGCCCGAGGACGAGGAGGGCAACGACCGGTCGCGTCTTGCGCTGCAGAACGCGACGGAGCGCGCCTGATGACCGACAAGCGCATTCCGCGCGTGAGCCTGCCGCCCGATGCGCGGCTGGACACGCTCGCGGTGCGCGAAGGCCTGCCCCGCACGTCGTGGGGCGAGAACTCCGAGGCGCTGTTCCTGACCAGCAGCTTCGTGCAGCCGGATGCCGCCACCGCGGCCGCCCGCTTCGCGAACGAGGAAGAGGCCTTCATTTACAGCCGCTTCTCCAACCCCACCGTCACGATGATGGAGCGCCGGCTCGCCGCGCTCGAGGGCACCGAGGCGTGCATTGCCACCGCCAGCGGCATGGCCGCGATCATGCTGCTGGTGATGGGACTGCTGAAGGCCGGCGACCATGTGGTGTGTTCGCAGAGCGTGTTCGGCTCGACGATCAAGCTGCTGCAGGGCGAGTTCGGCAAGTTCGGTGTGCAGACCACCTTCGTGCCGCAGACCGATGTCGAGGCCTGGGCGAAGGCGGTGCAGCCCAATACGAAGCTGCTGTTCGCCGAGACGCCGACCAATCCGCTGACCGAGGTGTGCGACATCGCAGCCTTGGCCAGGATCGCCCATGACCACGGCGCGCTGCTCGCGGTCGACAACTGCTTCTGCTCGCCGGCGCTGCAGCGGCCGGCGCAGCTGGGCGCCGATGTCATCATCCATTCGGGCACCAAGTACCTCGACGGCCAGGGCCGCGTGATCGCCGGCGCGTTGTGCGCGAGCGAGGCGCTGGTCAACGACAGGTTCGTGCCGGTGATGCGCAGCGCGGGCATGAGCCTGTCGCCCTTCAATGCCTGGGTGGTGCTCAAGGGCCTCGAGACGCTGAGCATCCGCATGCGCGCGCAGAGCGAGCGTGCGCTGCAGCTGGCCGCGTGGCTGGAGGCGCAACCGCAGGTGGCGCGCGTCTACTACCCGGGCCTGCCGTCGCATCCGCAGCATGCGCTCGCGATGCGCCAGCAGGGCGGCCTCGGCGGCGCGGTGCTGGCGTTCGCCGTGCGGGGCGATGAACCGCGGGCGCTGCGCGCCAACGCCTTCTCGGTGATCGACGCGACGCGTATCTGCTCGATCACCGCCAACCTCGGCGACACCAAGACCACCATCACCCATCCCGCCAGCACCTCGCATGGCCGCCTCACCGAGGCCCAGCGGCTGGCCGCCGGCATCACGCAGGGCGTGATCCGCGTGGCCGTGGGGCTGGAGGATGTCGAAGACCTGAAGGCCGACCTCGCCCGAGGACTGCAAGGCCTGACCCCGAAGAACAACGCATGAGCCAAGTCCGCACCCGTTTCGCCCCCAGCCCCACCGGCTTCATCCACCTGGGCAACATCCGCTCGGCCCTGTATCCGTGGGCCTTCGCGCGCGCCAACAAAGGTGTCTTCGTGCTGCGCATCGAAGACACCGACGTCGAGCGTTCGACGCAGGCCGCGGTCGACGTGATCATCGAGAGCATGCAGTGGCTGGGCCTCGACCACGACGAGGGCCCGTTCTACCAGATGCAGCGGATGGACCGCTACAAGGAAGTGCTGGCGCAGATGCTGGCGCAGGGCCTGGCCTACCACTGCTACATGAGCACCGCCGAGCTCGACGCACTGCGCGAGCGCCAGATGGCCGCCAAGCAGAAGCCGCGCTACGACGGCACCTGGCGCCCCGAGCCCGGCAAGGTGCTGCCGCCGGTGCCCGAGGGCGTGCAGCCGGTGATCCGCTTCAAGACGCCGATCGGCGGCAGCGTGAGCTGGGACGACAAGGTCAAGGGCCGGGTCGAGTTCAGCAACGACGAGCTCGACGACCTCGTGATCGCGCGGCCCGACGGCACGCCGACCTACAACTTCTGCGTGGTGGTCGACGACATCGACATGCAGATCACCCACGTGATCCGCGGCGACGACCATGTGAACAACACGCCGCGCCAGATCCACATCTTTCGTGCGCTCGGCAAGGAGCCGCCGGTGTACGCGCACCTGCCCACCGTGCTGAACGAACAGGGCGAGAAGATGAGCAAGCGCCACGGCGCCAAGCCGGTGACGCAGTACCGCGACGAGGGCTACCTCGCCGATGCGGTGGTCAACTACCTCGCGCGCCTGGGCTGGAGCCACGGCGACGACGAGGTGTTCTCGCGCGAGCAACTGGTCGAGTGGTTCAACCTCGACCACCTTGGCAAGAGCGCCGGCCAGTTCGACGAGACCAAGCTGCGCTGGGTCAATGCCCAGCACATGAAGATGACCGACGACGCCGAGCTCGCGAGGCTGGTGGTGGTGCAGTTGTCTAGGCAAGGCGTCACGGCGCCGGCCGACGAGCGGCTCGCGAAGCTGTGCGGCCTGTTCAAGGACCGCTGCTCCACGACGGTGGAGCTGGCCGAGTGGCTGCAGATGTATTTCACCGAGGTGGCCCCGAGCGCCGAAGACCGCGCGGCGCATGTCACCGAGGCGGTGAAGCCTGCGCTGGCCTCACTGGCGAAGCGGCTGGGCGAGGTCGACTGGAACAAGGCGGCGATCAACCAGGCGATCAAGGAAACCATCGCCGAACACGGCCTCAAGATGCCGCAGATCGCGGTGCCGGTGCGCGTGCTGGTGTGCGGCCGCGCGCAGACGCCGTCCATCGACGCGGTGCTCGAACTCTTTTCCAGAGAAAATGTTTTGAACCGCTTGCACAGCGCTTAAAAGTCTGCCTATAATCTACGTCTCGCTTGATACAGCGCGATGCCCAAAACAAACCGGCAACGGTGAGTTGAAAAAGATGGGGGTATAGCTCAGCTGGGAGAGCGCTTGCATGGCATGCAAGAGGTCAGCG
>CBIHRS010000089.1:0-14718 GCA_966212505.1 uncultured bacterium
ACCTTCTCGCCCGAGATCAAGCGGCTGGCGCAGAGTTATCTGCAGGATCCTGTCACGGTGGAGGTGGCGCGACCCAACGCCACGGCGTCGACCGTCGAGCAGCGCTTCTACAGCATCGCCGAGGATGACAAGCGCCGCGCGGTGCGCCAGTTGCTGAAGGATCGCGCGCTCACGCAGGCCATCGTCTTCGTCAACTCCAAGCTGGGTGCGGCCCGCCTGGCGCGCGCCTTCGAGCGCGATGGCCTGAAGACGGCCGCGCTGCACGGCGACAAGTCACAGGACGAGCGCCTGAAGTCGCTCGATGCCTTCAAGCGCGGCGAGGTCGACCTGCTCGTGGCCACCGATGTGGCGGCCCGTGGCCTCGACATCGCCGACCTGCCGGCGGTCTTCAACTTCGACGTGCCCTTCAACGCGGAAGACTACGTGCACCGCATCGGGCGCACCGGTCGTGCGGGGGCCTCGGGTCTCGCGGTGACGATGGTCACGCGCGATGACGCGCGGCTGGTGGGCGACATCGAGAAGCTCATCAAGAAGAAGATCGACCTGGAGCCGCTCGAGCTTGAAGAAGATCGCTCGGCGCGTCGGCCTCCGCGGCGGAGCTGGGATGACGAACAGCCGGGCGAAGACCGTCGCTCCGAGCCGCGCCAGGGTGGGGGTGCCGAACGCAGTGCGCGTCGCCCCTGGTCTCCGGCGCCGGCGGCATCCGATCCTTTCTTCGACAAGCCCTACGAGCCCAGTGCCCGGTCAGAGCCTCCGGAGTGGGAGACCAAATCGCCGGTACCTGCACCTGCCGCCCGCACTGTGTTGTCGCCCAACATCAAGCCGAAGAAGAAGGTGGCTTCGTTGCTCGGCGGCGGTGGCGGCCGAAAGGCCTGAGCCCGCGCCGCTACTGGGCCAGCAGGCTGAAGACCGCGGGCAGGCGGTCCGGCATGTCTATCGGCGAGGCTTTCCACCGTGCAACGGTCTGGGTGCGCGTCCAGCCGTCGGCCAGTGTCAGTCCGCAACTGATCGAGAGGCGCGTGGTGCCCGCGAGCGCCTGCGTCAGTGCCGTGAACATCGTGGCATTGCGGTAGGGCGTTTCGATCAGCAGCTGCGTCTGGCTCAGGCGCCGTGAGGCGGCTTCGAGTTCGCGCAGCTTGCTGGCGCGTTCTGTCGCATCCACCGGCAGGTAGCCGACGAAGGCGAAGCTCTGGCCGTTGAGGCCGCTTGCGGCCAGCGCCAGCATCAGTGAGCTGGGGCCGGGCAGCGGCACGACCGTGATGCCTGTTGCGTGGGCCGCATCCACCAGGATCGCGCCGGGATCGGCCACTGCGGGGAGCCCCGCTTCCGAGATCAGCCCGATGTCTTCGCCCGCTAGCGCCGGCGTCAGCAATGCGTGGATTTCACTTGCGCTCGGTTGCATGCTGCCGCTGCCCTTGCGGGGGCGTGGCAGCTCCTGGATCGCGATCGCCTGCAGTGGCTGGCCCAGTGGCGCCACGGCATCCACGCGCTTGAGGAAGGCGCGAGTGGTCTTTGCGTTCTCGGCGACCCAGTGCGTCAGGCGCGCCGCCTCGCGCAGCACGCCGAGCGGCAGCACCTCCTGGATGTCGCCGGTCTCGGTGCCCAGGTCCAGGGTGTTGGGGATGAGCAGCAGCCGTCCTGTGGGTGCGGCGCTCATGTGGCCACCTTCAGTGGGTCGAGGCCGGCCTCGCGCAGCATGGCGCAGGTGCGGATCAGCGGCAGGCCCACCAGCGCTGTGGGGTCGTCGGATTCGATCGCGCCGAGCAGCGCGATGCCCAGCGTCTCGCATTTCGCGCTGCCGGCGCAGTCGTATGGCTGCTCGAGCCGCAGATAGCGCTCGATCTCGTCGTCGTTCAACTGACGGAACCGGACGGTCACGGGTGCAAGCTCCACCCTCTCGTAGCCGATGTCGAGCCGGACGACGGCCACGGCCGTCTGGAAGACGACGCTTCGCCCGCTCATCGCGCGCAGCTGCTGCGTCGCCCGCTCGTGGGTGCCGGGTTTGCCGATCGGGGTGCCGTCGAGGTCGGCGACTTGGTCGGAGCCGATCACCACAGCTCCGGGCTCCTGCTGCGCGACGGTGCGAGCCTTCGCGAGGGCCAGGCGCACCGCGAGCTGAGCCGGGGTCTCGTCGGGCTGCGGTGTCTCGTCGACCTGCGGCGCCCGCACGCTGAAGGGCTGGCGCAGGCGTTCGAGCAGTTCGCGGCGATAGCGCGAGGTCGAGCCGAGGATGAGCGGGGGCATTGCAGACATGGCTGAATTCTCCCACCGGGCATTCCGTACACTGCGGCGCATGAAGCAACGCGCGTTCGATCCTTTGCGCCTCGATGTGGCTGCGTTTGCGGCTGATGCCGCTGCCCTCGAGGGCGAGCGCTCCCCCTCCGAATTCCATCGCCTCTCCGAATCCGTGCTGCCGGCGGATGCGTCTGCCCAACCGGTGCGATGGCGTGCCGAAGGCGAGGCGCGGGCGCGCCGAGGCGCTCAGCCCGAGCTGTGGCTGCACCTGCAGGCCGATGGGGTCGTGAGCCTGCAGTGCCAGCGCTGCCTGCAGCCGATGACGGTGCCGCTGGCCGTCGACCGTTCGTTCCGCTTCGTGCGCGACGAATCCGAGGCGGAGGCCGAGGATGCCGACAGCGAGGAGGATGTGCTGGCGCTCAGTCGCACGCTCGACCTGTTCGCGTTGGTCGAGGACGAACTGATCCTCGAACTCCCGCTCGTGCCGCGGCACGAGTCCTGTCCGCAACCGTTGCCGGTGCCGCAGGATGATCTGCCGGAGGAGGATGAGCCGCAGCCGAATCCCTTTGCCAAGTTGGCGGCACTCAAGCGCAACCCGCCCTCCCACTAACGCGTTGGCGCGCAAAGCGTGCTAGAATTTCAGGCTTTCCCATTGGCGCCCTCGCTCGATTCCACGGTGGAACCTGCGATGCCGGGCGCAGCGCCTGACTCAGGCGCACGCTCCTCCGCAGCGAGGTTGGCGGGGAAGCCTTCAGGAGAATTCCATGGCCGTTCAGCAAAACAAGAAGTCGCCGTCCAAGCGTGGCATGCATCGTTCGCACAACGCCCTCACCCAGCCGGGCACCGCGATCGAACCCACCACCGGCGAAGTGCATCTGCGTCACCACATCAGCCCCACCGGCTTCTATCGTGGCCGCAAGGTGCTGAAGACCAAGGCCGACGCCTGAGCATTGCTCCACGTGTGCGATCGCTGGGTTCAGCGGCGCGCGCATGATCGTCGACGCCAACAAATTCACGCCCGGCTCCGCGCAGCGCGCGGGCCGGGCGTTCGTCTTGCCGGTCGCTTATGCTGCCGGATGGTCTGACGCCTGCATTTCCACGTGAGTCTGGATCCTCTTCCCCTGGTGCGCATCTCGGTCGACTGCATGGGCGGCGACCATGGGCCGTCGGTCACCCTGCCGGGCTGCCGCGCCTTCCTGCAGGGCCATCCGCAGGCCGAGCTCGTGCTGGTCGGGACACCCGAGGCGTTGGTGCCTGCCCAGGGCTGGGAGCGTTGTTCGATCGTCACCGCGAGCGAGGTCGTCACGATGGACGATCCGGTGGAGGTCGCGCTGCGCCGCAAGAAGGATTCCTCGATGCGCGTGGCGATCTCGCAGCTCAAGGCAGCGGATGAGGTCACGCCGGCGCGCGCCCAGGCCTGTGTCTCCGCCGGCAACACCGGTGCGCTGATGGCGGTGGCGCGCTACGTGCTCAAGACGCTTGAAGGCATCGATCGTCCGGCCATTGCCACGGTGATGCCCAACCAGAACGATGGCCACACCACGGTGCTCGATCTTGGCGCCAATGTCGATTGCAGCGCGGAACACCTGCTGCAGTTCGCGGTGATGGGCAGTGCGCTGGTGGCGGCGGTCGAAGGCCGCGAGGATCCGTCCGTCGGATTGCTCAACATCGGCGAAGAGGCCATCAAGGGCAGCGAGACCATCAAGCGCGCCGGCGAGTTGCTGCGCGCCGCGGCGGCCGATGGGCACCTCAACTTCCACGGCAACGTGGAGGGCAATGACATCTTCAAGGGCACGACCGATATCGTCGTCTGCGACGGCTTCGTCGGCAACGTCGCACTGAAAACGGCCGAGGGCCTTGCGGCGATGCTGACCAACATCATCCGCCAGGAGTTCACCCGCACGCCGCTCACCAAGCTGGCTGCGCTGGTGGCCATGCCGGTGCTCAAGCATTTCAAGGCGCGCGTCGACCATCGCCGCTACAACGGCGCCGCGCTGCTGGGCCTGCGCGGCCTCGTGTTCAAGAGCCACGGCTCCGCCGATGCGTTCGCGTTCGAGCAGGCGCTCACGCGGGCGTATGATGCCGCCCGCAATCGACTGCTCGATCGGGTCCACGAGCGCATCCTCGACACGCTGCAGGCCCTGCCGGCCAGCGACGACAGTAGCCCGCTGACCCAAGCTGCATGAACGACAACGCTCCTCGCTATGCCCGCATCGCGGGCACCGGCAGCTATCTGCCGCCCAAGCGCCTGACCAACGACGACCTTGCGCGTCAGCTGGCCGAGCGCGGCATCGAAACCTCCGATGAATGGATCGTCGAGCGCACCGGCATCCGGGCGCGTCATTTCGTCGACCCGGGTGTGGTCTGCAGCGACCTCGCGGCCCATGCCGCGCGTAACGCACTCCAGGCCGCGGGTATCGATGCGGCTCAGATCGACCTGATCATCGTCGCCACCTCCACGCCCGACATGGTGTTTCCGTCGGCGGCCTGCATCGTGCAGCAGAAGCTCGGCGTACAGGGTTGCCCGGCCTTCGATGTGCAGGCGGTGTGCTCGGGCTTCATCTACGCGCTGACCATCGCTGATTCGATGATCCGTTCGGGGGCAGCCAGCAGGGCGCTGGTGATCGGCTCCGAGGTGTTCTCGCGCCTGCTCGACTTCAACGACCGCACCACCTGCGTGTTGTTCGGCGATGGTGCCGGCGCCGTGGTGCTGGAGGCCAGCGACAAGCCCGGCGTGCTGGCGACTGAGCTCCACGCCGACGGCCGTCACGTCGACATCCTCTGCGTGCCAGGCACTGTGTCGGGCGGCAGCGTGCTGGGCGATCCGCTGCTCAAGATGGACGGCCAGGCCGTGTTCAAGCTCGCCGTCGGCGTGCTCGAGGATGTGGCCCGCTCGGTGCTCGCGAAGGCCGGTCGCACCGATGCCGACATCGACTGGCTGATCCCCCACCAGGCCAACATTCGCATCATGAGCGGCACGGCGCGCAAGCTGAAGCTGCCGATGGACAAGGTCGTCGTCACCGTCGACGAGCACGGCAATACCTCGGCTGCCTCGATCCCGCTGGCGCTCGACGCCGCGGTGCGCGGCGGCCGCATCCAGCGCGGCGACACGCTGCTGCTCGAGGGCGTGGGCGGTGGCTTCACCTGGGGTGCGGCGCTCGTCGACTTCTGACGCCGCACGACAACATCCAAGAAGAGAGACAACGCGATGACCGCATTCGCATTCGTGTTCCCTGGCCAGGGATCGCAGTCGGTCGGCATGCTCGACGCGTGGGGTGACCATCCCGCCGTGCGCAGCACGCTCGAGGAAGCCTCGCAGGCGCTGGGCGAAGATGTCGCCCGCCTGATCCATGAAGGCCCCAAGGACCAGCTCGACCTGACCACCAACACGCAGCCGGTGATGCTGACGGCGGGCATCGCCTGCTACCGCGCCTGGTTGGCCGAGACCGGGCTGGAGCCTGCGGCCGTCGCCGGTCATTCGCTCGGTGAATACAGCGCGCTGGTCGCGGCCGGCGCCTTGAGCCTGGCCGATGCGCTGCCGCTGGTGCGCTTCCGTGCGCAGGCCATGCAGGAGGCCGTGCCGGTTGGTGCGGGCGGCATGGCGGCGATCCTCGGCCTGGATGCCGAGGGTGTGAAGGCCGGCTGCGCCCAGGCTGCAGCGGCCTGCGGTGAGGCAGTGGAGGCGGTCAACTTCAACGATCCTAAGCAGATCGTGATCGCCGGCACCAAGGCCGGCGTCGAGAAGGCCTGCGAGATGCTCAAGGCGGCGGGTGCCAAGCGCGCGCTGCCGCTGCCGGTGTCGGCGCCGTTCCATTCGAGCCTGATGAAGCCGGCGGCCGAGCAGCTCAAGGAGCGCCTTGCCGGCGTCGCCCTCCAGGCGCCACGCATCCATGTCGTCAACAACGTCGACGTCAAGATCGAGCAGCAGCCGGATCTGATCCGCGATGCGCTGTATCGCCAGGCCTTCGGCCCGGTGCGCTGGGTCGAGGTCGTGCAGGCACTTCGCGGCCGCGGCCTCACGCACATCTTCGAGTGCGGCCCGGGCAAGGTGCTGTCGGGCATGGTCAAGCGCATCGATGCCGAGGCGGTCACCGCCACCGTGTTCGATCCCGCCTCGCTGCAGGAAGTGAAAGGAATGCTGGCATGAGCACAACGTTCGCAGGACAGGTCGCGCTGGTCACCGGTGCTTCGCGCGGCATCGGCCGCGCCATCGCGCTGGAGCTGGCAGCCCAGGGCCTCAAGGTGATCGGCACTGCCACCACCGACGCGGGTGCGCAGGCCATCACCGACGCGTTCGGCGGCCGCGAGGGCTGCCGAGGGCTCTGCCTCAATGTCAACGATGCAGCCGGTGTCGATGCGGCGATCGAAGCCATCGTCAAGGAGCATGGTGCGCTGCACGTGCTGGTCAACAACGCCGGCATCACGCGCGACACGCTGGCGATGCGGATGAAGGACGAAGACTGGGATGCGGTGCTCGACACCAACCTGAAGGCGGTGTTCCGCCTCAGCCGGGCCGTGATGCGCACGATGATGAAGCAGCGCTACGGCCGCATCGTCAGCATCACCTCGGTGGTGGGTGCCAGCGGCAATCCTGGCCAGGCCAATTACGCGGCCGCGAAGGCCGGCGTCGCCGGCATGACGCGGGCGCTGGCCCGTGAACTCGGCAGCCGCGGCATCACGGTCAACTGTGTTGCTCCTGGCTTCATCGCCACCGACATGACCGAGGTGCTGCCCGAGGCGCAGAAGGCCGCGCTGCTGCAGCAGATCCCGCTGGGCCGCCTCGGTGCGCCCGAAGAAATTGCGCAGGCCGTCGCCTTCCTGGCCAGCCCGCAGGCCGGCTACATCACCGGCACCGAGCTGCATGTCAACGGCGGCATGTTCATGAACTGATCAAGCCCCGGCCTTGCCCATCCGGAGCCCGTCCAGGGGTGTCGTAGAGACGCTCCCCTAGGCCGGGTAAAATCGCGGGCTGTTTGTTTGTTTTTGCAATTCACTCCTGGAGGAGTCATGAGCGATATCGAAGCACGTGTCAAGAAGATCATTGCCGAGCAACTCGGCGTGCCCGAGGCCGACGTCACCAACGAAAAGGCCTTCGTGGCCGATCTGGGCGCGGACTCCCTTGACACCGTGGAACTGGTGATGGCCCTCGAGGACGAGTTCGGCATCGAGATCCCCGACGAGGAAGCCGAGAAGATCACCACCGTGCAGCTGGCGATCGACTACGCCGTCAAGCACCAGAAGGCCTGAGCCGGAAACGCCTACCGCATGAGCCGCCGTCGCGTCGTCATCACCGGCCTGGGGCTGATCAGCCCGGTCGGCAACTCCGTCGCCGAAGGCTGGGCCAACATCGTGGCCGGTCGTTCGGGCATTGCCGCCGTCACCAAGTTCGATGCGTCGAACCTGGCTTGCCGCTTCGCCGGCGAGGTGAGGGGCTTCAACGTCGAGGAGTACTTCCCGGCGAAAGAAGCGCGGCACATGGACACCTTCATCCATTACGGCCTGGCCGCTTCGATCCAGGCCGTGCGCGACGCGGGGCTGCCTACCGGTGATCAGCTCACCGAAGAGCAGGCCGAGCGCATCGGCGTGCTGGTCGGCTCCGGCATCGGCGGCCTGCCGATGATTGAAGAAACGCACCAGGAGCTCACCGAGCGCGGCCCGCGCCGCATCTCGCCGTTCTTCGTGCCTGCCTCGATCATCAACATGATCTCGGGCCACGTCTCCATCAAGTTCGGCTTCACCGGCCCCAACCTCGCGATCGTCACGGCCTGCACGACGGGCCTGCACGCGATCGGCGAGGCCGGCCGGCTGATCGAATATGGCGATGCCGACGTGATGGTCGCCGGCGGTGCCGAATCCACCGTGTCGCCGCTGGGCATCGGCGGCTTCGCGGCGGCGCGTGCGCTGTCGACCCGCAACGACGATCCGGCCACGGCGTCGCGCCCCTGGGACAAGGACCGCGACGGCTTCGTGCTCGGCGAGGGCGCTGGCGTGCTGGTGCTCGAAGAATACGAGCATGCCAAGAAGCGCGGCGCCAAGATCTACGCGGAGCTTGCAGGCTTCGGCATGGGGGCGGATGCCTTCCACATGACCGCGCCCAACGTCGACGGCCCCAAGCGCTCGATGAAGGCGGCGCTGCGCAACGCCGGCATCAATGCCGACGAGGTGCAGTACCTCAACGCCCACGGCACCTCCACGCCGCTGGGCGACCTCAACGAGACCAACGCGATCAAGCTGGCCTTCGGCGACCACGCGAAGAAGCTGGTGGTCAACTCCACCAAGTCGATGACCGGCCACCTGCTGGGCGGCGCCGGCGGCATCGAGTCGGTGTTCACCACGCTGGCGGTGCATCACCAGGTCTCGCCGCCGACGATCAACATCTTCAACCAGGATCCCGAGTGCGACCTGGACTACTGCGCCAACACCGCGCGGGAGATGAAGATCGATGTCGCGGTGAAGAACAACTTCGGCTTCGGCGGCACCAACGGCACGCTGGTGATCCGGCGCATCTGACGCGCCGGATCCGCACCCCGGCCCATGCGCCCCGCGCCGGCCGTCACTGTCCAGCTGTCGAGCGATCCCGGCTGGGCGGCGGCTGCGGCCGTGCTGGGTGCGCTTGCGGCCGGCTGCATGGGAGCGTTGCTTGGCGCGCATCTCGAGCTCCCGCTCACACGCGTTCTGTGGATCACTCTCGCCTCGGCGGCTGCCGGGGCCGGCGTGGCCTTGCGTTTTCTTCCCGTCAGTACCGGACGCCTGCGCTGGGACGGCGATCAGCAGTGGTGGTTCAGCCCTGCGGCAGACGGCAGCGGCGAACGCAGCGGGCGACTGGCCGTGACGCTGGACCTGGATGGCTGGCTGTTGCTGCAGTTCCATCCTGCCGAAGGCGCCTACGGCCGGGCACTCTGGTTGCCCCTTCGCGAGGCCAGGCTGGGATCGGCGGCGCATGCGCTGCGCACTGCTGTATATTCCCGCCGCTTCACCCCCGACGACCAACTTCCGCGACGCGGACCTGAACCCGAATGAGCGCGGATGCCGACGCACTGCTGATCGAACGCATCAAGCATGGCGACGTGCGTGCGTTCGAGATGCTGGTCGTCAAGTACCAGCGGCGCATCGAGCGCCTGATCGGTCGCATGGTGCGCGACACCGACCTGGTGCAGGACATCGCGCAGGAAACCTTCATCCGCGCCTACCGTGCGATCCCCCAGTTCAGGGGGGAGAGCGCTTTCTACACGTGGCTCTACCGGATCGCAGTGAATACTGCGAAGAAAGCCCTGGTGGAGCTCAAGCGCGATCCCCTGGTTTCCGAGGCAGCCTTCACGACTGGGGAAGACGGTGACGAAACTTCCCGGGTTGAAAACGAACTAAGCGACGGCGAGACCCCCGAGGCGGTGATGGCGAGCAAAGAGATCGCCGCCACCGTCAACGCCGCCATCGATGCCCTGTCCGAAGATCTTCGGCAGGCCATCACGCTGCGCGAGATCGAGGGGTTGAGCTATGAAGAGATTGCCGAGGTGATGAACTGCCCGATCGGGACAGTGCGGTCACGGATCTTTCGCGCCCGCGAAGCGATTGCCGAGCGGTTGCGTCCCTTGCTCGGAACGCGCGAGGGCGAGAGGTGGTAGCGGACAAGTTGGCTGGAGCTGGAAATGTCAGACGGTTCAGTGGATCACGGTGATCGGAAGCGGGTGCTGTCCGCGCTGGTCGACGGTGAGGTCGAGGCCTCGGAAGTGCAGCGTGCCTGCGCCGCATGGCGTGAAGCGTCGGAACTGCGCGACGCGTGGCATGCCTACCACCTGATCGGTGACGTGATGCGCTCGGAAGACCTGGCGAACGAAGTCGAACACGACTCGGCGTTCCTGGCCGCGTTGCGTTCGCGACTGCAGGCAGAGCCCGTCGTGCTGGCCCCGCAGCCCTTGCCTGCAGCCGAGGCGCCTGCGGCTGTGCCGGTGCGCGTGGCCAACGGTGCTGCGCTGTGGCGTCGTGCCTGGGCGGCGCCGATGGCTGTGGCGGCCGGCTTCGTGATGGTGGCTGGCGCCTTGGTCGCGACCCGCGTGGCTGTTCCGGGCGTGGGCGGCGGCGCCGAGGCGCTCGCGGTGGCGACGCCTTCGAACAACGATGCTGCCGGCCTGCAGACGGTGGCGGCATCAGGCGTGCCGGGGTTCAGCGAGGCGCAGTTCGAGACGCCGGCGTTCGTGGCCGATGGCAAGCTGATCCGCGACGCGCATCTCGACCGCTACCTCGCGGCCCACAAGCAGTTCGGCGGCAACTCGGCCGTCAGCGTGCCAGGTGGCGTGCTGCGCAGCGCGGCCAGCGTCGCGCCGGAGCGCTGATTCGAGCCCATGGCCTTGCATCGTTTCCTCATCGCCGCGTTCAGTGTGGCGACGGCTTTCGCGGGGCCCGGTGCCTCGGCTCAGTCAACGGCAGATACCGTCGTGGACGTGGGCGCATGGCTCACGCGAATCCACGAGGCGGCCAGCCTGCGCAACTACCAGGGGACGCAGGTCTTCATGACCGGCGGCACGATGTCGAGCTCGCGCATCGCCCATTACTGCGACGGCAGCCATGAGTACGAGCGCGTCGACATGCTCGATGGCCAGATGCGGAGGGTGTTCCGCCACAACGATGTCGTCTATACGCTCTGGCCCCAGAAGCAGTTGGCGGTCATCGAGCAACAGGAGCCGCTGCCGCCGTTCCCGGCGCTGCTGCAATCGAGCGAAGGCCGCGTGGCCGATCACTACGAGCTGCGTGCGCAGGGCGTGGACCGCGTGGCGGGATACGACGCACAGGTGTTCTTGCTGCGGCCGCGCGATGCCTATCGCTTCGCCCAACGCCTGTGGGCCGAGAAGTCCACGGGCCTGCTGCTGCGGGCCGACGTGATCGGCTCGCGCGACGAGGTGCTCGAATCGTCCTCGTTCTCCGAGGTGGCGATCGGGGTGCGTCCCCAGGTGGAAACCGTCGTGCAGCCGATGAAACGGCTGGATGGCTATCGAGTCGTTCGCGCGGCGGCCACGCCGACCCAGCTGGAAGCCGAGGGTTGGAAGCTCAAGCAGCCGCTGGCCGGGTTCCGCGAGATCAGCTGCGTCAAACGGCCGCTCAATCTGGTGCCCGATGGGGGCAACGCCGCGCCCGAGGTGCTGCAGACGATCTATTCGGATGGGCTGACACACGTGTCGGTCTTCATCGAGCCCTTCGATCCGCAACGGCACCAGCGCGCGATGCACACCGCCGTCGGTGCCACACACACGCTGATGCGCCGCCAGGGCGACTGGTGGATCACGGTGGTCGGCGATGTGCCGACCACCACGCTGAAGCTGTTTGCTGCGGCCCTCGAGCGGCAGCGCCGGTAAGCCGGCACGGCAACTGCATACACCGCAGCCCATGATGCGGGCTGCTGGATGTCCCACAACGAGGAGGTTTTTGATGCGAGACCTGGTCTCTTCCCTGGCGCGGCGGCGCAGCGTCGCCTTCCTGATCGGACTGTGCCTCACCGCAGGCCTGCCAGCCGTCCTGGCGCCGACACCTGCGCTGGCGCAGCCGCAGGTGGCTCTGCCGGACTTCACCGAACTGGTGGAGCGGGTGGGCCCGGCGGTGGTGAACATCCGCACGCTCGAGCGCGCCAAGGCCGGCCGCGGCGGCGTGCCGGAGATGGACGACAACCTCGAAGACTTCTTCCGGCGTTTCGGCATCCCGATGCCGGGCCGTCCTGATCCCCGGCGCAACAACACGCCCAAGGGCGACGAAGAGCCGGTGCAGCGCGGCGTCGGATCCGGCTTCATCCTCACGGCCGATGGCTTCGTGATGACCAATGCCCACGTGGTCGAGGGCGCCGATGAGGTCATCGTGACGCTCACCGACAAGCGCGAGTTCAAGGCGCGCATCGTCGGCGCCGACAAGCGCACCGACGTGGCCGTGGTCAAGATCGAGTCCACGGGCCTGCCTTTCGTGCGCATCGGCGACATCAACAAGCTCAAGGTCGGCGAATGGGTGCTGGCCATCGGCTCGCCGTTCGGTCTCGACAACACGGTCACGGCCGGCATCGTCAGCGCGAAGCAGCGCGACACCGGCGACTACCTGCCCTTTATCCAGACCGATGTGGCGGTGAACCCGGGCAACTCCGGCGGCCCGCTGATCAACATGCGCGGCGAGGTCGTCGGCATCAACTCGCAGATCTACAGCCGCTCCGGCGGCTTCATGGGTATCTCGTTCGCGATCCCGATCGACGAGGCCGCACGCGTCGCCGATCAACTGCGTGCCAACGGCCGCGTGATCCGCGGCCGCATCGGCGTGCAGATCGCGCCGGTGACCAAGGATGTGGCCGAATCCATCGGCCTCGGCAAGCCGGTGGGCGCGCTGGTCCAGAGCGTGGAAGGTGGCGGGCCGGCCGAGAAGGCCGGCATCGAAGCCGGCGACATCATCACCAAGGTCGATGGCCGTGCAGTCGATCGCTCGGGGGATCTGCCGCGCATCATCGGCAGCACCAAGCCGGGCAGCCGCACGACGCTGCAGATCTTCCGCCGTGGCAGCTACCGCGACATCGCGGTCACGGTGAGCGAGTTCGAGCCGGATCGTCCGCGTGTTGCTCAGACCGACGAGAGCGAGGCCGCGCCCAGCAATGTGAAGGCTCTGGGGCTCGGCGTTTCCGATCTCCCCGAAGCGCAGAAGCGTGAACTCAAGGTCCGCGGTGGCGTGGTGGTGAATTCTGTCGAAGGCCCCGCCGCCCGCGCCGGGCTGAGGGAAGGAGATGTGATCCTGTCGGTGAACAACACCGAGGTCGTGGACGTCAAGCAGTTCCAGTCGGTGGTGCAGAAGGCGGACAAGGCGCGTCCGGTGAGCGTGCTGGTCCGGCGCGGGGAATGGGTCAACTACCTGGTGATCCGACCAGTACGCTGAGCCGGGTACACCGACTGCAGCAGCGGGTCTTTTCACTTGGCGGGATCGAAGGGGTGGGCGGGCGCTCACCCACTCTTCCACCGGATTCATGTTGGAGTGACGGGAAAGTTAGTGGTCTTTCACTTCAAGGGTTCCAAGGCCGGAGATTGTTCCAAGAGGCATATAGAATACGGGCCCTTGAGACGGCGTTTAGTGCTCCCGGAAGGCTGAAGCCGAGGGGTTGGCAACTATCCCCAGCACATCCACAGGAGGTTGTGGATAAGCTGTGGATGAAATTCTGTGTTGGTACCCCGCAACGGCTTGAAATCAAGCAACGGCGCGGTTTTCAGCGGGGTCCTTTTGGCTACAATGAAAGCCCAACAAGCAGTTGCCATACGTTTTGTTGGAAGGCGCGTCACCGTTTCGACGTGCCTTTTTTTTGCCTCCCGCCGCGCGGCTTCGCCGCGCTTAACTTCGCTGCGCGAAGTTAGCGTCCGGCGCAACGGCTTCGCCGTTGTGTCTTCGACAGGGCGCTTCGAGTGATTGCAGTTTGCATGGACCACATCCGCAACTTCTCCATCATTGCCCACATCGACCACGGCAAGAGCACGCTGGCCGATCGCATCATCCAGCGCTGCGGAGGTCTGAGCGACCGCGAGATGGAGGCCCAGGTGCTCGACTCGATGGACATCGAGCGCGAGCGCGGCATCACGATCAAGGCGCAGACCGCGGCGCTGCAATACACGGCACGCGACGGCAAGACCTACAACCTCAACCTGATCGACACGCCGGGGCACGTCGACTTCTCGTACGAGGTGAGTCGCTCGCTGTCGGCGTGCGAGGGCGCTCTGCTGGTGGTCGACGCGAGCCAGGGCGTCGAGGCGCAGACGGTGGCCAACTGCTACACCGCGCTCGACCTCGGCGTCGAGGTGGTGCCGGTGCTCAACAAGATGGACCTTCCGCAGGCCGACCCCGAGCGCGCGAAGGAAGAGATCGAGGATGTGATCGGCATCGATGCTGCCGACGCGATTCCCTGCTCGGCCAAGACGGGCCTCGGCATCGACGACATCCTCGAAGCCGTGATCGCACGCATGCCGGCGCCGCGCGGCGTGGCCGACGCACCGCCGCGCGCGATGATCATCGACAGCTGGTTCGACAACTACGTCGGCGTCGTGATGCTGGTGCGCGTGGTCGACGGCGCGCTGCGCAAGGGCGACCGCATCCGGATGATGGCCACCAATGCCGTCTATCCGGTCGAGCACCTCGGCGTGTTCACGCCGAAGTCGGTCGACCGCGAGGTGCTTAACGCCGGCGAGGTGGGCTTCATCATCGCCGGCATCAAGGAGCTGCAGGCCGCGAAGGTGGGCGACACCATCACGCTGGAAAAGAAGCTGCCCAACAACGCGGGTCCAGCCTCGGAGCCGCTGCCCGGCTTCAAGGAGATCCAACCGCAGGTGTTCGCCGGGCTGTACCCCACGGAGGCCAGCGAATACGACCAGCTGCGCGATGCGCTCGAGAAGCTGAAGCTCAACGATTCGTCGCTGCGCTACGAGCCCGAGGTGTCGCAGGCGCTGGGCTTCGGCTTCCGCTGCGGCTTCCTCGGCCTGCTGCACA
>CBIHRS010000090.1:0-14056 GCA_966212505.1 uncultured bacterium
CCGCGCGGCGGATGTCGGCGATGAATTCGGTCCATGGCCCGTTGTCGTTCATTTGTGGATCGTGCATGTCGGCTCCCGAGGGTGTTTGTGGACCGCACGATACGGCCTGACGCTGTGTGAGGGTCAAGCGGAAACCACGCCGGCGGCAGTGTGCACCGGCTGCTCGCGCGAACGGCCGAGGAAGCCGAAGACCATCACGGCCGACAGCACGGTGATGGCAGCGAGCAGGTACAGCAGCGTGTGGAAGGCGCTGCCGTAGGCCTGCACGAGCACGGCCGGCCCGGTGCCGGGCAGCAGCGCCGCGGCCCGGGCAAGATCGCCCATCGCGAGCAGGTGCGCAGCCTCCGGCGTCGCCGCGGGCAGGCGGGCTTGCGCCAGCATCGCCAGCACGGCGCTCACCACCGCCAGCGCGATGCCTTCGCCGGCCACCCGCGTCGTGCTGAAGATGCCGGTGGCCATGCCGGCGCGCTCCTTGGGCACGACGCTCACGGCCAGGCCGTCCATCAGGCCCCAGGGCAGGCTGATGCCCAGGCCGATCAGCAGCATCGGCGCAATGAACTGTGCCGGCGCCTGCCCCGGCATGGCCTGCGCCAGCCACAGCAGGCCGCCGGCGCAGATGAGCAGGCCGGCACCGGAGATCAGGCCTGCCGAGAACCAGCGCGTCAGCCAGCCGGCCACCAGCGGCAGCACCAGCATCGGCGCCGACAGTGCGATCATCAGCCGGCCGGCCGCCATCGCATCGAGCCCTTCGATTCCGATGAACCGTAGCGGCAGCAGCACCTGCAGCACCACGTACGAATAGGCCGGCGCGGCGGCGAGGAACTGCACCCCGATGAAGCGCGGATAGCGGAACAACGACAGGTCCAGCATCGGCCGCCGCACGCGGGTCTCGATCATCACGAACGCCGCCATCAGCAGCGCGGCGCCGGCCAGCAGGCCCCGCACGGCGGCGCTGTGCCAGCCGAGATCGGGCGCCTGCAGCAGCGCATCGGTGAACAGCGTCAAGGCCGCGGTGAAGCAGAGCGCGCCGGGCCAGTCCAGCCCCGAGGCCTGCGGGTCGCGCGACTCGTGCATGCAGCGCAGGCCGGCGGCCAACCCAAGCGACGCGAGCAGGGCCACGCCGAGGAACACGGCACGCCAGCCCGCGAGTGCGATCAGGCTGCCGGCGAGCACGGGACCGAAGGCCAGCCCGATGCCGAAGGTGGTGCCGAGCAGGCTGAAGGCCTGCGTGCGCGCCCGGCCCTCGAACTCCTGCGCCAGCGCGGCGGTGCCGCCTGAGAACGCCGCGGCTGCCGCGATGCCCTGCAGCCCGCGCAGCAGGTCCAGGCACCACAGCGTAGGGGCCAGCGCCGAGGCCAGCGACGAGAGCGCGAAGGCGGCGCTGCCGCCGACGAACAGCCGCTTGCGCCCGTGTGCATCGGCCAGTGCGCCGGCCGCCATCAGGCAGCTGCCGAAGGCGAGCATGAATGCATTGGTCACCCAGCTCAGCGCGACCGGGCTGCCGCCCAGGTCCGACGCGATCGCCGGCAGCGCGACCGCTGGGCCGGTGAAGCTCAGCGGCATCGCGAGCGCGGCGAGGCAGACCGCGCCGAGGATCATCAGTTTCTTCATCGAGCATCCCTGTGGAAGGTTTGAATCGATGATAGAAACGCTCGAATTGACCATCTACAGGCTGCAGATCTCGTATGAGCGGACAAAAGGTCTTGAATGGCGGCGGCATGGACAGCCTGAGCGGCCTGTTTGCCTTCGTGCGCACGGCCGAGTGCGGCAGCTTCGTGGGGGCGGGCCGGATGCTGGGCGTGTCGGCTTCGGCGGTCGGCAAGGGCGTGATGCGGCTGGAGGCCAAGCTCGGCGTGCGGCTGCTCCATCGCAGCACGCGGCAGCTGCGGCTCACCGACGAAGGCGCGCTGTTCTTCGAGCGCTGCCGCCGCATCCTCGACGACATCGGCGATGCGGAACTCGAGCTGGTCAGGCTCACCGAGGCGCCGCGCGGGCGGGTGCGCGTGAGCCTGCCCGCGGTGGGCTACCACCTGCTGCTGCCGGTGCTGCCGGACTTTGCGCGGCGCTACCCGGAGGTGGAGCTCGACCTCGACTTCAACGACCGCCTCGTCGACGTGATCGACGAGGGCTTCGATCTCGTGATCCGCAGCGGCGAGCTGACCGACTCACGGCTGATGTCGCGGCGGCTGCGGCCGTTCGAGCTGCTGCTGTGCGCGGCACCTAGCTACCTGGCCGAGCGCGGCATGCCGCAGCAGGCCGCCGATCTTGAGCGGCATGCCTGCCTGCGCTTCCGCCTTCCGGCCACCGGCAAGCTGCAGCCATGGTTTGCGGCAGACGAGGCGGGCAGCCTCGAGCCGCGGCTGCCCGCGACGATGACGCTGAACAACATCGAAGCCGTGCTGCGCGCCGCGGTCGCCGGGCTGGGCATCGCCTGCCTGCCCGACTTCATCGCCGGCGAGGCCCTGCGCGAGGGCCGGCTCGTGCAAGCACTGCCCGGCCACCGGCCGGTGCAGGGCATGTTCTGGATGCTGTGGCCGACGAACCGGCACATGCTGCCCAAGCTGCGGGTGCTGGTGGACTTTCTGTCGGCGCGCGTCGGGGGCGAGCCTTAGCGTCAGCTGGCAGGCGGGCCGTTCAACACCGCCAGTGCAAAGGCCGTGGCCGCCGGGGCCAGCGCCGGCAGCTTCTTCGCGCCCTTGGTGCGCAGGCATTCGCGCACCATCTCCTCGATCCCGCCGGCGACGCCGAGCAGCTGCTCGTCGGCGATCTTCGGGGCCTGCGGGTCCGCCTGCTCGCGCAGCGTCTGCAGCGCGCGCCATTGCGTCACCCACTGCTTCAGCACCCAGGCGCGCTGCTCCAGCGCCGGCCGGCCGGCGCCCAGCGTTTCGACCGCGAAGGTCCAAGTGGCTTCGGGATGTTGGGCCAGCGTCTTCATGTAGGCCTCGATCGCGATGCGGGTGCGCTCGCGCCAGTCGGCGGTGGGCTGCTGGCGCAGCGCATCGCGGATGGCCGCGAACAGCAGCTGCATGCCCTCCTGGTAGGCCGCGAGGAAGCAGTCTTCCAGCTTCGGGAACTGCTCGTAGAAGGTGCGGCGCGAGACGCCGGCCAAGGCGATCACGTCGGCCACCGTGGTGTTGCCATAGCCCTTGTCGGCCACCGCGCGGGCGATGGCCACCAGCATGCGCATGCGCTGCGATGCGGCCACCGCTTCCTGCGTCAGCGGATGCCGGCCGCCGCGCGGCAGCTTGGCGGGCACCGCGGTGTCCTTGCTCCGGTTTGCACTCATGATTGAAAAACGATAGCATACCGACAAGAAACATTGATGTTTCTCATTCTGGAGGGTTCCGATGGTTGCCAATGTCCTTGTCGCGCTGGTCGCGCTGATCCACGTCTACATCCTGGTGCTGGAGATGTTCCTGTGGGATACGCCGCGCGGCCGCAAGGTCTTCGGCATCACGCCCGAGTTCTCGGCGGCCTCCAAGGTGCTGGCGGCCAACCAGGGGCTGTACAACGGCATCCTGGCCGCCGGCCTGCTGTGGGGCCTGGTGGCGGGCCGGCCGGTGCAGGTGTTCTTCCTCGCGGCGGTGCTGGGGGCGGGCCTCTATGGCGCGGCCACTTCGTCGCGCAAGATCCTGTTCGTGCAGGCGCTGCCGGCCGCGCTGGCCCTGGCTGCGGTGTTCTTCCTGGGCTGAACTGAATCGGCGTCGGCCGAGGGCCTACAACCCCTCGCGCCCCAGCGCGCGCAGCTTCGTGAGCCACTTGCCGCGCTGGCTGTCGCTCATGTTTTCGACCAGCCCGATCAGCGTCTCGTGGATCGGGCCGATGCCGACGAAGCCGAGGATGTTGCGCTCCAGCGCCTTCACGCTGTGGGCGCGGAAATACCAGCGGTAGACGAGGGCGGGCATGCCCATCGTCACGACGATGCGGGCCGACCGGCCGGTGAGCAGCTTGCGGCCGAACGGATGCTCCTTGTCCTTCGCGAGGGCGAAGCCGGGCCGCGCCACCTGTTCGAGAAAGCCCTTCACGAGGGCCGGCATGCCGCCCAGCCACAGCGGGAAGAACAGCACCAGGTGCTCGGCCTCGGTGATGGCCTGCTGTACCGGCAGCAGCGCGGGCGGCAAGGGGCCGTGTTCCCATTCGGCCTTGCTGCGCAACAGCGGAAAGTCCAGCCGCGCCACGTCGATGCTGCGCACGTCGTGTCCAGCCTGGCGCGCGCCTTCGGCATAGGCGTCGGCCAGCGCGTGGCAGAAGTGCGGCGCGCTCGAGTCGGGATGGCCTTGGAGGATGAGGAGGCGTTTGGACATGCCTCATCTTCGAGGCCGTGCGCATCGAGCCGCTTGCGCTGGCGCAAGCGGCTCGCAGCACCTCAGCCGCAGTGGCCCAGCGTGCCGTCGATCACCGCGCGCACGAAATGCGCCGCCGGCTTCGTGAGCTCGGCGAGGTGCTCCACGCGGTCGTCCTCGATGGCCTGCACGATCAGCTCGTCAATGCCGCCGACGAGGGCCACCGCCATCGTCTCGAGCAGGGCCGGCGGCCGCGCGCGCGCCGGCAGCCTGGGGCGCACCACGTCGACGATGAAGCGGGCGATGTCGTGGTTGACGCGCCGCCGCACCTTGAGACCCTCGGCGCCCAGGTGCAGGATCTCGAGCACCAGCGTGCGCACCAGCGGCGGGTTGCAGGCCAGCGTCGAGAGGTAGGCCTGCACGGCATCCTCCACCTGCTCGTGCCAGTCGCGCGCGGGGTCGATGGCTGCCCGCAGCGAGGCCAAGGCCTGGTCGCTGGCCGCGAGGTACAGCGCGATCAGGCATTCGGCCTTGTTGCCGAAGTGCTCGTAGAAGGTGCGCTTCGAGACGCGGGCCTCGGCGGCGATGTCGGCGATCGTGGTCTCGGCATAGCCCTTGCGCGCGACGACGAGCGACATCGCATCCAGCAGGCGCTGGCGATGCTCGGCTTGCGGCGGGGCGGAGGGCAGGGCGGCCATGCGCGGATGTTAGGCGGTGCCAGCCTTGAAGTTGGTACTTGACAGTACCATGAACGGCTGGCAGATTGATGCGCCTGGTACCGATGCGTACCGAAGGGGACATTCCCATGACCGAACTCGTCGTGCGCCGCCTGCTGATCGACCTCGACCGGCCGTTCGAGCGCCACTGGCATGGCGGTGATGCGTTCCGCACCGCCTACTTCAACGCGCTGTCGATGAGCTTTCCGGTCGGCGAGCAGTTCTTCATCGATTCGGTGCGCAACGGCTTCAAGGTGCTGCCGCCGGAGCAGCAGCCGCGCTTCCAGGCGGAGATGCAGGGCTTCGTCGGGCAGGAGGCCACGCACCGCCGCATCCACAGTCTGTTCAACGGCCACCTGCAGCAGCAGGGCTACGTGAACCACTGGCAGGAGCGGGCCCGCGGCCGCATCCAGCGGATGATGGCGCTCGAACCCCGGCACCAGCTGGCGGGCACCGCGGCCTACGAGCACTTCACCGCGATCCTGGCCGAATACATCCTCGCGAGGCCGCAGCTGCTGGCAGGCGTGGAGCCGAGGCTGCAGACGATGTGGCTGTGGCATGCGGCCGAGGAGTCGGAGCACAAGAGCACGGCCTTCGACCTGTACTGCGCGCTGGGCGGCGACCATCGCTGGCGCGTGCGCTGGTTCCGCATGGCGACGATGTTCTTCATCGTCGACTCGATGCGCCAGACGGTCAACAACCTCTGGCACGACGGCCACCTGTTCAAGTGGCGCACCTGGGTCAGCGGCGCCCGCTTCCTGTTCGGGCGCGACGGGCTGGTGCGGTCCAACTTCGGCCCGTGGCGACGCTATTTCCGGCGCGACTTCCATCCCTCGCAGCAGCACAGCACACGGTCGGCCGAGTGGCTGGCCGAGCATGCCGGGCAGTACACCGAGGTGGGCCGCCCGGCGGAGGCGCCTCAGGCCTGAGGCGGCTGCACCGCGGCAGCGGCGCGGCGGCGGCGCACGCGCGAGACGATCCACCAGCCCAACCCGGCGAGGACGGCTGCCGTCGCCGCGGCCGCGCCGATCGCCACCGACTTGTGATGCCGCGCCCACACGCGGCCGCCGTGCATCTGCTCCTTGGCCAGCATCCAGTTGGCGCGGTGGAACTCCGGCGCCGGGCAGTCATGCCCGAAATGCGTGGCCCACGGCACGACAGCGCCGTGCTGCACATAGCGCTCGTACAGCGCCTGGGCCTTGTCGTCGTTGCCGGAGCTCAGCATCCAGTGCGTGGCTTCGCACAGCACGGCCGCATAGGCCTGCGATCGTGGCGGCAGCGCATCGGCCGCGCGCACCGCATGGTCGGCGGCGATGTAGCGGTAGTGGTAGCGCTCGTTGGGCTGCGGAGTGCTCGCATCGAAGCGCTTCTGTTCGGCGGGCGTGGCGCCGTCCTTCGCGCTGGGCCGCTCGTTGCCCAGGTCCCAGCTGCCGCCCATCGCCTGGCTGTCGGGGCCGAGTTCGTAGCCCATGATCTCCAGGCCATGGAAGCGCGCGATCTGTGCGGCCTCGAAATACGAGCGCGCGCGGCCGACGCGGGTCCAGGCCGTCTCGGCGCTGTGGAGTGCATCGATGTAGTCCTTGGCATGCTGGCGCACGTCGGGGTCGGCCAGACGCTGCTCCTCCGGGCCGTGGAAGTAGGCGAAGGCTTCCTTCGCGCGGCCCTCGCGCATCAGCCGCCGCGCGAGCAGGTCGCGCAGCTGGTTGGCGGGGCTGGTGGCCGGCCATTCGGCGCCGGGGTCTTCGGGCTGGCGCATCTCGTTGCCCTGCTTTTCGGCGGCTGGCGGCTTGGCGGCCGGCACGTGTGCATCGACGAAGGCCTTCAGCTCGTCGACCGTGACCACGCGTTCGGCCACGTAGGCCAGGTCGAGCCAGTAGGGGCCGCGCACCTCCCACCATTGCGCCAGCGCCGCGGTGAAGTCGGAGCGCGCGAGCGACACCATGCCCTGCTCGGCGCGCAGGCGGTAGCGTGTGCGCTGCGGCACCTCGGTGTCGGGCTGCGCGGCCATCGCGCGGATGGCGGCGGCGTAGTGCTGGGCTGCCTCGTCCTTGTGGCCCTGCCGCATCGCGAGCTTGGCGCTGACCCAGGAGGCCACGGCGCTGTGGCTGCGCGGCGCGAGCTTGGCCGCCACGTCGTAGCGGCCCGCGGCATAGGCCAGTGCGGCCAGGCGGTCGGCGTCCTGCAGCTGGCCCGCATCGGCCTGCAGGATCGCATCGAGCAGGCGGGCCATGCGGCGGTCGCGCTGCGGCTTGGCGGCGGTTGCGGTCGACGGTGCAGCCGCGGCAGCCGAAGCCGGAGCCGCTGCGGCGGATGCTGCGGCCTGTGGGGCCGGCGACGACGCCGCCTGCGCGACCGGCGCCGCCACTGCCGATGCAGCGGGCGTGGCGGATGCAGCGGCTGCCGGTGCCGAGGCGGCCGGCTGCTCTGCAGCCGGCTCCTGCCGCGACGTCAACTCGCTGCTGCCAGCGTCGCTTTCGCCATACGACAGCGCATACACCACCATCAGCCGGCGCACCAGCGGATCGCCGATGCTGGCCTTCAGCAGTGCCGCATCGCCGTAGATCTTCTCGGCCACCTGCTGCAGCGAGATCTGGCCGCTGGGGTCGCCCTGGGCCGCTTGCTCGGCATACAGCGCCACCGCCTGCGCGGTGTGGCCGTGCTCGAGCTCGACGCGGGCTTCCTCGCCGAGGCTGGAGATCGCCAGCGCGAACGGATCGGGCGCACCCTTGGCCGCCTCTTCGCGCGTGCGGCGGAAGGCCGCCGCCGCGGCATCGGGTGCCTTCAGCAGGCGCTGTGCGCGGCCCAGGCTGTAGGCCGCCCAGGTGGCGCGCAGGCGGCGCTGTGCCTCGGGCAGCGCGAGCACTGCCTCGAAGCGCTGGGCGGCGCGGCGCAGGATGTCGGATTTTTCGCCCTCGCGCTCATCGCACTTTGGGCCTTCGGCGCATTCGCCGGTCTCGGCCGTGCCGCTCCTGAAATCCACCGCCGCCGCGGTGTACAGCCGCACCGCCTCCGGCACGTCCTTGCCTTTGGACCACGACCACGCTTCGTCGCCGCTCGCCTTGCGGCGCATCTCGGCCACCTTGGCCGCTTGCGACGACGACAGCCCCTCGGCCTCGATGCGGGCGAAGACCTTGGCCGCATCGTCTACAGACCCATCCTGGCTGGCGGCCTTGGGCGGCTGCGGCAGCCTGGCCTTCGGCGCGACGAGGCGCCGGGCCTCGAGCTCGAAGTTGTAGGCCACCGGCGCGCTCAGGGTCGCCTTGCGGCTGCCCAGCAATTGCGTGAACTCCGGCCCGCAGGCCAGAGCCGCGGCGCAGGCGATCAGCGTGGCAGCGAGCGCGGTGGTGGTGAGAGGAGAGAGGCGCTGGATGCGCAGGCGGTCAGGCAGGTGCATGAGGGGCAGGAGGTGGCGAATCGCAGCGCAGCCAGCCGATCACCAGCTGGCTGCGCGGAGGGAGCAGGCCGGCGCGCGGCCGGAGGAACTGCCAGCGGTCGGGCTGGCGATGCAGGCGGTAGCCGCTGCGTGCGTCGGCCAGCGCGCATTGCGGCGGTGCGTAGACCACAGGCGGCAACTCGGCATCGAGCTCGGCCGGGTTGTCGAGCACCACGTCGTACAGGTGGGCCTCGGCGGCGGCGCGCCATTGCAGCGTGGGGGCCGGCGCCAGCGGCCGGCCCTGCACCACGGCACGCCAGGTCGGCAGATGCCACGCACGCCGATCTTCGGTGGTGGGCAGGCGGAACCATACCCAGCCTTGCAGGTGCGGCGGCGGATCCTTCTTCAGCTGCTTCAGCAGCGCGGCCACCGCGCTCGGCGCGACGCTGAGCTCATGCTGTTCTTCGTGCTGCACGAGGGCCGGCGCTTCGCTCTCCACGGCCGCCAGGTTGCCCAAGGCATCGAAGCTCACGCGCGAGCCGTAGGTGGGCAGTGCGAGGCGGAAGGGATGCGGCGTGCGCTTGCCGAAGGCTGTGGCCCACTGCCGGGCCTGTGCCGGATCGAACAGACCGAGGCGCGGCTGCTTCACCGCATGCACCTGCAGCACCGCCTCGTCGGCCTGCGCGAGGACTGCCTCCATTTGCGGCGATTCGAGCCAAGCCGGCAGCGCGGTGATCGACAGCGCAGTGCCATCCGGCAGCGCCGCGCGCAGGTTGCCGAGAAACGCGGCATAGCCCGGCAGCCGCGCGAGCCCGCAGTCGTGGTCGATCTCGATCGCGGCCGGCGCCGGGCCATGGGCGCGCCAGCGTGCATGCAGCGCGGCGATCTGCTGCACCAGCGCAGTCTCGTCGAGACCGCCCAGCTGGCCATCGATGCGCACCACCATCACCACCGGCTTCGCAGCGCGTGCGAGCATCGCTGCATCCACGGCCATCACTTGCAGCCGGCCCTCGGCCGTGACCTCGCCCGCGAGCACGCGCCATTGCCGCACGAGGTCGCCCGCGCCGGCAATTGCCTCACCCAGCGCCGGCCGCCAGGCCCGCTGCCAGATGTAGACGTCGTGCGCCTCGGGAATCGGCTCCGCGCGATGGCAGGCCGCGAGCGCGGCCACGCACAGCAGCGCGCCCCACCCTCGCCAACGGCGGATGCCCAAGCCCAACACGCCCGCTCAGCGCCGAGCCGGCTGCGTCTTGTAGAACTTCATCGGCACCGCGGCCGCCTGCGCGAGCACGTTGCGCTTCATCCTGCCGACCACGTGCATCTCGCAGGGCTTGCAGTCGAACTTCAGCGTCAGCTTCTCGTCGCCGTTGACGATGGTCAGCGGCTCGGCGCGCACCGTGCCCTGCACGCCGGTGACGCCCTTGGCCTGCTTCGGGCACAGGCTCAACGAATAGCGCACGCAGTGCTTGGTGATCATCAGCGACACCTCGCCCAGCTCCTCGTGCGATTCGTACGCGGCGGCGATCACCTTGACGCCGTGCTTCGCATAGAAGTCGCGCGCCTTGTGGTTGTGCACGTTGGCCAGGTAGCTCAGCGTGTCTTCGTGATAGGGCACTGGCGGCTCGACCGGCGCGGCGGGTTCCAGCTTGGGCAACTGCGCGAGGCGCATGGCCTCCAGCCGCTCGACCGCCTCGCGCCGCAGGCCGTTGACCACGCTGGCCGGGATGAAGCGCTGCGTGCCGCTGGCCACCACTGTCTCGATCGGCTCGAAGATGGTGTTGCCGAACTTGCCCAGGTGCTCGCGCAGCGCGGTCTCGGCGCGGGCCGCGTCCTTGGCGGCTTCCTTCGCATGGGCCACCTCGGCACGCGCCTCATGGCCGTCTTCGTCGGTGAGCTGCAGCGCGAAGCCGTCGCGCGTTTCCTCGAAGCGCAGCCACACGCCGATGCGGCGCTCGGCGGTCTTCTTCTCGAGCATGCGGTCCCAGGCCATGTCGCGGTTGCGGTGCAGCTCGGTGCCGGCGCGCAGATGCTTCATGGTGCCCCCAGACCTGTCGCTTCGCGCCAGGCCCCCCGAGGGGGGCGAGTCACCTCGGGAGCGGCCCTTCGGTGATTCGGGCGCCTTCACGTCCTCGTTGGGCTGCACGCGCCAGCGCCGGCCGCCCAGCGGCTGCGCGATGTTGACCTGCAGGCCGATCAGCGCCTTCTGCTGCAGGTCGTAGTAGGTGAGACCGTCGCCGTTGTTGAGGGCCTGCACCTCGTCGGCCAGCTCGACCTCGATGCTGTCGGCGTGGACCTTGACCACGTGGCCGAGCGGCAGGCCGGCATGCTTGGGCGAATCGAAGGCGCCGATGTCTTCCTTGCGACCGTTGACGAAGTAGTCGGTGGCGCCGCGGTTGAAGTTGCGGTCGGGGTCGGGCCTGAAGAGGATCGTCGTGCGTCCGGACGACGAGCGCCGCAGCCCGGTGCGCTCCTCCAGGATCTCGTCGAGCAGCAGCCGGTAGTGGGCGGTGATGTTCTTCACGTAGCCCATGTCCTTGTAGCGGCCCTCGATCTTGAAGCTGCGGATGCCGGCGTCGATCAGCGCGCGCAGGTTGTCGGACTGGTTGTTGTCCTTCATCGACAGCACGTGCTTGTCGTGCGCGACGATGCGGCCCTGCGTGTCGGTCACGGTGTAGGGCAGGCGGCAGGCCTGCGAGCAGTCGCCGCGGTTGGCGCTGCGGCCGGTGTGGGCATGGCTCACGTAGCACTGGCCGCTGTAGGCCACGCACAGCGCGCCGTGGATGAAGAACTCGAGCGTGGCGTCGGTGGCTTCGGAGATGGCCGCGATCTGCGGCAGCGTCAGCTCGCGCGCCAGCACGATCTGCGAGAAGCCCGACTGGCCGAGGAAGCGGGCCTTCTCCACCGTCCGGATGTCGCACTGCGTGCTCGCATGCAGCTGGATCGGCGGCAGGCCGAGCTCGAGCAGGCCCATGTCCTGGATGATCAGGGCGTCGGCGCCGGCTTCGTACACCTGCTGCACCATGCGGCGCGCCGGCTCCAGCTCGTCGTCTCGCAGGATGGTGTTGAGGGTGACGAACACGCGGGCGCCGTAGCGGTGAGCATGGCGCGCGAGGCGCTCGATGTCGGCCACGTCGTTGCTCGCATTGGCCCGCGCGCCGAACGATGGTCCGCCGATGTAGACGGCATCGGCGCCATGGTTGACGGCCTCGATGCCGATGTCGGCGTTCTTGGCCGGGGAGAGCAGTTCCAGGGTGTGCAGGTCGGCGGGCATGGCGTGCGGCGTGCCCGGGCCCCGGGGAGGGGCGGTGCACGGCTGGGCAGGGTGCCGGATTTTATCGGTCGCCGTGCGCCGGGCCGTGGGGCGCGGCCAGTTCGGCGCCCTCGGCCACGGCGTGCTCGCTGTCCTGTCCATCGGCGCCGTGCGTCGCCGGGTCGGCCAGGCCGGTGTCGCGCGGGAAGCTGAGCGTCACTGTCGTGCCCACGCCTTCGGTGCTCGCGATGGCGATGCGGCCGCCCATCTGCTCCACCAGGTGGCGCACCAGCACCAGCCCGATGCCGGTGCCGGGGATGCCCAGCCGTTCGCGCCCGAGGCGGTTGAAGGGCTGGAACAGCTGCTCCATCTGCGCCGCCGACATGCCGATGCCCGTGTCGCGCACTTCGATGCACACGCGATCGCCTTCGCAGGGACGGGCCGTGACCACCACCTCGCCGCCCGGCCGGTTGAACTTGGCGGAGTTGCTGAGCAGGTTGGTCATCACCTGGATCAGCCGCGTGCGGTCGGAGCGGATCGGCGGCGCCGCGCCCACCTCGACCTGCATCGCCACCTGCTGCGCGCCGGCCTGCGGCTGCACCATCGTGGCTGCCTCGGTGATCGCCGACGGCAGCTCCACCGGGCCGATCGTGAAGCTCTGGCGGCCCTGCTCGATGCGCGAGATGTCGAGGATGTCGTTGATCATGCGCACCAGGTGCCAGCCGCCGTCTTCGATGTGCTGCAGGTAGGTGCGGGTGCGGCCGGTGTCGCCGTCGGCGAGCGAGCGCGTCGAGAGCTGCGCGAAACCCAGCACCGCGTTGAGCGGCGTGCGCAGTTCATGGCTCATGCGCGACAGGAACTCGCTCTTGGCCTGGCTCGCCATCTCGGCGGCACGCCGGGCGCGGTCGGCATCCTGCAGGCGCTGCCGCTCGGCGATCTCGCGCTCGAGCTGCTCGGTGCGCTCCATCACCCGCAGCTCCAGCGCTGCGTTCATCTTCTCGAGCCGGGCTTCGGCCTTGCGGCGTTCGGAGGCTTCGGTTTCCAGCCGGGCGATGGCGGCCTGCATCGTGTTGACCGAGGGAATCCTCAACGCCTTGGGGATCAGAGGCCACAGCAGCACCGCGGTGACCAGCGAGACCGCGCCGGTGAGCAGCTTCACGCCGCTGTCGAGCCAGTAGGCGGGGTACCAGAGCGTCCAGATCGACAGCAGATGCGTGGTGCCGCAGGCGAAGATGAAGGCCGAGAACAGCCACACCATCCAGTTGAAGCCGAGGTCGCTGCGCTTGCGCACGAAGACGATCAGTGCCGCCGGGATCGAGAAGTAGGCGAGTGCGATCAGCGCATCGCCGATCACCATCGACCACAGCAGCGCGGGTTGCCAGGTGATGCAGTAGCCGTGAGGGAGGAAAGTAGAAGATGCGCCGAAGAAGCGGGAGAGGGCATCAAGCACGTGCGTACTCCTTGCGGGGTGCTGGCTGCGCGACCGATCGTGAATGGGCCATCATGCCAGCCAGCAAATACCGCGCCCGTCCCCCAAAGGAGGGGAATCCCGGGGATTGTCGGCACCGCTTCGGCTATCGTCGCGGCCGTGAAACCGACTGCTTCGCCCCGCTTCGACCGCCTCGATGCCCTGCGCGGTGTTGCCATCGTCTGGATGGCGCTGTTCCATTTCTGCTTCGACCTCGACCATTTCGGCTTCATCCACGAGAACTTCTACGTGGATCCGTTCTGGACGGTGCAGCGCAGCATGATCGTCACGCTGTTCCTCACCTGCGCCGGCATGGGCCAGGCCGTGGCGCTGCAGCAGGGCCAGCCGTGGCAGCGCTTCTGGCGCCGTTGGGCGCAGATCGCCGGCTGCGCGCTGCTGGTGTCGTTGGGCTCCTGGCTGATGTTCCCGCGCAGCTTCATCAGCTTCGGCATCCTGCACGGCATCGCGGTGATGCTGGTGCTGCTGCGCCTGGCGGCACCGCGGCTGGGATGGTGGCTCTGGCCGCTGGGCGCGCTGGCCATCGCGCTGCCGCACCTGGTGCAGCATCCGTTCTTCGACACCCGCTGGACCAACTGGGTCGGGCTGGTGACGCGCAAGCCGGTCACCGAAGACTACGCGCCGGTGCTGCCCTGGATCGGCGTGATGGCGTGGGGACTGGCGGCAGGGCGCTGGGCGCTGGTGCACCGGCCGGGCTGGCTCACGGGGCCGCTGCCGCGCGTGCTGCATCCGCTGGCCGTGCTCGGGCGGTGGTCGCTGAGCTTCTACATGGTGCATCAGCCGGTGTTGATCGGGGTGTTGATGCTGGTGAAGTAGGGGGGGAGGTTCGGAGCGGGCAAGGCCCTGGGGTGCCCGGCGGCGGGGCTAAGCGTCTGGCGGTCGGCCCGCTGGGCCGACTCCCTTGCGCTGCTCGGAGCGGGGGCTGGCGCGGGGAAACTCGCTACGCGC
>CBIHRS010000091.1:0-13927 GCA_966212505.1 uncultured bacterium
ACATCATCGGCGTGATCGACGGCATCGCCTTCCAGACCAACATCCTGGCGCTCAATGCGGCTGTCGAGGCCGCACGGGCCGGTGACCAGGGCCGCGGCTTCGCGGTGGTGGCCGGCGAGGTGCGTGGCCTGGCCAAGCGCAGCGCCGAAGCGGCCAAGGAGATCAAGACACTGATCACGGCCAGCGTCGAACAGGTGGACTCGGGCAGCCAGGTCGTCGAGCAGACCGGCGAGACGATGCAGCAGGCGGTCGACGCGATCCGCCGCGTGGCGGAGACGATCGCGCAGATCACCAACGCCTCGCAGGAGCAGAGCACCGGGCTGGATCAGATCAACGATGCGATCGTGCACATGGACCAGTTGACTCAGCAGAATGCTGCACTGGTCGAGCAATCCGCCGCGGCGGCGGAAAGTCTGAAGGAACAGGCGACCCGGCTGGCCGACCTGGTGAACACCTTCAGGCTGAGCAAGGAAGAACAGGCGGCGCCGGCACTGCGGCTGGCCGCCTGAGGCGGGGTCATTCGTCGGCCGCAGGCTCGTCGGCCATGTCGTCGACCTCGCGGTCGAACTCGGCCAGGTCGGCCCCCTCGCCCTTCTTCGGGATCAGCGGCCGGTCGAGCGGCCGGCAGACCCGGCGCTGCAGGCCTCCCAGGCGGTCGGAGGCCTCGATGGCCTGGAGCACGGATTCGGGATGCATCATCAGCGCGAAGGGATTCGAGGCGGTGGTGCGGGCCTGTGCCATGTCGGTTCTCCAACGACGCGGAATGCGTCCTGCGATGGAGAGAACTTTAGGCGGCCGCTTCTCCGAGCCGTAGTCGGCCCGGACCCAAACCACGCGTCAGACAAATTCCGACAAGACGTCAGTGCGCGAGGGCGTCGAGCCGCCGTGCCAGCGCCTCGCGCCCGCCCTGGCGTGCGAAATCGCCGGCGCTGAGCTGGTGGTCGTTGCGCAACTTCGGATCTGCGCCATGGCCGAGCAGCAGGTCGACCGCGGCCTCGGTGCCGTAGCGGGCCGCCATCATCAGCGGCGTGGTGCCGTTGGGCGAGCGCGCGTTGGCCGGCGCGCCACGCTCGAGCAGCAGCGCCAGGGCCTTGGCGTCGGGGGCGCCGGCCGCATACAGCACCGGCGACCAGCCCTCCTGGTGCACCCGGGCGCCGCGCGCCAGCAGCTTGTCGACCCAGGGTGCCTGGCCGCGCAGGGCCGCCATCATCAGCGGCGTTTCGCCGGCGGCGTTGAGCGCATCCACGTCCAGACCGGGCGCATCGAGCAGCGCCTGGGCAGCGGCGAACGAACCGTTGCGCAAGGCCAGGTAGAGGCCGACCTGCCCTTGCTCATCACGGGTGTTGGGGTCGAGCCCGCGCTGGAGCAGGCGCGTCATGGCCGGCGCATCGTCTTGCGCGATGGCGCGGAAGTAGTCGTCGTAAGCGCCGGCGTTCGCCGAGAAATATGCTACAGCGACAATGAGATGGCAGAATGACTTGAGAATTCGCTTGAAGTTCACCGCATGCTCTCCGCCAGCGGCGGCACGGCGAACAGCCGCTCGAAATTGGCGCTGGTCGCGCGGCCGACCTCTTCCGCGCTGCAGCCCTTCAGCGCCGCGATCTGCGCCGCTACGTACGGCACGTAGGACGGATTGTTCGTCTTGCCACGGTACGGCACCGGCGCGAGATACGGGCTGTCGGTCTCGATCAGGCACCGGTCGAGCGGCACGAAGCGTGCCACCGCGCGCAGGTCTTCGGCGTTGCGGAAGGTCAGGATGCCGGAGAACGAGATGTAGAAGCCCAGGTCGAGCGCGGCGCGCGCCACGGCCTCGGTTTCGGTGAAGCAGTGGAACACGCCCTTGGCCTCGCCCGCGCCCTCCTCCCGCAGGATGGCCAGCGTGTCGTCGCTGGCGCTGCGGGTGTGGATCACCAGCGGCAGACCGGTCTGGCGCCCGGCGCGGATGTGCACCCGGAAGCGCTCGCGCTGCCATTCCATGTCGGCGATGCTGCGGCCGTTGAGGCGGTAGTAGTCGAGCCCGGTCTCGCCGATGGCCACCACGCGGGGCTTCGCGGCCAGCGCGAGCAGCGTGTCGAGATCGGGCTCGGTCACGCCTTCGTTGTCGGGGTGGACGCCGACGCTGGCCCAGAAGTTGTCGTGGCTCGTCGCCAGCTGATGCACCGTGTCGAATTCCTCGAGCGTGGTGCAGATGCACAGTGCCCGGTCGACCTGGGCCTGGGCCATGGCGGCGCGGATCTCGGGAAGCCTTTCGCGCAGTTCGGGAAAGCTCAGGTGGCAGTGGGAATCGACGTACATCAGATCGTCTGCGTGGGCTTGGACGACGAGATCGCCGTGCCCAGGATTTCCTCGATGCGCAGCTTCAGCAGCCGCGTCTTCTCGTCGCCCGGAAAGCGCACGCCCACCCCCTGGGTGCGGCCGCCCGAGGCATTGGCCGGCGTGAGCCAGGCCACCTTGCCCGCCACCGGATAGCGCTGCGGGTCGTCGGGCAGCGAGAGCAGCAGGTAGATGTCGTCGCCCAGCCGGTATTCGCGGGTGGTGGGCACGAACAGGCCGCCGTCGGTGAGCAGCGGGATGTAGGCCGCGTACAGCGCGCCCTTCTCGCGGAACACCAGCTGGATGACGCTGGGCCGCGCGGCAGGCGCCGGCGTGCTCAGGTTGCGGGGAATCGGATCGTTCATCGGGCGTTCAGTGTAGCCATGCGTCTGGCGCCGGGGGCCGGCGTGGTCACCGGCCAGCAGCGGGCGCCTTCGATCACCAGCGCCTCGGCCAGCAAGGGGGCGTTCCAGGGATGTTCGTCGTGCCGCGCGGTGCGGGCCAGCGTCCTGGCCCAGGCATTCAGCGCGCCCAGGTCGGCGCCGGCGGGCAGGCTCGCCGGCGCAAAGAAACGCGGCTGTCCACCGACCGCGGCCACCATCGCATCGTGGCAGAGCTTCTGCAGCGCATCCACCACGCGCGGCACCGGCCAGCCCACCAGTGGGCGGGCGTCGGCATGCTTCACCGCATGGGGCAGGCTCAGCCAGGTGTCGGCGCTGACACCATCGGCCGCGAGCGCCGCGGCATCGAGCGGACGGCCGCTGGCCGCCGCCAGCAGCACCCCGGCGCCGGCCACGCCGCGGCTGCGCAGCCAGGCCAGGCTGTCGGCCTCCGCCGGCAGCTGCAGGCCCCAGCGCTGGCAGCGGCTGCGGAGCGTGGGCAGCAGCAGCTCGGGGTCGGAGGTGCTGAGCACGAGGCGCACGCCTGCAGGCGGCTCCTCCAGTGTTTTCAGCAGCGCATTGGCCGAGATCACGTTCATCGCCTGCGCGGGATGGATCACGATCACCTTGCCGCGACCGCGAGAGGAGGTCTGCTGCGCCCACGAGATGGCTTCGCGCACGGCCTCCACCTTCAGCTCGCGGCTGGGCTTGGCCTTGCTTTTCGATTCGCTGTCGCGCGCCTCGCCTTCGGCGCCCCAGCCCAGCGCCTCGCGCAGGGCTTCGGGAATCAGCAGGCAGAAATCGGGGTGGGTGCGCGACTGCATCAGCCGGCAGCCGGTGCATTCGCCGCAGGCGCGGCCGTTGTGCGGCGACTCGCACAGCCAGGCCTGGGCCAGCAGCAGCGCAAACTCGAACTGGCCCACGCCGCTGGGCCCGTGGACCAGCGTGGCGTGGCCGCGCAGCTGAGCCAGCGCTTCATCGAGCGGGCGCTCCAGCCAGGGGAGCATGGTGTCGCCGGTCAGCGCCATGAGCGGGACTCGAGCACCTGCACGATCTGCTCCCACACGGCGGCAGGCGGCCGGTCGGCATCGATGCGGGCAAAGCGCACCGGGGCGGCGGCGCAGCGGGCGGCATAGCCTTCGCGCACGCGGCCGAAGAAGGCTTCGTCCTGGCGCTCGAAACGGTCGGGGGCACGCGCCGCGGCGCGGCGCTCGGCCGCCACGCCGGGCGGCAGGTCGAACCACAGGGTCAGGTCGGGCTGCCGCCCCTGCTGCACCCACTCTTCCAGCTGCGACAGCACGCGGCGGTCGAAGCCGCGGCCAGCGCCCTGGTAGGCGAAGGTGGCGTCGGTGAAGCGGTCGCACAGCACGGTGGCGCCGCGCTGCAGCGCCGGCTCGATGCATTGCTGCAGGTGGTCGCGCCGCGCGGCGAAGACCAGCAGGGTTTCGGTGAGGGCATCCATGCCGGCGTGCAGCACCATCTCGCGCAGCCGCTCGGCCAGCGGCGTGCCGCCGGGCTCGCGCGTGAGCACGACCTCGTGGCCGCGCTCGCGCAGCCAGGCCGCCAGGGATTCGATGTGCGACGACTTGCCGGCGCCGTCGATGCCTTCGAAGGTGATGAAGCGTCCGCTCAAGGCGATGGCTCGGGAGGATTACCGCGCGGGGTTGCGCTGGTATTTGTCGACCGCCCGATTATGCTCGGCCAGGCTCTCGCTGAAGGCGCTGCTGCCGTCGCCGCGCGCGACAAAATACAGCGCCTTGGTCTGCGCCGGCTTCACGGCGGCGCGCAGCGAGGCCAGCCCCGGCATCGCAATCGGCGTGGGCGGCAGCCCGGCGCGCGTGTAGGTGTTGTAGGGCGTGTCGGCCTGCAGGTCGCGCTTGCGCAGGTTGCCGTCGAAGCGATCGCCCAGGCCGTAGATCACGCTCGGGTCGGTCTGCAGCGGCATGCCGATGCGCAGCCGGTTGCTGAACACGCCGGCCACCAGGTTTCGATCGGCCGCGGTGCCGGTTTCCTTCTCGACGATGGACGCGAGGATCAGCGCCTCGTCGGCCGATTTGAGCGGCGTGTTGGGCGCATGCTCGGCCCAGGCCTGCGCCAGCCGGCGCTGCATCGCCTGGTGGGCGCGCTTCATCACGGTGAGGTCGCTCACGCCCTTGCTGTAGGCATAGGTGTCGGGGAAGAAACGGCCCTCGGGCGACACGCCGGGCGAACCGAGCGCCTCCATGATCTGCGCGTCGCTCATGCCGGCAGTGGCCTGCTTCAGCGCCTTGGCCTTGGCCAGCTCGGCACGCCATTGCTTGAAGGTCCAGCCATCGATGAGGCGCACCGTCTCCATCACCTCTTCGCCTTGCACCATCTTCTGCAGCAGCCGATAGGGCGTGATGCCGGGCCCGACCTCGTAGCTGCCGGCGCGGATGCGGCGCGACAGGCCCGACCAGCGGAACCATTCGTAGAGCCACAGCGGCTGCGTGTCGATGCCGGCCTGTATCCACTGCTGCGCGACGTCGCGCGGCGGCGTGCCGGGCTCGATCGAGACCTCGACCGTGGACGTGCGCAGGCTCAGCGGATGGTTGACCCACCATGCGACGGCACCGGCGCCTGCCGCGGCGACGATCACCAGAAAGACCACAAATTGGCGAAACGCACGCATCACCGGCCGACTAACCCTACCGAAGCTCTGAGGATGGGCGGTGATGATAATCGCGCCCATGACCACCACTTCTTCCTCTGCAGCCTCGCTGCAAGGCGCGGTGCGCCTGGGCGACTGGGGCCTGATCCGTGCCCAGGGCGACGATGCCGCCAGCTTCCTGCACAGCCAGCTCACGCAGGACATCGCCTCGCTGCGCGAAGGCCAGGCCCGTCTGGCGGGCTACTGCTCGGCCAAGGGGCGGCTGCTGGCGAGCTTCATCGCCTGGAAGAGCGATGCGTCGACCGTGCTGCTCGCCTGCAGCGCCGATCTGCTGCCGGCCACGCTGAAGCGGCTGTCGATGTTCGTGCTGCGCGCCAAGTGCAAGCTCAGCGATGCCAGTGCCGAGCTGGTGCTGTACGGCCTGGCGGGTACTGCCGCGACCGAATGGCTCGGGGCGCAGGCGCCGGGTCAGGCATGGCAGGTCGCCACCATCGGTGAGGCGATGGCGCTGCGCCTGCCCGATGCCGAGGGCGTGCCTCGCTACCTGCTGTGCACGCCCGCCCAGAGCCTCGAGCCTCAGCTGCCGCTGCTGTCGGCCGACGCCTGGGCTTGGCTCGAAGCCCGCAGCGCGGTGCCGCGCATCGTGGCCGCCACGGTCGAGCAGTTCGTGCCGCAGATGGTGAATCTCGAAGCGCTCGACGGCGTGAACTTCCGCAAGGGCTGCTATCCCGGCCAGGAGGTGGTGGCGCGCAGCCAGTACCGCGGCACGCTCAAGCGCCGCGGCTTCCTGCTCGAGGCGGATGCCGCGGCCGCGCCCGGGCAGGAAGTGTTCTCCGGCGCCGATCCCGACCAGCCGGCCGGCATGGTGGTCAATGCGGGCAGCCACCAAGGGGCGCATGCAGCGTTCGTCGAGTTGAAGATCAGCGCACTCGAGACCGGCAGCCTGCACCTGGGCTCCGCCACCGGGCCGTCGCTGAGCCCGGCCGCCCTGCCCTACGCGCTGCCTGTCGAAGCCTGAAACGATCGCGGCGGCGGCCCGCCTCGCCGCAGTGCCAATTCTTGCCGCCAACAGCGTCACGCCCTCGCGTGGCGCGCCCGCCGGGGGCTCTCATGCAGCGACAGCTGTTCATCTACTATCGAATCGCCGTGGCGGATGCCGCTGCGGCCTGCGCGGCCTTGCAGCCGGTGCAGCAGGCGCTGTGTGAGAGTCACCCAGGCCTGCAGGCCCGACTGCTTCGCCGCCCCGATGTTTCTTCCGACGGCATGTGCACCCTGATGGAAACCTATCGCTTCGATCTGCCTGCGCAAGGCGTGAGCGAGCGCCTGCAGGCCGACATCGATGCCGCAGCGGAAGCCGTTCTCAGACCATGGCTGCAGGGTGCGCGCCATTGCGAAGTGTTCGTGGAGATTCCATGTGCCTCGTAGCGCTGGCGATCGATCAGAGTTCGCGCTTTCCGATGGTGATCGCGGCCAATCGCGACGAATACTTCCAGCGCGCCGCCGCGCGGCTCGCGTGGTGGTCGCAGGGTTCGGGCCTGCCTGACATCCTGGGTGGGCGCGATCTCGAGGCCGGCGGCACCTGGCTCGGCCTCACCTCTGCGGGCCGCGTGGCGCTGGTCACCAACATCCGCCGCCCCGGCGCGATCGATCCGCAGGCGCCTTCGCGCGGCAGCATCGTGCCGCTGTGGCTGCGCGGTGACCAGGCGCCCGACCGCTTCTGGATGCAGGTGGCCCTCTCAGGCTACAACCCGTTCAACCTGATCGCGGCCGATTTCCGCCGCGGCGAATGCTTCTGGGCCAGCACCGATGTGCCGGCGCCCCGTCGGCTCGAGCGCGGGCTCTACGGCCTGTCGAACGCCGGCCTCGATGAACCCTGGCCCAAGGTCACCGCGCTGAAGAGCCGCATGCGCGAAGCGCTGGTGCTGAGCGATACCGTCGATGCGCTGGCCAATCGCCTGTTCGAGGCGCTGGGCGACCGCGCCCTCGCCGCCGATGCCGAGCTGCCGCAGACGGGCATCTCGGTCGACCGCGAACGCGAGCTGTCGCCAGCCTTCATCCTCACCCCCGACCTGCGCTACGGCACGCGCTGCTCCACACTGGTGATCAGCGAGCGCATCAACAAGCGCATGGTCACGCACGTGCTGGAACGCAGCTTCACCGCGGGCTCGCGGCTGGCGCTGCTGCGCCGCGCGACGCTGCTCGACTGGCCGCCGCGCTACAGCGACACCGCGCCGGTGCCCACGGCGCAGAGCCCGGTGTCGGAAAGCGAAGTCACGCAATCGGCCGACGGCCAGGCACCGGCGGCACGCCGCACACGGGTGCGCGGACTGCTGAAGCCCACGACGCCGAGGCGCCGCGCGAGCGTGTGACCACGCGGCGGTGCGGCTCTACAGCGCGCGCACCATCTCCACATGCGGAATGCCGGCCTCTTCGAACACCGGCCCGCGCTCCGCGAACCCCGCCCGCGCGTAGAACGGCGCCGCGCTCACCTGCGCATGCAGCACGGCCTCGCGGAAGCCGCGCTGGCGAGCGGCGTCCATCAGCGCATCGAGCACGGCCCTGCCGACCCGGCTGCCGCGCATGGCCTGCCTGACCGCCATGCGGCCGATCTTGGCCACACCAGGCACATGCTCCATCAGGCGCCCGGTGGCCAGCGCCACGCCGAAGCGGTTGTAGGCCACGGCATGGCTGCATGACGGGTCGGTGCCGTCCCACTCCATCTCGGCCGGAATCTTCTGCTCGTCGATGAACACGGCGCGGCGGATGTCCTGCGCATCGCGGCCGAGCTCGTCCCAGCCGCCGACGCGCACCTCGACCATCGCCCTGCCCGCCTCGAAGCCCTGCAGCACTTCGCGCAGCTGCTGCGGGATCGGCTGCGATGCACGACCGGCAGGATCCGAGAACACATAGACCAGCTCACCGGTCACCAGCAGCTCTTCGCCGCGGAACACCGCGGCCGAGAGCGTCATCGACGAGGTGCCGATGCGGCCGCAGCGCACGCCGATGTCGAGCACGTCGTCGTAGCGGGCCGGCGCGTGGTATTCGAGCGTGGCCTTGCGCACGAACAGGTCGCCGCCCAGGTATTGCATCGTCTGCTCGTAGGGCAAGGCCATCGCGCGCCAATAGGTGCCGACGGCGGTGTCGAAGTACATCAGGTAGTGGCCGTTGAAGACCACCTTCTGCATGTCGATCTCGGCCCAGCGCACGCGCAGGTGCTCGAAGCAGCGGAAGTCCTTGCGGGTGGTGGTCATGTCTCGAGCCTCCAGGCCTGCCTGAGTGCATCCGCCGCGGCCTGCTGGGCGCGCGGGCCTTCGGGGACCGCTCGTCCCATCTTGATGAAGTCGTGCGTGACGCCGCGGTACAGCTCCAGCTGCACCGGCACCTGCGCCATCCGCAGGCGGTCGGCATAGGCCACGCCCTCGTCGACCAGCGGATCGCATTCGGCGAGGATCACGCAGGCGGGTGCCACGCCCTCGAGCTCGTCGGCCAGCAGCGGCGCAAAGCGCCAGTCGGTGCGCTGGTGATGATCGATGTAGTGATCGAAGAACCACTCGATCGTCACCGCGTCGAGCAGGAAACCGTTGCTGAACAACTTGTGCGAAGGCGTGTCGGCATGCGCCGTGGTGCCCGGGGTGATCAGCAGCTGCAGCGCAAGCGGCAGGCCGATGTCGCGCGCATGCAGCGCCGCCACAGCGGCCAGCGTGCCGCCGGCGCTGTCGCCACCGACGGCCAGGCGCGAGCCATCGAGGCCTAGCGAATCGGCGTGTCCGGCCAGCCAGCGCAGCGCGGCCCAGCTGTCGTCCACCGCCGTGGGAAAACGATGCTCGGGCGCAAGGCGGTAGTCCAGCGACACCACGGCCCCGCCGCTGCGCAGCGCCAGCTGGCGACACAGGCTGTCATGCGTTTCGAGGCCACCGACCGTGAAGCCGCCGCCGTGGATGTAAAGCAAGGCCGGCAAGCGCTCGTGCGAAGGCGCGTACAGGCGCGCCGGTAGCGGCGCGCCGTCGAACGACGGGATGCGCACCTCCTCCACCCGCGACAGCGGTGCGCGCGGAGGCTCCAGCACTTCGGCGCCGAGCACATAGGCGCGGCGCGCATCCTGCGGCGTCAGCGTGTGGAAAGGTGGGCGGTTGGCGCGGCGGATGCGATCGAGCACGCCGCGCATCTGCGGCGTCAGAAGAGATGTTCCCAAGGTGACACGTTCGAAGGGGTGATCCCCATGTGCGCGGCAGTGTGCCAGAGAGATACTGGCTCCATGGCCTTCATCTACTACGTTACCCAGGTCCAGCTCGACTTCGGCGCGGTGAAGCTGCTGCCGGCAGAATGCGAGCGCGTGAGCATCGGCAAGCCGCTGGTCGTCACCGATGCCGGCGTGCGCGCCGCGGGCGTGCTCGATATTGCACTGGGCGCGCTGGGCGGCTTGCCCCATGCGGTGTTCGACCAGACGCCCTCCAACCCCACCGAAGCGGCGGTGCGCGCTGCGGCCGCGGTGTACGAGCGCGAAGGCTGCGACGGCCTGATCGCCGTGGGCGGCGGCTCCAGCATCGACCTCGCCAAGGGCGTGGCCATCGCGGCCACGCATCCCGGCCCGCTGAAGACCTACGCCACCATCGAAGGCGGCAGCCCGAAGATCACCGAACGCGTGGCACCGCTGATCGCCGTGCCCACCACGGCCGGTACCGGCAGCGAGGTGGCGCGCGGCGCCATCGTGATCGTCGACGATGGCCGCAAGCTCGGCTTCCACAGCTGGCACCTCGTGCCGAAGACGGCCATCTGCGACCCCGAGCTGACGTTGGGCCTGCCGCCGCTGCTGACGGCCGCCACCGGCATGGACGCGATCGCGCACTGCATGGAGACCTTCATGGCGCCGGCCGTCAATCCGCCGGCCGACGGCATCGCGCTCGACGGGCTGGAGCGTGGCTGGCATCACATCGCCCGTGCCACCGCCGACGGCAATGACCGCGAGGCCCGCTGGAACATGATGAGCGCGAGCATGCAGGGCGCCATGGCCTTCCAGAAGGGCCTGGGCGCAGTGCATTCGCTGAGCCACAGCCTGGGCGGCGCCAACCCACGCCTGCACCATGGCACGCTGAACGCGATGTTCCTGCCCGCGGTGGTGAAGTTCAATGCATCGGCCGAGTCGATCCAGCGCGAGCGGCGCCTGCAGCGCATGGCGCACGCCATGGGCATCGGTTCCTGCGACGCGCAGGGCACCGAGTTGGCCGAAGCGCTGCGAGAGATGAACGCGCGGCTGGGCCTGCCCTCGGGCCTGAAGGCGATGGGCGTGACGCCCGACCTGTTCGACCGCATCATCGCCGGCGCGATGAAGGACCACTGCCACAAGACCAATCCGCGCATCGCCACCGAGGACGACTACCGCGAGATGCTCGCCGCGTCGATGTAGCACCGCCGCCCCGGCTTGGTCCGGAAGTTGCGTTCGATGCCTTCCGAGATCAATCGAAGGAGGCGTCGTCCATGGGGTTCCGCACCACCGCGGCGCTCGGCGTGCTTGCGCTGGGCATGGGGTTGTTGTTGTGCGATACGTCGCTGGCGCAGGCGGTCGCGGCTTCCGCGCCGGCTGTTGCGCCCACGCATCCGATCCATGTCAACGCCTCGCAGATCAGTGCTGGCGACACCGCCTGGATGATCAGCGCCACGACGCTGGTCCTGCTGATGACCCTCCCCGGCCTCGCGCTGTTCTATGCCGGCATGGTGCGCAAGAAGAACATCCTGTCGACCATGGCGCAGACCTTCGCGATCTGCGCGCTGGTGTCGGTGTTGTGGTGCGTCTGCGGCTACAGCCTGGCCTTCATGCCCGGCTCGCCGTGGATCGGCGACCTGTCTGCGCGCTTCCTCGACAGCATCTACTTCCACAAGAACGACGGCCGGCTCTCGGTGCACCATCTTGCGACCACCGTCCCCGAATCGGTGTTCGCGATGTTCCAGATGAGCTTCGCGATCATCACGCCGGCACTGATCGCCGGAGCCTTCGCCGAGCGCATGCGCTTCTCGGCGCTGCTGTGGTTCATGGGGCTGTGGTCGGTGCTGGTGTATGCGCCGGTGGCACACTGGGTGTGGGAACCCGGCGGCTGGCTCGCGTCGCGCGGCGTGCTCGATTTCGCCGGCGGCACCGTGGTGCACATCAATGCGGGCATCGCCGGGCTGGTGGCGGCCTTCATGCTCGGCCGCCGCATCGGCTACGGCGAACAGCCGCTGATGCCGGCCAATCTGGGCTACACGATGATCGGCGCCTCGCTGCTCTGGGTAGGCTGGATGGGCTTCAACGGCGGTTCGGCCAGCGCAGCCGATGGACGCGCCGGCTATGCGATGCTGGCCACGCAACTCGCCGCGGCCTCGGCCGCGCTGAGCTGGATGCTGGCCGAATGGCTGGTGCGCGGCACGCCCACTTTGCTTGGCCTGTGCAGCGGTGCCGTGGCAGGGCTGGTCGCGATCACGCCCGCCTCGGGCTTCGTCGACGCGCGCTCGGCCCTGCTGATCGGTCTGTTCGCCGGCCTCGGTTGCTACTGGGGCGCCACTGCGCTGAAGCGGATGCTCGGCGCCGACGATTCACTCGATGTGTTCGGCGTGCATGGCATCGGCGGGCTGATCGGCGCGCTGCTGACGGGCCTGCTCGCCTCCCCGCAAATTGGCGGCGCCACCGGCTCGCTGGGCCTGCAGGCCTTGGGCGCTTTCAGCACCCTCGCCTACAGCGGCGTCGCAAGTGCGCTGATCCTCTGGGTGCTTGATCGCAGCCTCGGCTTGCGGGTCGACCGGCCGCAGGAACTCGAGGGCCTGGACCTCAGCCTGCACGGCGAGCGTGTCGAATGATTTCTCGGCTGTTTCAAGACAGGAGCCTTCCGATGCTCGAAAGCGAAAAGCTGGCGATCGCCGCCCACCTGCACGTGCTGCTGCGGCGCCGTGTCGGCCGCGTGACCGACGTGGAGTGGATGGTCAGGAACATCGACTATGCGATGGAGATCGTGCGCGTGTCGCGCGCCGAGCCGCACGAGGACCTGCACGAATGGGCTGACAAACTCGAGGCAGCGGTGCTGCGCTCGGCGCCCCGTCGCACCATTGCCGAACCACCACCGCTCGAGGCGTCCGACAGCCGCTTCGACGTGGTGCATGGGCGGGCGCCGGCTGCGCGGCGCTATGTCGGCAGCCTGCGCTGAGCGCCAAAGAAAAAGGCGGGCCGGAGCCCGCCTTTCCTGTGTGGCACGAAGGCCGGTCGCTCAGCCTTGGCGGCGACGACGTGCGATGAAGCCGATGGCACCCAGACCGGCGAGCATCAGCGCATAGGTCTCGGGTTCCGGCACAGCCGCGAAGATGTACGAGTAGCCGATGCTCTTCGTCTCACCGGCGCCGATCGTGCCCAGGTTGTAGGCCAGGCTGATCGAGTCGTCGCCCAGGTGGCTGAAGCCGACGCCCTGGCCGGCGGCCAGCGCCACGCCCGGATCGACGGCGCTGCAGCAGTCGCCCACGTTGACGTAACCGGCGATCAGCGAAGCGCCGGCGCTGGTGTCGTTGGCCAGCGTGACCGAGTAGCCGCTCAGCGGGCCGGTCGCGCGGACGGCGGCGGCGTTGCCCACGCCGACGATTTCGTTCAGGGTGGTGTTGCGGCCCGAACCGTCCTGGTCAGGGTCGAAGCCCACGCCCCAGGTCGCGCCGCGGACGGCGGCACCGGTGTTGTTGGTCAGGTCGAGGTGCACCGTCAGCTTGTTGGGAGCCACGGCCGTGACGAGCTGGGTGAAGGTCCAGCCGCCGAACGAGAAGGTGGCCGAGGCCATGCCGGCACCGGTGGACCAGGTGGTGGCGCCGAACGGGTTGCTGCCGTACTGGGCGATCAGCGACGAACCGTTTTCGAAGCGATACCAGGCCGAGCGGATGTCGATGTTGACGAATTCGACGCCCTTGTAACGCAGGCCGATGGGGCCAGTGGTGTCGAAGGCACCGCTGTCAGCGATGGTAGCTTCGACGCCGGACGCGCCGCCGTTGGTGACGTAGGCAGACGCTGCCTGAGCGCCGGACACGAAGGCCGCCGAGACGAGCGCAGCCAGAGCTAGCTTCTTGAACATGCATTTTCTCCTCTAAGAGCCGAGACAACAGGTCTTCGGTCGGAGGGTAGTTTGGTCGGCCGGCATGCTGCTTGCACCCCTCACTCACGGGGGAAAGTTCCAGAACAGCCCTCCATCCCCCTAAGTTGTAGGGGGCACCTCCCGGGTAACTCCAGAATCAAAACGTAATCGCCCCGGGTGCCGTTAACGGCAAACCCGGGGCGATTACTGCAGCCTATCGAAGCGAGAGCGCGATCAGCCGTGCTTCTTGTCGAAGAACTGCTCGTCTTCCGTCGAGCCCTTCAGCGCGGCGGTGGAGGCCTGGGCTTCGATCGTGGTCGTCACGGCGTCGAAGTAGCCGGTGCCGACTTCACGCTGGTGCTTCACCGCGGTGAAGCCACGCTCGGCGGCGGCGAATTCCTTCTGCTGCAGCTCGACGAAGGCCCTCATGTTGTTGCGGGCGTAGCCGTACGCCAGGTCGAACATCGAGTAGTTCAGGCTGTGGAAGCCGGCCAGCGTGATGAACTGGAACTTGTAGCCCATGGCGCCCA
>CBIHRS010000092.1:0-13704 GCA_966212505.1 uncultured bacterium
TCTGCGTCACGCTGAACGACAACGGGCAGTTCGAAGCGGTGATCGACAACGTGGCGCAACGTCTCACCGGTCATCACACCGTGGTCGAAGGTCATGCGCTTGCACTCGCGACCATCGCATGAAGGCCGCGTTCAATGCCTGGTGCGAGGAACGGCGCTCGAGGGTCGGCCCGCGGCCGCATACGCCGCATTCTTGAACTGCCAGCTGCGCACGTAGCGCACCTCGAATGCATTGCCGGGGCCGGTGGGCGTGGAGTCATCAGGCTGGCCGCTCGCGCTGCCGAACCACAGGTCGAGCATGAGGTACATCGGGTCGCCCATCGCCACGTCGACCGTCATCACCTCCTGGCCGTCGAAGTAGTAGGTCTGCCGGCCTGGCTCCCACTTGACGCCGTACTTGTGGAAGCCAGCCGAGAGGTCCATGCCGGTGTCGAACTGCCGGCTGCCCATCATCTGGCCTTCGTAGTCGCCCTTCCACACCGTGGGCGCATAGGCCTGCGGATGCGGCACGCCATCGACATCGAAGCCCCAGGGCGCCTCGCCGCCGGCATAGGCTTCCATCACATCCATCTCGGGGCGGCGGTCACCGATGTGGTTGAACAGCCAGAAGGCCGGCCAGGTGCCGCGGCCCACCGGCAGCCTGGCCTCGATCTCGAAGTAGCCGTAGGTCTGGGTGTACTTGCCGTCGGTGTCGAGCGTGCGGTTGAAGAAATTGCCGTTGGCATCGCGCTGCGGCCAGATCTTGAGCACGCCATCCTCGACCGCGAAGTTCCTCGTCTCGTTCGGGCTCTCGTACCAGATGGCTTCGTTCCAGACGCTGCGGTCGAGGTCGCCGCCTTCGAATTCGTCGTGGAAGGCGAGCACGTAGTCGTCGGGGTTCTGGCCATAGGGGCCGTCGCCGGAAGGCTGCTGCGGCGGCTGATCGGCGGCGGAGGCCACCTCGCAGACCTTGTCGGCGCCCACATAGGGGTCGCCGAACTCGTCGTTGTTGCAGCCGATGGAATCGGTGGCGGTCTTGTAGGCGTACTGCCCGTCGAGGCCGTAGCGCACCTGGTGCGTGCCCGAGAAGCTGCAGACCTCGTTCTCGACGGCGCATTGCGTCCAGGTGAGGCCGTCGCCGGCATCCTGGGCGCGTGCAGTGCCGCTCGAAGCAGCGCGGTCATCGGCAGTGCCGCCGCCGCAGGCGCCGAGCGCGATCGTGCAAGCCAGCACCACGCAGCGGTGGCGGGGGAAAACGGAAGAAAGGCGCATGTGTCGTACTCCCTGTGGTTGAACGCGCCGCATTCTCGAAGCGCAACGCCTGCGCGCTGCATGCGGCGGGGTGACAAGGGGGTGACACGCCAGCGCGTCGAAGGCCGTCAGGCCCGCACCGCGCGGAACAGCTGCACGAAGCGCGGATGCGAACGCAGCGGGTCGAAGGCCGGCTCGATGCCGGCGAAGATGAAGGCCGGATCGCGCTGCGCCGAGCTTTCCTCCAGCAGCGCCAGCGCCTGCGCATGACGGCCGGCATTGACCTGCACCACCGCGACGCAATAGGCCGGGATGCGGCCGCCCATCAGCCGGCGCGCGACATCGAGCGCATGCTCGCACTCGGCCTCGCGGCCCTGCAGCGCCATCACCTGCGCCACGCCGAGCAGCCCGGCCGCATGGGCCGGGAACTGCAACTGCAGCTCGCGGTACAGCGCCAGTGCTTCGTCGTGCTCGCCGCGGCAGCGGCGCAGGTCGGCCCGCGTCTGCAGGCCGGAGAAGTGCTGCGGCGCGATGTCGAGCAGGGCCTCGAGCTCCTTGTCGGCATCGTCCCAGCGGCGCTGCGAGATGCGCAGCTTGGCCATGAACAGCCGCGCGTTAAGGTACAGCGGATCGAGCTCGCGCGCGCGGCGCAGCTCGGCTTCGGCCTCGGCGCCGCGGCCAGCGAGCATCAGGTAGGTGCCGCGCCCGCAGCGCACCAGCGCACAGTCGGGCTTGAGCTCCGCGGCACGGCGCAGCAATGGCTCGGCGGCCGCCCAGTCGTGGCCATGCCGGTGTTGCAGCACGCCCATCAGCAGCAGCGCGTGGGCATCGGCAGGGTCGAGCGCGAGCGCGCGCTCGAGCGCAGCGCGTGCCTGCAAGATCCACGGCACGGTGGGCTCATGCCATGCGCACACCAGCGCCATGCGAGCCTGGGCCTCGCCCTTGTGGGCCGCCACGCAACCGGGCGCCTCGCGCGCGGCCGCCTCGAAACGCTCGAGCGCCTTGCGCAAGGCCGCTTCGCTGCCCTGGCGCAGGAAGTGTTCGCCGCGCTCGACCAGATCGCGCGCGGTGCGCGACACCGCCTCGGCCGCCGGCGCCGGCGGGCACCACCGCAGCTGCGGCACATAGCCGCCCACCGGCAGCTCGATGCGCAGCTGTGCCTGGGCCCCCTCTTCGGCGTAGTAGCGCAGCAGCCGCTGGCGCAGCCGGCGGGCCTCGACGCGCACGATGCTGTCGGCCCGGGGATCGAAGCGATCGGCCGAGCGGCCGAAGACCTCCACCGCGACCACGGTCTCCTTCAGGATCGCATGGTTGCCGCTCAGTGCATGGTGCACGAGGTAATGCAGAAAGTGCTGCTGCCGGCGCGACTGTGCGAAGGCGCGGCTGGAGAACAAGCGTGCGAGCTCGGCATCGACCTGTTCTTGCGCCGGCAGGCCCGGCGCTCCCGTGGCGGTTTGGCTCCCCCGCAATGCAGTCCCTTGCGATTCGATGCTGTCGTCTTCCGGTGGCTGTTGCGTCCGCCAGTATCGCGGAGCGGTCCCGCGAGGCCGCGTGGTTTTTCACGCCGTTACGGCGCTCGTCAGCCGGCGGCGGGCAGCCGCAGGGGCGCGCTACCTGCGACGGGGTCGCTAGGGAAGGTCCGGGAGCACCGGCCCCAGGCCCGAACCGATACTCCCAGCGGGAGGAGATGGGATTCATCCATGCACCATTGCGCATGCCGTATCGCCTCCATGCTTGCGATACCGCTGGCCGCGTTGGCCGCGCCGGCCGAGGACGACGAGGCGGAGCTTGCGAGCCTCTATGGCGACAAGGCCAGCATCAGCATCGCCACCGGCTCGCTGCAGCCGCTGCGCCGCGCACCGGCAGTCGCGAGCGTGATCACCGCCGAAGACATCGCCGCGATGGGCGCCACCGATCTCGACCAGGTGCTCGAATCGGTGCCCGGCCTGCACGTGATGCGGGCGTCGTCGTTCTACAAGCCGCTGTACGTGGTGCGCGGCGTGTTCACCGGCACCACGGTCGACACGCAGGTGCTGATGCTGCAGAACGGCCTGCCGGTGACGGTGGCCTACACCGGCGAGAAGGGCAACTCGTGGGGCGGGCTACCGCTGGAGAACGTGGCGCGCGTGGAAGTGATCCGCGGCCCGGGCTCGGCGCTGTATGGGGCGGAGGCCTATGGCGGCGTGATCAACGTCATCACCAAGTCGGCCGCCGAGGCACGCGGCACCGAGCTCGGCCTGCGCGGCGGCTCGTTCGACACCCAGGATGCATGGATCCAGCACGGCGGCGCGCTCGGCCCGTTGGCCGTGGCGGCCTACCTGCGAGCCGGCCACACCGGCGGCCCGCACCCGACGGTGGCCGCCGATGCGCAGACCCGGCTCGACCGGCTCACCGGCACCCACGCCAGCCTGGCGCCGGGCCCGGTGCAGGCGCAGGCCAGGGCGGTGGACGGCAGCCTGGAGCTGTCGCACGAACGCTGGCGCTGGCATGCGATCTACCGCCAGCGGCGCGAGCTGGGCACCGGCACCGGCGTCTCGTCGGCGCTGGACCCGGTGGGCCGGGGCAGCAATGAGCGCATCAGCAGTGACCTGTCGTGGACCGAGCCGGTGCTCACGCGCGACTGGGGCGCCGGCGCCACGCTGAGCTACTTCAAGGTGTCGGAGCGTTCGACCCTGCAGCTGTTTCCGCCCGGCGTGCGCTTTCCGACCGGCACGTTCCCCGACGGCGTGCTGGGCGGCCCGGGCCGGTGGCAGCGCGATTCGCGGCTCACCGGCTACCTCAGCTATGCCGGCTTCGCACGGCACAGGCTGCGCATCGGCGCAGGCCATGCCGACGTGAAGCTCTACCGCACCGAGACCTGGAAGAACTACCGGCTCAACCCGGCCGGCGTGCCGGTGCCCACGGGCCCGGTGATCGACTACACGCCGATCCAGCCGCACATCCTGCCGCAGCACCGCCGCATCGACCACGTCTACCTGCAGGACGAATGGAGCCTCGCGCGCGACTGGACGCTCACCGCCGGCTGGCGCCACGACGTCTACTCCGACGTGGGCCACACCAGCAATCCGCGTCTCGCGCTGGTGTGGGACGCGGCGCTCGACCTCACCGCGAAGATCCTCTACGGCCGCGCCTTCCGTGCGCCGGCCTTCAGCGAGCTCTACGGCGTGAACCCGGTGTCCAACGCCAACCCCCAGCTGAAGCCCGAGCGCATCTCCACGCTGGAGGCCGCGGTGTCGTGGCAGGCTCGGCCCGCGCTGCAGCTCAACCTCAACGTCTTCCGCTATGCGATGAACGACCTGATCTCGTCGGTGCCCAACCCCGCGCCGGCGCCGGGCGGCACCTACCAGAACGTGGGCCGCCAGCATGGCTTCGGCGGCGAGGTGGAGCTGGTGTGGGACGCGCGGCGCAACCTGCGCCTGAGCGGCTACCTGGCGCGCCAGCGCTCGACCAACGACGCGACCGGCGCCGACGCCGGCTACGCGCCGCGCCTGCATGCCTGGCTGCGCGCCGACTGGCGCCCCGCCGGCGACTGGCAGGCCGGCGCACAGGCCAACCGCGTGGCCGGCCGGCACCGCACCGCGGGCGACACGCGGCCACCGGGGCCCGACTACACCACCGTCGACCTCCACCTGCGCCGCACGCTGCGCGCCGGCTGGACGCTGCAAGCCGGCGTGACCAACCTGTTCAATGCCGATGCGCGCGAACCCTCGCTGGCGCCGGGCCTGGTCCCGCAGGACCTGCCGCTCCCACCGCGCGGCCTCCGCGCCGAGCTGCGCTACCGGTTCTGACGCGGCCTACTTCGCGCAAGGCCGCATCGCAGCACGCACGGTCTCGGGCTGCAGGTCGCCGGCCTCGGTGCCGGCGCTGCGCGCCAGCTCCTGCAGCATCTGCAGGCTCTGCGCAAAGCTGCGGCAGGCTTCGGCCGTGGCACCCTGGGCCTGCAGCGCGCGGGCCAGCACATGGCGCGTCTCGGCTTCGCCGCGGCGTGTGGCGCTGTCGGTGCGCAGGGCCTGCGGCAGCTGCTCGAACTTCTGCACGGCCTGCTGCGCAGCCTGCACCGCAGCCGCGCTGTCGCCCTTGGCCAGCAGCGCCTCGCCGAGGCTGCCGGTCGTGGTGGCGAGCTGTACCTTGAGCTGCGCATCGCCGGGGTCCTTGGCGGTGAGCACGTCGAAGCCTTCGAGTGCGAGGCGATATTCCTGCTCGGCGTGGGCCGCATCGCCGCCGCGCAGCAGCGCCGTGGCGATGTTGGCGTGCATGCCGGAGACGGCGAAGCCCAGCACCGGGTCGCGCGGCGCAGCCGCCAGCAGGCGCTGCCACACCGCAAGGCTCTTTCGAAAGGCCTCCAGCGCCTGCGCCGCGCTCTGCGCATCGCGCCGATGCCGCAGCAGGTATTCGCCGCGGGCGTTGTAGTGGCCGCCCAGGCTGCGCTGCGCCCCCTGCAGGCCCGGCTCGCGGCGCAGCACGTCCTCGAGCAAGCGCTCCTCCAGGTCGGACACGCGCATGAACGCTTCGCCATTGCCGCTCAGCACATAGAACTCGCTCTGCTGGCCATACATGTCGGCCAGGCGCAGCGCCGCGCTGTTGTCGTCCGGCGCCAGCGCGCGCAGCGCCGCCGCCGCGTCCACACCCGCGGCGAAGGCCGACTCGGCCTCGTTGAAGCGCGACAGCGAGGCCAGCACCTCGCCCTGCCGCTGGTACACGCGCGACAGCTCGCGCAGCGCATTGGCATGGGCCTCGCCGCGCGCCTGGGGCGCTGCCAGCGGCGCCAGCAGCGCCTGCGCGGCGCGATAGCTCGCCAGTGCGCCCTGAGGGTCGCCCAGGCTGGGCGAATTGGGCCGGCCCTGGATGTCGCCGACGCGGCGGTAGGCCTGCGCGGTCTCGACCTGCAGCGCGGGGTCGCTGTCGGGCTCGGCGCTGAGCTGGCGCAGGTAGGCCAGCGCGCGCTCGACCACCAGCTTGCGCGCCGCGGTGGAGCCGGCCAGGCGCTGGATTGAGTCGTGCACGTCGAAGATGAACACGTTGGCCAGCTTGCGCAAGTCGGCCAGGTGGCGCTCGGCGCGCTGGTGCTGCAGGTGCGCCTGCCAGCCGAGGTAGCCCGACACCAGCACGCCGGCCACCAGCATCGCCAGCGTGGCGCCGAGCGTGCCCTTGTGGCGCAGCAGCAGCCGGCCGAGGCGATAGCTCAGTGCGCCATGGCGCGCCTGCACCGGCAGGCCTTCGAGGTGGCGGAACAGGTCGTCGGCCATCGCTTCGGCGCTGGCATAGCGCAGTGCCGGCTCCTTGCGCAGCGCCTTCAGCACCACCGCATCGAGATCGCCGCGCAGCGGGCGCCGCTGCGGCCGTTCGGCGCGCGCGCTGGGCGGCGGCGGCTCGGTATCGCAGATGGCGGTGGCGAGCTGGTATTCGTCGGCGCCGGGCGGGTACGGTCCGGCGTCGGCCAGCAACAGGTAGAGCACGACGCCGAGCGAGAAGATGTCGCTGGCCGGCGTGGGCTGCTCGCCGCGCACCTGCTCCGGGCTGGCGAAGTCGAGCGTCATCGCGCGCTGCGCGGTCGCGGTGGTGGCAGTGGTCGTGCCGGAGGCCAGGCGCTTCGCGATGCCGAAGTCGACCAGCTTCACCACGCCGTCCTGCGTGACGAGGATGTTGGCCGGCTTCAGGTCGCGGTGCACCACGCCGCGCGTGTGGGCGTAGTGCACCACCTGGCAGACGGTGCGGAAGAGCCGCACCCGCTCGCGCGCCGGCAGCTGCCGCTCGCGCGCGTAGGCGTCGATCGGCTGGCCGGCCACCAGCTCCATCACGAAGTACGGTATGCCCTCCTCGGTGATGCCGCCGTCGAGCATCTTCGCGAGGTTGGGATGGTCGAGGCCGGCGAGGATCTGGCGCTCGGCCCGGAAGCGCGAGACCAGCGAGGCGCGGTCGAAGCCGTCGCGCATCAGCTTCACGGCCACGCGCTGCTCGTACTGCCCGTCGGCCCGCTCGGCGAGGTAGACCTGGCCCATGCCCCCGCCGCCGATCAGCGAGAGCAGGCGCCACGGCCCGAGGCGCCGGCCGATCCAGCCATCGGCGGCAGCCTGCTCCAGCGCCTGTAGCGCCAGTGCCGAAGGCGGCGTGTCGAGCGGCGTGTCTTCACGCGCGGCGGCGGCCACCAGCGCATCGAGCCGCTCGCGCAGTGCCTGGTCGGCACCCGCGGCCTCGCGGATGAAATCGTGCCGCTGCGCGGCCGGCTTCTCGAGCGCATCGGCCAGCAGGGCCTTGATGCGCTGCCACTGCGACGACTCGTCGAAGGTGTCCATGTCAGGCCCTGGCCTCGAACACGTACACCTGGTACCCATCCCGCAGCGAGCGCAGCAGGCTGTTGAACAGCCAGCGCGGCATCAGCACCGAGCCGTGCTCCACCGCGCGGCCGACGATCGAGAACTGGGCCAGGCGGCGGTAGCCCAGGCTCTCGACAAAGGCCGCCGGATCGTCGTGCGCCGGCGCGAAATCGCCGCCCAGCTGCCGGATCACCTTGCGCATCGGCTGGCTGTAGCGGCGCGAGAAGCGGCTGTCGACCAGATCGCAGATCAGCTGATGCCCAGGCAGCAGGCGCTGCAATGTGCGTGCGTTGTCGCGCATCTGCTCGTCATGCAGGTACATGCTGACGCCTTCGAGCACCACCACGGCGCCGCGCGTGCCGGCCCAGGGCGCGAGCTTGTCGGCCAAGGCCTCGCGCGTGAAGTCGATCGCCACGCGCTGCAGCGGATGGGGGGCCTCGGCCGCCGGCAGCTTGCGGTCCTTCAGCGCGATCAGCGCCGGCTGGTCGATCTCGACCCACCGGCCGCCGGGCAGCCGGAACGCGCGCGTGTCGAAGCCCGCGCCGAGCACGAAGACCGGCAGATCGGGCTGCGCCTTCAGCCGGTCGCGCAGCAGGTCATCGACGATGCGATGCCGCGCGGCATTCGACGCATTGGGCCCTTTGAAGCGCAGGAAGCGCTGGAACACAGCCTTCGCCTCGTCGTCCATGAAGCGCTCGGCAAGGTGGTCGCCGCACACGGGATGGGCGCTGCGCGCATCGAGGGCGCGGGCGCCGCAGCAGTACCAGGCGGTCTTCGCAATCGGGTTGTCCATGCGGCATTGTGTTCTTGCGCCTGCGCATTGCAATCTCGCCTCAGAGGCGCACAATGAATCGGACGCCATCACACGGGAGATGCAGCATGGGCTCCTTGACCTGGCAGCCGGGGGTCAGCCCGGAACGGCGCGTCACGCCCGACCGCCGCATCGAACACACGATCCAATGCCAGGAAACGCTGGCGCAGATCATCGCCGAGACGCGCGGCGACGATTCCTACGCGGCCCAAGCCCTGAAGGAATTCAGGCGCCGCAAGGCCGATCCGGCCGAGGCCGGCAGCGGCGAAGACGAGCTGATCATCTTCTCGCTGCGCGGCCAGTGGCTGGTGGGCACCGTGGGCGAGATCCGCGCCGCCATGCTCGCCGCCGCGGCCGCGGCCTGCAGGCGCCGCGCCTCCGACAGCGGCAACGAACATGGCAACGGCCATGTGCATCACGGGTAGCATCGTGGCCCCACCACCACGCTCCCGGCCGGGAGGCCCCGGATGTCGCCGCGCGAACTCGAACACTACCTGCATGACCACATCCCGCTGTCGAAGGCGATGGCCGTCTCGGTCGAGCAGGCCGGCGACGACAGCGTGCTGCTCGCGGCGCCGCTGGCACCCAACATCAACCACCGCGACACGGTGTTCGGCGGCAGCGCCTCGGCGGTCGCCATCCTCGCGGCGTGGTCGCTGCTGCACCTGAGGCTGCGCAGCGCGGGGCTGGCGAGCCGGCTGGTCATCCAGCGCAACACGATGGACTACGAGCACCCGATCGCGGGCGCCTTCACCGCGCGATCTTCGCTGGCCGACCCCGACGCCTGGCCCCAATTCACGCGCATGCTCGCGCGCAAGGGCAAGGCCCGCGCGAGCGTGGTGGCGGTGCTGGAACACGAAGGCCAGGTGGCCGGCCGGCTGACCGGCGAGTTCGTGGCGCTGGGGCTGGCCTCTTGATGACGCCCGACCTCCTGCTCATCCCGGGCTTCCTGCCCGCCCCCGAACCGCTCTTCGAGCACCTGAAGCACTCGGTGCGCTGGGACGAGCGCATGCGCGCGCGTAAGACCGCCAGCTTCGGCGTGTCGTACGACTATTCGCAGATCTCCTACGCCTCCGTGCCGATACCGGCCGAGATCGAAGACCTCTGCAGCCGGCTCGAAGCGGCGCTGGGCTTCCGCCCCAACAACTGCCTGATGAACTACTACGTCGACGGCGATTCGTCGATGGGCTTCCACTCCGATTCCGCCGAAGAGCTGGCGCCGGGCACCGGCGTGGCGATCGTGTCGCTCGGCAGTGAGCGCGAGATCGTGTTCCGCGCCAAGGCCGACAGGCAGAACGAGCATGCCTACGCCCTGCCCGCCGGCTCGCTGCTCTACATGACGATGGCGATGCAATCGACCTGGCTGCATGCGATCCCCAGATCGCCCGGCAGCGGCGAACGCATCAGCCTGACCTTTCGCGCCATCGTCAAGTAGCGCGACTCGCGGGCACGCTGCCGTACAGCTGCTTCAACCGGCGGTGCCGGTGGCGGAACACCGCGCCGTACACCGGCATCAGCAGCCGCGTGACGAACGGCACGCGGCCTTCGACCGTGACGGTGTCGGTGAGCACGCAGCCCGCGGCCGTGGGCCGCGTGGTGCGCTCGTGCTGCCAGAGCCGGTTGCTCCATGAACTGGAACGCTCCAGAAAGCCGCGGCCCATCTCCACGCGCTCGAGCCTGAGTGCATGCACATCCACCGGCAGGCAGCAGAACAGCAGCACCACGCTGCGGAACAGCACCCGGCCGGTGGCCCACTGCGAAAGTTCGGCGCGCCTGAACGCGGCCGGCGCGGTCATGCACACCAGAGGCCTCAGCTCGGCATTGACGGCCGACATCGACATGCGGGACCAGAAGGCCTCGGGCGTGATCGGGAGTTCGGTGCTGAAGGAGAAGGTGGGCATGGCGGGCGGATCAGGGCAACGAAGTATCGGCCATGCCCAGCCGCGCTTGGCCTACATCAGCTCCACCGCCCCCATCGACCGAGGATTCGGCCGGCGACGACCGAGGAGGTCATCCTCTGGACTGTAGAACTGACCGGAGCCAACGACGGGCGAGCCCGCCGCAGGCACGCCCGCGTCGCCGAGCTGAGGGTCGGCAGTGATGTCGGCCGCGTTCAACGAATACCCTGCGGGCGCCGCAAAGCCGTTGAAACAATTGCGCGTCTCGAGGCCCGTGAACGCCCCGCCGTCATTCTTCACACTCACCGCCGTGGCAGAGAGCGCCTGGAAGATGTTGTTGTGCAGCTCATTCCGAGCCTTGTCCGCAGCGGTGATCGAATACACCCCGAACTTGGACACCCGAGTGAAGGTATTGCCGTCGATCACCGACGACTGACCACCCGGAGGCACCAGGCCGACGCCGCTGCCGTAGAACACGCCGACCTGGCATCCATCCACGAAGTTGCTCCAGACCGAGATGTTGGTGGAATCGAGCACCATGATCCCGACCCCGCTGTTGTTCGCTGACGCCTTGCCCGACAAGTTGACGAAGCGGTTGCCCCAGGCCTCGCAGCCGTTGTTGCCGTAGTCGAACAGCACACCGTTGCCGTCGATCGTCGTCGTCGAGAGATTCCTCGCCTCGTTGTCGAAGATGCGATATGAGCCATAGAACACATTCGCAAATCCGGCAGCTCCGACAACGTTGTTTGCGAAGTTTCGGCAGATGTCGTTGTCGCCGAACGCAGGATCGCTCGATCGTCCGAATCCCCACACCCTCATCGCGCCACCGAGGCTGTCGGCCACGCTCGACGTGGTGCAGTTGATGAACCTGTTGCCTTCTATCCTGATGCCCGTCGAGTGGCCATGCTGCTTGAACCCGCTGTTGATTTCCAGGCACACGCTCGAGCAATCGATGAAGGTGTTGTCGCTGATCTCGATGTCGGACATCTTCGACGCGGCCGCCGCGTCATCCTGTATGCGCAGGTGAACCACGGCGCGCGCGGATGCCCCGGTGCACTGGCGGAAAAGGTTGTTCCGGAGCGTCAGCTTCGTCAGCGTTGAATTGATGCCCGCGGTGACAAACCAGCTCAAGGCCAGGCCGGCACCGGTGCTGTTCGTGCCCGTGAACGTGTTTCCGTCGAACGTGACATGGCTGTGGTTTTGCCCCGAAGCAGGATAGAGACTCACCGCTGCGGTCACCGGCCCGGAAACGAAGGTGTTGTCCCGATACACGCAGTTGGTCGCACTCGCGAGGACGAGCAACGCGTTCGAATCGTTGCCGGTGAACTTCAGGCCGACATAGTGAGTGTTGGGCCGCGTGCTGGCAAAGTAGGCCGAACTCGCGCTCACCGTGAAGCTGCCAGGATCGCTTGCGTATTGCCCCGAGATCCGGACCGCCCTTTCCGCAGATCCGCCATGTGCACCCGCGGCCAATCCCCCTGCGCCGATGCTGAAATTGCCGCAGACGAACAGCGTGTCTCCAGCGGCCAGCGAACTCCAGACGATTTCGTTCCAGCCACCCCATGCGTTCGCGTAGGTCGTTCCATTCCGCACAGCGCTATGCGAGGTCGTAGGCCTCACGTACCAAGAGTTCGTCATTCGGTGCATCCATGAGTTGAACAGGCACCCATGATCGAAAGATCGCTGCAACGCAGGAATCCCTAGCGCGGTGCAGGCTCAACCTAGGGGTGGCTCAGAGGGCGAGCCTCTTGGAGGCCTGATCGCTCGAGCAATTCGGCCCATCGCCGCATCACGAGTTCGGTGTAGGGACGGGCCTCGATCTTGTACGCGCCCAGCGCATACCCGTCGTTGGCTTCAATCAAGGCGGTCTGCCCCGATGTCAGCACACCAAAGTCGATGCCATAAGCGGATGGCGTCTCGCCCGCTTGGCGATACGCGGCCAAGGCGTCGTCGATCACTCGTCGATCGAGGGGAACACCGGGGTCACCTGCATAGTGGTCAATGCCAACAATCCGCTCACCGATGACGTAGACACGGAATTCAGAACGCCAGGAAACGACCTCCGAGCACCAGACCTCCTGTCGGCGGCTGACACTCCCCACGGCGGAAAAATCGGCATAAGAGGAAAACACCCTGCCGGTGAAGCTCTTGCGTCGCTCAGCGGGTTTCGCGAAGACAGGCGCTCCCATGTTCATGGAAATACCCTGCTCCACGGTGTCGAGGGTCGACTTCCAGACGCGGCGATGCATGAAGCTGCGCAGGCTGAGGGGATAGTCGTCAGGCTCCGGAATGTCGATGCCAAGCTGACGCATCGCGCCGTGCATCGCCGGCATGTCACCCGCGATGAAGGTCTCCCTCGACAACGGCAGATTCCTTCGCTCGATGTTCTTCCGCGTGTACAGGATCACCGGAACGCCGAGCCGATCGCATTCGGCCTTCAGCAGTTGCTCTTCATGTCTCAGGGGTCCGCGACCAGAAAACTGAAGGTAGGCGGATGAGAACATGCTTCAGACTCAGTGCCGAGAGCGGTGTCATGGTCGCGCCGCGCTGCCCGGGCGAGGGATCGAATAGGTGCCGACCGCATGCGCCACCATCTCGGGCTGGCCTTCGGAATACAGCGCCACCTCGCCGACCGCGAGCGCCTTGCCCAGCTTGATCAGCTTGCACACGCCGACGATGTTCTTCTCGGCCACCGGCTTGCGCAGGAAGTTGATGTTGAGCGACGTGGTCACCGCGAGCGGCACGATGCCGATCTCGCCGAGGATGGCCACATAGAGCGCCACGTCGGCCGTGGCCATCAGCACCGGGCCCGAGACGGTGCCGCCGGGCCGCAGCTCGGCCGGCCCCACCTCGTGCAGCACGGTGGCGCCGGCGTTGCCCACTTCGAGCACGCGGCAACGGGTCTGGGGGAACTCTGCGCGGATGAACGCGGCGATGTCTTGCTGGCTTGCCATGGATGGATTCTGCCGAGGTTCTCTCAGGCCGGGCGTTTCAGCCGCACGGCCACGGCAAAGACGACGGACGAAACGATCAGGAGCAACGGGCCGGACAACAGCGACAGGTAAAGCGCCACGGCGAACGCCGGCTCGGTGTAAGGCCCGTGGCTCAGGTTGGCGGTGGTGATGAGGCTCGCGTCGAGCACGATGAACAGACCCATGGGCCAGAACACGGCACGCAGCATCTGCTTGCGATAGGCGAACCGTGCCGAGCACCCCGCCCAGATCCCCACGCCGATCAGCAGCAGCCACGGCCCTAGCAGTACCACCGCGGCCCAATCGGACACCAGGCCCGTGGCGTACTGTGCCCGGGCCATGCACGGCAGCCCGCACAGCACCAGGGCAGCAAGCCTTCGGGGCCTTCTCATCACGTCATTCCGCATCTGCATAAAACCGGGCTTGCCAGTTCCGCTTCTCGACCGCACGGATGTTCGGCTCGAGCGCCAGGCGATCCAG
>CBIHRS010000093.1:0-13293 GCA_966212505.1 uncultured bacterium
CAGGTGCTGTTCTTCGAGAGCGACGAGGTCTGCGAGACCAGCTACAAGGACCGCGGCGGCAAGTACCAGGGCCAGCGCGGCGTCACGCTGCCCAAGACCTGAACTCTGGCTGAGCGCCTGACCGCGGGCCTGAACTGGCCCGCGAAAGCGTTGCTTATCGCCCCTTGGCGGTGTTGACGAGCGGCCCACAGTGTCAGCACGGAATCTTTTCGTGCCGATCGTGAGGACCGCCATGATCCCGCTGCCGCAAGTGACCGAGCTCGATGAGCTGCCCCCGGAGTTCGCCACCCCCGAGTGGTGGCCGCAGGCGGTGGCGCGGCGCAGCCTGCCGACCGGGGCGCACCTGAGCGTGGCGCAGCTGATGCAGTTCAAGGCGCTGATGCTGCACGAGGGCTGGCCGGTGCAGCTGGCGCGCATGTGCTATGACCGGCTTTACGCGTACGAGCGCATCGCGCAGGCGCACGCCAGCGCCAACGATGTGCTGCGCCGCGTGGCGCTGCAGCTGTTCCAGGCCTACCACCGCCTCGACGAGGCCGAGAGCCGCGACGGCTCGGGCGTGCGCCGCACGCCGTCCTGATCCGCGCGGCCGATACCGGCGGTCACCCGGCTGGAACGCCGCTTGCCGGAAGGCGGAGACAAGCCTTCTTGCGCAAGGAGTTTCCGCATGAGCCTGATCAGCTTTCTCAAGGACGCCGGGGAAAAGCTCTTCCATCACCCGCAGCCATCGCAGACGCAGGCCGCGCCGACGAGTGCGCCTGCCGCTGGCTCAGAGCAGTCGGTGCAGGACAAGGTCGGCGAGCTGAACATTCAGGCGGCCAATGCGATCAAGCAATACATCGGCCAGCAGGGCCTGAAGGCCGACAACCTCGCGGTGAGCTTCGACGGCGCGAGCAGCACGGTGACCGTGCGCGGCACGGCCCCCGACCAGGCCACGAAGGAGAAGATCGTGCTGTGCTGCGGCAACGTGGCCGGCGTGGCCAAGGTCGATGACCAGCTCACCGTGGCCGCGCAGGCCGGTGCGCCGGCGCGCTTCCACACCGTGGAGAAGGGCGACACGCTCTCGAAGATTGCGCAGAAGGTCTACGGCAATGCCTCGCAGTACCCGAAGATCTTCGAGGCCAACAAGCCGATGCTGACCGACCCGGACAAGATCTACCCGGGCCAGGTGCTGCGCATTCCGGAATAGGGCGCCGATCATGCGCTGGGAAGGCAGCCGCGAGAGCAGCAACGTCGAGGACCGGCGCGATGCCGGCGGTGGGATCGGCGGCTTCGGCCTGGGCGGGCGGTCGATCGGCATCGGCACCGTGGTGGTGGCGCTGATCGGCGGGTGGATCTTCGGCATCAACCCGCTGACCATGCTGAACCTGCTCACCGGCGGCGGCGATGGCGCGCCGGTGGCGCAGGCGCCGGCCCACGCACCACCGCCCAACGACAAGGCGGCGGCCTTCGTGTCGACCGTTCTCGCCAACACCGAGGACGTGTGGAGCCAACTGCTCAGCAGCCAGGGCGGATATCGCGCACCGAAGCTCGTGCTCTACCGCGGCGCCACGCCCACCGGCTGCGGCCGCGGGCAGGCGGCGATGGGGCCGTTCTACTGCCCCAACGACCAGCGCGTGTACCTCGACCTCGATTTCTTCGACACGCTGAACCGGCGCCTCGGCGCGCCGGGTGACTTTGCGCAGGCCTACGTGATCGCCCATGAGGTGGGCCACCATGTGCAGAACCTGATGGGCATCACCGAACGGGTCGAGCAATTGCGTGGTCGGCAATCGGAAGAGCAGGCCAACGCGGTGTCGGTGCGGGTCGAGCTGCAGGCCGACTGCCTGGCCGGGGTGTGGGCACACCATTCGCAGCAGACCAAGGGCTGGCTCGAGAGCGGCGACGTGGAAGAGGCACTGAATGCCGCGTCGCAGATCGGCGACGACACGCTGCAAAAAAAGTCACGCGGCGTGGTGGTACCGGAGAGTTTCACGCATGGCACCAGCACCCAGCGGGTGAATTGGTTCCGCCGCGGGTTACAAAGCGGTAACGTTTCAAATTGCGACACCTTCGGGTCGCGCGAACTCTGAAGGATTGATTTTCATCATGAGGACTCTGCTGCGCTCGGGCGCCCTGATCGAGTCCTGGTTCGACATGCTGACGTCCGATCAGCGGGCGACGGCCAGGGCGTTGCATGCCGCGGTGACGGCGGCGGCGCCGCAGCTGCACCCCACGGTGCGCTGGGGCAACCTCGTCTACCAGCTCGACGGCATGAACGCCGTGGCCATCGTGCCGCACAAGAGCCACGTCAACCTGCAGCTCTTCAAGGGGGCGGCGCTGGCCGCGCAATACACGCAGCTCGAGGGCGGCGGCAAGGGCGTGCGCTACCTGAAGCTGCGCACGCCGCAGGCGGTGGATGCCGAGCGGATCGCACGCATCGTGCAGGACGCGCTCGACGTGTTGCACACCACTGAGGCGGATTGACCGGGCGTCAGCCGCGCAGCGCGTTCAGCCAGTCGCAGCGCAGGCGGCCGCTCTGGTGCAGCCGCTCGCGCAGCCGCACGTAGCCGGTGGGCGCGAAGAAGAAGAGCGTGCAGGCGAGCACGCCGCTGAGCTTCCACAGGATCACGGCGGCGGGCACGCCCATCCAGCCCATGATCCACAGCGTGAGCATCGCGTCCCAGGTGTGGAACTCGATCGGCCGCTCGCGCTTGTGGGAGACGTGCCATTGCTTCAGGACGGACAGCTGGTGAAGGGTCATGGCACGGCTCCGACTGCGACAGCGATGCGCAGATTTTAGGCGGCCGTAAGTTTCGCGTCAGCAAAACCGGATCCTTCAAATGAGGGAAGGCACGAACTCGCCCTGCGTGCAGCCGGGGATCGGCACCAGGTTGTCGCCCCGCACGTCGCAGCCTTCCAGCGCGGTGAGCCGGGGGTACCAGGTCTTCTCGAAGCGCTTGTCGATGCGGGCCAGCTCCACCAGCAGGTGGAAGCCGCCGCGCGTCTTCAGCACATGCAGGCAGTCGCGGTTGATGTGCCCGTCGGCCTGGGCCAGCACGTCTTCCGGCGCCACATGGTCGAAATCGAGGTCGAAATAGACCTTGCGGCTGCAGGCGCGGTGCAGCTCGTTGAGCACCTCCTGGTGCGGGTTGTAGCCGTTGTAGTCGCGCGTGATCAGCTCGGCCAGGCGCACCAGCGAGTTCTTGGCGGCCAGCTCCAGGTTGCGCGGATTGGGCGTGATGTAGATCGCCAGCGACTCCGGTGGCACCGGCTGGCCGCGGGCGCGGTAGGCGCCGAGCGCGCATTCGAGCTGGCGGATCTTGTCGACCAGGCGTGCCTTGTCGGAGGTGAAACGCTTGAGCTGCGACTTGTCGGTGGGCAACTCGGCCTTGTCGCGGCAGTACTTGGCGCGGGCTAGCAGCGAGACGTAGTAGGTCTCGTGCTTCTGGAGTTCGGGCAGCCAGGCGATGAAGTGGCGCAGGCGTTGTTCGTCGCGGATGATGCTGTAGTTCATGGGCGGGAAGGGCGGCTTGTCGACCGGCATGGTCGCACGAGCCGCCCTCCGGCCCGGCTGTCAGTACGCCACGGTGAAGCGCTGGCGCACATGGCGCGGCTGCTCGATCTCGTCGACGATGGCCACGGCCAGGTCCTGCACCGAGATGCTGCCGGGCTTGTCACCATCCATCAGCAGGTCGTCGGCGCCGATGCGGAAGCGGCCCTTGCGCTCGCCGGGCTGCAGCATCGCGGCCGGTGACAGGAAGGTCCAGTCGAGGGCGGTCTCGCTGCGGATCTCGGTGAGCAGGTCGCGCGCGGCCTTGGCGCCGGGCACGATGTTGGGCGGCACGTGCGAGGTGAACTCGGGCGTGTCGACCAGCTGCACGCCGGGCGCCACCTGCAGGCTGCCGGCGCCGCCGACCACCAGCACCCGCTTGACGCCGGCACGCTTGACGCCGGCCAGGATGGCACGCGAGCCTGCCAGGAAGGCGTTGTACAGGTCGGGCGCGTTCCAGCCCGGGTTGTAGGCGTTGATCACCGCCTGCTGGCCTTCCACGGCCTGGGCGACCTGCGCGGCATCGGTGACGTCGGCCTTCACCACGGTGAGCTTGGGCTGGGCGGCGAGCTTGGCCGGGTCGCGCGCCAGCGCGGTGACCTCATGTCCGCGTTGCAGCAGTTCTTGCAGCACGGCCGAGCCGACGAAGCCGGTGGCGCCGATGAGTGCGATCTTCATGTGCAGTCCTCTGAAGTGGTGAACGAGTGGTGCAACGATAGAGGCTTCACAATGAGGCCGGTAGTCGGTCTTTTCGAACATCTTTGTTAAGCTGTACTTCACGATGGACGATCTGAAGCGCATGGCGGTGTTTGCCGCGGTGGTGCGGTTGCGCTCGATGAGCGGGGCGGCGCGCCAGCTGGGCATGAGCACCTCGGCGGTGAGCCAGCAGGTGCGGGCGCTGGAGCGCAGCGGCGGCGTGACGCTGCTGCACCGCTCGACGCGCAAGCTCACGCTCACCGATGCCGGCGAGCGCTTCTATGCCGAATGCGCCGCGATGGTGGAGGCCGCCGAGCGGGCGCAACTGCAGCTCAGCGTGTCGCGCGAGGCGCCGTCGGGCGAGCTGCGCCTGTCGGCCACGGTGGGCTTCGCGCGCCACATCGCGCCCGCGCTGGCCGACGTGCTGGCGCGGCATCCGGCGCTGCGCCTGCGGCTGCTGGTCGACGATGCCCACATCGACCTGATCGAGTCGCGCATCGACCTGGCGCTGCGCTTCGGCCGGTTGCCCGATTCGAGCTGGGTGGCGCGCCGGCTGTGCAGCTTCGGCATGTGGCTGTGCGCGTCGCCCGACTATCTGGCGCAGCACGGGCCGCTCGACCAGCCCGAGCAACTGCTGTTGCACCAGTGGCTGGGTTTCGCGCGCGATGCCTCCGGCCTGCAGTTCGAGCTGCACGGGCCGCAGGGCCAGCAGCGTGCGATGCGGGTGGAGCCGCGCATCACCAGCAACAACCAGCTCTCGCTGCAGCAGATGTGCGCCGCGGGGCTGGGGATCGCGGTGATGGGGTCGCTCGACGTGCACGACGACGTGCAGGCCGGCCGCCTCGTGCGGGTGCTGCCCGACTGGCAGCTGCGGCCGATGGACGTCTGGGCCGTGACGCCGCAGCGCGATGCGCAGCCGGCCAAGGTGCGCCACGCGATCGAGGCGCTGGCAGCCTACATGCGCGGGCTGCCGGGCACCCTGGGCGATCAGGCCGTGGGGTAGGTGCCGGGCAGCAGGATGCTGCGGTCGACCTGCCGGATGTCGGTGCGGCCGCAGAAGGCCATCGTGAGGTCGAGCTCCTTCTGGATGATCTGCAGCGCGGTGCGCACGCCGGCCTCGCCCATCGCGCCCAGGCCGTAGAGGAAGGCGCGGCCGATCAGCGTGCCGCGCGCGCCCAGCGCCACGGCCTTCAGCACGTCCTGACCTGAGCGGATACCGCCGTCGAGCCAGACCTCGATGCGATCGCCCACGGCGTCGACGATGGCCGGCAGTGCGTGGATCGACGACGGCGCGCCATCGAGCTGGCGCCCGCCGTGGTTGCTGACGATCAATGCATCGGCGCCCGAATCGGCGGCGAGCCGGGCATCTTCCGCATCGAGGATGCCCTTGAGGATCAGCTTGCCGCCCCAGCGCTTCTTGATCCATTCGACGTCGGCCCACGACAGCGTGGGGTCGAACTGCTGCGCCGTCCACGACGACAGCGACGACATGTCGGCCACGCCCTTCACGTGGCCCACGATGTTGCCGAAGCCGCGCCGCTTCGTGCCCAGCATGCCGAGGCACCAGCGCGGCTTGGTGCACAGGTTGATCAGGTTGGCGAGCGTGGGCTTGGGCGGTGCGGAGAGGCCGTTCTTCAGGTCCTTGTGGCGCTGGCCGAGGATCTGCAGGTCGAGCGTGAGCATCAGCGCCGAGCATTTCGCGGCCTTGGCCCGGTCGATCAGGTCCTCGATGAAGGCGCGGTCGCGCATCACGTAGAGCTGGAACCAGAACGGCGCCTTCGTGTGGGCCGCGATGTCTTCGATGGAGCAGATGCTCATCGTCGACAGCGTGAAGGGCACGCCCATCCACTCGGCCGCGCGCGCGGCCAGGACCTCGCCGTCGGCGTGCTGCATGCCGGTGAGGCCGGTGGGCGCCAGCGCCACTGGCATGGCCACGTCCTGCCCGGCCATCTGCGTGCGCAGGCTGCGGCCTTCCATGTTGACGGCCACGCGCTGGCGCAGCTTGATCTGCTGGAAATCGGACTCGTTGGCGCGGTAGGTGCTCTCGGTCCACGAGCCGGAATCGGCGTAGTCGTAGAACATGCGCGGCACGCGCCGCTTGGCCAGCACGCGCAGGTCTTCGATCGTGGTGATCACGGGCATCGCATCGTCTCCTCTTCGGTGTGCGCGAATGCTAAGCAGGCGGCTCGCGCGCCACGCGGAATTTTCTTCAGGGCGAGCCGGAAAGCCGCTCGCGCACCAGCGCTAGGCCATCGGCCGCGGCACGCTCGCACACCTGGTGCAGCCACGCGGCGAAGGCATCGGCCGCTTCGCCGGGCAGGTGGCGCTGCAGCAGGTATTGCTGGGCCGGCGCTACGCTGATGTCGAACAGCGGCTGCAGGCTGCCGGCGGCGAGCCAATGCCGCGCGAGCGAGGGCCTTGCCAGCGCAACGCCCTGGCCGCTGACCGCGGCTTCGAGCGTGAGGCCGAGGTCGACGAGCTTGGGGCCCTGCGAGGGCTCGGGCCATGCGAGGCCGGCGGCCTGGAACCAGGGCGCCCACGGCTCCAGCGGCGTGCGCAGCAGCGGCAGCGCCTGCAGGTCGGCTGGCGTGCGCAGCGGCGCATGGCGCTGCAGCAGCGCGGGCGCGGCCATCGGCATCACCACGTCGTGCATCAGGTGTTCGGCATGCTCGGGCAGGGTGAGCGCATCGCCGGTGCGCACCTCGACATCGGCGGCGCTGGCCTGGCCGCTGTCGAGGAAGGGGATCGACAGCACCACCTCCAGCTCGACCTGCGGATGCGCGGTGGTGAAGGCCTCGAGCTGCGGCACCAGGATCTGGCGCGCGAAGGTGGGCGTGGCGCGCACGCGCAGGCGCTGCATGCGCTGCGCCGCGCGCCTGTGCAGCGGCACCGCGGCGAGCAGGCCGAGCGCGGCGCGCACCTGCTCCAGGTATTCCTTGCCGGCGGCGCTGAGCGACAGCGCCTTGGGCCCGCGCAGCAGCAGCGGCGTGCCCAGCAGCTCCTCGAGGTTGGCGATGCGCTTGCTGACCGCGCTGGCCGTCACGGCGAGCTCATCGGCCGCACGCTCGAAGGTGCCGAGCCGCGCCGCGGCCTCGAAGGCACGCAGCGCGTCGATCGACGGAAAGCGAACATCGTCGGCGGCCATGCGCCGACTCTAGCCGATGGTGGCGAGGCTCAGGCGCAGCTGGAGTTGCCGCAGGTGTGGCGGGCCGGCGCATCCGGCGCGAGCCGGTGTTCGCAGGCGCCGCTCGCGGGGTCGTAGCCGGCGGCGTTGACGGTCTCGCACAGGGCCGCGTCCATCGAGCGCGCATGCAGGCTGAACCACTGGCCCAGCTCGAGCAGCAGCTGCCGCAGCAGCGTGGGGTCGGGCCTGGCCTGCAGCTGATCGCGCACCTCGCGCATCGTCTGCAGCACGCTGGCGTGCTGGCGCGCATGGCAGTTCTCGGGTGCGAAGCCGATGTCGCGCATCCAGCGTTCTTCCTGCGCGAAGTGCTCGACGGTGTGTTCCAGCAACGCGTCGTAGTGCGCCAGCCATTGCGGCGCCGGTTCCTTGAGCGCGGATTCGGTGGATTGCAGGTGCTGGACGAACTCGCGGTGCGTGGCATCCATCTGGGGCTGCTGCAGCGCGAGTTCGTCGGACCAGGCGAGGATGGACATGGGTGTGCTCCGAACAACCCGGCCAGCCTAGTGAGGCCGCGCCGCGGTGGCCTTGCCCTATGTCAACCCGCGCTGGAATTCAGGGGACGTTGACGATCTCTCGGTGCATGGGTGCCAGCTTGGCGAGCAGGCGGTTCTGCGTGGAGAACGCGATGCCCTGCGCATCCATGCTGTGCTGGAGCACCTCGACCAGCGCGTTGAACGCGGCCTTGTCGATGTCGACGCCGGCGTGCACCTTCTTCATGTCCGGTCCCTTGAGCTTGCAGGGGCCGCCCGAGAGCTCGCAGATCTGGTCGACCAGCTGCGACTTGATGTGCGGCTGGTTGGCATCTTTGAAGAAGGGTGCGGTGCGCGGGTCGGCGAGCAGCCGCGCCATGAAATCGTCCATCAGCGTCACGAGGCCGGGCCGGGCGCCCAGGGCCTGGTAGAGCGTGTCGTCGGGGGCGGCCTGTGCGTGTGCAGCGTGGGCACAGCACGCGAGGACGAGCGAGGCGATGAGGGTGTGCAGGCGTGTCATGGTGGGCGGTCCTTCGATGCTCACATTGCGAGCTGCAGCGAGGCGTAGGCGCCGGTCTGCCGGCGGTGGCCGACGATGTTGCCGAGGTCGACGTAGGCCAGCGTCAGCGACGCGCGCTTGCAGGGTGCCCAGGCGATGAACACGTCCTTCCAGGCCTGCTCGTTGAAGGCCTCGCCGGCGAAGGCCAGGTTGTTGGGCTTGGCGCGGTATTCGGCGCCGAGCGCGATGTTCTTGCGCAGCAGCCAGGCCACCGACACCTCCGGCTCGAGGTGGTAGCCGGTGTGCGCGCTGCTGCCGAAGCCGAGCAGGCCGTTCTGGTTGGCCTTGGTGGCGCGCAGCGTGCCGTTGAGCAGCAGGCCTTGTGCGAGCAGCAGCTTGGTGGCGCTCAGGTAGACATCGGTGCCGCTGCGCCTGGCCTGCACCGCATCGAGCACGCCGCCCACGGCCGCGCCGGGGTCGAGGTGCTTGAACTCGGCACCGAGCGCGAGCTGCGGGCGCCAGCTGTCGCTGTCGAGCACGGCATCGCCGATCAGCCGGAACTTGAGGCCGGCGATGGTCTGGCGCAGCGTGGTGCCGGGTACGACGACGCCGGCATCGAAATCCTGCTGGGCGAGCGAGAGTTCGAGCCGATCGTTCCAGCCGATGGCGACGCCGTAGGCCGTGAGCGCGTAGTCCTGCGTCGTCGCGCGGGTGAGGTGGGCGGTGGCGCCGAGCTCGCCTTCGGTGGCATAGCTGGCGGTGAGCGCCCAGGGGGTGAGGCCGCCGCCGGCGGCGCCGTCGATGCTGCTGACGCCGCCGGTCAGCAGCAGCTTGCCCTGGCCGCCGAAGCGGACCTGCGCCTGTGCGGAAGGAGCGGCCGTGCACGCCAGCGCGAGCAGCAGCCAGAAGGAAGAGCGGAGCATCGGCATCTTTTCGGGTGAAGATGCCCGAGGCTACGCAGGCCCGCGGCGTTTGGATGCATCGGTGCTGTGCAGGATTGCACGGCACCTTGCGATGCGCCGGTTCAGATGACGACACCCGGCCGCCGAATACGGCGTCCTCCCTCCGAGAGGGCCTGAGCTGGCTGGGGTCGGCCCGGCGCGAGCTCAGTAGCTGTATTGCTGCCGTGCCGGCGCCTTGGTGCGCGGCTTGGGCGTGAAGTTGAGCTTGGCGTCGGCCGAGATGGCGGTGCTGGCGGCGGCCACCTGGATGCGCATGTCGGGCTGGTCGGTGAGCTGCTCGGGATGCCACAGCTTGAGCTCGGCCTGGCCCTCGGGCACCCCGGCGATGGTGGCCTTGCCATTGGCGTCGGTCACGGCATACCACGGCGTGGTGCTGACGAACACATGGCCGCGCATCGAGCCGTGCAGGTGGCAGCCGAGCGCGATGACGCCCGGCAGGTCGAGTTTGAGGTCGTTGCTGGCCTCGTGGCTGGCGGTGGCCGCCGGCATGCGGATCTCGAACTGCTTGGCCGGCGCGATCGTGCCCAGCGGGCCGCCGGGCAGCGAGCGCACGTGATGGTCGAAGCCATCCTTGTTGACGAAGCGCACCGTGCCGCCCACCGGAACGACCGAGACATATGGCACGAACTTGATGTCCTTCTGCGCGATGACGACCGGCGCCGGCAGCGGCTGCGGCTGCCACGGCGCCGTGGGCTGCACCAGCACCACGGTGTCGGGCACCGGCTTGCCGTCGGCACTGGTGACGGTGACCTGCACCGGGCCGGCATGGGCCGCGGCGGCGGCCAGGGTGCACAAGGCGAGGAGGGCGGTGGAGCGGCGCAAGGTGTTCATGGGCTGGCGATCATACGGAGCGGCCGGCGATCCGGCTTCAGGGCAACTCCGTGCATCCCGATGCGGCCGGGCGGCGTATGTCTTTGCCGCTCATAGACTCAGAACAGCGGCAGCTCGGGATCCTGCGGTTCCTGCGCCGTGGGGGCCGCCGATGCATCGCCGCTGCCGGTGGCCAGCACCGTGGCGGCTGGCGGCGGGGCCTTGGGGGGACGGGGCTTCGAGAGCGTGCCGGCGCGCACGCCCAGCAGGCGCAGCCGCCGGCTGAGGTCAACCCGCTTGAGGCATTGGCCCGCCGCGCGGCGGATCGCGGCGGCGTCGGCAATGCCCTGCGGCAGCGTGAAGTCGCGGGTGACCGTCTTGAAATCGTCGAAGCGCAGCTTGATGCCGATGGTGCGGCCCACGTAGCCCTTGCGCTGCAGGTCGGATGCCAACTCCTCGCACAGCTCGGTGAAGATGCGCGACAGCGCGGCCTTGTCGCGCACCGCATGCAGGTCGCGCTCGAAGGTGGTCTCGCGGCTCATCGAGACCGGCTCGCTGTGCGTGACCACCGGGCGGTCGTCGAGGCCGTGGGCGGCGTCGTACAACCAGGCGCCATAGCTCTTCCCGAAGTGCTCGACCAGCCAGGCCCGATCGCAGGCGGCGAGCTCGCCCACCGTGCGGATGCCCAGCGTGGCGAGCCGGGCGCCGGCCTTGGGCCCGATGCCGTTGATGCGCCGCACCGGCAGCGGCCAGATCTGCGCGGGGATGTCGGCCTCGGTGAGCACCGTGAGGCCATCGGGCTTGTCGAGCTCGGAGGCGATCTTGGAGAGCAGCTTGTTCGGCGTGACGCCGATCGAGCAGCTGAGGCCCGTGGCGCGCCGCACGCTGTTCTTGATCTCCTGCGCGACGCCTCGCACGCCGCCCAGCGGATCGTGGCCCACTGTGTCGTGCACCCCGGGCACGTTGCTCAGATCGATGTAGATCTCGTCGATGCCGCGGTCTTCGATCAGCGGCGCGAGCTCGGCCACCGCGGCCTTGAACATCCGCGAGTAGCGGCGATAGGCATCGAAATCGGTGGGCAGCAGGATCGCATCAGGCGCGAGCAGGGCGGCCTTCATCAGCCCCATGCCGGAATGCACGCCGAAGTCGCGCGCCGCGTAGGTGGCGGTGGTGATCACGCCGCGGCCGGTGTAATCGCGCAGGCGGGCGAAGCGGCGCGTGCCATCGGCCAGCACCTCGGGCTGGTGACGCCGCCCGCCCCCGATGACGACCGGCTCGCCGCGCAGCTCGGGGTAACGCAGCAGCTCGACCGATGCGTAGAACGCATCCATGTCGAGGTGCGCGACCCAGCGGCGGCGGCGTGGCGGGCCGGTGGCGCTTGAGCGGGGCGGGGTGCTGCTGTTCATGCGGCCTGCTGAAGCGATGGCGCCGCCGCTGCGGCCGGCGACGGATCGGGCCAGGCGTAGATCCGCGCTGCCGACACCGCGGTGGTGATCTGCCACGCGCCCTGCGCCTCTCGCGCCATGAACGGCCCGGCGCTGCTCTCGGCCCCAGGGGCATCTGCGAGGCGCAGCGCATCCAGGGGGCTCGCGGTCGTGCCTGCGGCGAGCTTGAGCACATGGGTGTAGATCATGGTCGTGCTCACGTCGCTGTGGCCCAGCAGCTCCTGCACGGTGCGGATGTCGGTGCCGGCCTGCAGCAGGTGCGTGGCGAACGAATGGCGCAGCGTGTGGACGGTGGCCGGCTTGGCGATGCCCACGCGTTCGACGGCCGCCTTGAGCTCGCGCTGCAGCCGCTTTTCATGCACGTGGTGGCGCCGCTCGACATCGGTGCGCGGATCGACCGTCAACATGCGCGAGGGAAACACCCAATGCCACATCCACGATTCGGCGGCGCGCGGAAACTTGGCCGCCAGCGCATGCGGCAGATGCACGCCCGCGCGCTGCCGCTCCCGATCGGCAGCCCACAGCGCATGCGATGCCCGCATCTGCTCGCGCAGCGGTTCCGCCAGCGAGCGCGGCAGCATCACGACCCGGTCCTTGCCGCCCTTGCCATCGCGGACGATGATCACCCCGCGATCGAAATCCACGTCCTTCACGCGCAGCCGTATGCCTTCCATCAACCGCATGCCGGTGCCGTAGAGCAGCCGGGCCAGCAGCCCCATCTCGCCTGACATCTGCACCAGCACCTGCTGCACCTCGGGCACCGTGAGCACCACCGGCAGCCGGCGCTGCGCCTGCGGCCGCCCGATCTCCTGCATCCACGGCAGCTCGATGCCCAGCACCTCTTTGTAGAGGAACAGCAGCGCGCTCAAGGCCTGCCGGTGCGTGGCCGACGCCACCTTCCGCTCATTGGCCAAGTGAGTCAAAAAGCCCTCGATCTCCGGCCGCCCCAACTCCCGCGGATGCCGCAACCCCGCCCAGCGCACGAACTGCCGGATCCAGTAGACATACGCCTCCTCGGTGCGGATGCTGTAGTGCAGGTACCGAGCCCGCTCGATCACCTGTGGAATCAGGCGTTGGCCTCCCGGAGTGGGTCGAGCTTTGTCCACTTTGTTGCTCACCTGTTATGGCTGTATATGTGTACAGTCTACGGGTGGAATAGTGAGCGGGCAAGCGGGGTTAGGTGCGAGCAGGCTTGTGGGGATGGAGCGTTCCGAAGGTGTTATTGGACAATGTAAGGGACGGCTTGGTGTCGTCGAAAACACGTTAGGCGTATTAGGGAGCGCCGAGCTGTGTCTGTGCTGGGAGTTACCGTTCCGTTTCGCTGCGTTGAGTGCCGCAGAGAGTTTCTTCCCGTTGGCGGCGGTCATTGCATTCGTTGCCGGCGGCTGCTGTGCAGCACTCACCTCTCCGGTGCTGTCCTTTGCTCAGCGGAGCAAACCGAAGACCGGGTTTGCGTCAGGTGTCGCCAAAGTGAGCGCGTAGAGCAACGCTCGAGTGAGAAACAGTGAAGCAGTGGCATATGTTCTTCTGTGTCTTCCCTGGTTGTCCTCCGGCTCAAGAGGCCGCTCGGCTGGTGAGGCCGACGCCTAACCCCTCCATCGAGCGGACATGCCCCGGCAAGCCGGGGCATGCCGCTCATGTCGAACGTTAGCCCCCATGTCGTTCAGTTCGCATCGCCGCGCGGTTCTCGATGAAACG
>CBIHRS010000094.1:0-13216 GCA_966212505.1 uncultured bacterium
CGGTGACGCCGTTGCCGGTGAGGTCGGCCACGACCACCGCGGCATCGGCACCGGCAGCCCAGTCTTCGGCAGCGGCCAGGTTGTAGGTGGTGCCGCCCGTGGAGGAGGTGCCGTTCTTGTTGGCGAGGGTGTTGATCGCGGCCTTGTCGGTGGCGCTCAGCGTCAGCGTGAAGCTGGTGCCGGAGGTGATCTCGACGTTGGACGTGTCGGTCAGCGTATAGGTCGCGTTGCTTTCGCCCGTGAAGGTGAACTTGTTGGCAACGATGTCGTTGGTGGCGCCGCTGAGCGAGAGGAAACCGGTACCGGTGACGACCAGCGCGCCGGTGCTCTCGTTGTAGGTGGCGCTGGTGATCGTGGGCGCGGCCACGTTGCTGGCGGTGATGCCGTTGCCCGTGAGATCGGCCACCACCACCGCGGCATCGGCACCGGCGGCCCAGTCTTCGGCGGCGGCCAGGTTGTAGGTCGTAGCCCCCGTGGAGCTGGTGCCGTTCTTGTTGACGATCGTGTTGATCGCGGCCTTGTCGGTGGCGCTCAGCGTGAGCGTGAAGCTGGTGCCCGAGGTGATGTCGACGTTGCTGGTGTCGGTCAGCGTGTAGGTCGAACCACCTTCGCCGGTGAAGGTGAACTTGTTGGCGACGATGTCGTTGGTGGCGCCGCTGAGCGACAGGAAGCCAGTGCCGGTGACGACCAATGCACCGGTGCTGGCGTCGTAGGTGGCGCTGGTGATCGCGGGCACCGCGACGTTGCTGGCGGTGATGCCATTGCCGGTGAGGTCGGCCACGACCACCGCTGCGTCGGCACCGGCGGCCCAGTCTTCGGCAGCGGCCAGGTTGTAGGTGGTGCCGCCAGTGGAGCTGGTGCCGTTCTTGTTGATGATCAGATTGACGGCGGCCTTGTCGGTGCTGCTCAGCGTCAGCGTGAAGCTGGTGCCCGAGGTGATGTCGACGTTGGCCGTGTCGGTCAGCGTGTAGGTCGAGCCGCCTTCACCGGTGAAGGTGAACTTGTTGGCGACGATGTCGTTGGTGGCGCCGCTGGCCGACAGGAAGCCCGTGCCGGTGACGACCAGTGCGCCGGTGCTCTCGTTGTAGGCGGCGCTGGTGATCGCGGGCACCGCGACGTTGCTGGCGGTGATGCCGTTGCCGGTGAGGTCGGCCACCACCACCGCGGCATCGGCACCGGCGGCCCAGTCTTCGGCGGCCGCCAGGTTGTAGGTGGTGCCGCCGGTGGAGGAGGTGCCGTTCTTGTTGACGATGGTGTTGATCGCGGCCTTGTCTGTCGCGCTCAGCGTCAGCGTGAAGCTGGTGCCGGAGGTGATCTCGACGTTGGCGGTGTCGGTCAGTGTGTAGGTGCTACCGCCTTCACCGGTGAAGGTGAACTTGTTGGCGACGATGTCGTTGGTGGCGCCGCTGAGCGAGAGGAAGCCGGTGCCGGTGACGACCAGTGCGCCGGTGCTCTCGTTGTAGGTGGCGCTGGTGATCGTGGGCACGGCCACGTTGCTCACGGTGATGCCGTTGCCGGTGAGGTCGGCCACCACCACGGCGGCATCGGCACCGGCGGCCCAGTCTTCGGCGGCGGCCAGGTTGTAGGTGGTGCCGCCCGTGGAGCTGGTGCCGTTCTTGTTGACGATCGTGTTGATCGCGGCCTTGTCGGTGGCGCTCAGCGTCAGCGTGAAGCTGGTGCCGGAGGTGATCTCGACGTTGGACGTGTCGGTCAGCGTGTAGGTCGAACCCCCCTCGCCGGTGAGGGTGAACTTGTTCGCGACGATGTCGTTGGTGGCGCCGCTGGCCGACAGGAAGCCGGTGCCAGTGACCACCAGCGCACCGGTGCTCTCGTTGTAGGTGGCGCTGGTGATCGTGGGCACGGCCACGTTGCTCACGGTGATGCCGTTGCCGGTGAGGTCGGCCACCACCACGGCGGCATCGGCACCGGCGGCCCAGTCTTCGGCGGCGGCCAGGTTGTAGGTGGTGCCGCCCGTGGAGCTGGTGCCGTTCTTGTTGACGATCGTGTTGATCGCGGCCTTGTCGGTGGCGCTCAGCGTCAGCGTGAAGCTGGTACCGGAGGTGATCTCGACATTGGCCGTGTCGGTCAGCGTGTAGGTGCTGCCGCCTTCACCGGTGAGGGTGAACTTGTTCGCGACGATGTCGTTGGTGGCGCCGCTGAGCGACAGGAACCCGGTGCCGGTGACGACCAGTGCGCCGGTGCTTTCGTTGTAGGTGGCGCTGGTGATCGCGGGCACCGCGACGTTGCTGGCGGTGATGCCGTTGCCGGTGGTGTCGGCAATCACGACAGCGGCATCGGCGCCGGCATTCCAGTCTTCCGCGGCCGAGAGGTTGTAGGTGGTGCCGCTGGTGGAAGAAGTGCCGTTCTTGTTGACGATCTGGTTGATGGCCGCCTTGTCGGTGGCGCTGAGCGTCAGCGTGAAACTGGTGCCGGAGGTGATCTCGACGTTGCTGGTGTCGGTCAGCGTGTAGGTGCTGCCGCCTTCGCCGGTGAAGGTGAACTTGTTGGCGACGATGTCGTTGGTCGAGCCGCTGAGCTTGAGCAAGCCGGTGCCGGTGACGACCACGGCGCCAGTGCTGGCGTTGTAGGTGGCGCTGGTGACCGCCGGCGCAGCCACGTTGCTCACGGTGATGCCATTGCCGGTGAGGTCGGCCGAGGCCGATGCTGTGGCGTCCCAGTTGGCGGCGCCGGCGAGGTTGAACGTGGTGCCGCCGGTGGAGGAGGTGCCGTTCTTGTTGAGGATCTGGTTGATGGCCGCCTGGTCGGTGGCGTTTAGCGTTACCGAGAAGGCCGTGCTGCTCGAGGCAGTGACGTTGGGGGTCGTGGTGAGCGTGTAGGTGCTGCCGCCCTCGCCGGTGAGGGTGAGCTTGCTCAGGTCGATCGTGTCGCCGGTGGTCATGTTGGCGCCGGTGACCGCGAGCACGCCGGTGCTGACGTTGTAGGTGGCGCTGGTGATCGTCGGCGGCACCACGGCGGCGGAAACGGTGATGTCGTCGACATAAATGGAGATGTCGGTGGCGCCGCTCTGGCGCACGATCCGGACCTCGTCGACGTTCTGCCAGGCGCTGCCCGAAACGCTGACCACCGTTCCACCGGATCCGTAGGCGGCCGTGAAGTCCTGCGTGGCGCCCGAGACGGTGCTGCCGTCGCGGTAGCCGACGAGCCGGTAATCGCCCCCGCTGGAGAAGCCGAGCTCTACAGTGATGGATTGGAACGAGAACTCCTCGCCCGTCGTGGCCTTCATGACCGCGGCGGCCTGCCCGGTGGTGGCGGCATAGGTGCCGTTCAAGAGCGCCGCATGGTCCGAACCGTTGTTTGCCAAGCTGGTATCAGCGCTGACGTTCGTGACGTCCACGTATCCGCCGGTGTCCTGCGTGCCGCTGGCGTTGAGCAGCGTGAAGGTCCAGCCGTCGATGGTGCGCGCTGCCCCGACCGTGCCCAAGCTGTAGCCGCCGCTCAACGCGACCCCGTCGAAGGTTTCGGTGGTGGGGGCGGCCAGCAGGGCGTCGTACCCCGCCAGCGCCGCTGCGCTCGCGAACAGGCCGGTCTCGATGTGGCCGGTGCTGCGTTCGAGCGTCCAGTTGCCGCCGAGCGAGGTGGCGCCGGTGTTGTCGGTGGAGGTGGCCACGTCGGCTGAGGTGAGCGTGGCGATGTTGTCGAGCAGCACCTGCCCGGCCGGGCCCGCACCGACCTTGCAGCCATACAGCAGCAGGTCGCCGTCCGGGGCCAGCGCCGAGCCGATGGCCTTGAGCGCATCGGCGTGCGACGCGAGCGAGCCGGCCGTAAGCCATGTCGTGCCGGCCTGTACCGCGCCTTCCTCGCCGTGCGACACCAGCGAGATCGCGTCGATGTCGTGCCGTCCCGCGAGGTATTGCGCCATCTGCGCGAAGCCGTCCTTGCTGCCGTCGAGCACGACCACCTCGGCCCCCTGGCGCATTGCGCCGAGCAACTGCTGCAGGTTCTGCAACTGCTCATCGACGAACACGACCTCGTGCCGCGGCGTGGCCTCGGTGTGCGGCACCAGCGCGGCGAGCGGGTGCGTGTCGGCGTCGGCATGAGTGGGCAGCGCATGCGACACCGCATCCGCCACCACGCCGATGGAGGCGTCGAACATCAGTCTCGGCTCGAGCGCGAGCATCATCGGAAACGGCGACGGTGTGGGGCGGAGCGGCTTCTTGGACATGGTGCTGCCTTCGGTTTCAGCTTCTCGACGGGAAGATGCCTTCGGTCGCGATGATGAAGTTGGTGCCCAGATACGGATTGCGGATCGGCAGCGGCTGGCTGCCGCCGGCTGGTGCGACCGTGACCGGATTGTTGAACGGTGCCAGTGTCGTCGACGCCGCATCGGTGCTGTACATCGCACCGGGGCGGCCCCCGGCGGTCACCGGCCCGAGGAGGGTGGTTTCTGCAGGCGCCGCCTGCACGTTGGTGCTGGCAGCCACGGCGGGAATCTGGATGCTGGCCTGCGCTGTGTGCGTGTGCATCGGCATCTGGTTGCTGAGGATGGTCACGTTCTCGGTGCCCGACAGCTCGCCCTGCACGATGGTGCTGAGCCCCGGCCCGGTGCCCATGCCCACCGGCGCGCGCCCGCGCAGGTCGGGCAGGCCGAAGTTGGTGGTGCCGTTGCCGCCGTACATCGTGCCCAGCAGCGAGAACAGCGCGGTGTTGGGCGATATCGCGAGGATGCTGCCGTCGCAGAACGCGTAGCCGCGTGGCGCGAAGTTGAAGCCGACCATCTTGATTTCGCCGATGAAGGGATCGCTCATGGTCCAAATCTCCCGTGGGTTGCTACTGCTGGATCTGGCGCGGATGCGCCGGGGTCAGACCGATGCAGTCGTGGCTGCAGAGGCCTGGGTGATCTCGTAGTGGAAGACGGTGTGCAGCCGCTGCCGCGCATCGCCCGGCTCGGGCGCGGCCGGCGTGAGCAGCAGGCCGGGCCAGGTGTCAGTGCCCGAGCGCACGCTGCACACCACCTGCCCGAGCCGCAGGCCTTCCGGCAGCGCGAACTCCGCGTGGTAGCAGCGGTAGCGCCGGTTCATCGCCACGCCTTCGGAGGCATGGACCAGTTCGGCCGGCAGTTCGCCGGCCCAGGGCCCGCTGAGGAAGCAGGTGCGGCCGACCTCGGCCTGCAGTCGCTCGATGGTGGGGATGCTGCTCATGTCGCCAAGGCCTCCTCGGGTTGGCCGGCCCGCGCGGGCCGTCGCATCTTGTCGTACACGCCGTTGCCGGCAATGACCTCGAAGCCGCAGCGCAGGTAGAGCCGGCGCGCCGGGTTGTCGGGCTCCACATGCAGCACGATGGCCTGGCCCCGGCGGGCTGCACGGGCGATCAGCGCATGCATCAGCGCGGTGCCGAGGCCACGGCCACGCTCGGCGGGCACCAGCGACACGTCGACCAGCGAGGCCTGCTCGCCTTCTTCGCGCCAGTAGAGGCGGCCGATCGGCGCCTCGCCGCGCGTCAGCAGCAGGAAGCTCGCATCGGTGTAGTGCTCGCGGTAGTAGCGGTGCTGCAGCAGGAACTGCTGCGCCAGGAACTCATGGCATTGCGCCGCGGGCCAGCCGGTGGCGGCCATCTCGTCAGCGCGCGTGCTCGCATACAGCGTTTGCAGAAATGCAAGGTCTTGGTCGGCGATGGGCCGCGCCGTGATGCCTTGCAGCACCGGGCTCGACGCGCCTGGCCAGTGTGTGATCCACCAGGGGACCGGTTGTCCCATCGCCTCTCCCTGTCGTTCCTGCTTTTGCAGTGTGGAGGTGATGGTAAGAGAGCAAATCGCTCGAGGAGCTCAGTCAATCCCTTAGATGTGCTGCATCTCACACGTGAATTTGTCACTCGACCCCTGCCATCCGGTGTCAGGCCGGCATGACCCTCACCGGCACGCCGCTCAGCACCGCATTGCCCGACAACGGGTCGCGCCACTGTTCGTCGAGCAGCGCATTGAGGTTGCTGCCCGGCCGCTCGGCGGCAACGGCCATGCGCGTGCCCGGCAGGTCGTGGCCCCAGCCGTGCGGCAGGCTCAGCACGCCGGGCATCATCTCGTCGCTCACCTCCACCTCGGCCTCGATGCTGCGATCGCCCCGCGCGATGCGCGCGCGGCCGCCATGCGCCAGGCCCAGGCGCTGCGCATCGGCCGGGTGGATCAACGCGGTGCAGCGGAACGGCCCCTTGGCCAGCAGCGGCAAGTTGTGCAGCCAGCTGTTGTTCGATCGCACTTGGCGCCTGCCGATGATCACGAGATCGGGCGCCGGCGAGGCGAGGTCGGCCTGCACGCGCTGCAGGTCTTGCAGCAGCATCGGCGGCGCGAGCTCGATGCGGCCCGAGGGCGTGCGCAGCACCTCGGGGATGCGCGGCTGCAGCGGGCCCAGGTCGATGCCGTGCGGCGCGTCCTTCAGCTTCTGCAGGTTGAGCCCTTCGGGCTTCAGCCCGAAGCGGTCGCCATAGGGGCCGCTGCGCAGCGCCAGGTCGAGCCAGCGCTCGGGCCCTTGCGGCCAGCGCTGCAGCGCCTTGATCACGGTGTCGGCATGCTCGCCCGCCTGTCGGCGCACCTCTTGTTCCAGTGCTGCTTCGTCGAGCGCGATCGCATCGGCTCCGGCACGCTGGCCGTTGACGATGGCCACCAGCTTCAGCAGCGCCTGCCACTCGGGCACCTGGCCTTCGGGCGCGGGCAGCACCGCGGGATTGAAGCGCGCCTGGTTGCGGTAGGCCAGCTGCGAGAAGGCCGTGTCGTAGTGCGGCTCTTCGAAGGCCGAGAGCCCGGGCAGGATCACGTCGGCATGGCGCGTGGTCTCGTTCAGGTAGATGTCGAGGCTGACCATGAAGTCGAGCTGCTCGAGCGCGGCGCTCAGACGCGCGCCGTTGGGTGCCGAGAGCACCGGGTTGCTCGCGATCGTGATCAGCGCGCGCAGCTGGCCGTCGCCCGGCGTCTCGATCTCTTCGGCCAGGCAGCCCATCGGGATCTCGCCGAAGACCTCGGGCGCACCCGACACACGGCTGGAGTGCCGGCCGGTGATGATGCCGCGGCCGCTGCCCGGCTTGCCCGCGGTGTTGGCCGCGAAGGCCGGCGCCTTAGGAAACATCGCGCCGCCCGGTGCATCGAGCTGGCCGGTGAGCACGTTGAGCACGTCGACCAGCCAGCTGCACAGCGTGCCATAGGGCTGCGTGCAGGTGCCGATGCGGCCATAGACCACGCCGCGCTCGGCCGCGGCCAGCTCGCGCGCCAGCGTGCGGATCGTTTGCGCATCGATGCCGCAGCGCGCGGCCATCGCTTCGGGCGCATACGGCTGCACGGCCGCCTGCAGCTCGTCGACACCGGCCGCGTGCGGGGCCAGGTGGCGCAGCCGCAGCAGCCCTTCGTCGAACAGCGTGTGCACCATGCCCAGCAGCAGGAACACATCGGCACCGGGGCGGATGGCCAGGTGCCGGTCGGCGATGGCGGCCGTCTCGGTGCGGCGCGGGTCCACCACCACCAACTGGCCGCCGCGCGCCTGCAGCGCCTTGGCCTTGCCGCGGAAATCAGGCACCGTCCACAAGCTGCCGTTCGAAGCCATCGGGTTGGCGCCCAGCATCAGCAGGTAGTCGGTGCGCTCGATGTCGGGCACCGCGATCGAGAGCCAGTGGCCGAACATCAGCCCGCTGGACAGCTGCTTGGGCATCTGGTCGAGCGTGGAGGCCGAGAACACGTTCTTCGTGCCCAGCGCCTTGATCAGCCGCGATCCGTAGAGCGAGAGGCCGAGCTTGTGCACCGTGGGGTTGCCCAGCGAGAGGCCGACAGCATCCTTGCCGTGACGCGCCTGCAGCCCGCCCAGCCCGCGCTCGATCTCGGCAAAGGCCTCGTCCCACGTGGCCTCGACGAAGCGGCCGTTGCGCTTGACGAGCGGCGTGCGCAGCCGGTCGGGGTCGTCGTGCAGCTCCTTCAGCGACACGCCCTTGGGGCAGAGGTAGCCATGGCTGAACGGATCGGCCTCGTCGCCGCGGATCGCGATCACCTTGCGGCCCGCGGTGTCGACCTTCAGCGCCAGCCCGCAGGCAGCTTCGCAGAGCGGGCAGATGCGGTATGCGGTAGCAGTGCTGTCGGTCATGGTCGTCTCCTGGTGATCGTGCGTTATCCCTCGCCTGCCCGCGCTTGTCCGTCACCCAGGTGACGCAGCCGCGCGGCGGTGGCTTCATCGGCCGGAAAAAACGCCTCCAGCGCCAGCTCCGACAGCGTGATGTCCACCGGCGTGCCGAACACCGTGATCGTGCTGAAGAAGCTGAGCACGCCGCCATCGGCGGTGCGCAGCTGCAGCGGCACCACCACGCCGGCGTAGTCGTGCCCGTCGGCCTGCCCGTCGCCGCCGGGCACGGGGTAGTCGCACAGCTCGCGCATCAACTCGCCCAGCACCGGGTCGCCGCTGGCGGTGATCTGCTGGTGCAGGCGGGCGATGAGGTGGTCGCGCCACTGCGGCAGGTTGGCGATGCGCGGCGCCAGGCCCTGCGGATGCAGGCTGAGCCGCAGCACATTGACGGGGGGCTGCAGCAGCTCGGCCGCCACGCCGGCCAGGAAGGGCCCGACCGCACCGTTCATCGCCTGCAGGTTCCAATGCCGGTCGACCGCGATCGCGGGATAGGGCTCATGGCCCTTGAGCACGAGGTCGAGCGCGCGTCGCGCGGCCTGCAGCGCGGGGTCGTCGAGCGGCCGCTCCTTGAACATCGGCGCATAGCCCGCGGCCATCAACAACACGTTGCGCTCGCGCAGCGGAATCTCGAGCCGCTCGGACAGGTGCAGCAGCATCTCGCGGCTGGGCATCGCGCGGCCCGTCTCGACGAAGCTCAGGTGCCGCGTGGAGATGTCGGCTTCGCAGGCCAGGTCGAGCTGGCTGAGCCGCCGGCGCTGCCGCCAGTCACGCAGCAGCTCACCGACGGGACGGGTGGCAGAGGAGGGGGCCATGGACGTCATGGCCGGGAAGATAGCGCAGCGTGGGAAGTGGGGCCATGACGTGGGAGGTCATGGTGGCGGGGCGAGTGCCTCTAACACCCACAAGCATCGGTAGCTCCTCGATGAGCGGGTTGCATGACATCACATCACATGTGCTCAAGGTCAGGCGCATTTTCAACGTACTCGAATTGATTTTCGTGCGCTTCAAAACACATCTCTATGAAGCATGGCACCCTCTTTTTGTTGGTGTCTTTAGGTGACCATTCTCTGAAATCAATAGGAACAGAACCCATGGTGACCATAGTGCTCGGCGGAATAGTGGCTGAACGCGCGTGCCAATCGACAAAGGCGTCAGCGGACACAGGGACAAAGCGCTCAAATTCCAAGCACTGTCGCTCCGCACGAAACGAGATGACTTTGCACAGCGCAGTGGCACTCGGAGTGGAAATCGGTATTGGGTGGTCGAACTCGAGCTGAAACCCAACTACCCAGCCTACTGAGCAGTCCTTGTGACCTTCGCGTAGAAGGTAGTTGGTGAACCAATCAAGGATGCGGCCACCGTTGATTTGCAGATCTTGTGGCGGAGCCTCGAGACATTGCCCGCTTTGATCGTCTGGGTAGGCTTGAATGGATAGTCGGTTCCAACGAAGAAGCTTTGCCGACCACCAATCGCCGAGAGCGAACTCCCTTTCTAGTACGTCTGGCTCAAGAAGAGACACCAGTCTTATGCCGTAGTGGCGTGCCTTGTGTAGTGCGGGTTCGGTGAACCCGCGCTTTGAGGCAATGACTTTGAAGTTTGCGTTGATGTCTTGTGCTTTTGTATTGAATGCATCGATTTCTGGCGTTCCTACCTTCCTGCCGTGATCTTTGCACTCGATAACACCAAGCATCTTTTGACCGGCGAAATTGCCTCTGATGACAACATCAAACTGCCGTCTCTGATTTAAGCGGTCAACGATGAACTCGTTATGTGTAACTTCGGACGCGGGATCAATACGGGCTTGTATTTGTGCGACAAGCTTCTCAAACGACTCACCCGGTGTTGGCATGTCAGTGAACCTTTCCACGATGCCTAAAGTCCAGCACGGGCGACCCTTGAAGGATCGTCCATGTCTCCATGAACGGGTCAGGCAACAAGTATTGGGTAGAGAATGTCTTCATCCGGGTGGTCCGCCTGAAGTTTGCTGCACGACGTGCCGTCCTTGGGCTTGTCGGTTGCGTAGAAGCCAATGAATGCTCTTGGATAGTCGACAATCTTGACTCCAAAGTCCCCGAAGCGATAGATATCAAAGGCAAACAAGCAGATTGGCGTTCCATTGTCGAGGTGGTGCCACGTGCATACGTACTTGAACATGCCGTTGTAGGCACGCACTGCGTCATAGGTGCCAGTTCGCTGTGCCGTGCAGAGTTCATTTGCGAACTGGTAGGTCTGAGGATGGTGTGGAACAGGCCTATTCCCGTTGCTTGTGTCGACCTCCGGAATTGGATAGTGCACATCATGCAAAGTCTCGGCTTTGAGAAAGGAGCGGTATAGGACGGCATGCATGCATCGGATGATCCGATGAGCGAGCGGTCGCATAGGAAATTTGGTTATCCCCCGGTATGTCCCTTGGTCATTCAAGATGTCGACAAAGCGAAGCTTGCGGAGGTGATGTGGATCTTCTGCCTTCCCTGTGTGATGCCGGCCATCCAAGAAAATGGCCATGGTTTCGTCAGCCATGTGCCACTTGTGGTTGCAGCGCTCGTGCACCTGGAGTTTGATTGGATAGTTGCCTCTGTCTGACTTGGAAAACATGCCTTGGGGTGGGCAGTGGTCGGCATTCAGCGGGGAACCATCAAACAATGAAGCGCCGCACAGATAGCAGAAGTTGGGCTTCGGACACTTTTGGAAGTGAGCTTGTGTCAGGATGCGCGGCATTCTGAGGACCAAACGTTTGACATGGAGAGGCGGCGCCAGCTTGCCGAACGTATTGCTCTCAACGGAGCTAACGGGGTGGTTGCTGTACAGCTCGACGCCAGACCTTCACTACATTGAACTCCTGATCCAATTGCACCCAAAGCGGCGTATTTGGAAGACGCAGTGTCGGGGGAACCTTTTCCAGCGGGACATCATGCGGTGCGCCATCGCACGCCAAGCCCAGGCCTGGATTCAGCAAAAGACGGATTTCGCCCGGTTGCAAGCACGCGAACACGACCGCTGGGACCTGCTGTAGCCACTCTTCCGGATACTTCTGTGATGCGCTCATTTAAGGGCTTAAAGCCGTATGGGTGCAAGTCATTGTCAGCCATGCTCTCGTAACGGAGAACACGCACCGAGCGAAAACGTCAATGCAGACAACCTCCTCGGGTGGTGAAGACATCGGCCGCGCCACACCACCACCGTTGCCGCCAAGGGCGTCGGGTGGCCGGCGTAGCGAAGTAAAGGAGGAGGTGCCGGCGAAGCCGGCACCGGGGGACATGAGCGCAGTCGGTCACCCGACGCCCTTGGCCCACTCGGAGGCGGCATGAATACCGCCGCGTAGCAACCCAACCCTCTTCAGGTCGCCGACGACAACGGCCGCCGCACCTCTTCCAGCGCCACCTGCAGCGCATCTGCATCGAAGGGCTTGGCGATCACCGCGAAGCCCTCGCGCCGTGCGGCTTCGAGCTCCGGCGTGTAGCCGGTCATCAGCAGCACCGGCAGCGTAGGCTGCTCGCGTCGCAGCGCCTGCGCCAGCGCAAGCCCGCTCACCGAGCCGGGCATGAACATGTCGGACAGCACCACGTCGCACAGCAGGCCGCCGCGCAGGCGCTGCAGCGCTTCTTCGCCCGAGGGCGAGAGCTGCACCTCGTAGCCCATCGCTTCGAGCAGGGCCTGGGTCGATTGGGCGACCTCGACGTTGTCTTCCACCAGCAGCAGGCGGCCCGAGGCCTGGCGCAGCGTCTGCTCCGCCAGCGGTGGCGGTTGTGTGCCCTCGGGGTCGTTCACCGCGGGCAGCAGCAGCGTCACCGTGGTGCCCACGCCGAGCGAGCTCTCGATGTACACGCCGCCGCCGGCCTGCTTGCAGAAGCCGTGCACCTGCGCCAGGCCGAGGCCGGTGCCCTGGCCGGCGGGCTTGGAGGTCCAGAAGGGCTCGAACACCTTGGCGAGATCGTCGCGCGCGATGCCCTTGCCGTTGTCTTCGAAGGCGATCTCGACGAAGCGGCCCTGCAGGCTGTCGAGCCCGCTGCCGTCGAGCTCCACGGTGTCGACGCTGATCTTGAGCTTGCCGCCGCTGTCGCCCATCGCGTCGCGCGCGTTGAGCGCGAGGTTGAGCAGCGCGAGCTCCATCTCGGCTTCGTCGACCACGGTGGCCGGCACCGTGGGTGCCACGCGCACCTGCAGCTGCACCTTGGCGCCGAGCGAGGCGCGCAGCAGGTCGGTGAATTCCTGCATGCGGTGACGAAGGTCGACCGCCTGCGGGCGCAGCGGCTGGCGCCGCGCGAAGGCCAGCAGCTGGCGCGTGAGGTGGCGGCCCGAGCCTACCGCGCGCTCCAGCGCGGCCAGCGGCCGCTCCACGTCGGCGCGGCCGGCGAGCAGCTTCTTCATCAGCTGGGTGCTCGCGCCCACCACCATCAGGATGTTGTTGAAGTCGTGCGAGATGCCGCCGGTCACCTGGCCCAGCGCCTCGAGCTTGCGCGACTGGCGCAGCGCCGCTTCCACCTGCTGGCGCGCGGCCTGCTCGGCGTGGTATTTCTTCCAGGCCAGCTCTTCGTTCTTCAGCCGCTGCAGCGCGATCAGCAGCGCCCACACCAGCACCGCCGAAGGCACCAGCGCATACAGGGCGAGCAGTGCGGTGTCGTGCAGCCATTCGGTCTGCCAGGCCGAGACCGAGGTACCCACCGCGATGTAGAGCGGGTAGTCGCCCACGCGGCCGTAGCGGATGGTGCGGTCGACGCCGTCGATCGTGGAGCGCGCGGTCAGGCCGCCCTGGTCGTGCCCCTGGCGGATGCTGCGCATCAGCGCGCCGTTGGGCGAGAAACGGGCATCGGCCTGCACCTGCGGCGTGCGCGTGATGATGGAGCCGTCGGCATGGAACAGCGTGATCGAGAGGCCCTGCGTGCCCTCGTTCATGCGCTCGTACTGCTCGTAGAAGTAGGCCGGCCGCATCGACAGGCTGACGGTGCCGTTGAAGCTGCCGTCGCGGCTGGGCCGCCGCACCGTGAAGTTGAAGACGGCGTCGCCGTTGAGACGGCCCGCCTGCGGCGGCGATACCTGCACCTCGGTGGGACGCATCTCGCGCATCTGGATCTCGCCGCGCGAGCCCAGCATCAGGTCGTGCGGTG
>CBIHRS010000095.1:0-13091 GCA_966212505.1 uncultured bacterium
CCTGGCCAACATGTCGCACGAGCTGCGCACGCCGCTGAACTCGCTGCTGATCCTGAGCGACCAGCTCTGCAAGAACCCCGAGGGCAACCTGAGCCCGAAGCAGGTGGAGTTCTCGAAGACCATCCACTCGTCGGGCAACGACCTGCTGATGCTGATCAACGACATCCTCGACCTGTCGAAGATCGAATCCGGCACGGTGGCGGTGGACGTGAGCGAGCTCAGGCTCGACGACCTGATGCGCTCGGTGGAGCGGGGCTTCCGCCACTTCGCCGATTCCAAGCACCTCGACTTCATCGTCAATGCCGAGTCGCCGCTGCCCAAGACCATGGTCACCGATGCCAAGCGGCTGCAGCAGATCATCAAGAACCTGCTGTCCAACGCCTTCAAGTTCACGCACAGCGGCCATGTGGCCTTCTCGGTGGCGCCGGCCACCGGCGGCTGGTCGCCCGACAACGAAGAGCTGGGCCGCGCGAGCCAGGTGATCGCGTTCTCGGTCAGCGACACCGGCATCGGCATCTCGCCCGACAAGCAGCAGATCATCTTCGAGGCCTTCCAGCAGGCCGATGGCTCCACCAGCCGCAAATATGGCGGCACCGGCCTGGGCCTGGCGATCAGCCGCGAGCTCTCGAAGCTGCTGGGCGGCGAGATCAAGCTGGTCAGCGCGCCGGGCAAGGGCTCGACCTTCACGCTCTACCTGCCGCAGAGCTACAGCCCCTCGCGCAGCGGGCGCCATGTGCGCGTGGCCGCCAACGATGCCGAGTCCCGCACCGATGCGCCGGCCGCCGAAGGCACGACGCAGGACACCCCGCGCCGCACGGCCCCGGCCACCGAGATGCGCTGGAAATCGGCCCAGAGCGGCGACAGCACGCGTGAAGGCCCGGCGGCCAGCGAGGGCGTGGAGTCCGACGATGCCGACGGCGGCACCTTCATGAACGTGGCCGACGACGACCGCGAAGAGATCCGCTCCGGCGACCGCGTGCTGCTGATCGTCGAGAACGACCTGGCGTTCGCCCGGCTGCTGCTCGAATCGGCCCGCGAGGCCGGCTTCAAGGGCCTGGTCAGCACCACCGGCGCCGGCGCACTGGCCATGACCCGCGAGTTCCATCCGTCGGTGATCACGCTCGACATCTTCCTGCCCGACATGCAGGGCTGGCGCATCCTCGACCGGCTGAAGACCGACCTCGAGACCCGCCACATCCCGGTGTGCGTGGTGTCCACCGACGACTCGCGCGACCGCGCGCTGCAGGCGGGGGCGGTGGGCTTCCTCGCGAAGCCGCTGCAATCGAAGGACGAGGTCGACGAGGCGCTGGGCCGGCTCTACCAGTACACCGAGCGGCCGGTGCGCAAGCTGCTGGTCGCGATGGCCAACACCAGCGCACGCCGCGACCTGCTCGAGAGCTTCGAGCATGACGTGGAGGCCTGGGTGGTGGAGCGTGCCGAGGATGCCAGGGCGGCGCTGCGCGGCGCCGACTGCCTGGTGATCGATGCGTCGGTCGCCGAGCTGGGGCCGCAGGACGTGATGGAGGCGATCGAGCAGCGCGGCGGCGCGAGCCAGCTGCCGGTGGTGGTGTTCAACCCCGATGGCCGGGTGGCCGACAGCCCCTGGCTGGGCCACCGCGGTGGCTTCGCGCTGCGCGAGGCCCGCTCGCTCAACGTGCTGGTCGACGACACCGCCTTCTTCCTGCACCGCAACCCCGCCGCGATGTCCGACAAGGAGCGCCAGGCCATCGATGCGGTGCATGGGGGCCACCGCACGCTGGAGGGCAAGAAGGCGCTGATCGTCGACGACGACATGCGCAACATCTTCGCGCTGGCCACCGTGCTCGACGAAGAGGGCATGGTGATCGTCTCGGCCGACAATGGCCGCGAGGCGATCCGGCTGGTCGAGAACGACCCGGCGATCGATATCGTGCTGATGGACATCATGATGCCCGAGATGGACGGCCTGACGACGATGCAGGAGATCCGCAAGTTGCCGCGCGGCAAGGAGCTGCCGATGGTGGCGGTGACCGCCAAGGCGATGAAGGGCGACCGGCAGAAGTGCATCGAGGCCGGCGCGTGGGACTACCTCTCGAAGCCGGTGGACCCGACCCACCTGCTCGCAGTCCTCAGGGGGTGGCTGTGCCGCTGAACGACGAGACCGACCCGTTCCCCAGCGGCTGGCCGCCCTTGCAGCCGGCCGCCGGCGAAGCGCCGGCGCCGCAGCCCGAGCACGACGAGAAGACCAACATCCTGATCGTCGACGACCTGCCGGAGAAGCTGCTGGTGTTCGGCACGGTGCTCGAGGAGCTGGGGCAGAACCTGGTGTTCGTGCGCTCGGGTTCCGAGGCGCTGCGCGAGGTGCTGAACCGCGAGTTCGCGGTGATCCTGCTCGACGTCAACATGCCCGACATCGACGGCTTCGAGACGGCGACGCTGATCCGCGGCTACAAGCGCTCGGCCCACACGCCGATCATCTTCATCACCGCCTATGCCGACGAGATGCAGACGCACCGCGGCTACTCGCTGGGCGCGGTCGACTACATCCTGTCGCCGGTGGTGCCGGAGATGCTGCGCTCGAAGGTCAAGGTGTTCGTCGACCTGCATGTGATGCAGCGCCGCGTGCGCCGCCAGGCCGAGCAGCGCATCGCGCTGGCCGCGGCCGAGGCGGCGCGCCGTTCGGCAGAAGACACGACGCGGCGATCCAACTTCCTGTCGCATGTGAGCCGCGTGCTCAGCGGCACGCTCGAGGTCGACGTGGCCAAGCGCCAGCTGCTGGAGCTGATCGTGCCCGAGGTGACGAACTGCGCGGCGCTGGTGCTGCTGGAGGCCGGCGATGCGCCGACGCAGGCGCTGGTGTGCCGCTCGACCACGCCGGTGTCGGCGCCGTCGTTCGTCGACCATGCCTTCACCGAGCTGCCGGCAAGCGCGCGGCGGGCTTTTGCCGAAGCGTTGTCCGGACGCGTCCGCGTGGCCCTGCACGAGCCGGAACCGCCGGCCGGCGGCACGCCGATCGCGGCGATGCGCCTGCCTGAAGGCGCGGTGTTCCCGCTGATCCACGGCGAGCGCGTGCTCGGCGCCTTGCTGATCGGCGGCAAGAGCGAGCGTGGTGAGTGGCCGATGCTCGAGGAGCTGGCCGGCCGCGCCGCTATCGCCTTCGAGAACGCGCGCCTGTACCGCAGCCTGCGCAACGAGATCGTCGAGCGCCGCCAGGCCGAGCTGCGGCTGCAGGAGTCCAACCAGCGCAAGGACGAGTTCCTCGCGATGCTGTCGCACGAACTGCGCAACCCGCTGGCGCCTATCCGCAATGCGGTGGAGGTGATCCGCCGGCTGGCGCCGCCCGATCCCAAGCTGGCCTGGGCCACCGACGTGACCGACAGGCAGGTCACGCACCTGACGCGCCTGGTGGAAGAGCTGCTCGACGTGGCCCGCATCAGCCAGGGCAAGATCGCGCTGCAGATCGAGGCGGTGGACCTGCAGGCGGTGCTGGCGCACAGCGTCGAGACCGCGCGCCCCTTCCTCGAGGCGCGGGGCCACCGGCTGGTGCAGCAGCTGCCGCCCAACCCGGTGTGGCTGCGCGGCGATTTCGCGCGCCTGTCGCAGGTAGTGGCCAACCTGCTGAACAACGCGGCCAAGTACACGCCCGAGGGCGGCACGATCCAGCTCTCGCTCGGCGTGCAGGAAGGCCAGGCACTGATCACGGTGCGCGACAACGGCATCGGCATCGAGCCCGAGCTGCTGCCCAATGTGTTCGAGCTGTTCGAGCAGGGCAAGCGCTCGCTCGATCGCAGCCAGGGCGGCCTGGGCGTCGGGCTCACGCTGGTGCAGCGGCTGGTCGAGCTGCACCACGGCCGGGTCGAGGCACGCAGCGCCGGCGCCGGCCAGGGCTCGGAGTTCACCGTGGTGCTGCCCTGCCTGAGCGAGGTGCAGCCGAGCGATCCGGCGCAGCCCGCCGAGACGCATCGCGGCGGCGGCGCCGGCTGCCGCGTGCTGGTGGTCGACGACAACCTCGATGCGGCCGACACCGTGGGCATGTTCCTGCGCATCGAAGGCCACGTGGTGCAGACGGCGGCCGATGGCGAAGAGGCGCTGGCCTGCGCCGCCGCCTTCCATCCCGACGTGGTGATCCTCGACATCGGCCTGCCGCGGCTCGATGGCTACGAGGTCGCGCGGCGGCTGCGCCAGGGCGCGGCCGGCGGTGCGGCGCTGCTGATCGCGCTCACCGGCTACGGCCAGAAGGGCGACCAGGACCAGGCCCGGGAGGCGGGCTTCGACCTGCACCTGGTGAAGCCGGCCGATCCGCGCCAGCTCGCCGAGACCATCGCCCAATGGCGGCGGCCGGCCGAGGCGGCAGGGCAGGCAGGGCAGCGCGCCAGCCAGTGACGCGGGCGCTCAGGCGATGGTCAGCACGCCGGCGATGTTGACCATGCTGCAGTTGCGGCCGCGCTGCTTGGCGGCATACAGCGCGCGGTCGGCGCGCTGCATCAGCGTTTCGAGGTCTTCGCCCGGCTCGGCCTCGGCGATGCCGGTCGAGAAGGTGTAGCGCACGCCGCTGCCGGGCTGGCTGCCGCTCGCGGGCCGGCCCACCGAGGGCAGCGTGTGGCGCAGGCGGCGCACGACGGTGGCGCCCATGTTCCACGAGGTGCCGGGCAGCAGCAGCAGGAACTCCTCGCCGCCCAGCCGCCCCAGCCCGTCGCCCGGCCGCAGCTGCCGCAGGCAGTGCTCGCTGAAATGGCGCAGCACCTCGTCGCCGCCATGGTGGCCGTGGCTGTCGTTGATGCGCTTGAAGTGGTCGAGGTCGATCACCGCCACCGTGAAGGGCTGGCCCAGCTGCTGCGTCTGCGCGAGGGCGGTCTTGCCCAGGTCGAGGATGTGGCGCCGGTTCGGCGTGCCGGTCAGCACATCGGTGCGGGAGGCTTCGAGCGCGCTCTGGTGGGCGGCGCGCAGCGTGTGCTCGGTGTGCTTGAGCGCGCCGATGTCGGAGGCCACCGAGAGCAGCCAGCCATCGGGCAGCAGCGTCTCGGTCATCCATAGCCACTCGCCGCCGACCAGGTCGGTCTCGAAGGCGCGGAAGGGCCGGCTGCGGCGGCGCGGCAGGATGTTCTGCAGAAAGGCCTCGATGTCGCCCGAGTCGATCTTCACGCCGAAGCCGCCGGCGAAGCCATGGCGCAGCAGGTCGGCAAAGTGCACCGGCAGGCCCATGCCGCGGATGAACTGCCGCTCGAAGGCCGCGTTGGCGTAGACCAGCCTGTCGTCGGGGTCGTACAGCGCGACCAGCACCTCGCTGGCCTGCAGGGCCTGCAGCAGCGGCGCCACCGCCGATTCCACACCCGGCGGCAGCACGGCGGCGCTCGATTCTTCGAAAGAAGGCATCACGGGGTCACCTTAGCCCGATCGAGGGCAGGAGGCAAGGCATGCGCCCGGCCGCCTCATTCGCTCGCGGCGCTGTCTTCGGGTGCGGGCGGCAGCACGGCGCGTTCGTCGCTGGCGGGCGGCGCGGGCGGCACCACCACCGACGGCCCGGAGCCGCCACGATCGGCAGCGCTGGCCGGCTCGCGCCCGATCGCCCGCACCGCGCGGTCGATCTCCTCGGCGCTCTTCGGCGGGCCGCTGCTGCGCTTCATCGCATCGACGCCCGGCGCATCGCCGATCACGATGGTGCCGCTGGGCGTGCGCTCCACCTGCGGCGGTGGTCCGGCGGCACTGGGGTTGTCGGCCACGATGTCTTCGATCTGTCGGGTCCAGTCGTCAGGGGGCGGCGTTTCGGCGGTGAGCACCGGTGCGGGCCGGCGTGGCGGCGGGAAGCTGGCCTTGGCGTCGATCAGCCGGGCCTTCAGCGCATCGCGGAAGAAATCACCCACGAGCAGGATCGCGTTGTGCCCGCCCTGGCCCCAGTAGTCGCTGCGGATCGTGACGCGCTGGTCGTTGAAGCCGACCCACGCGCCAGCCACGAGGCCGGGATGCATCAGGATGAACCAGCCGTCGCTGTTGTTTTGCGTGGTGCCGGTCTTGCCGGCGATGTCGGCCACGATGCCGAAGCGCGTCTTCACCGCGGTGCCGGTGCCCTGGTTGACCACGCCGCGCATCATGTCGATCAGGTCGACGGCGGTGTCGGCCGACAACGCATTGTTCGACTCGGCCGCGAACTCCTCGACCACCTGGCCATGCCGGTCGGTGATGCGCTGGATGAACACCGGCTTGCGGTGGATGCCCTGCGATGCGATCGTGCAGTAGGCGTCCACCATCTCCAGCAGCGTGACTGGGCTGGTGCCCAGCGCGAGCGACGGTACCGGATCGAGCTTGCTCTGGTCGACGCCCATGGCTTGCGCGAGGCTCACCACGCGCGGAATGCCGACCTCCTGGCTCACCTGGGCGGTGATGGTGTTCTTGGAATACACCAGCCCGTCGCGCAGCGTCATCATCTGGCCGGTCGATCCATGCATGTCGGTCGGCCGCCAGATGGTCTTGTCGTCGAGCTTCACCTCCACCGGGCCGTCGAGGTAGGCGCGTTCGGGGCCGATGCCGCTCTCGAGCGCGGCGCCGTACACGATGGGCTTGAATGTGGAGCCGGGCTGGCGCAGCGCCTGCGCCACATGGTCGAACTGGTCTTCCTCGAAGTCGCGGCTGCCGACCCAGGCCTTCACCTGGCCGGTGCCCGGGTCCATCGCGACGAAGCCGGCCTCGAGCCGGGTCTTCTGGTCGCGCAGCTTCGCCATGAAGGCGGCATCGGCCTTCAGGCGCTGCAGCGCGGCGGCCTCCGACAGCCCGCCGTCGACCGCCTTGCGGAACTCGGGCGTCTCGCGGATGAAGGTCGCGAGCAGGTCGGCACGCTGGCTGAAGAAGGTGCGGAAGGGCTCGACCCGACGCGCCAGGCTGGCGTAGGCCTCGGCGGCGGAAGCGGCGGGCACCTGCTTCGCGGTGCCCCATTCCGCATCGGCCACCTGCTGGATCACCCTGGCCTGGCGCTGCACCGCCTGCGTGGCGGCTTCCTGCAGGCGCGAATCGATCGTGGTCTGGATGACGAGGCCATCGGTGTAGAGGTTGTAGTCGTGCGCATCGGCCCATTCGATCAGCCAGCGGCGTGCATAGGCCGCGAAATGCGGCGCCACGCCGAGGTCGTCGTTCTGGCGGTTCAGCGTCACCTGCACCGGCTGCTCGCGCAGCTGCGTGTAGGCCGCATCGTCGAGCGCGCCGGCCTTGACCATCTGCTGCAGCACCACGTTGCGGCGCTTCTGCGCGCGGTCGGGATGCAGCACCGGGTTGTAGTACTGCGTGCCCTTGAGCATGCCGATCAGCGTGGCGGCTTCCTGCGTGTCGAGGTCGGCGGCGGGCTTGTCGTAGTAGGTGCGGGCGGCCATCTCGATGCCGACCACGTTGTAGAGAAACGGTGCGGTGTTCAGGTAGCGCTCGAGGATCTGCCGCTTGGTGAACACGCGCTCGATGCGCACCGCGGTGATCGCCTCCTTGAACTTGCGGTTGATCGTGCGGGCGTGGCCGATCTCTTCCGGGAACAGGTTGCGCGCCAGCTGCTGCGTGATCGTGGAGCCGCCCTGGGTGTCGCCGCCCAGTGTGTGGAAGAGGGCGGAGATGGTGCGCCGCACGTCGACGCCCTTGTGCTCGTAGAAGCGCCGGTCTTCGGTGGCCAGCAGCGCCTGCACCACCTGCGGCGATATCTTTTCCAGCGGCACCGGCTCCTGCTGCGCACGCCTGAAGGTGGCCAGCGTCTTGCCGTCGGCCGACAGCAGCACGCTGGGCTTCACGGTCTGCATCGCGCGTAGGTCCTTCACGCTCGGCGTGTTGGGGATCAGCACCGCCAGGTAGGCCAGCGTCAGCAGGATCAAGGCCCCCAGCGCGAGCGCGCCGTAGGTCAGCGCGCGCCGCAGGCGTGGTGACGCGGGGGGGGCACGGGGCACGAGCGGAGGCTCGGCGGCGAAATCGTCGTCGTCGGTCGGATTCGGCATGGGGATGCACCGGCGCAGCTTCAGCGCTGCTGCGGCTCTAGCGGCAAGGCCTGTGCCCGATGCCCATTGGCGCAGCGGAGCGGAACCGGGATGCAGCCGAAGGATCCAGACCACGATGAAACGCGAACGCGTGCAGTCCAGCAGCCTGGCCGAGGTGGGCTACGAGCCGCGCGAGCATGTGCTCGAGGTGCGCTTCCGCAATGGCGGGCTGTACCGCTACTACGAAGTGCCGCGGAAGGTGTACCGCGCGCTGATGAGCGCGGAGTCGCTCGGTGCCTTCATGAACCAGGCCATCCGCGGGCACTACCGCTACGAGCAGGTCGTCTAGAAGACGTTGAGCAGCAGCATCACGATCGCGCACACCACCATCGCAGCCGCATAGCCCGAGGCCACCCGCCGGCCCATGCGCCGGCCGGCGGTCACATGCACCATCACCGCCTTGGTCACCATGTTGGTCCCGATCGCGAGGCCCAGCGCCACCGCGGTGCCGGTGGCCGAGAGTCCGCCATCGTGCTGCAGGCGCAGCGTGGAGATCAGCGGCGCATCCACGTCCAGCAGGCCCGACAGCGCCGCCAGCGTGTACACGCCCTCGGTGCCGAGCCATGCGTGCGCGGCGCGCACCAGCACCATCATCAGCGCGAGGAAGGCACCGAAGCCGAAGGCACCGGTGAGGTCGAACGTGGGCGCAGGGGCAGCCTCGGCCACCTGCTGCGTGTGTGCCGGCGTGCGGTGGCGGCCCCGGTGCAGCGACAGCGCCAGCAGCGTGGCGCAGGCCGCGAGCCAGGGCGGCGCCAGCACCGGCAGCAGCGTGGGCCGCAGCACGGCCACCAGCACCGTCATGCGCAGGAACATCACCGCGCACGAGGCCAGCGCGCCGCCGGCCGCGGCTTCGGTGAGCGCCGGTTGCGCTCGGGCGGCGCGCGCGAGCGTGAGGCTGGCCGCGGTGGACGATGCCAGTCCGCCCAGCACGCCGGTCCAGAAAACGCCGCGACGTGGGCCTGTGAGGCGGATGGCGACATGGCCCGCCAGAGAGAGGCCGGCGATCAGCACCACCGCCCACCACAGGCGCCACGGGTTCAATGCGGCATACGGGCCATAGCCCTGGTCGGGCAGCAGCGGCAGCACCACGGCCGACAGCACCAGCATCTGCAGGCCGGCGGTGAGCTCGCGGTGCTCGATCAGCTGCAGCCAGCGGTGCAGCGTCGATTTCATGTCGAGCAGCACCGCGGTGACGACGGCGGCGCCGATCGCCAGCACCGGCTGGCCACGCGCCGCCAGCACGCCCAGGACCAGCGTCAGCAGGCAGGCCACCGCGGTGGTGATGCTCAGGCTGTGCGAGGCCTGCACCGCCTGGCCATACGACACGGCGAGCAGCAGCGCCAACGCCAGCAGGCCGGCGGCGATGGGCCAGGCCCCCAGCGGGTCGGCCAGGCTGCCGAGCACGCCGCCCAGCAGGCCGACGAGACCGAAGGTGCGCAGCCCCGCCACGCGGCCACCATCGGCCAGCTCGCGGTCGCGCCAGCCGCGCTCCAGCCCGACCAGCAGGCCGGCGGCGAGCGAGGAGGCGAGGGCTTGCGCCAGCGTCCAGGGGGCGAGGGGTTCGGGTGACACGGCCCCGATGCTCGCGGCGCGGGCGGCCGCCCGGCTTGACCGGCATCAAGCCCGTGTCGCTCGCATGGGCCTACCGTGCAACCCATCGTTGATGGAACATTCGACCCCATGCGCCTGACCTTCCTCGGCGGCACCGGCACGGTGACCGGCTCCAAATACCTGCTCGAACACGAGGGCCGCCGGCTGCTCGTCGACTGCGGCATGTTCCAGGGCCTGAAGCAGCTGCGCCTGCGCAACTGGGCCGACCTGCCGGTGCCGGCGTCGTCGATCGATGCCGTGGTGCTCACGCATGCGCACATCGACCACAGCGGCTACATCCCGCGGCTGGTGAAGCTGGGCTTCCGCGGCCGGGTGTACTGCACCTCGGGCACGCAGGACCTGTGCGGCCTGCTGCTGCCCGACGCCGGCCGGCTGCAGGAGGAAGAGGCCGAATACGCCAACCGCCACGGCTTCTCCAAGCACAAGCCGGCGCTGCCGCTCTACACCGAAGAGGAGGCGCAGCTGGCGTTGCGCCGCTTCGAGCATGTGCGCTTCGACGAGGTCTTCGAACCCCTGCCCGGCGTGCATGCACGGCTGCGGCCGGCCGGCCACCTGCTCGGCGCGGCCAGTGCCGAGCTGCGCTGGGGCGGCGGCTCCATCCTGTTCTCGGGCGACCTGGGCCGCAACGACGACCTGATCATGAAGCCGCCGGTGGCGCCCGAGGCGGTGGAGCACCTGGTGATCGAGTCGACCTACGGCGACCGGCTGCATTCGCACGACGATGTGCTGCAGCGGCTGGCCGAGATCGTCAACCGCACCGCGGCGCGCGGCGGCATCGTCGTGGTGCCGGCCTTCGCGGTGGGCCGGGCGCAGGCGCTGCTGTACTGCTTCAGGATGCTGAAGGACCTGCACCGCATCCCCAACCTGCCGATCTACCTCAACAGCCCGATGGCGGCCGATGCCACCGTGCTGTACCACCGCCACATGGCCGAGCACCGGCTCGACCCCGAGCAATGCCAGCAGATGTGCACCGCGGCCAAGGTGGTCAACACCGTGGAGGAATCGAAGCAGCTGAACAGCCTGCGCTTCCCGGCGGTGATCGTCTCGGCCAGCGGCATGGGCACCGGCGGCCGCGTGGTGCATCACCTCAAGGCCTATGCGCCCGACCCGCGCAACACGGTGCTGTTCGCCGGCTACCAGGCGGCGGGCACGCGCGGCGCGGCGATGGTGGCGGGGGCCTCGACCATCAAGATCCATGGCGAGCACATTCCGGTGCGGGCCGAGGTGGTCAACCTCGACCTGCTGTCGGCCCATGCCGACCGCGAGGAGCTGCTGGGCTGGCTCGGCCGCCTGCCGCATGCGCCGCGCCGGGTGTACGTCACGCATGGCGAGCCGGTGGCGGCGGATTCGCTGCGCCAGGCCATCGAGGAAAGGCATCGCTGGGCGGTGACGGTGCCCGATTACCTGCAGAGCGTCGAGCTCTGATGGGCGGCGTCCACACGGCCAATGGCCACCACCGGATGCGCGCGCGTCCGGCGGGCATCGACACCTACCAGCAGCCGGTGATCTACATGCGCGGCGACTGCCATGTCTGCCGTGCCGAAGGCTTCGAGGCGCAGTCGCAGGTGGAGGTTGCAGCCGGCGAGCGCCGCATCCTCGCGACGCTGCATGCCGTCAACGGCGAGTGGCTGCCGCGCGGCGAGGCGGCCTTGTCCGAGGTGGCGTGGCGCATGCTGGGCCTGCGCGACGGCGACAGCGTCGAGGTGGGTCATCCGCCGGTGCTCGAATCATTGCGCCACATCCGCGCCAAGGTGTTCGGCCATGTGCTCGACGAATCGGCCATGCGCGAGCTGATGCACGACGTGAGCGCCGGCCGCCTGTCCGATCTGCACCTGGCCGCCTTCATCACCGCATGCGCCGGCAACCGCATGAGCCTGGACGAGACGATCGCGCTGACCCGCGCGATGGTCGAGGTGGGCGAACGCATCCGCTGGCCCTGGTCGCCGGTGATGGACAAGCACTGCGTCGGCGGCCTGCCGGGCAACCGCACCACGCTGCTGGTGGTGCCCATCGTGGCGGCCTGCGGCGTCGTGATGCCCAAGACCTCGTCGCGCGCGATCACCTCGCCGGCCGGCACGGCCGACACGATGGAGACGCTGGCCCCGGTCAACCTCGACATGGAGGCGATGCGCCATGTGGTCGAGCGCGAGGGCGGCTGCATCGCCTGGGGCGGCGCCGTGCAGCTGAGCCCGGCCGACGACGTGCTGATCCGCGTCGAGCGGCCGCTGGACCTCGACAGCGATGCGCAGCTGATCGCCTCGGTGCTGTCGAAGAAGGTGGCGGCCGGCTCCGAGCGGGTGCTGATCGACATCCCCGTGGGGCCGACCGCCAAGCTGCGCAGCGTGGAGGCGGCGCAGGCCCTGTCCGACAACCTGATCGCGGTGGGCCAGGCGCTCGGCCTGGAGGTGAAGACGCTGCACACCGACGGCAGCCAGCCGGTGGGCCGCGGCATCGGCCCCGCGCTGGAGGCGCACGACGTGATGGCGGTGCTCGAAGGCCGGCCCGACGCGCCGCAGGATCTGCGCGAACGCGCGCTGCTGCTGGCCGGCGTGATCCTCGAGATGGCCGGCAAGGCGACCCATGGCGCCGGCCGCGAGATGGCGCGCCGCGTGCTCGACGAAGGCCGGGCGTTGTCGAAGTTCGCGGCCATCTGCGCGGCCCAGGGCGGCATGCGCCTGCCGGGCCGGGCGCCGCACACGCAGCCGGTGCTGGCGCCGCAGGCCGGCCGCATCACGCAGATCGACAACCGGCGCATCGCCCGTGCTGCCAAGCTCGCTGGCGCGCCGCAGGCAGCGACCGCCGGCGTGCTGATGCAGGTGCGGCTCGGCGAGCGCGTGGAGGCGGGGCAGCCGCTGTTCACGCTGCATGCCGAGGCGCCGGGCGAGCTCGCCTATGCGGCTGCCTACGTGAAGTCGCAGGCGGACATCGTCGGCGTGCGCGAAGTGGCGTAGGCGCTCAGTCCGGTACGCGCTCCAGGTCCGCGATCCACACCGTCGCCTCCGAATCGCTGGGCGCGCGCCAATCGCCGCGCGGCGACAGCGATCCGCCCGAGCCCACCTTCGGCGAGTTGGGCACGCAGCTGCGCTTGAACTGGCTGGTCTTGAAGAAGCGCCACAGGAAGCCGCGCAGGTGGCGCTTGATCTCGGCCAGCGCGTAGCGTTCGCCCCAGGCCGCATGCGACAGGAAGGCCACCTTCGATGGCGCGAAGCCGAAGCGCAGCGTGTAGTAGAGGTTGAAGTCCTGCAGCTCGTAGGGCCCCACCGCGCTCTCGGTGCTCTGGCCCGGCTGGCCGGCGGCGTCGCCGGGCACGAGCTCGGGGCTGATCTCGGTGTCGAGGATGTCGAGCAGCACCTGGCTGCCGCCGCCCACCTGCTGCGTCTCGGCCACCCAGCGCACCAGGTGCTTGATCAGCGTCTTGGGCACGCTGGCATTCACGTTGTAGTGCGACATGTGGTCGCCCACGCCGTAGGTGCACCAGCCCAGCGCCAGCTCCGACAGGTC
>CBIHRS010000096.1:0-13076 GCA_966212505.1 uncultured bacterium
ACAAGATGCGCATCTTCCAGGAAGAGATCTTCGGCCCGGTGGTGTCGGTGACGACTTTCAAGGACGAGGAAGAGGCGCTGCACATCGCCAACGACACGCTCTACGGCCTGGGCGCCGGCGTGTGGAGCCGCGACATGAACACCGCCTTCCGCATGGGCCGCGCCATCCAGGCCGGCCGGGTGTGGACCAACTGCTACCACGCCTACCCGGCGCATGCGGCCTTCGGCGGCTACAAGCAGAGCGGCATCGGCCGCGAGACGCACAAGATGATGCTCGACCACTACCAGCAGACCAAGAACCTGCTGGTGAGCTACAGCGAGCAGCCGCTGGGCTTCTTCTGATGGAGCACGCGGTGGTCGCGCAGGTCGTTGCCACCGATGCGGCGCTGGCGCTCATCGGGCGCCTCGCCGCACGCCATGGCCCGCTGATGTTCCACCAGTCGGGCGGCTGCTGCGACGGCAGCGCGCCGATGTGCTACGCCGACGGCGAGTTCATCGTGGGCGACGGCGACCGGCTGGTGGGGCACATCGGCGGCATGCCGTTCTACATGAGCGCATCGCAGTTCGAGTACTGGTCGCACACCCAGCTGATCATCGACGTGGTGCCCGGCCGCGGCGGCATGTTCTCGCTCGAAGGGCCCGAGGGCGAGCGCTTTCTCACCCGCTCGCGGCTCTACACCGACGACGAATGGCAGTGGCTGCAGGCCAACGGCCGCGTTTGAACGTGCACGCATGACACACCCGGCTTGAGCCGCATCAAGCCGGGTGTGTCACTTTGGAGCACTCTCGGCACCTCGGGCCGGCCGCGGTCGCGGTTTCGTCAGGGAATCCTGCACTGATCTGCATCAAGGCCCTGGCCTAAGATCCTTTTCAAGCGCCGGACAGAGCGCGTCCCCGAGACAAGGACCTGCGCCATGCCGAACTCTTCGATCGCCCGCACGCTGCACGTGCCCGGCACAGCGCCCCGCCCCAGCCCACTGGCGGACCCGCTGCACACCGAATCCATCGCGCGCTCGCACGACCGCTGCGAGGCCTTCGGCCTCAACCGCGTCGACCGGCCCGACCTCGGCCCGGTGGTGCGATCGGAGCTTGCTGCGGCGCGCGAGCGCAACCTGCGGCTGCACCTGCATGCGGCGCCGGTGATGGAGATGCTGCTCGAGCAGATCATGGCCACGCAGAGCATCGTGCTGCTGACCGATGCGCAGGGCACCGTGCTGCATTCGGTGGGGCACGACGACTTCCTGGCGCGCGCCTCCAAGGTGGCGCTGGCGCCCGGCGCCAACTGGTCCGAATCGCGCAAGGGCACCAATGCCGTGGGCACCGCGCTGGTCGAGGAGCGGCCGGTGGTCGTGCATGCCGGCGAGCACTACCTGCATGCCAACGGCTTCCTCACCTGCTCGGCCTCGCCGATCTTCGACCCGCGCGGCAACATCCTCGGCGTGATTGACGTCTCGGGCGACCACCATTCGTACCACCTGCACACGATGGGCCTGGTCAAGATGTCGGCCCGCATGATCGAGAACCACTGGCTCAGCGACGACTTCCGCCATGCGCTGCGACTGCACTTCCACAGCCGGCCCGAGTTCATCGGCACGTTGATGGAAGGCATCGTCGCGGTAGGCCGCGACGGCAAGCTCCTTGGCGCCAACCGCAGCGCGCTCGACCAGTTGGGCCTGAGCGGCGCCGCACTGCGCATGAACAGCCTGGCCAGCCTGTTCGGCCTGGCGGTGGGCGCCGTGATCGACCATTTCCGTTCGCCGATGGCGCCGCCGATGGCGATGTGCCTGCCCAACGGACAGCGACTGCACATGCGGGCAGTGTTCAACTGGCCCTCGTGGCATGCGCTGGGCAGCAGCACGCTGGAAGCTGATGGTGACGATGCCGACGCGGCGCCTGCACCGGCGCCTGCGGCCCCTGGCGGCTTCTTCGCCGCTGCGGCCGGCGAGCGAAGCCCCGCCGCCATCGGCAGCACGCCGCAGGGCCTGTCGGGCCTGCGCTACCTGCAGACCGGCGATGCGCAGATGGACACGGTGATCACCAAGGTGCGCCGCGTGCTCAACCGCGACATCTCCATCCTCGTGATGGGCGAGACCGGCACCGGCAAGGAGCTGCTGGCCCGCGCGATCCACCACGACTCCGAGCGCGCACGCCAGCCCTTCGTGGCAGTGAACTGCGCCTCGATCCCCGAGACGCTGATCGAGGCCGAGCTGTTCGGCTACGAGGACGGCGCCTTCACCGGCGCCCGCCGCAAGGGCTCGCCCGGAAAGATCCTGCAGGCCAACGGCGGCACGCTGTTCCTCGACGAGATCGGCGACATGCCGCTGCAGCTGCAGGCGCGGCTGCTGCGCGTGCTGCAGGAGCGGCAGGTCACGCCGCTCGGCTCCGCCAAGTCGTTGCCGGTGGACGTGGCGGTGGTCAGCGCCACGCACCGCAACCTGCGCGAGATGATCGCCGCGCAGACCTTCCGCGAAGACCTGTACTACCGCCTCAACGGCCTGGTGGTGCGCCTGCCCTCGCTGCGCGAGCGCAGCGACCTGATGACCATCGTGCGCAAGATCCTGCGCGCCGAGACCAACGGCCGGCAGCTGGCGCTCGATGCCGAGGTGCAGCAACTGCTGCAGGCCTACCACTGGCCGGGGAACATCCGGCAGCTGGCGAATGTGCTGCGCACGGCGGCGGTGATGGCGGGCGGGGAGCCGATGATCACGCGTGAGCACCTGAGCGACGACTTTCTCGAGGATGCGCAGCGGGCGCTGACTGTGGAGGCGGCTGTGGCGGCGCCGGTACCGCAGGCTGTGGTGGCGCCTGTGGCTGAGGCGCCTTCGCCGATGCCGGTGCCGCCTGCGACGGCGATCACGCTGGAGGCGATGGAGATCGAGACGATACGGCGGGCGCTGGAAGATGCTGGGGGCAATATCTCCGAGGCTTCGAAGCGGCTGGGGATCAGCCGGAACACGATCTATCGAAGGTTGCGGTGGACGCAGGGGACTTGAGCGATCTCGGCTCGGCTTCTCGCCTCAAGGCACAGCAACACCCCAAGGCAGCCGGCCCACGGCAATCTCACCCACCTTCTCCCGCCGCACCGTATCCACAACCGCGACGCTGTTCGACCGCCCACAAGCCACATACAGCTTCCGCCCATCCGGCGACAAAGCCATGTTCCACGGCCGCTGCCCCACCGCCACGGTGGCCACCACCGACAAGGTGGCGGCATCGATCACCGACACACTCCCCGCCCCGCCGTTGGACACATACACCTCATGCCCATCGGGATGCACCGCGATGCCGTTGCTCCGCACCCCTGCCTTGACGCTGGCCACGCGCTTCAGGCTGCGCGTGTCGATCACGTCGACCTGGTCCGACAGCTCGGCCGCCACATAGGCCCTGCGGCCATCGGGCGAGAAGCCGATGCCGCGCGGGCGCTCGCCCACCGGCACCTGCGCCACCGCTTCACGACGCTCGACGTCGATCACGTCCACCGTGGCGCCGTTCTCCGCGCTCACGAAGACCAGCCGCCCATCGGGCGAGAACACCGCATGCTCCGGATTGCGCCCCTTCACCGGCACGCTGAACGCTGCCTTCCGCGACTGCGCATCGACGAACACCACCAAGTTGCCCTCTTCCACCGCCGCCGCGATCCAGCGGCCATCGCGCGAACAGCCCACGCCCTCGGGCGATTCGCCGAGCGGCACGCTGTCCACCACCCGCCGGCCTTCGAGGTCGATCACCAGCAGTTGCCCGCCCGACTGCTCGCTGACGAAGGCACGCCGGCCGTCGGGGCTGATCACGGTGCCGCGCGGCTTGCGGCCAGCGGGGATCTCGGCCACCACCGCATCGGTGGCGATGTCGATGACCGACAACGTGCCCGAGCCCTCGTTGGCCACGTAGGCAAAGGGCTCGGCGTGCGCGGCACCGCAGGCCAGCGCGAGTGCGGTGAACAAGGCGGACAGGCATCGCGATCTCATGGCGTGTGTCTCCGTGAAGGCAGCATCCGCTCGAACAGGCCGTCGCGCCGCCTCAGGTGCCACAGGGCCGCCAGCACATGGCCGGCCACCAGCGCGGCCAGCGCCCAGGCCGCCACCACATGCAGGCCGTTGAACAGCGCATACAACGGCGGCGAGTTGGGCCCCCAGGGCGGCAGCACCAGGCCGAAGAAGCGCACGCCGTGCTTGCTGAGGTTGGAAGCGATGTAGCCCGACAGCGGCATCGCCAGCATCAGCGCATACAGCGCGCGGTGCCCCCATTGCGCGGCACGCTGCTGCGCCAGCGACATCGCCCGAGGCCAGGCTGGCGGCCGGTGCGCCAGCCGCCAGGCGAGCCGCAGCACGATCAGCACGCCCAGCACGATGCCGATGGACTTGTGCAGGTTGATCACGCCGGCGCGCGCTGGCGTGCCGCGCGGCGCGATGTCGTCGAGCAGGAAGCCGAACACCATCTGCGCCAGCAGCGCGAGGCCGACGGCCCAGTGCAGCGCGATCGCGACGCGGCCGTAGCGCGCAGCGCTCTCAGAACGCCATCGTCGCGTCGATGCCGGCGAAGGCGCTGCGGCCCGGGGCGGGTTCGAAGTAGCGGCCGTTGCTTTCATTGACGATCACCGAGCCGGCATAGCGCCGATTGAAGAGGTTGTCCACGCGCGCAAAGGCCTGCAGCTGCATGCGGCCGAGTTGCATGCGGTAGCCGCCGTGCAGGCCGGCCACCGCATAGGCCGGCGCAGCATCGGTGCCCAGGTCGTTGACCGGCACCGCGCTGGCGTAGCGCAGCTCCAGGCCGCCGCGCCAGCCCTGCGGCGGCGCCCAGTCGAGCGAGGCATAGGCGCTGCCGCGCGCCACGCCCGGAATGCGCTGCCCGGCGGGCACGGTCTGGTTGGGCGTGGCGCAGGGCGAACCGGTGCAGGTGGCAAAGGCCTCGCGGTAGCGCGCATCCAGCCAGGTGAGCGCGGCCTGCGCGCGCCATGCATCGCCGAAGCGGCCCGCCCAGCCGATCTCGGCGCCGCGCCGCCGCGTGGCCGCGGCGTTCTGGTAGCTGGCGCGGCCGCCGACGTTGCTGCGCGTGACCAGTTCATCGGTGGTGCGGGCCTCGAAGACCGCAAGGTCCAGCGACTGCCGGCGGCCCAGCCGCAGCTTGGCGCCCAGCTCGAGGTTGCGGCTGATGGCCGGCTTCAGGCCGAAGTTGAGGCCGGCCGTGCCGTCGGCCCGGTACGACAGCTCGTTGAGCGTGGGCGTCTCGAAGCCGCGGCCCGCGGAGGCATAGACGTGCAGAGAGTCCGAGGCCTTGTACATCACCGACAGCACCGGCGAGGTGGCGCTGAAGCGCACCGCGCCGCTGTCGTCGCCGTTGCTGCCGCTGATGTAGTGGTCGGCCGACGAGATGCGCACCGTGCTGCGGCGCAGGCCGCCATCGATGCGCCATCGGGCTGATGGATTGAACGTGGCCTGCAGGTAGGGATCGAAGTTGGCCGCGCGGTTGGTCTCGTCGCGCCGCAGCGCGCCCTCCAGGCCCAGCGTGCTGCCGACGAAGTTCTGGTAGCCCTGGCGGTGCTCGTCGAGCCTGTCGTAGGCCATGCCGGCCACCAGCGAGAACGGCGAGGCATCGCCGCTCGCCCAGGTGTAGCGCAGGTCGGTGCCCTCATAGTCGCGGCCAAGCCGGATCACGCCGCCGGGGTGCTGCGGGTTGGCCTGCGGCCCGGTGGGAATGGCCTGGAACTGCTCGGTGTGGCGGCTGCCCGCATAGACCATCCACTGCAGCTGCTGCTGCGCATCGAGCCGGCGCTGCCAGGTGGCGCCGAGCTGCGTCTGGTCCATCGCCTTGCGGGTGTCGAAGGCCAGCGCCGGCGCGGCCACGCCGCCGGGGTCGGCCTCGAACTGCTCGCGCGTGAGGCCCAGCGGGTCTTGCGCCATCGGCATGGCCACGCTGTTGGCCACCAGCGTGAGCTGCTGGTCGGCATCGGGCCGCCAGCTCAGCTTGGCGTTGCCGAGGTTGCGCCGGGCCGCCGCATGCTCGCGCGTGCCGTCGGTCTCGAAGTGGGACACGCTGGCCACGTAGCCCATCTCGCCCTGCGAGCCCGCGGCCTTGAGGCCCTGGCGCCACAGCCCATGGCTGCCGCCGGCCACCGAGCCGCTCAGCGTGGGCGGCCCCATGCCCTCTTCGGTGAACACCTGGATCACGCCGCCCGACGAGTTGCCGTAGAGCGCCGAGAACGGCCCGCGCAGCACCTCGATGCGCTCGGCCGAGCCGAGGTCGATGTGCGAGAGCTGGCCCTGCCCATCGGGCAAGGTGGCGGGGATGCCATCGACGTACAGGCGCACGCCGCGGATGCCGAAGCTCGAGCGCGTGCCGAAGCCGCGCACCGAGACCTGCGCATCCTGCGCGTAGTTCTGCCGGTCGCGCGCGCTCAGGCCGGGCACGGCACCGAGGCTTTCGCCCAGGTTGAGGCGCAGGCGGTCATCGCCGATGGCATCGGCATCGATGCGGTCGACCGAGGCCGGCACGTCGAAGGCCTGCGTGACTATGCGGGTGGCGCTGACGACGATGCGCTGCGGCGCATCGCCATCGGCCTGCGCAGCGCACAGCGCGGGCAGCAGCGCCACGGCCAGGGCCACCGGGGTGGGGAGCAAACGTCGGGTCATGGATCGCATTCGTCTCGTCTCACAGTTGCCAGCGCACGCCGGCCTCGCGGAACATCGCCTGCAGCCGGCCGCTGTCGTGCAGCGCCGTCATGGCCTGCTGCAGCGCCACGGCCAGGTCATCGGCCTCCTTCTTCACCGCGCAGCCCACGGCCCAGCCATCGCGCGGCGCACGCGGCGTGGGCAGCGGCTCGAGGGCGAAGCGCGGGTCGTCACGCAATACCGATTCGAGCTCCGAAGCCAAGCCGGCCACGGCCTCCACCTCGCCGGCCTTCAGGCGCTGCGCGGCGGCGGCGCCATCGGGCCAGTGGGTGGAAAGCTGCTCACGCAGCGCGCCCTGCTCCGCCCCCGCCAGCAGCCAGCCCGCGAGCGACTGGCCGGCCACCGCGACCCGATGGCCCTTCAGCTCGCCGAGCGACGAAACACCCTGAGGAAACTGCCGCGTGTCGTAGGCCAGCCGCACCCGCTCGCGGTAGTAGGGCGCGAGGATGCGCACCTGCGGGTTCTCGCGCATCAGCGGCGGCTCCACCGGCACGTGCAGCAGCAGGTCGGCCGGCCCCCAGCCGAGGTAGTGGCCTTTCCACACTGCGTTGCGCAGGTCATCGGCCAGCGTTTCGCCGGCCTGGAACGGCATCGGCTCGAACCTGAGCTGCAGCGCCTCGGCGAGCGCACGGCCCAAGGCGGCATCGATGCCCTGCCCGTCGACGTGGAACGGCGGAAACGCCTGGTACAGCGCCACGCGCAGCGTGCCGCGGGCGCGGATGCGCTCGAGCGCCGTGCCGCCCTGCGCGCCGGCCAGGCCCGGCGCCAGTGCGGCCGCGGCACCGGCGGCCCACCCGCGCAGCAGCGCACGGCGCGAGCAGCGGCCGGCGTTCATCGCGAGGCTTCCGTCTGCGGCGGCTGCACGCTCACCGGCTTCTCGCGCCGCGTTTCGAGGTAGGCCTTGATCGCCCACATCGCCTCCTGGTTCAGCGTGCCCTCGAAGGGCGGCATGTAGACCGCGCCGTTGCGCGAGCGGCCGTGGCGCACGGTGGTGAGGAAGTACTGGTCGTTGTCCTTCACGCAGGCGGCGCGCTTGCGCGCATCCTTCTGCGAGGCGCATTCGTTGTCGAGGCGGCGCAGGTCGGGCGCGATGCCGCCGGAGATGGCCTCCAGCCCATGGCAGCGCGCGCAGTTCTGATTGAACGCGGAGCTGCCGATGCGCACGGCGGCATCGTTGCGGCGGAAGGGGTTCTCCTCGCGCCAGTTGTCGCCCAGCGTGGGCAGCTCGTGGGTGTCGACAGCCTGCGGCGTCACGTTGCCGTGGGCCCAGGCGGCGCCCGCGGTGGCCAGCAGGCCGGCGGCCAGCAGGGAGGTCAGCAGCGAGGGATGGATCGGTCTCTTCATGTCTCTACTCCAATGCAAGGGTGGCGGTCTTGTTCTGGTCGCCTTTACCGCAAGCCATGTGCCAAAGCTGCATCGCGGCTCGCGGCCCTTGCGCCTTAAGGGAAAACATCCCCTGCACTGTTCCAGCCTGGAGCGGGTTGTGCCTCGTCAACACCCGTGCGTGACAGTGCGGTTCACTCCCAGCGGATCTCGAGCCCGAGCCATGCGGCAAAAGGCGCGCCCGGGGCGACGAAGATCTCGTTGCGGCCGTTGGCGCCATCGAAAGCCCGTGAAGGGCCGGTGAAGGCATTGCGGCCCAGCACGCCGGCGGTGGCGTAACGGCGGTCGAGCAGGTTGCGCAGCTGCAGCTCGAGGGTGACGCCCTCGCCCACGCGCCAGCGCGCATCGAGGTCGATGAGCCCATGGCCTGCCACCTTGGCACCGGCCTGGTTGCTCTCGTCGCCACGCACGAGGCTGGCGCTGGTGGCGCTCAGGCTCGCGCCCCACGACCAGCGGTCGGAGGCTTTCCAGTCGAGCCGCAGCTTCGCGCTGTCGCGCGCGATGCCGGGCAGGCGCGCGCCGGCCGGCACCGTGACCAGCCCCTGCACATCGGCGCGCGGATGAAAAGGGCTGTGCTCCACGAAGCCGGCCTCGAAGCGCGCATCGACGCGCGCCATGCGCAGCGCGGCCGTGAGGCGGCCCAGCGCCGCACGCGCTCCCAGCTCCAGGCCCTGGCGCCGCGTGGCGCCCACGTTGCGGAAATAGCCCGCCGACGCGGTCTCGCTGGCCACGAACTGGATGTCGTCCTGCACCTGCGTGCGCCAGGCCGCCACGCTCCACTGCCAGGCACCCTGCTGGCCGCGGGCGCCGGCCTCGAGCGTGCGCGCCACCACGGCCTGCAGCGGCGGGTCGGAGACGAAGCCGGTGGGCAGCTTGCACGGCGCGCCGGGGTCGGCACAGGTGAGCTCCATCGGCGTCGGCGCGCGAAAGCCCTGGCTCGCGCTGGCAAAGGCCGTCCATGCGGGGCCGGGATGCCAGTCGAGGCCGGCCGCGGGGTTGAGGCGGGCGAAGGTGTGGCGGCCGTTCAGCTCGGGCGCGGTGCCGCTGCGGTCGTCGATCGCGATGCGGGTGCGGTCGTGGCGGGCCGACAGCGTGAGGGTCCACGCGGGCGAGATCGCGATGGCATCGAGCGCATAGAGGCCGAGCGAGGCGCTGCGCGAGGCGGCGTCGGTGGCGGGCATGAACTCGCTCGTGCCCTGCGTGCCGCGCTCGGCGGTGAACGTGGCCGGTTGGGACAGCTGCCGGTAGCGCGCCCGGCTCGCATCGAGGCTGAGGCCCAGCGTCCAGCGATGGCCGAGGCCTTCGCGCCGCCGGTCGGCCGCGAGCTGCAGCGCAAGGCCGCCGCTGGCCTGGCGGATGCGGGTGGCGTCGTTGGTGGCCTGCAGCGTATCGGCCGCGCCGGTGTCGGGATCGGCCTGGCCGAATTCGCCGTTGACGTTGCTGCTCACGTTGCCGCTGCGGTAGCGGCGCAGGTAGGCGTTGAGCGAGAGCTGGTGTTGGGCATCGAGCCGGCGCGTGCCGCCCAGCGCGAGCATCGCGAGGCGGTTGGTCGTGGTGTCGGGCCAGGTGTAGGCCTGCGACGGTTGCGCCAGCCACGATTGCGGCAGCGTCTGCGCGCCTTCGAGCCGGTTGTCGGCGAGCATCAGGCTGGCATGGGCCTGGTCGCCATCGCGCTGCCAGCCTAGGCGGCCATAGAGCTGCGCGATGCGGCTGCCGCCATGCTGGCGCCAGCCCGGCTCGCGCGTGGCCTGCACCGACAGCAGCGTGTCCCACGCACCCCGCTCGCGGCCATCGAGCAGCGCCAGGCTGCGCCGGCCGAAGGCACCGGCCGACACCGTGGCGCGCGTGCCCGGCAGCTCGCGCCCGCCCGCCGGCGTGATCACCAGCGAGCCGCCCAGCGTGTTGAGCCCGAACACCGGGTTGGAGCCCGGCATCAGCTGCACGCCGGCCAGCGCGGCGCTGGGGATCAGGTCCCAGTTGACGATGTCGCCGAAGGGCTCGTTGACGCGCACGCCATCGAAGAACACCGACACGCCCTGCGGCGTGCCCAGCAGCGGCGAGGCATGGAAGCCGCGGAAGCTCAGCTCGGGCTGCCACGGGTTGCCCTGCGCATCGCCCAGGCCCACGCTGGCCGCATTACCGCCGAGGAAGCCCGCCACCGTGGCGGGCCGCTGCCGGTCGAGCTCGGCCCCGCGCCACAGCTGCACGTTGGCCGGCAGCTCCTGCAGCGGCAGGCCCAGGCCCGGCAGCGGCGCCGCGGCGACGATGGTGACGACCCGGGGTGCCGCATCGACCGCCTCCGCGGCCAGCATCTCAACCGCCCTTGGCGAGCTTGAAGACCCAGACCATGCCGCCCTGCTCGAGGTAGTTGACCTTCTTGGCCACGTCGCCGCCCCACAGCGGCACCGCCCCGCCCCAGCCGGAGACCACGGCCACGTACTGCTCGCCCTTGTGCTCGAAGGTGACCGGCGGCGCCACCACGCCCGAGCCGGTCTGGAACTGCCACACCACCTTGCCGGTCCTGGCGTCGGCCGCCTTCAGGTAGCCCTCGGGCGTGCCCCAGAACACGAGGTTGCCCGCGGTGGTGAGCACGCCGCCCCACAGCGGCGCGTTGTTCTTCACCTCCCAGACGATCCTGCCGGTCTTGGGGTCCACGGCCCGCAGCGCGCCGATGTAGTCGTCGTTGATGGTCTTGATCGTGAAGCCGGCGCCGAGGTAGGCCGCGCCCTTCTTGTAGGCGATGGGTTCGTTCCAGATCTCCATGCCCCATTCATTGGCCGGCACGTAGAAGAGCTTGGTGTCGGGGCTGTAGGCCATCGGCATCTGGTTCTTGCCGCCCAGGAACGAGGGCGCGGCGAACACCGGCGCGCCCTTCTTGCCGTCGCCGGCGGTCGGGTCACCGGGGCGGCCTTCGGGGATGAAGTCGGGCCGGCCGGTCTTCAGGTCGATGCCGGAGGCCCAGGTGATCTTGCGCACGAAGGGGAAGGCGTTCTCCAGCTTGCCGGTCTGCGCATCGAGCACGTAGAAGAAGCCGTTGCGGTCGGCCTTGCCGCCGAAACGCCTGCCGTTGCCGGCGTCGTAGGTCACGAACTCGTTGACGCCGTCGAAATCCCAGCCGTCGTTGGGCGTGCCCTGGTAGTGCCACTTGATCTGGCCGGTCTTCACGTCGATGGCCAGCGTGGAGCACGAGAACAGGTTGTCGCCCTTGCGCAGGTGGCTGTTCCATGGCGCCGGGTTGCCGGTGCCGAAATAGGCCAGCCCGGTCTTGGGGTCGTAGGTGCCGCCCAGCCAGGTGGCGGCGCCGCCGGTCTTCCACAGATCGCCCGGCCAGCTCTTGCCCGGCGTGCCCGAGACGCCGTTCTCGTGCGGGTTGCCGTCCTTGTCGAAGGTGTAGCCCATGTGGCCCTCGACGGTGGGCCGCACCCACACCAGCTGGCCCGTCTTGGCATCGCGCGCCTCCACGCGGCCCACCACGCCGAACTCGCCGCCCGACACGCCGGTGAGCACCAGGCCATTGGCGATGATGGGCGCGGCCGTGCTGGAGTAGCCGGCCTGGTAGTCGTCGATCTTCTCCTTCCACACCACGTCGCCGGTGGCCTGGTCGAGCGCGACGAGCTGCGCATCGAGCGTGCTGAAGATCACCAGGTTGTCGTACAGCGCGGCGCCGCGGTTGACCACGTCGCAGCAGGGCATGATGCCCTCGGGCAGCCGGTGCTCGTATTTCCAGAGCTTCTGGCCGGTGGCCGCATCGAGCGCGAACAGCCGCGAATACGACGCGGTGACGAACATCCGGCCGTTGTGCACCACCGGCTGCGACTCCTGCCCGCGCTGCTTCTCGCCGCCGAACGAAAAGGCCCAGGCCGGCACCAGCCGCGACACGCTGGCCGTGTTCACCTGCTTCAGCGGCGAATAGCGCTGGCCCTGCGTGCCCAGGCCCCAGCTCAGCACCTCGTGGCCGGTCTTGGCCTCGTTCTCGATCATCTGGTCGGTCACCGTGGCATGGGCCAGCGGGGCTGCGGCGAGCAAGGCGGCGAGGCCGAGGGGGGATGTGCGCATGGTCGTTGTCTCCGGGGTGGTTTGGCGACCTGCTGCGCAAGGGGTGTGCCATTGCGGCTTCCTGGCCTTGAAGCTGGCCTGGGGGGCCTTGGGGACGGGGTTTTCACCCACGGGGTGGAGGGTGGGTGCTGCAGCACGCAACAGCCTGCGGCGGGGAGTGTTCCCGGCTTGAGCACGGGCTTGAGCGCGCTCGGCTAGGCTTCTGACCTGGGGAGGCAGCCCGCGGGTCGCGCCCCGCCGGTGGGCTGCCTCCCAGGCCAAAACCCCAGGCCAAAACCCCAGGCCAAACGCAGAAACGACGAAGGGGCCCGAGGGCCCCTTCCAACAGCATCAGCGACGCAGTCGCCAAACTATTTCTTCGGCGGCACAAAGCCAGGAAACAACGCCTCCGCCTGCTTCTGCATCTGCTCCTGCATCTGCGTGAACAGGTTCTTCGACTGCTCCACGTAGTTGCCCATCAGCCCCTGCCCGCTCATGAACTGCGACCACGCCTCGGGCGTGAAGGCCGTCGACTGTTCGGCGAAGCGCTTCTGGAACTCGACGAAGGCCTGCATGTTCTTCTCGAGCATCGAGCCCATCATCCCCTGCATCGCATGGCCGTAGAAGCGGATCAGGCTGGACAGCATGGTGGTCGAGAACATCGGCACGCCGCCGGTCTCTTCCTCGAGGATGATCTGCAGCAGGATGCTGCGGGTGAGGTCTTCGCCGGTCTTGGCGTCGCGCACCTCGAAGTCCTGGGCTTCGAGCACCATCTTCTTCACGTCGGCCAGCGTGATGTAGCTGCTGGTGCGGGTGTCGTAGAGGCGGCGGTTGGGATACTTCTTCAGGATGCGGACGCCGCTCGTGGCGGCGTCGCCTTCGGCCGCGGTGCCGCGGCGGGTGGAAGTCATGCGCAGAACTCCTAGCTATCGGGTGGCTGCGCCCGATTCTAGGAGCGCCCAGGGGCCCGCCGTCGCGGGTTTTTCCCTGGGCT
>CBIHRS010000097.1:0-12728 GCA_966212505.1 uncultured bacterium
TGGTTGGCCAGGCGGAACAGGTGGCTGGTGCGCTCGCCGGCCTGCACGTTCTCGAAGGTGATGTCGTACTGCGGCTTGCCCTCGGCATACGGATGCCCCAGGTCTTTCAGCATCTGCTCGCAGCTGGGGCGGATGTCGATCTGCTTGGCATGACAGCCGATCGCCTGCATCAGCCGCAGCGCCTGGTCCAGCGTGCGCGAGCTGGTGGCGAAGCCGGGCATCGTGTAGGCCAGGATGTTGGTTCGCGGCAGGCCGAGCCGGTCCATCGCCTTGGCGCAGACCAGCAGCGCATGCGTGGAATCGAGGCCGCCCGAGATGCCGATCACCAGCTTGCGGATGCCGGTGGCCGACAGCCGCTGCAGCAGCGCCTGCACCTGGATGTTGTAGACCTCGTGGCAGCGCTCGTCGCGCCGGGCCGGGTCGGACGGCACGTACGGAAACCGCTCGACCTTGCGCTGCAGCGGCAGCGGTTGCGCCGTGGGCAGGTCGAGCGCGAAGCCCACCGTGCGGAAAGCCTGCACCTGCGCCTTGTGCCGCTCGGCCGAGGCGCCGAAGCTGGTCTGCCGCATGCGCTCGCGCGACACGCGCTCCAGGTCGACGTCGCCGGTGATCATGTGCGAGTCGTCGGCGAAGCGGGCCGATTCGGCGATGAGCTCGCCGTTCTCGTAGATCAGCGCCTGGCCGTCCCATGCGAGGTCGGTGGTCGATTCGCCCAGGCCGGCCGACGAGTACAGATAGGCTGCGATGCAGCGCGCCGACTGCGAGCCCACCAGGTGATGCCGGTAGCCCGACTTGCCGATGGTGATGTTCGAGGCCGAGAGGTTCACCAGCACGGTGGCGCCGGCCAATGCGGCATACGACGACGGCGGGATCGGCACCCACACGTCCTCGCAGATCTCGATGTGGAACTTCAGCAGCGGCAGGTTGTCGGCCTGGAACAGCAGGTCGGTGCCGAACGGGGCTACCTGGCCCGCCACGCGCACCTCGCGCGACACCGCGTTGTCGGCCGGGTTGAACTGGCGTGCCTCGTAGAACTCGCCGTAGTTGGGCAAGTAGGTCTTGGGCACCACGCCGAGCAGCTTGCCGCGGTGCACCACGGCCGCGCAGTTGAACAGCGAATGGTCCACGCGCAGCGGCAGGCCGACCACGGCCACGGCGGGGCAATCGACCGACGCGGCGATCACGCGGGCCAGCGCCGCCTCGCAGCCATCGAGCAGCGCACGCTGGTGAAAGAGGTCATCGCAGGTGTAGGCCGACAGCCCCAGCTCGGGAAAGGCGACGAGCACCGAGCCTTGCTGCGCTGCCGCATGAAGCAGCGCGATCGTCTGCTCGGCATTGAAGGCCGGATCGGCCACCTTGCAGCGCGGCACGGCCACGGCCACGCGCGCGAAGCCATGGTGGTAGAGGTTGTGGAAAGGAACGGGGATCGGGTTCAACAGGGTCTCCGCAGACATCCATCGGGGCGATACAGCGCCATATCATCGCGCTTCCCGGGAGTGCGGTCGGGTTGACCTGCGGCAATGCCGACGCATCGTGCAGCTTTATGCTGGTGCATCTCGGGTTGTCCCGCATGCAGACTGCACCGGTCTGCTGCACGATGGCCCCTCATGCCGGCTGACTGCCCGATCATGGCGCAGCGCCAGCCGGTAGCACGGTCTCGACGTCAGGAGGTTCGTTGAATGAACACCATGATGTTGGCTCTCCTGCAGGGCCGGTTGTGGGACACGGCGGCCACGCTGCAGCAAAGGCTGCAGGGCCTTGCGCCTCGGCGCGACAAATCATCCCTGGGTCATTGGGATGCCACCGAAAGCCAGACGCCGGAAGCCATGGAGAGCGAGCTCTCGCAGGTCTACGGCGCACTCGACCTTCTCCATGAAGGCCGCTATGGCTATTGCAAGCAGTGCGAGCGTCCGCTCGAGCCCGACGAACTGCTGATCAAACCCTACCGGCTGCTCTGCCCCGACTGCCACGAGGCGTCGCCGTTGGCTGCTGCGTTGCAGCAGCGCGCCGGCGGCCGCACGATGCCGAACCAGTAGCGCCTCCCGCGGCCGAGACCGCGGTGTGGGCAGGGTCGAAATCGCAGCGCGGATTTGCTATGGTGAATCACGCGGTCCGGCTTGCGTTGCCGCAAATGCGGCGGCCGGTGCACGGGCTACGGTGTCTGCCTGCCTCGCCCCGTTTCGCCTGTCATCGCCGTGCTCTGCTGCTTCGACCCCTGGCGCACCGCCGCTGTCGCCTGCGACGTGGCATCGGCTTCGCGCGAATCGGCCGATGGCATCGGGCTGCGGCAGTCGCGGCGCCTGAAGGCGTTGCTCGAGCGCGCGGCGCGCGAATCGCCGCTCTATCGCCAGATCCTGCGCGGCCGGCATGATCCGGCGCTGGCCGAGCTGCCGGTGATGCACAAGCAGGAATTGATGCAGCGCTTCGACGAGTGGGTGACCGACCCGAGGCTGAAGCTCGATGCGTTGCGCCGCTTCGTGGCCGACCCGCGCCGCATCGGCGAGCCGTTCGATGGCCGCTACATCGTCTGGGAGAGCTCGGGCAGCAGCGGCCAGCCGGCGCTCTTCGTGCAGGACAGCGAGGCGATGGCGGTCTACGACGCGCTCGAGGCCTTGCGCCGGGCGCCGCTGCACCCGCAGCGCCGGCGCTGGGATCCGTGGATGCTCGGCGAACGCATCGCCTTCATCGGCGCGACCACCGGCCATTTCGCCAGCACCGTCTCGGTCGAGCGGCTGCGCCGGCTGAATCCGTGGATGGCGGGTGCAGTGCGCAGCCTGTCGTTCCTGCTGCCCACGCGGGACCTGGTGGCCGCACTGAACGACCATGCGCCCACCATCGTGGCCACCTATCCGACCGCGGCGGTGCTGCTGGCCGAGGAGGCGAGGGCCGGGCGCCTGCACATTGCACCGGCGGAGATCTGGACCGGCGGCGAAAGCCTGACGCCGGCGATGCGGCGCTTCGTGCAGCAGAGCTTCGGCTGCCCGGTGAGCAACAGCTACGGTGCCTCCGAGTTCCTGGCGCTGGCTTCCGAATGCCGCTGCGGCCGGCTGCACCTCAACAGCGACTGGGTGATCCTCGAATCGGTGGACGCGGTCGGCCGTCCGGTGCCGCCCGGCGAACCAGGTGCCACAACACTGCTGACCAACCTCGCCAACCATGTTCAGCCGTTGATCCGTTACGAGCTGGGCGACCGCATCACGTGGCGCAGCGGCGCCTGCGAGTGCGGATCGCCGCTGCCGGCCGTGGAGGTGCAGGGCCGCATCGACGACGCGATCGTGCTGCACGACGACTGCCGCCGCCCGGTGCGCCTGCTGCCGCTGGCGCTGACCACGGTGCTCGAGGACCAGGCCCAGGTGTTCGATTTCCTGCTCACGCAGGAGGGCGACCATGCGCTGCGGTTGCGCATCGGCGAGCACGGCGAGGCCGGCGCGCAGGCAGCCAGGCGTGCCCAGCGGGTGCTGGGCGATTATCTGCAGCAGCAGGGGCTGCCGGACGTGAGGCTGGATTGCGGCTGCGGCCACACCGGCGATCGGGGGCGCAGCGGCAAGGTGCAGCGCGTGATCGCCGGCTGATCAGGCGACCGCGGCCACCAGCAGGGCCTGCAGCGCGAAATCCCGGTTGGCGGCTTGTTCCGCCGCGCTGGGCTCGGCGGCGGGGACAGCCCCGTCGCTCCCCGGTTGCGATGCCTCGCCGACGTGTGGCGGCTGAGAGAGCAGGTTGCCCAACGCCTGCTGGCCGGCGGCGGCCAGCCCGTCGAAGACCGGGATGCCTGCTGCACGCCCGAGCGCCTGGACCACCGACGACGGCATGCCTTCGCAATTGATGGCGTTGTAGAGCAGGCCCAGCATGCGCCCGGTCTCGCGCAGGTCGGCGCCTTCGACCAGGCCCGAATCGCTGGGCCGGATGCGCGCCACCTGGGCGCCGAGCGCCACCGCCGCCCTGGCAAAGGCGTCGGCCGCGTGGTCGGTGTCGGATTCGCAGAACAGCGCGATGTTCTTGCCGCGCAGCAGCCGCTGCGGCTGCCCGGCTTCCGCCGCCTGCTTCAGGCCGCGGGCCGAGTCGAGCAGGGCGAGCATCTCCCGGCGGGACAGTCCTTCGAGCGTCCCAGGCGTGCGCAACTTCAGGTTCGAGTACATGGTGTCGGGGTCGGTTCGCGCACTATCAGGGTCTGGCGCGCGATGGTTGGCAGCCTAACGGGGCGAGCTGCGAACTTTTTTGATCGGCGTCAATGGGTGGCCGGCGAGTTCGTGCTGATGCACACCGGACACACTCCATTCACGCAGCGTTACCGAACGAGGCTGCCGGTTGTCATTGGGTTGACGCTGGCTTTCTAAGCTGACGGTCATTGAATCAGCCCGCCAGCAAGGAAGCCGCCATGACCACCAGCGCCCAGAATGCCCAGAACGCTCAGCGCATCGCCGACACCCTGAAGCTGCTGTCGGACAAGTTGCCGCTGACGCGCCGCGTGGTGCGGTCCGGCGACCGCATCTATCAGGCGGGCGAGCGCTTCGGCAGCCTGCACATCATCCATTCGGGCTTCTTCAAGATCGTCAACCTGGCGTCCGATGGCCGCGAGCAGGTGGTGGCACTGCACTTCAAGGGCGACTGGCTCGGCTTCGACGGCATCGCCAACGGCCACTACGGCTGCGACGCGATCGCGATGGACACCGGCGAGGTCTGGTCGATCCGCTACGACACGCTGCTGCAGGCCTGCGCCGCCGAACCCCGCCTGCTGGGCGTGCTGCACGCCGCGATGAGCCGCGAGATCGCGCGCGACCGCGACTCGCTGCTGTCGCTGTGCTCGCTGCCGGCTGATGCCCGGGTGGCCGATTTCCTGCGCTACTGGGCCGATTCGCTGGCACAGCGCGGCCTGCGCACCGACCAGATCACGCTGCGCATGACCCGCGCCGAGATCGGCAACTACCTGGGCATGACGCTGGAGACGGTGAGCCGCGCGCTCTCGAAGCTGGCGCGCGACAACGTGATCCGGTTCAGCGAGAAGGGCCGCCGCGACGTCCACATCCCCGAGGTGGGCGCGCTCAGCGAGTTCGTGCGCCGCAGCATGGGCAGCAGCGCTGCCGCCATGGCCGCCTGACGACGCCTCAACGCGAGGCGATCGCCCGCGCGATCGCCACCGCCAGCGACTCCCGGCTGTAGGGCTTGCGCAGCAGTTCCCAGGTCTGGATGCCGACGCGGTCGCTCTTCAGCAGGTCGGATGAATAGCCCGACATCAGCAGGATCGCCACGCCCGGCACCCGGGCCTCGGCCTTGGCCGCCAGCTCGGTGCCGCGCATGCCGGGGCCCAGCGCCACGTCGGTGAGCAGCAGATCGATCTCGGCTTCCTCATGCAGCAGCGGCAGCGCCTGCTCGGCACTCGGGCAGGTGGTGACCTCGCAGCCCAGCGTCTGCAGAAAGGTCTGCACCACGCTGCGCACCTCGGGCTCGTCTTCGACCAGCAGCACTTTCAGGCCTGGCGGGACCGAGCCGGCCTCGATGCCTTCGATCTCCGTGGCGAGAGCTTCGTCGGGGTAACGGGGAATCAGCATCGTCACCGTCGTGCCGGTGCCGGGGGCGCTGTCGATCGCGATGCCGCCTTTGCTCTGCTTCACGAAGCCGTAGACAGTGCTCAGGCCCAGACCCGTGCCGCGGCCGGCTTCCTTGGTGGTGAAGAAGGGTTCGAAGGCCCGTTCCTTCACGGCCTCGGGCATCCCGGTGCCGGAATCCGAGATCGAGATCGCGACGAAGGCCTCCGGCGTCTCGGCCCGCTCGTCGCCGAGGTCGGTCTTCAGGTCGATCGGCATTTCGTGGCACAGCGCACAACGGAACGACAGCGTGCCGCCTTCGGGCATGGCATCGCGCGCGTTGATCGCGATGTTGAGCAGCGCCGACTCCAGCTGACCGGGGTCGGCCATCACCGCGGGGCAATCGGCGGGGGCCTCGACCTCGATGCGGATGCGCTGGTCGAGCGTGCGGCGCAGCATGTCGGACAGCGATTGCAGCATCGCGCTCACGTCGACCCGGTTGGGCTGCAGCACCTGGCGCCGAGAGAACGCCAGCAGCTTGCCGGTGAGCTCGGCGCCGCGCTTGCTGGCGCGCGCCGCCGCGCTCACCAGCTGCAGCGCATAACTGTCGCTCGACACGGCAGGCAACTCTTCGAGGACCTGCAGGTTGCCCTGGATCACCGTGAGCAGGTTGTTGAAATCGTGCGCGATGCCGCCGGTGAGCTGCCCCACGCTCTCGAGCCGCTGCGCATGGTTGAGCGCCTCTTCGGTCTGCGAGCGCTGCAGGCTGGCGGCCAGCATGTTGGACAGCGACTGCAGGAAATGCATCTCGTCGTCGCCGAAGCGCCGCGCCTCGCGCGAGCGCACGGTGAGCGCGCCGATGGTCTGCCCGCGGTCCGACAGTGGCACTGCCAATGCGCTGACCAGCCCGCGCTCGAGGTAGCTGGCCGGTACCTTGAAGCGGGTTTCCTCGCGATAGTCTTCGACGGTGATCGCCTTGCCGCCGTTCACCACGAAGCCGGGCGGGGTGTCGGGGCGGTTAGGTACATGGTCGCCGATGTTCTCGCCTGCGATCAGCCCCACGCCGCTGGCCACCCGGAATTCGAGGCGGTTGGGTTCCAGCAGGAACACCACCGACACCTCGACCTGCAAGGCCTCGGCCGCTACCTGCGGCACCTGCTGCAACAGCTGCTGCGGATCGCGTGTGTCCACCGCCAGCCGGCCCATCTTGGCCACGTATTCCGCATAGCGTGCCCGCTGCAGCGCCTGCTTGACGCGGGGATACGCACCGATGCCGCGGATGGCCGCCACCACGTAGGGCAGACCATGCTCCTGCAGCGGGCTGAGCGCGATCTCGACCATCACCTCGCTGCCGTCGCGGCGCCGCGCGACCAGCTCCATCTGCGTGCCCATCGGCCGCGGCTTCGGGTTCTTGCCGTAGCCCTCACGATAGGCCGCATGGCGCGGCCGGATGCTGTCGGGCACCAGCGCGTCGACCGACAGGCCGCGCAACTCGTCGACCTCGTAGTCGAGCAGGCGTGCCGCTGCTGGATTGGCCATCACGATGCGGCCGGCCGAGTCGACCAGCAGCAGGGCATCGGGATAGGCGCTGAACAGCGACCGGTAGACCGAGTTCTCGTCGACGATGGGCGGCGGCGCTGCGGATTCCATGCTCAGTGGGCCGTGACCTGGGGCACGAGGATGTAGCCGGCGCCGCGCACCGACTTGATGATCTGCGGATCCTCCGGATCGGCCTCGAGCTTCTTGCGCAGCCGGCCGACCTGCACGTCGATCGTGCGGTCGAACGGCGCCGCCTCGCGGCCGCGCGTCTGCTCGAGCAGGAAGTCGCGCGACAGCACCCGCCCCGGGTGGCGCGCAAAGGCGCACAGCAGGTCGAATTCGCCGGTGGTCAGCGGCACATCGTTGCCTTCGGGGCTGAGCAGCCGGCGTGCGGCGGTGTCGAGATCCCAACCAGCAAAGCGCAGATGGGTCTTTTCTGTGGCCGGCGCTGGAGCCGAGGAGGCAACTGCTGCACTACCCGCGGGGCCTGGCGTCATGCGCCGCAGCACAGCCTTGATGCGCGCGAGCAGCTCGCGCAGGTCGAACGGTTTGGTGACGTAGTCGTCGGCGCCGATCTCGAGGCCGACCACCTTGTCGACCGAATCGCCGCGGCCGGTCACGATCACCAGCCCGCAGCGCCAGTGTTCCCGCAGCTGGCGGGCGATGACGAAGCCGTCTTCCCCGGGCAGGCCCAGGTCGAGCAGCACGAGCTCGGGCGGGTCCTGCGGCATCAGTTCCATCAGCGCGCGGCCGGTATGGACCTGGCTCACGCGGAAGCCATGGCCTTTCAAATAGCCGGCCAGCAGCTGGGTGATGTCGACTTCGTCGTCGAGAACGGCAATATGGGTGTCGGTCACGGGTGCAACGAACCCCGAATGACGGAGATCAAGAATGGCGGCAAGGACGATCGTACGTCATCCTGCGGCGCCTATTCCAACTCCGGCATTGGGGCTGATGCCTAATGCGACATCAGTACCGGCAGCGTCATCGATCGCAGCACCGAACGCGACGCCCCGCCCAGCACCAGCTCCCGTGCACGGGTGTGGCCGTAGCAGCCCATCACCAGCAGGTCGGCACCGAAGTCGGCGGCCATCGACAGCAGGCTTTCCCCCACTTCGGCCGGTGCCTCGCCGTAGCGATGCAGGCTGGCTTTCACACCGTGCAGACGCAGGTACTGTCCGACGTCGAGCGTGGCTCCCCGGTTCTCGGAGGGCGCCTCGGCCCAACTGACCACATCGACCCGTTCCGCAGCCTGAAGGAACGGCAGCGAGGCCTGCAGTGCACGAGCGGCTTCGGGCGTCGGCTTCCAGGCCACCAGCACCTGGCGCGGCCGCGCGACCGCGTCGCCGACGTAGGGCACGACCAATCCCGGCTTGCCGCTGTGGATGAGCACGGACTCGACGAAATCCGGCGGCACGCACTGGGCCATCGGGTCTTCGGGGTCATGCTGTCCGAGCACGAGCAGGTCGGCATACAGCGCCTGCTGGGCGAAGGACAGGATCGGGGAGGGGCCGCCCGCCTCGGCCCAGGCTAATGGCGCACCGGGGCTGCGCACCGCCTCGTCGAACACCGCACGGGCGCGCTGCCGGCGGTCAGCGTCGATCTCCTGCAGCAGCGGCCCGACAGGCGCGCCTTCGGCGAGCGCGAAAGGCATCTCGATCACGCTGGGCGTCGCGGCAAACATCGCCGTGAGGCAGGCGTCGTGCTGCTCGGCCAGTTCCCTGGCGATGCGCGTGCGGGCGGCGCAACGGATGCCCGCATCCAGATGAAGAAGCATCGAACGAAGTGGGCTCATCGTGAGGGCATCCGAAGGCTGGGGAGATGTGCCAGAAGGTATCTCGGCCCGCACGGGAACCGTTGACGAAGCTCAAGAAGCTCGGGTCCGAGACCACCATTCGTGCACTTGCCGTCCGATGCGCCACAGCGTTGCGAGCTGCGATGAGCGCTTCAGCCAGCCAGCGCGGCGCAGCATGAGCACCGCAGCCAGCGGCAGCGCCAACAGCCAGGGGCGGGTCCGCACCTGTTGCCAGAGCGAAAAGGCCGTGTCGACGGTGGATAGCGGCTGGAGCAGAACCCGCGCCTGTGCGGCCAGCCGCTGGCGATCCTGACGCGCCTGCAACACCAGCATCTCGCGCCTGAGCTCGAGGAGGATCGCTCTTCGACGGTTGATCACGGTGCGGACCCTCGGAGGCTGTCGGCATCCTGGCGGAGTTCGCCCAGCGTGGCGTTCAGCAGCGGCGGCTTGGCTTGTGCGAGCCGTAGCCAATGCCATACGGCGAGAAGACCCGTGAACACGAATGCCAGACTCAATCCGGCCAATGCCAGCAGCCGGTTCTCGGGTGCGCACCAGAGCACGAGGGCGCCGGCGGCGAGAACGATGCCGACCCCAAGCAGGAAGAGCGCGCCTGTGGCGCACAGCAGCAGCCGGGCGAGCCGCAACCGTTCTTCTTCGAGCTCGGTGGCGGCGAGCTGCAGCCGCGTCTGGCCGGCGTCGACCAACGTCGCCAGCACCTCCCGGGCTGCCTGGCGCAAGCCCGCCGTTGCGGATTCCATCTTGACTTCCCCTCGACCGGCATCGATCCTTGGGGATGCTAGGCCGCGCGGCCGGCGCAGCCTTGATGCGTGTCAACCCGTGGCGGCTATCGAAGCTGCTGCTGCAGCCAGCCCACCAGATCGCCCGACGACATCGCGCCCGAACGTCGCGCCACCTCTCTACCGTTGCGGAAGACGATCAGGGTGGGGATGCTGCGGATGCCGTACTGGGCGCTGACGTGGCGTGCGGCTTCGGTGTCGACCTTGGCGAAGCGGACGCCGGGCAATTGCCGGGCCGCTGCTGCGAAATGGGGCGCCATCATCTTGCAGGGGCCGCACCAGTCGGCCCAGAAATCCACCACCACCGGCAGCTCGGTGCCATTGACGAAGGTGGCGAACGACCGGTCGTCGAGCGGGAACGGCTCCGCAGCCATCAAGGGTTTCTTGCAACGCCCGCATACCGGCTCGTCGCGCAGGCGCTCGTCGGGAACGCGGTTGGTCGTGAGGCAATGGGGGCAGACGAGGTGCATGGCTTTGAGGTCGAAGGTGCGGTCTTCTTCAGATGAGGGCGGCGGGCTGCATAAAAAGCGGGAGCAGTGCGTGTGCCGGTCTCCCCGGGCATCCCCGATGGCGGGAGACGGCGCGCAGGACCAACATCGAGCCACGGAGGATGCTGTGGAACATCACAACGCACATGCGCGCATTGCCGCGTTCAAAGGCGCCGACAAAGGCAAGATCGTCAGCGCGTCCGAGGCGGTGCAACTCATCGCCGATGGCGACACCGTGGCGACGGGCGGGTTCGTCGGGATCGGTTTTGCAGAAAACCTCGCGGTCGCACTGGAGCATCGGTTTCTTGCATCCGCCAGCCCACGGAACCTGACACTGGTCTATGCCGCCGGGCAGGGCGACGGCAAGGAGCGCGGGCTGAACCATCTCGGGCACGAGGGTCTCGTCGCCAAGGTGATCGGCGGGCATTGGGGGCTGGTCCCCGCCTTGCAGAAGCTGGCCGTGGCTGGAAAGATCGAGGCCTGGAATCTGCCGCAGGGTGTGATTTCGCATCTGTTTCGCGACATCGCCGCCGGCAAGCCGGGGCATCTGTCGCGGGTGGGGCTCGGCACCTTCGTCGATCCGCGACACGGTGGTGCGCGGGTCAACGAGCGAACCCGGGAGTCGCCCGTCAGGCTGATGGAGATCGACGGCGAGGAGTTCCTTTTCTACAAGGCGTTCCCGATCGACGTGGCCCTGATCCGCGGGACCACGGCCGACACCGACGGCAACATCACGATGGAGCGCGAGGCCTTGACGCTCGAGGCGCTGGCCATTGCGATGGCAGCGCGCAACAGTGGCGGCATCGTCATCGTCCAGGTCGAACGCGTCGCTGAGAAGGGTTCCTTGCATCCGCGTGAGGTGAAGATTCCCGGTGTGCTGGTGGATTGCGTGGTGGTGGCCGAGAAGCCGGAATACCACCAACAGACCTTCGCCGAACCCTACAGCCCGGCATTCGCCGGCGAGTTGAGGGTGCCGGCGGGGCACGCCACCCCGATGCCAATGAGTGCCCGCAAGGTGATCGCCCGGCGCGCCGCGCTCGAGCTGCGGCCCAATGCCGTGGTGAACCTCGGTATCGGCATGCCGGAAGGCGTTGCCGCGGTGGCGGCCGAAGAGCGATTGATCGACCTGATCACCCTGACGGCCGAGCCTGGCGTGATCGGAGGCATCCCTGCAGGAGGGCTGAGCTTCGGCGCGGCGATCAACACGCAGGCCATCATCGACCAGCCGTATCAGTTCGACTTCTACGACGGCGGCGGGCTCGACGTGGCATTTCTCGGCCTGGCCCAGGCCGATGCGGAAGGCAATGTCAACGTCAGCAAGTTCGGCCCGAAGCTCGCGGGGGCGGGCGGCTTCATCAACATCAGCCAGAACGCGAAGACGGTGGTGTTTGTCGGTACCTTCAGCGTGGGAGCCGAAGGTGGGCACAAATTCGTACAGCAGGTGGAACATCGCACCTTCTCGGGAAGAGAGGCGCTCAAGCGCGGGCAGAAGATCCTCTACGTCACCGAACGCTGCGTGTTCCGCCTGCATGAGCGGGGCATCGAGCTGATCGAGATCGCGCCGGGTGTCGACCTCGAGCGCGACATCCTGGCGCGCATGGGCTTTCGCCCCGTGATCGAACGAACGCCAGCACTGATGGAGGCGGCGCTATTCGCCGACTCGCCAATGGGGCTGCGCGCACGGCTGCTGCTGCAGCCGCTGCCCGACCGCTTGAGCTACGACGAAGCGCAACGTACCTTGTTCATCAACTTCGAGCGCCTGGCGATTCGCACACTCGATGATGTGGAGGCTATCCGCACGGAAGTTGAGCGCAAGGTGGCCGGCTTGGGCCACAAGGTCTTCGCCGTCGTCAACTACGACCACTTTCATCTCGATGCCGACGTGGAGGACGCGTATGCAGCCATGGTGCGCGAGTTGAGCGATCGCTATTACCTCAACGTCACCCGCTACAGCACCGGTGGCTTCCTTCGTGCCAAGCTGGGGCCGGCCCTCGCTGCCCGCGGCGTGGCGCCGCATATCTACGAGACAGCCTCCGAGGCGCGTGCCCGAGTGCGCAGCGGGTAGCGTGGCCTGTCGCTATCGAAGGAACCAACTGCGCGGCGTCGAGATCATTCATCACATCGGTCTTCAGCGGCTTGGCTGTGAAGGGCCGGGAGAGGGCAACGTGCCGTGGAAGACCTGGCCTTCAAGACGCTGCTGTACCGCTACTTCTTTTTCAGCTGGCTGTTCCGCGATGTATCGCACGGCAGCCTGCTGGAGCGTGCAGCGGCTTGGCGTCATAACCAGGCCCAGGCTCACTGGCTGCTCACCTACCTGCGGCGCTGGCTGTGGTGCGGTCTCGTGTCCTGGGTGCTGGGCAGCTTCGTCGAACTGGTGCTCGGGGCGCCGGGGCTTTCGGTCGTGTTCTACGTGCCGAGCGTGTTGAGCGTCCCCATCAACGCGGTGATCGCCGTGGCGTGGATCGGGCTCAGGGCACTGCCGGGACCGTTTTGAGCTTTCTGAAGTTTTTTGCCGGCGGGTATTTACACGCTCGAATTTTCTCTGTTAGACTGCGAGGCTTCGCTGATGACGAATCAGCTGCAGCCG
>CBIHRS010000098.1:0-12702 GCA_966212505.1 uncultured bacterium
CAGCTGGCCGACGATTTCGACGAGCGCGATCCGGCGGTCAAGGCGATGATCTCGCGTGCGATCGCAGCCTGCCGTGCCACCGGGAAGTACGTCGGCATCTGCGGCCAGGGCCCCAGCGATCATCCCGACTTCGCCGACTGGCTGGCGCAGGAAGGCATCGTGTCGATCTCGCTGAACCCCGACACGGTGATCGACACCTGGCAGCGCCTCGCGAAGCGCTGATCGCGTAGATTCCCCCAATCGATTGGAGCGGACCCGTCGGCGACAATCCGGCGGGTCCGCTTCTTTTGGGGGTGTGCGTGGAAGACCAGCAGGCGATCGCGGCGCGGCAGGCGCGGTACTGGCGCCGCGTGTTGCGCGTGACCGGCGCATTGCTTGGCCTGTGGCTGGTGGTCACGCTGATCGGTCCCTGGTTCGCGCGCGATCTGGCCGATCTGAAGATCGGCAGCTTTCCGCTCAGCTTCTGGGTGGCCTCACAGGGCGCGCTGCTGCTCTACCTGGCGATCATCGTGGTCTATGCCTGCGTGATGGACCGGCTGGATGCGCGATTCAGCAAGGAAAGCGCAGCGGCAGACCATGACTGAGCGCCTTCCGCCTCGGCCGCCCTCGTCGCCCGAGGCCACGCGGCGGCGCTTCGAGCACACGCTGCATCGCCGCTACGGCATCTACACCGTGGGTGTCGTCTTCTTCATCGTGCTGCTGGGTTGGGCGGAACGGTTGGGCTGGTCGCGCTCGTGGATCGGTGCGATGTTCCTGATCGCCACGGTCGCGGTCTATGCGCTGATCGGCCTGCTCAGCCGCACCACCGACGAGGCCGAGTACTACGTGGCCGGCCGCCGCGTGCCGGCGCTCTACAACGGCATGGCCACAGCGGCTGACTGGATGTCGGCCGCGTCGTTCATCGGCACCGCCGGCGTTCTCTACCTGCACGGCTACGCCGGCTTGGCCTACATCCTGGGTTGGACCGGCGGCTACTGCCTGGTGGCGCTGTTGCTGGCGCCCTACCTGCGGCGCTTCGGCCAGTTCACGCTGCCCGACTTCATCGGCGCGCGCTATGGCGGCCGGCTGCCGCGGCTGGCGGCAGTGACGGCGGCGGTGATGGTCTCGTTCGTCTACGTCGTGGTGCAGATCTACGGTGTGGGCCTGATCACCTCGCACCTCACCGGCTTCAGCTTCGAGGTCGGCATCTTCGTCGGCCTCGGCGGCGTGCTGGTGTGTTCGTTCCTCGGTGGCATGCGAGCCGTCACCTGGACCCAGGTGGCGCAGTACATCGTGCTGATCATTGCCTACCTCACGCCGGTGGTGTGGCTGTCGCTCAACCAGACGGGCCATCTCGTGCCGCCGGTGGCCTATGGCCAGCAGTTGCAGAAGGTGAGCGACATGGAGCAGCGTCTCGCCGACGACCCGAAGGAGCATGAGGTGAGGGCGCTGCTGGAGCAGCGTGCAGCCCAGGCGAACGCCAAGCTGGCCAATGTGCCGGCCGCGATGGCCGAGGATGCGCGGCAGCTGGCGGCGCAGATCCAACGCATGAAGGTCGAGGATGCGCCGCTGGCGCGCATCCAGCAGGCCGAGCGACGATTGCAGAAACTGCCGCGCACCGAAGAGGCTGCCCGCGCGGCCTATGAGCGCGAACGCGACCAGTCGCTGGCGCAGGCCAAGCCGCTGGCAGGCATGCCGCCGCAGGTGCTGCCTTATGCGGGCGGCAATCCCGAGGGGACCGAGCGCGAGCGGGCGGCGTTCGAGTCCTCGCGCCGCAATTTCCTCGCGCTGGTGCTCTGCCTGATGATGGGGACCGCCGCGATGCCGCATGTGCTGACGCGCTACTACACCACGCCGTCGGTCAGCGAATCGCGCCGCTCGGTGGGCTGGTCGCTGTTCTTCATCTCGCTGCTGTACGTGGCGGCGCCCGCGCTGGCGGTGATGGTGAAGTACCAGGTGTTCTCCGGCCTCGTCGGTACGCCTTTCGACCAGTTGCCGGTCTGGATCCGCAGCTGGACCAAGCTGGATCCCTCGCTGGTGTCGGTGGAAGACATCAACGGCGACGGCATCCTGCAGCTGAGCGAGCTGCACATGGGGCAGGACGTCGTCGTGCTGGCCGCGCCTGAGATCGGCGGGCTGCCGCACGTGATCACCTACCTGGTGGCGGCCGGCGGCCTGGCGGCGGCGCTGTCGACCGCCGACGGGCTGCTGCTGACGATCGCCAACGCGCTCTCGCACGATGTGTATTTCCGCGTGCTCAATCCCGGCGCCTCATCGATCCGGCGTGTGATGCTGTCCAAGGTGCTCGTGCTGGTGGTCGCGGTGCTGGCGGCCTGGATCGCATCGCTGCGCATCGCCGACATCCTGCAATTCGTCTCGGCGGCGTTCTCGCTGGCGGCGTCGGCCTTCTTCCCGGTGCTGACGCTCGGCATCTTCTGGCGCCGCGCGACGCGGGCAGGCGCCCTGGCGGGCATGCTGGCGGGGCTGGGGGTGTGCATCTACTACATGGCGACCACGCTGCCCTGGCTGCGGCATGTGTTCGGCGTGACACGCCCGCTGGCCGAATGCCGCTGGTGGGACATCGATCCGATGTCTGCCGGGGTGTTCGGCGTACCGGCGGGCGTGGCGGCGCTGGTCGTCGCGAGCTTGATGACGCCCGGGTCGGCCGAGGCCGGTGCGCGCTGGCTGGATGGCATCCGCTACCCCGGTGACCAGAGCCGATAGCCGACCTGCTATAATTTTTGGCTTTCCCTTGCCGCGCCCCCTGTCGACGCAATCGGCGCGGCTTCCATTCACTGGAATCCACAAGGAGTATCCATGCGTCATTACGAGATCGTTCTGCTGATCCATCCGGATCAAAGCGAACAGGTTCCAGCCATGCTGGAGCGCTACAAGACCCTGATCGCCAACGCGGGCGGCAAGGTTCATCGAGTGGAAGACTGGGGCCGCCGCCAGCTGGCCTACATGATCCAGAAGCTCGCCAAGGCGCACTACCTGTGCATCAACATCGAAGCCAGCAAGGAAACGCTGGCGGAGCTGGAAACCGGCTTCCGCTTCAACGACGCCGTGCTGCGCCACCTGACCGTCGCCAAGGACAAGGCCGAGACGACCCCGTCGGTGATGATGAAGATGGTCGAGAAGGAAGAGGCCCGCAAGGCCCCGCAGGAGGCCGCCGCCTGAGGTTGACGGCGCAAGCCGAGCCGCGAAAGCCGAGGGTGCGATGAACCGCCTGGTTCTGTCGGCCCAGTTGGTCGAACGCGGTGCCGTGCGATACACCCCCGCCGGTCTTCCGGCCCTGGATCTGAGCCTCAGGCACGAATCCCAGGTCACCGAAGACGGCCTACCGCGCAAGGTCTCGATGGAGATCAAGGCGGTAGCAATCGGGGCGATCACCCGGCAGCTGATGCCCCTGGCGATCGGAAGTACCGGCCTGTATGCCGGCTTCCTCACCGCCAGCCGCAACGGCCGAGGCCTGAGCTTCCATGTCACCGAGGTCGAGCCCACCGCCTGACTCAGTTCGTATTCCGGAATCAGATTTAGAAAGAGGTCATCATGCCCCCACCCCGTGGTAAAGGTCGCTTCTCCAAGGACAAGCGTCCCAAGCGCAACCAGCAATCGCTGCTGTTCCGCCGCAAGCGTTTCTGCCGCTTCACCGTCGCCGGCGTCGAGTCGATCGACTACAAGGACGTCGACACCCTGCGCGACTTCATCGGCGAAAACGGCAAGATCACGCCGGCTCGCCTGACCGGCACCCGCGCCTACTACCAGCGTCAGCTGACCACCGCGATCAAGCGTGCCCGCTTCCTCGCGCTGCTGCCGTACTCCGACCAGCACAAGGTCTAAGGAGCAGAGTCCATGCAAGTCATCCTGCTCGAAAAAGTGGCCAACCTCGGCAACCTCGGCGACATCGTCAAGGTCAAGGACGGCTATGCCCGCAACTTCCTGATCCCGACCCGCCAGGCGCGCCGCGCCACCGAGGCCGCGATCAAGGAATTCGAGGCCAAGCGCGCCGAGCTCGAGAAGGCCGCCGCCGCCAAGCTGGCCGAGGCGCAAACCCTGGGCGAGAAGCTCAACGGCAAGTCGGTCCGCATCACGCAAAAGGCCGGCGTCGACGGCCGCCTGTTCGGTTCGGTCACCAACTTCGACATCGCCGAAGCGCTCAAGGGCGAGGGCTTCACGGTGCACAAGTCGCAGATCCGCCTGCCCAACGGTCCGCTGAAGACCGTCGGCGAGCACGCCGTGTCGGTCGCTCCGCACACCGACGTGGTGGTGGACGTGACGGTGGTGGTGGTCGGCGAGACCGACTGACGCTACAGTAGCGCCAACGCCAAGAGGCCGGCTCCGCCGGCCTCTTTCATTTGGGCCGTGAGTTTTCCCTTGCTGCCCCCAGGTTCCTGACAGGCTGCCCACAGGGTTGTCCACAGCTCGCGATTTGGGAGTCCGACATGTCTGCTGTCTTTCGTTCTTCCGAGGGCTCGCCCGCCCAGACCGATGCAGAGATCGCGCGCCTGCGCACACCGCCGCACTCGATCGAGGCCGAGCAGAGCGTGCTCGGCGGCCTGCTGCTCGACAACGGCGCCTGGGACCGTGCCGGCGATGTCCTGACCCAGGACGACTTCTACCGCTTCGAGCACAAGACGATATACGGCGCGGTCGGCACGCTGATCAATGCCGGCAAGCCCGCCGACGTCATCACCGTCTACGAGCAGCTGCAGAACCTTGGCAAGGCCGAGGAATGCGGCGGGCTCAAGTACCTGAACGACCTGGCGCAGAGCGTGCCCAGCGCGGCCAATCTGCGCCGCTATGCGGAGATCGTCCGCGAGCGGGCCATCCTGCGCAAGCTGATCTCCGCCAGTGACGAGATCGCGACCAAGGCCTTCAATCCGCAGGGTGCCACCGTCTCGCAGATCCTCGACGAGGCCGAGGGCACGATCTTCAAGATCGGCGAGGAAGGTTCGCGCCAGAAGCAGGGCTTCCAGAGCATGGACAAGCTCGTGATGCAGCTGATCGACCGCGTCACCGAGCTGGCCGAGAACGGCGCTGAAGACGTGACCGGCGTGCGCACCGGCTTCTACGACCTCGACCGCATGACCGCCGGCCTGCAGCCTGGCGACCTGATCATCTTGGCGGCCCGCCCTTCGATGGGCAAGACCGCGTTCGCGCTGAACATCGGCGAGAACGTGGCGGTCAACGAAGGCCTGCCGGTCGTCGTGTTCTCGATGGAAATGGGCGCGGCGCAGCTCGCGCTGCGTATGGTCGGCTCGCTCGGCCGCATCGACCAGCAGCACCTGCGCACCGGTGCGCTGCGCGACGACGAATGGGGGCGCCTCACCGAGGCGGTCGACAAGCTCAGCAAGGCCAGCGTGTTCATCGACGAGACGCCGGCGCTCAGCCCGTCGGAAGTGCGGGCGCGGGCGCGCCGCCAGGCGCGCCAGTGCGGCCGACTCGGGCTGATCGTGATCGACTACCTGCAGCTGATGAGCGGCTCCGGCGGCACCAGCGAGGAAAACCGCGCCACCGTGATCGGCGAGATCTCGCGCGGCCTGAAGGCGCTGGCCAAGGAACTGCACTGTCCGGTGATCGCGCTGTCGCAGTTGAACCGATCGGTGGAGCAGCGCACCGACAAGCGGCCGATGATGAGCGACCTGCGCGAATCGGGCGCCATCGAGCAGGACGCGGACGTGATCATGTTCATCTACCGCGACGAGTACTACAACAAGCCCGACGGTCCGAACCCGACCAAGGAGCCGGGCGTGGCCGAGATCATCATCGCCAAGCAGCGTAACGGCCCGGTCGGCACGGTGAAGCTCACCTTCCTGAAGCCGCTGACGAAGTTCGACAACCTCGCGCCGGGCACGGTGGTGAGCAGCGGCGACGAATACTGAGCGACACGCTGCCCGGCAAGTCCGCGCTGGAATGATGGTGGAATACTGTATATATTTACAGTATGCCACCACCGCAACCCGTCACGCTGATGTACGTGCCCCGAAAGGGGCGAGGCACGGCCTGGGCGATCGAGCACCGCTTCACCTCCGACACGCACGAGGCCTTCGACGATGGCTGGGGCACGCTGGAGCAGGCGGCACAGGAAGAATTGACCGCGCCGCAGACCGAGATCATCGAGGAGCGGGTCAAGTCCATCCTGTCGGGCAACGAGTCGCCCGATGTCTCCTTCGATCTCTCGATCAATCCTTACCGCGGCTGCGAGCACGGCTGCATCTACTGCTTCGCCCGGCCCACGCACAGCTACCTCAACCTGTCGCCCGGCCTCGATTTCGAAACCAAGATCGTCGCGAAGGTCAATGCAGCCGATCGGCTGCGCGAGGCCTTCGCGCGCCGCGGCTACCAACCGAAATCGCTCAATATCGGTTCAGCCACCGATGCCTACCAGCCCGCGGAGCGGCGGCTGCGCATCACCCGTTCAGTGATCGAGGTGCTGGCCGACTGCCGGCATCCGTTCTCGGTGATCACCAAGTCCTCCGGTATCGAGCGTGACATCGACCTGATCGCGCCGATGGCGGCGCAGCGCATGGCGGCGGCCTATGTCTCGATCCCGACCATCGACCCGGCGCTGGCCCGCGTGATGGAGCCCAGGGCCGCGGCCCCGCATCGGCGGCTGAAGACCATCGAGACGTTGGCCAAGGCCGGTGTTCCGGTCGGCGTGAGCGTGTCGCCGGTGATCCCGTTCATCAACGAGCCGGAGATCGAACGCATCTTCGAAGCGGCGGCCGAGGCCGGTGCCACCCGCGCCTTCAGCATCGTGCTGCGGCTGCCGTGGGAGGTGAATCCGCTGTTCCAGCAATGGCTGTCGCAGCACTTTCCGGAGCGCGCGGCGCGCGTGATGGCGCGCATCCGCGAGATGCGCGGCGGCCGCGACTACCAAGCCGAATTCGGCACCCGCATGAGCGGGCACGGCGTGTGGGCAGAGTTGCTGCACCAGCGGGTCGCAAAGGCCAAGCGACGCTTCGGGCTCGATGGCGATCGCATCGAACTCGACTTCACGCAGTTCCGTCGCCCACAGCGCGCCGGGCCTTTGGGCCAGGGTGAGCTGTTCTGAACGTTTCAGTCGTGCAGGTCGGGCTCGAAGAAGATCCAGCGGATCTGCGGGAACGCCGCGCGCATCGACTGCTCGACGCGATTGATCGCCGCAATGAGCTTCTCTTCGCTGCCCTGCGGCTTGATGCGGGCCTTCACCGCCACCATCACGTCGTTGCCGAGCTGCTGCGTCAGCAGGTTGAACAGCTCGCCGACCTCCGGCTGCGCGCGCACGTGGGCGCACAGGGCGTCCTGCACCTGCGGCTCCACGCCTTCGCCGATCAGCAGCACCGCCACCTCGTAGCCGACGAGCACGGCCACGATGACCAGCAGCACGCCGATCGCAATGGAGCCGATCGCGTCATAGACCGGGTTGCCGGTGAGCTGCGCGACCAGGATGAAGCCGAACGCGATGGCCAGGCCGCCCAGGGCCGCCACGTCCTCGCCCACCACCACGACCATCTCGCTCTGGCGCGAGCGCCGGAACCATTGCCATAGCGACAGGCCGTTGGCGTCCTTCTTGATCTCGCGCAGCGCGCCCCAGAGCGACACGCTCTCGGCACACAGGCTGAAGCCGAGGATCGCCAACGCCACCCAGGCGTTCTCCATCGGGCCGTCGTCGTGCAGCTTGTGCACGCCCTCGTAGATGGAGAACAGGCCACCCATGCTGAACAGCATCAGCGCTACCAGGAACGACCACACGTAGATCGCCCGGCCATGGCCCAGCGGGTGGGCGGGGGTGGCCGGGCGTTGCGCGGCCTTCATGCCCCACAGCAGCAAGCCCTGGTTGCCGCAGTCGGCGAACGAATGGATGGCTTCGGCCAGCATCGACGAGGAACCGGTGTAGACGGCGCCGCCGGTCTTGGCCAGGGCGATCGAGAGGTTCGCACCCAGTGCGAACAACACGGACTTCAAGGAATCGGCTTGTGAAGACATGGCCAGGCAGGCGGTGAATCGCAGCGAGGCTGCGAGTGTGCCTGAAGCCGGCTGTCGTTCACGCCGGGCCGGGAACCGACTCCGGTGCATCGGCCGCGGGCGCCGCCGTGCGCAGCGCGACGCCGCCGGACTGTCGGCCGTTCTCCTGCCCGATGGGCGAGGTGCGCGGGCCGTTGGCATAGCGGGCGCGCAACTCTTCGACGGTGTTGCTCAGCTCCGCTGCATCGGGGATCTTGTCGTGGTGGCGCTGCAGCGTCATGCGGGCCATGTCGAGCAGCTTGGCGTTCAGGCTGCACTGGCCATGCGCGATCAGCGATCGGACCGTGGCGGCGGGGTCGCCGGCCAGCGTGTGCGCCATGCTCTGCTCGGCCATCTCGTTGATGCGCAGATGGCATTCGCGCATCCGTTCCGCGAAGGGCTCATGGCTGCTGGCGCTGCGGGCCATCAATTCGCTCAAGCCCTTGGTGGTGCAGAAGCGCAGGCCCAGCGCATCGATCCACATCGGCGCATCGTCGAGCTTGAGCTCGGCCGCGGTGAGCTGGGCCACCAGGGCCGACATGTTGCAGGCGGCCTCGAGGTCGAAATCGGGCGAGCTGATTTCCGCGGCCAGCGCGCGCACCTCGGCCACCACCGAGGCCACCTGCTTGTGGAGCATCAGGCTGAACACGCGCACCACCTGCGTGAAGCGCTGCAGGCGCCGGCTCTGGGGCACCTTCTCGAGTGCATGCTCCAGGTTGTCGAGGCAGCGCTGCAGGCCCTTGGTGTCCCGCTGGTGGAAGCGCGAGAAGGCCAGCAGCACCACCGACTGGTAATCGAACATCTTCGAGCTGATGCCGATGGCCGCCGCGCGCTCCAGCGCCTTGGTCGACTCCTCGTGCTGGCCCATGTAGAAGGCCAGCATGCCTTGCTTCTGCAAGCGCATGATGGAGCCGGGCGTCAGCTCGCTGGCCTGCCGATAGGTGGCCAGGGCCTCGTCGAGGTTGCCCTGTTCGACCTGCAGCCGGCCCATCACGTCGTAGGCGTCGGCGTAGGTGGGGTCCTGCACGATCAGGCTCTCCAGCGTGCGGCGGGCCACCGTGTGCTGGTTGCTGTCGAGCTGCGCGCGGGCGACGCCGAGCTTGGCCCAGGGCAGGGCCTGCGCGGCGATCACTGCTTCATACAGCTTCTGTGCGGCGGCATGCTGGCCCAGGCGCAGCAGCAGTTCAGCGCCGATGCGTGCGGCATAGAGCCAGTATTGGCCGCGGTTATGGAAGCGCTGCAGGCACAGCTTGGCGGCCTGCTCGAACTCGTTCTGCTCGATGGTTTCGAAGATCTCACGCAACACGCGCTTGCGCTGCCGCGCATGGCGCAGGCGGTCGGCCAGGCCGGCAGCGGTGTGGGGCTTGAGCAGGTAACCATCGAGCGCGGATTCGGCCGCCTCGGCCACCTTGTCGTAGCGCGCCTCGCCGGTGATCATGATGAACACGGTGGAGAACGGCAGCAGCTGGGCACGGCGCAGGTCGTCCAGCAGGTCCTGGCCTGAGTAGGTGTCGCCGGGGAAATACTGCTCGCACAGCACGACGTCGAACTCGCGCGCCTCGAGCTGCCGCCGCGCGTCGTGCACCCGGCTGACCTGGACCACGGTGCCCAGGCCGAGTTCGCGCAACTGCGCCGCGATGATGCTGCGCGAGGTCGGGTTGCTGTCGACCACCATGGCGCGGCATTCGCCGATGTGGCGGTCGAGCGGATGCATCAGGCGTGCTCCTGCCCCGGCGACGGGCGTCGCCTGTCAGGAGAGCAATGGATGGCGCACACGCACATGGCCGGACCTCCGGTGGATGTCCGGGTTATCGGCCCGTTGGCCGCGCGACTTGAATCAGGCGTCTTTTTCGCCGGGCCGGGTGAGGCGCACCTGGGTGCCGTAGCTGTGGTAGCGGCTGCGCAGCGCTTCGATCCGGCTCTGGAGCTGGGCCGCGCTGGCGATGGCCGCCCGATGCCTCTCCAGCGTGTGGCTCGCGAGGTCGAGCAGCTTGGAGTTGAGCGTCTGTTCGGCCTGGCTCAGCAGCTCCTGGACCGCCGCTTCCGGCTTGCCCGCGATGGTGAGCGAGACCGCGGCCTCGGCCAGCGCGTTGATGTGCGCATAGGCCAGGCGGATGGGGCCGACCAGGTCTTCCTGATGCCGTGCCGCGCTGGCCAGCATCTCCGACGTGGTCTTGGACACCGCGAAGCGCTGCGCCAGCAGGTTCATCGGATGCTCGATGTCGTCGAGCCGGGTTTCCTCGGCATACAGCCGCGTCACCAGCATCAGCAGGTTGCAGGCGGCCTCGAAGTCGAACTGCGGTTCCTGCACCGAACCGAGCATCTGGCGCACTTGCATCACCGCCTCGGGCACACGCCGGGTGGCCAGGAAATAAAGGCAATCGACCACACCGGCAAAGCGCTGCAGGCGGGCGCTGTTGGGTGCCTCGCGCAGCACCCGCTTCATCGTGGCCTGCGAGAGCGCCAGTTGGCGCGATTCGCGGCGGTCGTATTGCAGTGCGGCCAGCAGCACCAGCCCCTGCATGTCGTAGGCCTTGGAGCTGACGCCGATGTTGGTGGCCCGCTGAAGGGCTTCGGTCGCGTCTTCCTGGTTGCCGTAATAGAAGGCGAGCACGCCGAACTTCTGCAGCCGGGCCACGCTGCCGGGCGTGAGCTCCGAGGCCCGGCGCATCGCCTCGATCGAGCCGACCGTGTCGCCCTGGTCGAGCAGCACGCGGCCCATCACGTCGTAGGCGTCGACATAGCCAGGCTGCTCTGAGAGCAGGCTCTCGAGCGTGCGGCGCGCGTTGTTGAGGCTGCCCGCGCGGTAATGGCTGCGCGCGATGCCCATGCGGGCCCAGGGCAGCGCCTTGGTGGCGAGCACCGCCTCGAGCATGCGCATCGCGGCATGCGGCTGGCCCTGGTTGAGCAGCAACTCGGCACCGATGCGCGCGGCATGGATCCAGCCGGGGCCGCGCGTCTCGAACAGCGCGGTGCAGAGATCGATGGCCTCGGTGTACTGCTTGGCCTGCACCTTGTCGAGGATCGGGCGCAGCAGCCGCTTGCGCTGGCGTGCCTCGGCCAGTCGGTCGCGCAAGGCCTGCTCGGTGTGGGGCTTGATCACGTAGGCGTCGAGTGCGGCTTCGGCCGCCTCGGCCACCTGTGCATAGGCCGCCTCGCCCGAGATCATCACGACGACCGTGGTCAGCGGCAGCAACTGGGCCAGCCGCAGGTCGTCGATCAGGTCCTGGCCGGTCGTCGACTCGCCGGGATAGTGGTATTCGCACAGCACGATGTCGAAAGGCTTCGACTCGAGGGTGCGGCGCGCGTCGGCCACCTTGGCCGATTGCTCGACGCGGGCCACGCCCGCGTCTTTCATCATCGCCACCAGCGCGCTGCGCGAACCGGGATTGCCGTCAATGACGAGCGCCGTGGCCTTCTGGATGTCGGAGTCGAGTGGCCTCATACGGCTGGCATCCCTTTATCTCCCTGCCAGCGCGCGATTGCTCGCTGGTACGGTTCAGTGTAGCCAGCACTCACCAGGGCCGTAACCCCAAGAAGGGTGAAGAAAGTCGCTCAGTTTGGACAAATCCACTTCTACTTGAAGATGTCCTTCACGCGGTCGGTCCAGCTCTTGGCATTGGGCGAGTGGCGGTCACCTGCCTTGCGGAAGGATTCGTCGAGCTCCTTCAGCAGCTTGCGCTGGTGCTCGGTGAGCTTGACCGGCGTTTCCACCGCGACATGGCAGTACAGGTCGCCCGGGTAGCTCGAGCGGATGCCCTTGATGCCCTTGCCGCGCAGGCGGAAGGTCTTGCCGTGCTGCGTGCCTTCGGGCAGGTCGATCTCGGCCTTGCCGCCCAGCGTGGGCACCTCGATGCTGCCGCCGAGCGCCGCGGTGGTCATGCCCACCGGCACCGTGCAATGCAGGTCGTCGCCGTCGCGCTCGAAGATCTCATGCTGCTTGATGCGGATCTCGATGTACAGGTCGCCCGGCGGGCCGCCGTTGGTGCCCGGCTCGCCGTTGCCCGCGGAGCGGATGCGCATGCCTTCGTTGATGCCGGCGGGGATCTTCACCTCCAGCGTCTTGGTGCGCTTGATCTTGCCCTGGCCCGAGCAGGTGGTGCAGGGCTCGGGGATGATCTTGCCGCTGCCGTGGCAGTGCGGGCAGGTCTGCTGGATGCTGAAGAAGCCCTGGCGCAGGTGAACGGTGCCGCTGCCGTTGCAGCTGGGGCAGGTCTTGGGCTGCGTACCGGGTTTGGCGCCGGTGCCGTGGCAGGTGTCGCAGGTGTCCCAGCTCGGGATGCGGATCTGCGTTTCCTTGCCGTTGGCGGCCTCCTCGAGCGTGATCTCCATCGCATACGAGAGATCGGCGCCGCGGTAGACCTGCTGGCCGCCGCCACGCCGGGCGCCGCCGGCCCCGCCGAAGATGTCGCCGAAGATGTCGCCGAAGGCCTCGGCGAAGCCGCCGAAGCCCTCGGGCCCGCCACGGAAGCCGCCGCCGGCGCCGCCCATGTTGGGATCCACGCCCGCGTGGCCGTATTGGTCGTAGGCCGCGCGCTTCTGCGGGTCGGAGAGCATCTCGTAGGCCTCCTTGGCCTCCTTGAACTTCTCTTCGGCCTTCTTCGCTTCGTCACCCTGGTTGCGGTCAGGGTGGAACTTCATCGCGAGCTTGCGATACGCCTTCTTGATGTCGTCGTCGCTGGCATTCTTTGCCACGCCGAGGACTTCGTAGTAGTCACGCTTGTTAGCCATGGT
>CBIHRS010000099.1:0-12673 GCA_966212505.1 uncultured bacterium
ATCGGCGTGCTGATCGACGATGCGATCGTGGTGCGCGAGAACATCGTGCGCCACATGGAGATGGGCGAGGAGCGGCGCACGGCCGCGCTCAACGGCACCGCCGAGATCGGCCTCGCGGTGGCGGCCACCACCTTCTCGATCGTGGCCGTGTTCGTGCCGGTGGCCTTCATGCCCGGCGTGTCCGGCGAATGGTTCCGGCCCTTCGCGCTGACCGTGGTGGCCTCGGTGATGGTGAGCCTGTTCATCAGCTTCACGCTCGACCCGATGCTGAGCGCCTACTGGGGCGATCCTCCCGGTTTCCATTACATCGACCGCCGTGGTTTCTCGGGCTGGCTGCAGCGCTTCAACCTCTGGTTCGACCACCAGGCCGACCGCTACGGCAAGGTCATCGCGTGGGCGCTGCACCACCGGGTGTGGATGTTCCTGTTCTCGATCCTGAGCCTGGTCATTGCGGTGGCGCTGTTCGCCAAGTTCGGTGGCTCGAGCTTCCTGCCCGCGGGCGACTGGGGCACGATCGCGGTCGACATCCGCACGCCGTCGAGCAGCAGCCTCGAATACAACCGGCTGAAGATCGAGGCCGCTGCCCAGCTCGCGCGTGAGATGCCCGAAGCCAAGGCGACCAACAGCTACGTCAACCCGGGCGGCGGGCGCATCTATGTCGACATCGGCAAGAGCACCGAGCGCAGGCGTTCGGCGGTCGACATCGCGGCCGACCTGCGCACCCGCGTCGCGCGGCTGGTGGGCGCCGAATACGTGGTGCTCGACGACCTGAACAACGGCGCGCAGAAGCCGGTGCAGATCCGCTTCCACGGCGCCGATTCGCGCAAGCTGCAGGCCATCACCAACGAGTTCATGGACAAGCTGCGCAAGGTGCCGGGCGCGGTGGACGTGGGCCTGTCGGAGCAGGAGCCGCAGGATGAGCTGAAGATCGAGATCAACCGCGGGCTGGCCAATGCGCTGGGCATCTCGGTCAACGATGCGGCGCAGACGCTGCGCGTGGCCTTTGCCGGCGTGGAGGCAGGCGACTGGGTCGACCCCACCGGCGAGACGCGCGACGTGTCGGTGCGCCTGGCGCCGGCCGACCGGGTGGATGCCAGCAACATCGAGCGCCTGCCGATTGCGGTGAGCAACACCGGCGCCATCGTGCCGCTCGACCAGATCGCCAGCGTCAGCATGGGCAAGGGCCCGGCGCAGATCCAGCACTCCGATGGCAAGCGGATGATCGCGGTGAGCGCCAATGCGCAGGGCCGCTCGTCGGGCGAGGTGACGGCCGACGCGATGAAGATCGCGCAGGCCATGAGCTACCCGCCCGGCTACGGGCTCGAACTGGGCGGCGCCTCGAAGGACCAGCAGGAGGTGTTCTCGCGCATGGGCATCGCGCTGATCTCGGGCATCGTGCTGATGTACCTGGTGCTGGTGATGCAGTTCAGCTCCTTCACCGCGCCGGTGCCGGTGATGCTGTCGCTGCCGCTGTCGGCCATCGGCGTGGTGCTGGCCCTGCTGGTCACCGGCAGCACGCTCAACCTGATGAGCTTCATCGGCATCATCATGCTGGTGGGCCTGGTGGCCAAGAACGCGATCCTGCTGCTCGATGCCGCCCGCACGCGCGAGGCCGAGGGCATCCCGCGCGAAGACGCGCTCATCGCCGCCGGCCAGCGCCGGCTGCGGCCGATCCTGATGACCACTTTCGCGCTGATCGCCGGCATGCTGCCAGTGGCCATCGGCGTGGGCGAGGGCGGCGAGTTCTACCGGCCGATGGCGGTGGCCATCATCGGCGGCACCATCACCTCCACGCTGCTGTCGCTGCTGGTCATTCCGTGCTTCTACGACAGCATCGAGATCAAGCGCGACCATGCCGTGGCCAAGTTCCGCGCCCGGGCCAAGCGCTGGAATTCGGGTGTTGCGTTTGCGCTCACTTTCGTGGAAGCGCTGCTGACGCTGGTGTTGATTCGGCTGCTGTGGCGCACTCTGGCCTGGGTGTGGCGGGCCAGCTTCGGTCGCCGCGCCCAGCCTGCCTGATGGAGGCAGAGCCCGATTTCCTGATTTTGATCACGGAAATCAAGTGAGAAGCATTCTTGTTCAGGTTAGACTGGCGCCGTCAGCAGTACCGACCCAGCGCCAGTCTCACCATGATCGTCTGCCTCTGCCACCGGATCTCCGACCGCGACATCACCCAGGCGGTGCGCGATGGCGTGCGTGATTTCGAGACCCTGCAGGACGACACCTGCATCGCCCGCAACTGCGGCTGCTGCGAAGACTGCGCCCGTCAGGTGTTCAACCAGGCCTGCGCCACGATCACCGTGCATCGTCCCGCAGCGCCGCAGCCACGCCCGGTCGAGTTGACCGAGAGCGCCTTCGCCGCAGCCTGAGCGCTGTCGGCTTCAACCGCCCGCCGGCTTCGGCCTGCCGAAGGTCAGCAGCGAGACTCCGAGCGCAACGTACGTCAGGCCGCTGAACCAGCGGCCCAGGCGCTGCCGCAATGGCGACACCGCCGGCCCGGCGAGGTCGCGCAGGCGCGCCGCGCCGAACATCAACCCGAGGTCCCACAGCACCTGCAGCGCGACGAAGGTGGCGCCCAACAGCACCGTCTGCAGCGCGACATGCCCGTGCGCGGTGTCGACGAACTGCGGCACCATCGCCGAATAGAACAGGATGGCCTTGGGGTTGGCCGTCTCGACGAAGAAGCCCTGCCAGAACGCCTGTGCGGTGCTGCGGCGTGCTGCCTCCGGCGCGGCTTCAGCGGAACGCGGCGCGGCACGCAATGCGCGCAAGCCCAGCATCACCAGGTAGGCGCAGCCGGCCCATTGCAGTGCCGCATACACCAGCGGCACGGTGGCCACCAGCACGGCCAGGCCGAGTGCCAGCGCAGCGGTGATGAAGAGCCCGCCCGCGCCCATGCCGGCCGCGTTGGCGACGATCTCGCGCCGCGACGAACGCGCCGCCACTGCGAGTGCATAGGCGAACGACGGCCCGGGCAGCGCCAGCACGACCAGCGACGCACCGATGAACGAGGCGTACAGCGCCCCGTTCATGCCGGCACCAGCAGGCCCTTGGTCTCGATGAACGACACCACCTCGGCCAGGCCCTCGCGCGTCTTCAGGTTGGTCATCACGAAGGGGCGGGTGGGGCGCATGCGCAGCGTGTCGGACTTCATCACGTCGAGGTTGGCGCCGACGTGCGGCGCGAGGTCGGTCTTGTTGATCACGAAGAGGTCGCTCTTGGTGATGCCGGGGCCGCCCTTGCGCGGGATCTTCTCGCCGGCCGCCACGTCGATCACGTAGATCGTCAGGTCGGAGAGCTCGGGGCTGAAAGTCGCGGCCAGGTTGTCGCCGCCGCTCTCGATGAACACGATGTCGGCGTTAGGATACTTCTCGAGCATGCGGTCCACCGCCTCGAGGTTGATCGACGCGTCTTCGCGGATCGCGGTGTGCGGGCAGCCACCGGTCTCCACGCCCATGATGCGGTCGGGCTCCAGCGCGCCGGCCACCGTGAGCAGGCGCTGGTCTTCCTTGGTGTAGATGTCGTTGGTGACGACCACCAGGTCCCAGCGCTCGCGCATGGTCTTGCAGAGCATCTCCACCAGCGTGGTCTTGCCGGAGCCCACCGGGCCGCCCACGCCCACGCGCAGCGGCGGGAGTTTCTTCGTGCGGCCGGGGATGGCGTGCAGGTGGGTCATGGCGTGCGGTCCTTGGCTTGTGATTCGAGCAGGTCGATGTAGGCGCCGGCGATCAGCTGGGCGGGCGCGATGCCGAGGCGGGCTATCAAGTCGCGTGCCACTGCATCGCCGTCTTCGGCGGACTGGCCGTCGCGCAGCACCACCTCGAGTTCGAGATGATCGCCCAGGCCTTCGACGCGGTCGAGGTGCACGCGCGTCTGGCCGACGAGGTAGAGCGTGCGCTGCTTGCGCACGCGGCCGCGCAGCCCGCAGGTGATCGCCAGCGACTGCCGCAGCGCGCCGGGCTCGGCCACCGGCGTGCGGATGAAGTCCGACAGCTTCGGCCCCGGCGTGTCGGGCCGGTGGTAGGCGATCAACTCGGCGCTGCCATCGGCGAACTGGCGCAGCTTGAGCCGGCCGTGCGGCACGTGGAAGAAGGTGTCGTCCTGGACGATCAGCTCCGGGCCGTGGTGGGCGAGGGGCTGGGTTCGGGCTTCGACCTCCGCGAAGCCCTGCGGCAGCCGGGCCTTGATCTCGATGTTGCGGGCCATGGGCGTCAGGAACGGAACAGGCGCGAATACTGGGTTTCGTGCTGGGCCGACAGGATGGCCAGCATCGGCGAGAAGGCCTGGGCTTCGGCGGGGTTGGTCTGCATCGCCCGCGCCACCGCCTCGGGGATGGCCGCGCTCAGCCGCGCGAGGATGCGCTGGCCCGCGCTCTGGCCCAGCGGCACCGCCTTGATCGCGGCCTGCACCAGGTTCTCGGCCCAGCCGAAGGCGAAGCTGAGCAGCGAAGCCTCCAGCGGCGCACCGGTCTGCGCGGCCGCCAATGCAAAGGCGATGGGCCAGGTGGGCGCCGGCTTCAACGCGGCCAGTGTCGCGAGGCGGGCGTCTTCCATGTCGCGGTTGCGCAGCCACTCGAGCAGCGAGCGGCCCATCTGCTCGGTCTGCAGCCGCAGCTCGGCGCTTTCGCGCGTGGTGCGCACCCAGTCGTTGAGTGCGGCGATGCGTGTGGTGTCGCCGCGCTGCCAGGCCTCGAAGGCGGCGGCGGCGATCGGGAGGTCAGCGCGTGCCAGGCTCAGCTGCAGCTGGTCGTGCAGCCAGGCGGCGGCTTGCGCCTCGGTGCTCACGCGGCCGGCATCGACCGCCGACTCCAGCACCTCGGAATAGCTGAAGCCGCCCACCGGCAGCGCCGGCGAGGCCAGCCACATCAGCTGCAGCAGCGAGGCGGGCTGCATCAGTGGTCGTCGTGCTTGTGCGAATGGCCGTGGTGGTCGTGGCCGTGGTGATGATCGTGCCCGCAGCCGGGACCGTGCACGTGGGGTGCCGGCGCGGCGGACACGGCCACGGGGATCGGCTTGCCGCGCGGCTTGACCTCGGCGACGGGCGCATGCTCGTGCTGATGGCCGTGGTCATGATGCGCGTGATCGTGCCCATGCTCGTGTGAATGCCCGTGGCCCCCGGACGCGTAGGCCCCGCCTTCCGGCTCGAATGCCGCCTGTTCCTCGCTGACGATCAGGTGCATCTGCCGCAGCATGTCGGCCAGCACATGGTCGGGCTCCAGCTTCAGGTGGTCGGGCTGCAGCTCCAGCGACACATGGCGGTTGCCCAGGTGGTAGGCCGCGCGCAACAGGTCGAAGGGCGAGCCGTGGTCGGCGCAATGCCGCACCACCAGCACCGGCTGGGCCGCAGCTTGCACCTTGACCAGCGAGCCATCCTCGGCCACCAGCACGTCGCCGCCGCGCACCACGGTGCCGCGCGGCAGGAACACGCCGAGCGTGCGGCCCTGGCTGTCGGTGGCGTCGAAGCGGCTCTTCTGCCGCACGTCCCAGTCGAGCTCCACGCTCGCGGCGCGCTTGAGCAATACGGCGCTGAGGCCGCGGGCCTGGGGGATGAGCTTGTTGACGGTGAGCATCCGGACATTGTCCTCCGTCCGGCAGAGGGCCTGGCTAGAACAGGAAATATCGCTGCGCCATCGGCAGCACCTTGGCCGGCTCGCAGGTGAGCAGCTGGCCGTCGGCGCGCACCGTGTAGGTCTGCGCATCGATCTCCATCACCGGCGTGTAGGCGTTGTTCACCATGTCGGCCTTCTTCACCGTGCGGCAGCCCTTCACCGCGGCCAGGCGCTTGTGCAGGCCCAGCACATCGCCGATGCCGCCGGCCAGCGCGGCCTGGCTCACGAAGGTGAGCGAGGTGCGCGCGATCGCGCCGCCGTAGCTGCCGAACATCGGCCGGTAGTGGACGGGCTGCGGCGTGGGGATGCTGGCGTTGGGATCGCCCATGGCCGCCGCGGCGATGAAGCCGCCCTTCAGGATCAGCGCGGGCTTGACGCCGAAGAACGCCGGCTTCCACAGCACGAGGTCGGCCCACTTGCCTTCCTCGATGCTGCCCACCTCGTGCGCGATGCCGTTGGCGATCGCCGGGTTGATGGTGTACTTGGCCACATAGCGCTTCACGCGGGTGTTGTCGTGGCGCGCCGTGTCGCCTGACAGCGAGCCGCGCTGCACCTTCATCTTGTGGGCCGTCTGCCAGCAGCGGATGATCACCTCGCCCACGCGGCCCATGGCCTGGCTGTCGGAGCTGAACATGCTGATCGCGCCCAGGTCGTGCAGGATGTCTTCGGCCGCGATGGTCTCGCGCCGGATGCGGCTCTCGGCGAAGGCCAGGTCCTCGGCGATGCTCGGGTCGAGGTGGTGGCACACCATCAGCATGTCGAGGTGCTCGTCCACCGTGTTCACCGTGTACGGCATCGTCGGGTTGGTGGAAGAGGGCAGGAAGTTCGCCTCACCCACCACGCGCATGATGTCCGGCGCATGGCCGCCGCCCGCCCCCTCGGTGTGGAACGCGCACAGCGTGCGCCCCCGGGTCGCGGCGATCGTGTCTTCGACGAAGCCCGATTCGTTCAGCGTGTCGCTGTGGATCGACACCTGCGTGTCGGTGGCCTCGGCCACGCCGAGGCAGCAGTCGATCGCCGACGGCGTGGTGCCCCAGTCCTCGTGCAGCTTCAGGCCGATGGCGCCGGCCTCGACCTGCTGGCGCAGCGCCTGCGGCTGGCTGGCGTTGCCCTTGCCGAGGAAGCCGATGTTCATCGGGAAGGCATCGGCCGCCTGCAGCATGCGCGCCATGTTCTCGGGCCCCGGGGTGCAGGTGGTGGCGAAGGTGCCGGTGGCCGGCCCGGTGCCGCCGCCGAGCATCGTGGTGACGCCGCTCATCAGCGCCTCCTCGATCTGCTGCGCGCAGATGAAGTGGATGTGGCTGTCGATGCCGCCGGCGGTGACGATCAGGCCCTCGGCGGCGATGATCTCGGTGCCCGGGCCGATCACGATGTCGACGCCCGGCTGCACGTCGGGGTTGCCGGCCTTGCCGATCTTCGCGATGCGGCCGCCGCGCAGCCCGATGTCGGCCTTGACGATGCCCCAGTGGTCGAGGATCAGCGCATTGGTGATCACGCAGTCGACCGCATCGTGCGGGCCGGGTCCGTTGGGGCGCTGGCCCTGGCCCATGCCGTCGCGGATGGTCTTGCCGCCGCCGAACTTCACTTCCTCGCCATAGCCGCCGGCCGCGAGCGTGAGGTCGCGCTCGACCTCGATGACGAGCTCGGTGTCGGCCAGCCGCACGCGGTCGCCCACCGTGGGGCCGAACATCTCGGCATAGGCGCGTTTCTGGATGCGGCTCATCACAGGCCTCCCTGCACGAGGCCGCGGAAGCCCCACACCTGCCGGTCGCCGGCGTAGTCGACCAGCTCGACGGTGCGCTGCTGCCCCGGCTCGAAGCGCACCGCGGTGCCCGAGGCGATGTTCAGCCGCATGCCGCGCGCGGCTTGCCGGTCGAAGCGCAATGCGCCGTTGGTCTCGGCGAAGTGGTAGTGCGAGCCCACCTGGATCGGCCGGTCGCCGGCGTTCTCGACCACCAGCGTGAGCGTGCGGCGGCCAGGGTTGAGCGGCAGGTCGCCGTCGTCGGTGAGGAGTTCGCCGGGGATCATCGTCGATGACGGGTTCACTTGCGACGCGACCACCACACGGCGCCGGCACCGACGGCAAAGGCCATCACGAGCCCGAACACATCGGTCGCATGCCAATGGGGATCGTCCAGGCCATGGCCCGGATGGCCGATGGCGTAGGTGCTGCCGACAACGGCCAGCAAGCCCAGCATGTTCTTCATCGTGGTGCTCCGCTCATGCAATCGGTTGGTGCACGGTCACCAGTTTGGTGCCGTCGGGGAAGGTGGCTTCCACCTGGATCTCGGGGATCATCTCGGCCACGCCCTCCATCACGTCGGCGCGCGAGAGCACCGTCTTGCCGTCGCTCATCAGGTCGGCCACGGTCTTGCCGTCGCGCGCGCCTTCCATGATGGCCGCGGTGATCAGGGCCACCGCCTCGGGGTGGTTGAGCTTCAGCCCGCGCGCCTTGCGGCGCTCGGCCAGCAGCGCAGCGGTGAAGATCAGCAGCTTGTCTTTTTCGCGGGGCGTGAGTTCCATCGGGCGGGCCTGGGTGCAAGAAGGGTGCCACGGGCTGCCGACTGTGCACCAACTTGGGCGAACCGTGGATCGGGTCGTTACCGATGGCATGGAAGCTGCACCAGGGCTGGGCCTTCTGCCGCCGCCCATCCGCCATGTGTCCCCAGGATTGCTCCCACTGCGCCAGCCCTGCGGCCCCAGCGGCTTCGGGCGAAGCCGTGCAGCGCGTGGTCAAGGTCCGGCGCGACTACAACGAGTGGGTCGCGAAGGAGACGATGGAAGACTACGCGCTGCGCTTCACGCCGCGCGCCTTCCGCAAGTGGTCTGAGCTGCGCGTGGCCAACACCGCGTTCGGTGCCGCCTCGTTCCTGGTGCTGGAGGCGGTGGGCGCGACGCTGCTGGTCGAATACGGCTTCGCCAATGCCTTCTGGGCCGTCCTGGCCACCGGGCTGATCATCTTCCTCGCGGGCCTGCCGATCAGCGTGTATGCCGCCCGCTACGGTGTCGACATGGACCTGCTGACGCGCGGCGCGGGCTTCGGCTACATCGGCTCCACGCTCACCTCGCTGATCTACGCGTCGTTCACCTTCATCTTCTTCGCGCTCGAGGCGGCCATCATGGCCTATGCGCTGGAGCTGGCCTTCGACATCCCGCCGGCGCTGGGCTACCTGCTGTGCGCGCTGGCCGTGCTGCCGCTGGTGACCCACGGCGTCACCGTGATCAGCAAGCTGCAGGTGTGGACGCAGCCGCTGTGGATCGTGCTGCTGGTGCTGCCGTATCTCTACGTGTTCGACAAGAACCCCGGCATCCTGCAGGCGCTGGCGCGCTACGGCGGCGAGAGCGGGCAGGGCGCGCATTTCAACCTGCATCTCTTCGGCGCTGCGGTCACCGTGGGCATCGCGTTGATCACGCAGATGGGGGAGCAGGCCGACTACCTGCGTTTCATGCCCGAGCGCACCCGGGCCAACCGCGTGCGCTGGTGGATGGCGCTGCTGATCGGCGGCCCCGGCTGGGTGCTGCCCGGCGTGGTCAAGATGCTGGGCGGCGTGCTGCTGGCCTACCTGGCCATCAGCCACATGGTGCCGGTGGACCGCGCGGTCGATCCCAACCAGATGTACCTCGCGGCCTACGAGTATGTGTTCCCGCGCGTGGGTTGGGCGGTGGCGGCCACGGCGCTGTTCGTCGTGATCTCGCAGCTGAAGATCAACGTCACCAATGCCTACGCGGGCTCGCTGGCCTGGAGCAACTTCTTCGCGCGCGTGACGCACAGCCATCCCGGCCGCGTGGTGTGGGTGGTGTTCAACACGCTGATCGCGCTGATGCTGATGGAGCTCGACGTGTTCCAGGCGCTGGGCCGCGTGCTGGGGCTGTATTCCAACATCGCGATCTCGTGGATGATGGCCGTGGTGGCCGACCTGGTGGTCAACAAGCCGCTGGGCCTGTCGCCGCCGGGCATCGAGTTCAAGCGGGCGCACCTGTATGACGTCAACCCGGTGGGCGTGGGCGCGATGGGCATTGCCTCGGTGCTGTCGGTGTGCGCCTATCTCGGCCTGTTCGGCCCGACGGCCGAGGCCTTCTCGGCGTTGATTGCATTGGCCGCAGCCTTCGTTTCGGCGCCGCTGATCGCCTGGATCACGAAAGGCCGCTACTACATCGCCCGCCAGCCGTCTCTTCTTCTGCAGGGCGGCGGCCGCTACCGCCACACCTGCACGATCTGCGAGCGCGAGTACGAAAGCGACGACATCGCGCACTGCCCGGCCTACCAGGGCCCGATCTGCTCGCTGTGCTGCTCGCTCGACGCACGCTGCGACGATCTCTGCAAGCCACAGGCGCGGCTCTCGGCGCAGTGGAACGCAGTGCTCGCGGCGCTGTTGCCGCGCTTCGTGCAGCCGTATCTCGCCACCGGCCTGGGCCATTACCTGATGCTGATGGCAGGGATCGTGCCGCTGTCGGCGCTGCTGTTCTGGCTGGCCTACCAGCATGAGCTGCGGCTGCTGGGCGAGGCCGGTGCCGCGCTGGCGCCGGCGCTGCGCTGGAGCTTCGTGAAGGTGTATGCCGGCGTGCTGCTGGTGGGCGGCGTGCTGGCCTGGTGGCTGGTGCTCACGCACAAGAGCCGCCAGGTGGCGCAGGAGGAATCCAACCGCCAGACCCATCTGCTGATGCGCGAGATCGAGTCGCACAAGCGCACCGACGAGCAGCTGCAGCTCGCCAAGCAGCAGGCCGACCTCGCCAACCAGGCCAAGACGCGCTACATCTCGGCCATCAGCCACGAGCTGCGCACGCCGCTGAACAGCATCCTCGGCTATGCGCAGTTGCTCGACGAAGACGAGGCCATGCCCGACCATCGCCGGCAGGCTGTGAGCGTGATCCGGCGCGGCGGCGACCACCTACTGTCGCTGATCGAAGGCACGCTGGACATCGCCCGCATCGAAGGCGGCAAGCTGCGCCTCGACGTGAAGCCGATGCGCTTTCGCGATTGCGTGCAGCAGATCGTGCGCATGTTCGAACTGCAGGCTTCGGCCAAGGGCATTCGCTTCGAGCACCAGGTGTCGGGCGCGATCCCCGAGGCGGTTCGCGCGGATGAAAAGCGGCTGCGGCAGATCCTGATCAACGTGCTGGGCAACGCGGTCAAGTTCACGCGCGAGGGCGGCGTGAGCTTCCGGCTCAGCTATGCGCGCGAGATGGCCCGCTTCGAGATCGAGGACACCGGGCCGGGCATCGCGCCCGAGGAGATCGAGCAGATCTTCGAACCCTTCGCGCGCGGCTCGGCCGAAGGCGCCTCGGGCGGCACCGGCCTGGGCCTGACGATCAGCAAGATGCTCACCGACCTGATGGGTGGCGAGATGAGCGTGAAGAGCACGCCGGGCCAGGGCACGGTGTTCAGCATCCGTCTGTTCCTGCCCGAGGTGCGCGCGGGGCTGGCACTGCAGCAGCTGCCGCGCCACACCCGCAGCGGCTATGCCGGCCCGCGCCGCACGCTGCTCACGGTCGACAACGAGGAGGTCGACCGCGGCCTGCTGGTCAAGCAGCTGCAGCCGCTGGGTTTCGAGATCGTGCAGGCGGCCGATGGCGAGCAATGCCTGGCGCTGCTGCGCAACGGCCTTCGGCCCGACGCGATCCTGATGGACCTGGCGATGCCGGGCATCGACGGCTGGGAAACCATCCGCCGCATCCAGCGCGAGGCCTTGAGCGATGCGCCGGTGGCCATCGTCTCGGCCAATGCCTTCGACAAGGGGCTGGACAACGACGTGGGCATCGCGCCGGAGGATTTCATCGTCAAGCCGGTGCGCCTGGCCGAGCTGCTCGACTGGCTGGAGCGCCGGCTTGCGCTGGAGTGGGTGGAGGCTGCGAAACCCGAGCCCCAGGCCGCGGCGCCTTCGGTGGAGGCGATGGTGTGGCCACCGGCCGACGACCTGAAGGCGCTCGACGAGCTGGTGTCGCTGGGCTATTTCCGCGGCATCCTGCAGACGCTGGCCGAGATCGAGGCGGCGCATCCCGAGTGCGAGGCCTTCGTGCGGCGTGTGCGGGCGCAGGCCCGCGAGTTCCAGTTCGAGGCGATCGCGCATTTGTTGAAACAGGCCCTTCATGAACAACAGCCCACGCCTTGACCGCAGCGCTGCCGACATCGTGCTGATCGTCGACGACGTGCCCGACAACCTCTCGGTGCTGCACGACGCGCTCGACGAATCGGGCTACACGGTGCTGGTGGCCACCAGCGGCGAGAGCGCGCTGCAGCGCGCGATGCAGGCGCGGCCCGACATCGTGCTGCTCGATGCGGTGATGCCGGGCATGGATGGCTTCGAGGTCGCGCGGCGGCTCAAGGCCGAGCCCGAGACCGCGGCGATCCCGATCATCTTCATGACCGGGCTCACCGACACCGAACACGTGGTCGCGGCCTTTGCCGCCGGCGGGATCGACTACGTGACCAAACCGATCAAGCCCAAGGAGGTGCTGGCGCGCATCGCCACGCACATGCGGCAGGCCCGCTATGGCGCGCAGGCCCGCAACGCGCTCGATGCCTTCGGCCATGCGGCGCTGACGGTGCGGCTGGCCGATGGCCGCATCGTGTGGCAGACGCCGCTGGCGCGGCGGCTGCTCGGCGAATACCTGCAGCTGCAGCACGATGCGCTGCTGCCGCCTGAGCTGCTGCAGTGGGCCTCGGCCCAGGCGTCGGCCCTGCAAGAGGGCAGTGCGACGCAGACGCACACGCTGGTGCGCAGCGCGCGGCGGCTGACCTTCACGCTGCACGAAGAGACGGGCGACGACGAGTGGCTGGTGGTGATGCGCGAGGCCTCCGATGCCGCGATCGTCGAGGCGATGATGCTCGCCTTCCGGCTGACGACGCGCGAGGCGGAGGTGCTGTACTGGGTGGTCAAGGGCAAGACCAACCGAGACATCGGCGACATCCTGGGCACCAGCCCGCGCACGGTGAACAAGCACCTGGAGCATGTGTTCCAGAAGCTGGGGGTGGAGACGCGGACGGCTGCGGCTGGGTTGGCGGTGGGGCGGGTGCGGTTGCTGGGGGGAGGGTAGAGAGCAAGGCTGCGAGCGGGCTGCGCTGCG
>CBIHRS010000100.1:0-12667 GCA_966212505.1 uncultured bacterium
TGCTGCATGCGGCGCTCACCACCAAGTGGACCTTCGACCTGAAGGACGACGACGTGTTCTGGTGCACCGCCGACATCGGCTGGGTCACCGGCCACAGCTACATCACCTACGGCCCGCTGGCGCTCGGCGCCACCGAGGTGGTGTTCGAAGGCATCCCGACCTATCCCGATGCGGGCCGCTTCTGGAAGATGATCCAGGAACACCGCGTCAGCATCTTCTACACCGCGCCCACGGCCATCCGCTCGCTGATCAAGGCCGCCGAAGGCAACCCGACCGCGCATCCGCGCAACTACGACCTGAGCAGCCTGCGCCTGCTCGGCTCGGTGGGCGAGCCGATCAATCCGGCGGCCTGGGAGTGGTACCACGCCAACGTGGGCGGCGGCCGCTGCCCGATCGTCGACACCTGGTGGCAGACCGAGACCGGCGGCCACATGATCACGCCGCTGCCCGGCGCCACGCCGCTGGTGCCCGGCTCGTGCACACTGCCGTTCCCCGGCATCCAGGCGGCCATCGTCGACGAGACCGGTGCCGACGTGCCCAACGGCCAGGGCGGCATCCTCGTGGTCAAGAAGCCGTGGCCCGCGATGATCCGCACCATCTGGGGCGATGCCGACCGCTACGTGAAGAGCTACTTCCCCGGCGAACTCAAGGGCTACTACCTCGCGGGCGACGGCGCGATCCGCGATGCGAAGACCGGCTACTTCACGATCACCGGCCGCATCGACGACGTGCTCAACGTCAGCGGCCACCGCATGGGCACGATGGAGATCGAATCAGCGCTGGTCTCGCACACCGACCTCGTGGCCGAGGCCGCGGTGGTGGGCCGCCCCGACGAGACCACCGGCGAGGCGATCTGCGCCTTCGTCGTTCTGAAGCGTCCGCGCCCCACCGGCGAGGAAGCCAAGAAGATCGCCGCCGAACTGCGCAACTGGGTGGCCAAGGAGATCGGCCCGATCGCCAAGCCCAAGGACATCCGCTTCGGCGACAACCTGCCCAAGACCCGCTCCGGCAAGATCATGCGCCGCCTGCTGCGCAGCATCGCCAAGGGCGAGCAGATCACGCAGGACACCTCGACGCTGGAGAACCCGGCGATCCTGGAGCAGCTGGCGCAGACGAACTGAGTTTTGCCGTGCCGCGCAAAGCGACGCTTCGGCGTCGCTTTTTGTTTTTGCTGTTATAAAAAAATAGGAGAGAGGGCGGAAATTTAAGAAAATCGTGGCGGAGTGAAGAAAAATTGACCCCTGTCGGCTACGCCCATCTTCGTGAGTATCTGAAGCTCGGCACATTGCCGTTGGCCCGCCCGGCCGTCGTGCGCCCGGTCACGCGGGTAGTCGATCACAACGGTGAACTGCAGGTTCCCCAGCATGTCGCGCCCAGGACAGACGCGCCGCTCGATCACTTGCTTTTCGCGCTCAAGCACGAAGGGACCGACCTGCAGACCTTGGCTGCAGCGCTGCCGCACATCGACCCGGCGGACCTCGTGCATGAGTTGCGAACTACGCCCAGCGGTGCCTACATCCGCAAGGCCTGCTACCTGTGGGAGTCTTTCACGCGGCAAACACTGGATGCGGGCATTGTCACGGCCGGCCCCTATGTGCCGCTGTTCGATCCCGAGGCCTACCTGACAGGCCCTGAATTTCGCGTGACCCGGTGGCGGATCAAGTTCAATGGCCTTGGCGACCTGCCCTATTGCCCCATCGTGCGTCGTACTCCGCCGATCCGGCAGGCTCTCGATCAGGACATTCTGGCGCAGGCGCGGGCATTCGCGGAGCGGACGAATGCGCAGATGCTGGACCGCACGCTGGCGTGGGCCTACCTGCACGAGACCGAGAGTTCGTTCGACATCGAACGCGAGATACCTACGCAGGACAAGGCCCAGGCCTTCATCGCGTTGCTGAAACAGGCGCACGAGCAGCGACCCCTGTCGGAGGACTACCTCGTCGAGCTGCAGAACTCGGCGATGACCAATCCGCTGCTGCGCGAGGTGCAATACCGTACTGAGCAGAACTGGCTCAAGGGGCCGGCACGTGGCGCGGCCGGCATCACGTACGTGCCGCCTCCGCCGGAGCTGGCTGCTGAGCTGGTGGAAGCGCTGGTGAGACTGCAGCAGGGCGGCGCGGTGTACGGCATGGAGCCGTTGGTGCATGCTTGCCTCGTGTCCTTCGGATTCGTGCTGATCCATCCGTTCATGGACGGCAATGGGCGACTGTCGCGATTCCTCTTCCATCACACGCTGTGCGTCGACGGCGCGTTGGAGCGTGGCCTGCTGCTGCCGGTGTCGGTAGCCATCAAGCGCAACGAGCAAGCCTACCTCGCTGCGCTGCAGTCGTTTTCCAGGCCGGCACGGGAGCTGTGGTCCGTGCGTGCGATCGACGACAGCAACTACGACTTTCGTTTCAACGGACACCCGGCGATTTACCGTTACTGGGATGCGACGTCCTGTGTCGAGTTCGGGCTCGCCATGGCGAGGGAGGCGCTGGAGCACGACCTGCATCATGAGGTGCGTTTCCTGGCCGGGTACGACGAGGCCAAGCGACGGATCGATGAGCGTTTCGACCTGAGAGGTTCCGATCTGTCGACACTGGTGCTGTGTGCCCATGACAACGAAGGCCGGTTGTCACAGCGCCGGCGCCGGCAGTTCGAGGGCAGGGTGCAGCCGCAGGCGCTGGACTTCATCGAGCAGGTCGTGCGCGAGGTGTTTGGTTTCGGCCAGGATCGGGAAGCGTCATGACGGCCCTGATCGATTTCACCGGTGCGGGGCCGCAAGGCCAAGCCCTCCGGCTGTCGTTCAGACAACCGATGGAGCGGCTGGTGGCACGGTCGCTGGCAGAAGTGGGCGCGGTGCTCGATGCCGCCGAACGGTATGCGCGGGCGGGCCGCTGGTGCGTTGGCTTCGTACGCTACGAGGCGGCCCCGGCCTTCGATGCGGCGCTGCAGGTGCACGAGGCCGACGGGCCGCTCGCGTGGTTCGCGGTCTACGAGTCTGCCGATCCCTGGCCCGCGCAGGAATACGGCACCTACGCGCCGATGCGGTGGTGCAGCCTGATCGAGCGCGAGGCCTTCGATGCACAGATCGCGCGCATCCACCAGGCCATCACCGACGGCGAGGTCTACCAGATCAACCTCACCGCGCCGCTCGAAAGCCGCTTCTCGGGCGATGCCGAGGCCTTGTTCCATGCGTTGCACCGCGCGCAGCCCGAAGGGTATGCGGCCTTCATCGCAACCGACCACGGCGAGCAGATCCTCAGCGTCTCGCCGGAGCTGTTCTTCGACTGGCGCGAGGGCCGCATCCTCGGGCGGCCGATGAAGGGCACTGCGCCCCGCGGCGTCACGCCCGAGGACGATGCGGCGCAGAGCGAGCGCCTGCTCGCCAGCGAGAAGGAGCGGGCCGAGAACCTGATGATCGTGGACCTGATCCGCAACGATCTCTCGCGCGTGGCCGAGCCGTTCAGCGTGCAGGTGCCGGCGCTGTTCGAGCGCCGGGCCTGGCCAACGGTGTGGCAGATGACGTCCGACGTGGTCGCGCGCACCCGACCCGGCACCACGCTGGCCGAGGTGTTCGGCGCGCTGTTTCCCTGCGGCTCGGTCACCGGTGCGCCCAAAGTGCAGGCCATGCGGTGGATCCACCGGCTCGAAGGCCGGGCGCGAGGCGTGTACTGCGGCGCGATCGGCGTGCTGCAGCCGGGCGGTGCGGCGACCTTCAGCGTCGGCATCCGCACCGTGGTGCTGCGCGGCGACGAGGCGCAATGCGGCATCGGCAGCGGCATCACGATCGACGCGCCGGCCGACGCCGAGTGGCGCGAGTGGCAGCACAAGCGGGCGTTCCTCGAGCGCGCCGCCGAGCCGTTCGAGCTGCTGCAGACGCTGCGCATGGAAGAGGGTGCCTGCCCAGCGCTGGAGCTGCACCTGGCCCGCATCGGCGAAGCGGCGCGGCACTTCGGTTACCGCTTCGACGAGGCCGCGCTGCGCGGCGCGGTGCAGGGGCTGGCGGCGCAGCACCCCGGTTGCGTGTGGCGCGTGCGCCTGCTGCTCGATGCGCAGGGGCGGGTGCAGACGCAGGCCTTCGCGCTTGCCGCCACGCCGCAGCCGGTGAGCGTGCGGCTGGCGGCGTCGCCGATCGAGGCGCCGCTGGAGTTCGTGCGCTTCAAGACCACGCGGCGCGCGCACTACGACGCGTTCGCGCCGGCCGATCCGGCCGTGTTCGATACCTTGCTGTGGAATGCGGCCGGCGAGGTCACCGAGTTCACGCGCGGCAACGTGATCGCGTTGATGGACGACGGCCGCCGCGTCACGCCGCCGCTGCGCTGCGGCCTGCTCGATGGCGTGGGCCGCGCGATGGCGTTGCGCGAAGGGCGGGTGGAGGAGGCGGTGCTGCGCGTGAGCGACCTGGGCCGCGTGCGGCGGCTGTGGTTCGTCAACGCGCTCCGCGGCGAGCTGGCGGCGGAGCTGCTGCGCTGATCAGTTGCTCGCGAAGATCGCGCTGATGTCCTTGAAGCTCACCGCCTCGTTGGCGAATTCGAAACGGCCGGTCTCGCGCATCTCGCGCCCCGCACGCAGCAGCGCGCCATAGGCTGCACGGGCCAGCGCACCGCCCACGCTGATGCGCTTGACGCCCAGCTCCGACAGCTCGGCGCGCGTCATCAGCATGCCCTGCAGGCCCATCACCACGTTGACCGGCCGGTCGACCGCGCGCACCACGGCGGCAATGTCTTCCGGCGTCTTCAGGCCGGGCGCGAACAGCACGTCGGCACCGGCCTCCTGGTAGGCCTGCAGGCGCCGGATCGTGTCGGCGAGATCGGGGCGGCCATGCAGGAAGTTCTCGCAGCGCGCCGTCAGCGTGAACGGATAGGGCAGGGCGCGCGCGGCTTCAGCCGCGGCACGGATGCGCTCGGTGGCCAGGCCGATGTCGTAGATCGGCGCATCGTCATGGCCGGTGGCATCTTCGATCGAACCGCCCACCAGGCCGGTGCCGGCCGCGAGGCGGATGGTCTCGGCCACTGTCTCGGGGGCATCGCCGAAGCCGTTCTCGAGATCGGCACTCACCGGCAGGTCGGTGGCGGCCACCAGTGTCTCCACGTGCTGCAGCACCTGCTCGCGATCGATGGTGCCATCCTGCTGGCCGAGCGAGAACGCATGGCCGGCGCTGGTGGTGGCCAGCGCCTCGAAGCCCAGGTAGGCCAGCAGCCGCGCGCTGCCGATGTCCCAGGGGTTGGGGATGATGAATGCTTCGGGCCGCTGGTGAAGCGCCCTGAAGTCGCTGCCCTTCTTGATCTGCGCCTGGTGAGGCATGGTGTGCTCCCTGCATGTGAGAGTGCACAGCTTACCGGTTGTGGCCAATTCCCCAAGGGGCCGGGGCTTACGAAAACTCGTGAGAAATGCGCTTCAGAACCGCTCCAGCGCGTCGCGTGCGCCGGCCAGCACCGCGGCGGCTTCGTCGTCGAGCAGCTCGATCTCCAGGCGCAGCAGCTGCGCGGCGAGGGTCTTGCCGAGGTTGTCGCTGCGCAGGCTGCGGGCGGCGCCGCCATTGAGCGCGCCGTCGAGCACCAGCTTGATGGCCAGCAGCCGCGGCAGCGCATGGCACTGCACGCGCGCCGCATCGTTGCCGCCCAGGTGGTGCGCGAAGTGATCGGCAATGCGCTGCGGCGTGATCGCACGCTCGAGCGCGCGGTAGCCGGCGGCGTCCCAGGCGAAGAGGCCGATGTCGGCGCGGTCGGCCTTGTCGCCGCTGCGGGCATGGGCGATGCGGGCGAGGGGCAGCTTCATGTGGTCTCGATCAGGCGGATGCCGACATGCGGCTCGACCAGCTCGCGCCGCACCCGCGTGGGCCACAGCCCGAGCAGCTGGGTGGCGGGCGCGATGCCGTGGAAGCCGCCCATGTACGGCGGCCCTGACAGGGCCAGCCACGGAAACAGGCGCGGAAACGCATCGGCCGTGCGCCTGTCCGCGCAGCGGATGGCCATGCGCAGCCACACCTCGTTGAGCTCGTCGGCGCGCGACGTATCGGCATGCGGCCCGAGGAAGCAGTCGTGTCCCAGGTATTCGGCGCACAGCTCGTCGTGCGCGAGGCGCTTCTCGGCCAGCTGGGTCTGGACGGTCTCGACCACGGCGCGCGCCTTGGCCAGCGCATCGGGCCAGCAGAAGCCGACCACCGCCTGGCCCATCCAGCCGTCTTCATAGCCGGCCACCAGCTTCAGCGTCGGCGGCGGCACGTGGCCGCGCGCGCCGCTGAGGCGCACGCGGTCGGCCCCCAGGTCGTCGAGCTGCAGCTCGCCCATGTCGAGCACCACGTCGGGCGACAGGTAGGCGCGCGGGTCGTGCACCTCGTACAGCAGCTGCTGCCGCACGGTGTGGAAGTTGATGCGGCCGCCGGTGCCGGGCGCCTTGGTGATCAGCGCGCTGCCGTCTTCGCCCACCTCGGCGATCGGATAGCCGATGTGGGCGAGGTCGGGCACGCGCGCCCAGGCGCCGGCCGAGCCGAAGTTGCCGCCGGCGCCCTGGCCCGAGCATTCGAGCAGGTGCCCCACCGCGAGGCCCTGCGCCAGCCGGTCGAGTCCGGTTTGGTCAGCGGGCTGCAGCGGCCAGCCGAATTCATGCAGCAGCGGTCCGAGGAACAGCGCCGCATCAGCGACGCGGCCGGTGAGCACGATGTCGGCCCCTTGGGCCAGCGCTTGTGCGATCGGTGCTGCGCCGAGGTAGGCGTTGGCGAACACCAGTCGATCGCGCACGCTTTCGATCGATGCGCCGGTGTCCAGGTGAGCCAGCGATTCGCCGGCGGCCTGCAGCTCGTCGAGCCGGTGGAGCAGCGCATCGCCGGTGACGACCGCGATGCGGGCGCGCCAGCCCTTGGCGCGGAAGGCCGCGGCCAGCGCCTCGCCCGCGCCGGCCGGGTTGAGGCCGCCGGCATTGAGCACGAACTTCACGCCACGCTGGGAGGCTTCGGGCCACAGGCTCGCGAGCATCGGCACGAGGTCGCGCGTGAAGCCGGCCGACGGATCCTTGGCCTGGTCCTTGCGCAGGATGGCCAGCGTCAGCTCGGCCAGGTGATCCGAGCAGACGTAGTGCGCCCCGCCGCGCGTGATCGCGGCCTTCACCGGCTCCCATGCATCGCCGTAGAAGCCCAGGCCCGACGCGAGGCGGACGGTCTTCATCCGGGTTGAAGGAACAGCGCGATCGTCTGCTCGGCCAGCGTGGCCAGGTCGACGCTGTCGGCCGCGCGCGACTTGGGCCGGTACCAGGTGCTGCTGAAGTTGATCGCGCCCAGGATCAGCAGGCGCGCGAGCTTGGGGTCGGCGCGCAGCCGCCCTTCGGTATGCAGGTCGTCGATGGTCTGCTGCCAGATCGCGTCGTAGCGGTCTTTCAGCTTGATGATGCGGCGCTTGTACTCGTCGGGCAGCGAGCGCCAGTCGTACAGCATCACGTGGATGAAGTCGCTGCCGGCGTCGTGCAGGATGCCGTAGTGCGTGTGCACGAGGCGGCGGAAGCGCTCCTCGGCCGGCAGCGCGGCGGGCGTATCGCCCAGCACCGCCAGCGTGCGCTCCAGGCCCTGGCGCAGGCCTTCTTCCATCACCGCCTCGAGCAACTGGTGCTTGTTGGCGAAGTGGTAGAACGGGCTGCCCGAGCGCATGTCGACCGCGTGCGCGATGTCGCGCACCGTGGTGCCGTCGAAGCCTTTCTCGCGGAACAGCCGGGCCGACACCCGCACCAGCTCCTCGCGGCGGTTGTTGGCGTTGTCGGCGGGCTCGGGAGCCGCTTTGCGCGACGCGGCCGGGGCGGTTCTGGAAGGCATGCGGGAATCGGAAGAAAGCAAGCAACTGCTTGCTTGGTGAATCGGCGCTGCCGAGGATAGCAAGTGCTCGGCGCACATGCAACGCTTACGTTTGGCGGCGTTTGTCTCCGCTTCGCAATGGGCTTGGGCACAGGCGTTGCCGGTTGTTCATCTGCCGTGCCGGAGGGTGCGGCGCTTTTCCTTTACCCATTGAAGCGGGAGTTCCCAGATGAACCGTCTTTCCAGCAGCATGACCGTCATTGCCGCCGCGCTGGCGCTCGCGGCCGGCGCCGCCTACGCCCAGTCGTCCACCGGCAGCTCGGGCAACACGGCGGCCGGCAGCAGCACGCAGGGCACCACGGCCACCGGCACCACGTCGTCCGGCACCACCGACTCCACCGGCCAGACCGCCGGCTCGACCACGTCGCCCTCGACCACCAGCGGTTCGATGTCGACCAGCAGCTCGCCGTCGACCGACTCCACGGTCAACAACACGAGCAGCGGTTCGGCCACGTCGACCACCAGCTCGCAGGACAGCACGCTCAACAGCGCGCCCTCGAGCGCCGGCCGCCGGGCAAAGAGCGACCGCAACTGATCGGGATGAGATGACAGGGGCGGCCGGACCGCCCCTTTCTCAGCGGCTGGCGGGTGCCCGCAGCGCCTGTGCGTTGGAAGCGCCGGCCGAGGCCATGCGACGGGTGCGGTCGTCCACGTCGTACAGGCGGCTGAACACTTGCCGCAGCGGCTTCACGTCGGGCATCACGTAGACGATGCCCCTGCCGCCCTTGAAGGCCGGGCTCACCACCTTTTCATAGAACGCCACCGGCAGGTTGATGCAACCGTACGAGATGCGGTTGTCGGCGATCGACGGCGTGGCCAGGCGCTGGAGCCGGTGTTCGGCGGGGTTGGTGGTGCGCACCCGATGCATCGACACCGCGGCGTCGTAGTCGACCCAGATGATGTCTTCGCCATTGGCATTGCGCCCGGGCTCTGCCACGAAGCGGCCGGCCGGCGTGGTGCGCTCCTCGGGGCGGATGTCGGCGATCTTGCGTTCGCCGATGCCGGGCACCGAGTCGTCGCCGCGGGCCAGTCCGAGCAGCGCCGGCGCGTTGCCGCGCAGCCGGCCTTGCGGATCGAAGGCATAGACCCGCGCCCGCGGCTTGTCGAGGATCACGAACGCCAGGCCCTGGTTGTCGCGTGCATCGACCACCCAGTCGGCCAGCCGGCGCACGTCGCCCGGGGGGCGGGCGCGCTTGAAGTCGGCGTGGTGCGCGCCCGCCGCGGCGCGGGGCGGAGCGGTCGTTTTTGCGGAGAGTGCCGGGGCGCACAGCAGCCCGGCGGCAACACCGCAGGCACACAGGGCAGGGCTGAATCGCATGGAATACCTCCCGAGGATCTACCTCGGGAGGCAATCGGCGCGCCCGCCCGCAGGCGGTCGTGCGGCAGGACTTACCGGCGGGTACGGCGGCGCGTGGCCCAGCCCAGCAGGCCGAGGCCGCTGGCCATCAGCGCGTAGGTCGACGGCTCGGGCACGGCCACCACGTTGGCCGTGAGCGTGATCTTGTCGATCGTCATCGTGGCCTGGCCGAGGTCCATCTCGTCGTGGTAGATCGGCACGTATTCGATCCAGCAGTTGTAGGGATCGTTGGGATCGTCGCAGTGGGTGATCTCCTCGTTGCCATCGAAGATCTGGATCACCGAGAGGTCGCCGGTGGCGCTGAACGAACCCTGCAGGCGAGGTGCGTCGGCGCCGCCCACCACTCCGGAGAGGCTGAAGGTGTTGCCGAGGTCGGGGCTGCTGAAGCCCACGCCCGGGCCCGACAGCGAGGTGTAGCCCGGCGACTCGATGTTGTACGAGCCGGTGTAGGTGACCGTGTAGCCGGTGATGGCGTAGCCCGGCAGCGCGCTGAATGCGAACAGCGCATCGAACCCGCCTTCCAGCGTTTCGGGGGTGAAGTAGGTGTAGCTCGAACCGGTGACCGACAGCTGGCCCTGGAAGTCGAGCTGCACGCCGTTGCCGACGCCGCTGACCAGCACCGAGTCGAGCGCCAGGCTGTTGTGGTCGCCGTAGGTGTATTGGGTCCAGAAATCGAAGGTGTCCTTGTCGTAGCCGATCTGGACGTTGCCGGTGTTCAGCGTGGTCGGCGTGGCTTGGGCGGCGGTGGCCAGGACGAGGGCCGCGGGCAGCGCCGCGAGGCGCAACGAAATGAGTGCCATTGCAAACTCCCGTGAAATTGTGTGTGAAGCTTGCAAGCATAGAGATTCACCGCGCACTCTCACAGCCCTAGCGCTAGGGAAATTGCACCACGGTGCTCGTAACATTCGCCCGCATAATCGCCGCGGGATGAATACAACAACTACACCAAAAGGAGGGGCATGTCCAAGCCAGTCAAGATCCTGATCACCCTGGCGCTGCTGGCCGCATTCGGCGGCGCGCTGTTCTTCTCGCTGCGGGGGCACCGGCAGGAAGCGCTGCAGCAGCAGGAAGCCGCCGAGCAGGCCGCCGTGACCGAACTCAACGGCATCATTTCGCTCGACGTGGAGGCCTTCTTCAAGGATCCGCGCGTCGCCAAGGCGCTGGCCGCCCACCGTTTGCCGGTGAAGGCCACGCGGGTCGGCAGCCGCGAGATGGCGGCCAAGGTGGTGGCCGGCGCGATGCCGGATTTCTTCTTCCCCTCGGGGGTGGTGGCCGCCAACCAGATCGCCGATGCGGCACGGCAGGCCAACGTGGGCATCACGCAGTCGTCGCCCTTCCACACGCCGATGGTCATCGCCTCGTGGGAGCCGATCGCGCGCATCCTGGTCGCCAACGGCATGGCCAAGGCGATCGAGCCCAAGGTCTACGGCGTCGACATGGCGAAACTCACCGCCGCGATGCTGGCCAAGAAGCGCTGGAAGGATCTGCAGGGCTCTTCGGCCTACGACGTGTCGCGCAGCGTGCTGGTCTCCACCACCGACGTGCGGCGCAGCAACTCGGCCGCGATGTACCTCGCGCTGACCAGCTATGCACTCAACGGCGACGTGGTCACCGACCGGGCCGCCGCGCGCGAGGCGGCCGGCAAGCTGGCCGAGCTGTTCAAGCGCCAGGGCTACCAGGAGAACTACGTCAACGGCAATTTCGACGACTACGTGGCCATCGGCATCGGCAAGGCGCCGATGGCCTTCATCTACGAGAACCAGCTGGTCAGCTACGCGCTCGCCAAGAAGGGCATCGGCGCCGACATGGTGCTGCTGTATCCGCAGCCCACCATCGTCAACAAGGTGGTGTTCATGGCGGCCAGCGAGCGCGCGAAGGCGCTGGCCGACCTGCTGGCCAACGATGCCGAGCTGCAGGGCATCGCGGTGGAATACGGCTTCCGCATCGCCGACGCCGAGCGCTTCGCGCAGGCGGTCAAGCCGACCGGGCTGGCGATCCAGCCGCGCATCGCCCAGGTGATCGACCCGCCGTCGTTCGAGGTCATGGGCGAGATGATCGATGTGGTATCGAGGGAGATGAGCCAATGAAGCGCCGTTTGCTGTTGTCCGGCCTGGCCGCGGTGGTCGGGCTGCTCGCCGGCTGCGGCCGCAAGGAGGCACCGCCACCGGCGATGCCGCCGGCGGCCGATGCCGCCCCGGTTGCGGTGCATGAGCTGAGGGTGCTGGCCACCAGCGACCTGAGCGACGTGAAGCCGCTGCAGGAGATGGTCGAGAAGGCCACCGGCGTGCAGCTGAAGTTCCGTTTCGGCGGCACGATGGAGAGCACCGAGGCTGTGCTCTCCGGCCGGAGCGAGGCCGACGTGGCCTGGTTCGCCAACGCCAAGTACCTGCTGTCCGATGCCCAGGGCCAGGGCCGCGTGAAGCTGCAGGAGAAGATCATGCTGTCGCCCATTGCGGTGGGCGTCAGCCAGTCGGCCGCGGCCAAGCTCGGCTGGACCGATCCGGCGCAGGCCGCGAAGATCACCTGGAAGGACATCACCGAAGCCGCGCGCAGCGGACAGCTGGGCTATGCGCTGTCGAACCCGGCCACCTCCAACCAGGGCTTCATGGCCCTGATGGGCGTGGTGGCCGCGGCCAGCCAGAAGTCCGAGGCGCTCACCGCCGCCGACGTCGACCGCGGCGCCATCGCCGCCTTCCTCAAGGGCTACAAGCTGCCGGGCGACAACTCCACCTACCTGTCGGAGCAGTTCATCCAGCAGCAGGGGCCGCGGGTCAATGCCTTCATCAACTACGAGAGCTGGCTGCTCGGGCTCAACCAGTCGGGCAAGCTGCGCGAGAAGCTGGTGCTGGTGTACCCGCGCGAAGGCGTGAGCACCGCCGACTATCCCTTCATGCTGCTCAACGACGCCAAGCGCGACGACTTCCAGAAGGTGGTGGCCTATCTGAAGAGCGAGCCGGCGCAGACCTGGCTGGCGCGGCAGACGCTGCGCCGGCCGATCGTGCCCGAGACGGCGGCCAAGGTGGCCGACGCGCTGCCGCCGCTGGGCATGCTGGTCGAGCTGCCGTTCTCGCCCGATCGCGCGCTGGCCGATGGCCTGATCTCGGCCTACCTCAACGAGTTCCGCCCGCCGATCGCCTCCACCTTCGTGCTCGACACCAGCGGCAGCATGAATGGTGGCGGCCGGCGCCAGCAGCTGGTGCAGGCCATCCACTACATCGCCGGCGACGACCAGTCCCTCACGGGCCGCATCGCCAAGCTCACCAACCGGGAGCGGCTGTGGATGCAGCCCTTTGCCGAGGAACCCTATGGCCTGGTGAGCTTCGAGGTGCCGGCCGGCTCGGCCGCCGCCAGGGGCGTGCAACTGCAGGCCGACAGCGAGGCCAAGCAGCGCGTGCTGGAAGACGTGCGCCAGTTCGCCGACCGGCTCAACATGACCGGCGGCACCGCGCTGTACGACGCGGTGTTCGTCTCGCTGCAGCACATGC
>CBIHRS010000101.1:0-12422 GCA_966212505.1 uncultured bacterium
TAGCGCGCATCAAGCACTGACTCGTGGGGACTGTCTGAACGGAGCGGGCTTGCCCGCGAAGTGAGTTTCCCCACGGGGCCATGCCTTAGAGCACCGCAGGGAAGCCTCGCCAAAGGCGAGGCCAAGTCTGCAACGCCCCCGCCGCCGCGCCGCCCGCTCGCAGCCTTGCCGAACCCACCACCCATCACCCAAAAGAAACACCCCCGACTTCCCCCTCTTATCCGGCTTAAGTCCAGCATCCCCCGCCAGAACAATGGCAAGGCGTTCCAAGAGAGTGGAAGTCCCATGAGCTCCGTCACCTACATCTACCGCCCGCACCCCGACTGGGAGGCCTTCCTCGAGGAGGAGGCCCGGAAGGAGGCGCAATTGGCCGCGATTCGGGGCACTGATTCCCAGACTGGTGCAGGCGAGTCTCTTCCACACTGGACGGAAGTTTTGGAATACCACCCGATCAGGCTCGACCTGGTCGTCGGAGAGGCAGCATGAACGTCAAACGCTTTACCGGCCGCACCTCGCGCGATGCGCTGAACCTCGTGCGGCAGGCCTTTGGCGACGACGCCGTGGTGCTGTCCACCAAGCCCTGTGCCGAAGGCGTCGAGATCCTCGCGATGGCGCCGGACGGCCTGCAGCAGATCGAGCGCCTGGGCGCCACTGCGCCGTCGGTCAAGGCACCGGCCGCGCCCGCCGCTCCGGCCCGCCAGCCGGCCGCTCCCGCACGCCAGGCAGCCCCGGCCCGCCACGCGATCGCCACCCGCGCCGCCGCCACGCAGCGTGCGCCTCAGCAGCCCGCGGCGCCCCAGACGCCGGCCCGCGCCGCCGCACCCGCTTCCGCCCCGGTGGAGACCGACGTGGCCCAGCTGGCGATGAGCACGCTGTCGTTCCAGGACTATGTGCGCGAGCGCATGCTCAAGCGCCGCCAGGCCGCGCTGCGCGAGGAGCCGACGCTGTCGGCCGAGTCGCAGTTCGCGCCCGAATCCGAATTTGCCGCCGATCCGCGCTTCGCGGCCCAGGTGCACCACGAGCCCGCGTTCGAAGACACGCACCAGCCCGAGCCCGAAGCGGCGCCCGCGCCGGTGGAGCCGGCCCGCGTGGCCCAGGTGCATCCGCTGCGCCGCGAGCCGCGCGCTGCGGCGCCGGCGCGCCAGCCCGAAGTCAAGCGTGAGCCGCCGACCCTGCGCGACGAGATCCGCGTCGCCGATCCGGTGCCCTCGTTGGCCCTGCACGCGCATGACACCCGCCGCGAGCAGGCCGAGATGATGAACGAGCTGCGCTCGATGAAGGGCATGATCGAGGAGCGCTTCGGCGCCCTGGCCTTCATGGAGAAGCTGCAGCGCCAGCCGCAGCAGGCCCGCCTGTCGCAGAAGCTGCTCGACTGCGGCTTCTCGCCTGCGCTGATCCGCAAGCTGGTCGACAGCCTGCCGCGCGACGTGGCCGATGAATCCGCCTGGGCCGCCAACGTGCTTGAGCGCAACCTGCCCACCGGCGAAGCCGAGCTGCCGCTGGAAGACCAGGGCGGCGTCTACGCGATGATCGGCTCCACCGGCGTCGGCAAGACCACCAGCACCGCCAAGCTGGCCGCGGCCTTCGCCGCCAAGCATGGCGCTAACCACCTCGGCCTGATCACGCTGGATGCCTACCGCGTCGGCGCGCACGAGCAACTGCGCACCTATGGCCGCATCCTCGGCGTGCCGGTGCACAGCGCCCACGACCGCGCCTCGCTCGAAGACCTGCTCGACCTGCTGTCGGGCAAGAAGATGGTGCTGATCGACACGGCCGGCATGGCCCAGCGCGACAGCCGCACCCGCGAGCTGCTCGACATGCTGCAGCACCGCTCGATCAACAAGCTGCTGGTGATCAACGCCGCCTCGCAGGGCGAGACCATCGAGGACGTGATGGTGGCCTGGCGCGCCAGCCTCTGCAAGGGCGTGATCCTGTCGAAGATGGACGAGGCCGTGAAGCTGGCCCCCGCGCTCGATGCCGTGATCCGCCACAAGCTGAAGGTGCTGGCGGTGGCCAACGGCCAGCGCGTGCCCGAAGACTGGCACCGCCTCTCGTCGCATGCCCTGGTGCACCGCGCGCTGCGCGCCACCGGCGGCACCGCCTACCGCATGGACGCCAGCGACGTGAACCTGGTGTTCGCCGGCCTGCACACCCCGACCGGCCGCGGCGCCTCGTCGATGCACGCCTGATCCGAATTTCGAAAACGCACAGAACCAGATTTCCAGCGATGCGTGACTTCTACTCCAGCCGCCCGCAACCGCTCGACCAGGCCGACGGCCTGCGCCGCATGTTCGCAGCCTCGCGGGCCCGCTTCATCGCCGTGGCGAGCAATCCGCACGTGGCCTTCTCGGGCGTGCTGATCGAGCGGCTGACCACCGCGTTCTCGCAGCTCGGCCTGCACTCGCTGGTGGTCGACGCCTCCGAGAACGCGCCGCGCCCCAACGAGCTGGCGGTGCTGGACCTTTCCGTCTGTGTCGAGCCGCTGTCGGCCGACGTGAGCTACCTGGCCGCGCGCGGCCTGCCGCTGCAGCATGTGGATGCGCGCGGCAGCAGCGCCGGCTTCCTCCACGCCGTGGCCGAGGCCGCACCGCAGGCCGACGTGGTGTTGATGCACGCACCGGCCGCCGAGCTGAGCCGGCTGTTCACCCACCGCGCGGTGCGCCCGGTGCTGCTGGCCGCCGACCAGCCCACCAGCGTGACGCATGCCTATGCCGCGATGAAGCTGCTGGCCGGCCGCAACGGGCTGATGAGCTACGACCTGCTGCTGGCGGCCGACCCGCACTCGCCGCGCCGCGAGCGCATCGCCGCGCAGATCGCGAGCTGCGCCGACCATTTCATCGGCGCCGTGCTGCGCGACACCGCCACCATCGACCCCGCGTGCGACATGCACGACGAGCCGCCGCTTGAGCTCAAGCGCCTGGTGCGCGCGCAGCTCGCGGTCGACGACGACCCGATGCCCGAGGCCGCGCCGCGCCGCGCGCCGCAAACGAACTCCCCCGTCTGGCCGCAGCACGCAGCCATGACCCGCAACTGAGAAGCCGGAGTCCCTCCATGTACACCGCCAAAGGCCGCCTCGACGTCAATTCGATGCTGAAGCAGTACAGCCCGCTGGTGCGACGACTGGCTCACCAGATGATCGCCAAGCTGCCGGCCAACGTCGAGGTCGATGACCTGATCCAGGTCGGCATGATCGGCCTGAGCGACGCGCTCACCCGCTTCGACGCGGCGCAGGGCGTGCAGTTCGAGACCTTCGCGACCCAGCGCATCCGCGGCGCGATGCTCGACGAGCTGCGCGGCAGCGACTGGATGAGCCGCGGCAACCGCCGCCAGCAGCGCAGCATCGAGGCCGCCGTGCACAAGCTCGAGCAGAAGCTCGGCCGCGCGCCGCAGGAAAGCGAGATCGCCAAGGAGATGGGCATCACGCTGCAGGAATACCAGGAGCTGCTCGGCAAGGTGCGCGGCACGCAGCTGGTGTACCTGGAAGACATGTCGGGCGACGACGGCGACGACGACTATCTCGACCGCCACGTCACCGCCGACGAGGAGGCCAACCCGCTGGGCCTGCTGCAGGACCGCAAGATGCGCGAGGCCCTGGTCGAGGCGATCAAGAACCTGCCCGAGCGCGAGCAGTACGTGATGAGCATGTACTACGAGCACGACATGAACCTGAAGGAAATCGCCGCCGTGCTGGGCGTGACGGAATCCCGCGTCTGCCAGCTGCACAGCCAGTCGATCGCGCGCCTGCGCGTCAAGTTGCGCGAGTGGTGACCGATATACCTCAGGCAAGACACATCCAAGCAGTACCGGAGACACTGCCATGCTGAATCTATTCCGCCGTCGCGACAGCGACGAGCCGGCGCTCGGCCCTGTCATGGCCGGCGAGCCGGCGACCGGTCCGGATCCGCTGGCTCTCGTCAAGAACTTTTCCTCGCAGGTGTCCAACGTCGGACGCGATGCCGCCGAAGTGCGCGGCGCGATGGAAGACACGCAGAAGGTCGTGCAGCTGCAGGCGCAAGCCATGAATGCACTGTCGGCCCAGCTTGTCGAGGTCCAGAGCGCTCAGGGCGCCATCGCCAACGCCACCGAAGCCAGCCTGCAGGCGGTCGCGCACGCGCGCGAAGCGCTGCAGGGCATCAGCTCGGAAGTCAACGGCATCGTCGACACGCTGCACCAGGTGGCCGATGCCGCCGGGCAGATCACGCAGATCGCGCTGCAGACGCGGCTCGTCGCATTCAACGCCTCGGTCGAGGCCAAGCGCGCCGGCGAAGCCGGCCGCGGCTTCGGCGTGGTGGCCGATGCGGTGAAGGACCTGGCCGGTAAGGTCGAGACCTCGTCGAAGGCCATCATGCGCACGGTCGGGGAGCTCGATGCGCGCGTCGAGGCTTTCAGCCGTGAGCTGCGCAACGACAACGGTGGCAGCCAGCAGGGCACGATCCATGTCGCGTTCGCCAGCGTCGAGAGCGACGTGCGCCGCATCAGCGATGCGGCCGGCCAGAGCATCGCCAACTGTTCGCAGCTGTCGGAGCGCACGCATGAGCTCGAGGCCGAGGTGCAGCAGGCGATGCGTGGGCTCAGCACCTCGATGGCCTGCAGCGACCGCTTCCTGAAGGTCTCGGAAGAGCTGATCGAGCAGATCGCCGGCTGCGGCATCGAGACGCCCGACACGCCCTACATCCGCGCTGCGCAGGAGGCCGCCGGCCAGATCGCGAAGCTGCTCGAAGACGCGCTGCGCACGTCCACGATCAGCTCGGTCGACCTGTTCGACGAGCACTACCAGCCCATTCCCAACACCAACCCGCCGCAGCACACCACGCGCTACTGCGCGTTGGCGGACCGGCTGTTTCCGCAGGTGCAGGAGCGCATCCTGGGCCTGTCGGACAAGGTGCAGTACTGCATCGCGGTGGATCGCAACGGCTACGTCGCGATGCACAACAAGAAGTATTCGAACCCGCAGCGCGGCGATGTGGTGTGGGACACCGCCAACAGCCGCTACCGCCGCATCTTCAACGACCGCACCGGCCTTGCTTCGGCGCGCAACCAGCGGCCCTTCCTGCTGCAGACCTACCGCCGCGACATGGGCGGCGGCAATTTCGTGATCATGAAGGAGGCGGCGGCGCCCATCGTGGTCAACGGCCGCCACTGGGGCGGTATCCGCATCGGCTTCAAGTTCTGATCCTGCCGCCGCCCGGCCCTCCGCCATGCGTGCCTGCCATGCCCTTGCCGTGGTGCTGTGCATGTCCGCGGCGGCGGCCCGCGCCGATGAGGCGCTGACGATCTACTACAACGAGCGGCCGCCCTACCTGGTCACTGCGCCCGACGGCAGCGGCGTCGGCGGCCTCACCGCCACGCCGGCGGGCCGGGCCGTTCACCTCGCCGGCCTGCAGGTTCGCTGGAGCAAGCTGCCGAGCAACCGGCAGCTCGCGGTGATCAAGGACAACAAGGAAATCGCCTGCGCGATCGGCTGGTTCCGCAACGCCGAGCGCGAGGCCTACGCCAAGTTCAGCCATCCGCTCTACCAGGACCGCCCGACCGTCGCGCTGGCGCGCGGTGGCTTCCAGCCGCAGGCCGAGCGCCTGGCCGACGAGTTGCGCGAGCACCGGCCGATGGTGCTGCTGAAGGACGGCTTCTCCTACGGCCCCTTCATCGACGGGTTGATGAAGCAGCTGCGCCCGCCCACGATGTCGACCACGGTCGAGAACTGGCAGATGGTGCGGATGATCGCGGCGCAGCGCGCCGACTTCATGTATGTCTCGGAAGAAGAGGCGGGCTACTTCATCGACCAGGCAGGCATGGCCCCCGGTGACGTGAAGATCGTGCGCTTTGCCGACATGCCGGCCGGCGAACGCCGCCACCTGATGTGCACGCGTCTCGTGCCGGATGAGTGGCTGGCGCGCATCAACAAGGCGCTGCCGGCTGATTGAGCACCGTCATCGTGCGGCGCTGTAGCGCTGCACGTTGTCGCGCCCCGACTGCTTCACGCCATACATCGCCGAGTCGGCGTGCCGCAGCAGCGTGCATGCATCGGTGCCGTCGTCGGGATAGACGCTGCAGCCGATGCTGCAGGTCACCGAGACCCGTTGCCCGCGCAGCGTCACCGGGTCGGCCACGGCATGGCGGAGGCGCTCGATCAACCGCGCCAGCACATCGTCGGGTACTGCGTTGGGCAGCAGCAGCACGAACTCGTCGCCGCCGAGGCGGGCGAAGGTGTCGCTGCTGCGCACGCAATCGCTCACCCGCCGGGCCACCGCCTTCAGCAACTCGTCGCCGGCCTCATGGCCCAGCGTGTCGTTGATCAGCTTGAAGCGATCGAGGTCGAGGAAGAGCAGCGTCAGCGAATCCTTGTTGCGCCGGGCCTGCCGGATGGCCAGCTCCAGCCGGTCCATCAGCAGCAGGCGGTTGGGCAGGCCGGTGAGCGGGTCGTGCAGCGCCTGCTGGCGCAGCGCTTCCTCGGCTTCGCGCAGAGCGTGCTCCGTGGTCTTCAGCGGCGTGATGTCGTAGTTGATGCCGACCAGCCCGATCACCTCGCCATGCTCGTTGCGCAGCGGCACCTTGGTGGTGAGCAGCCAGGCTTCCTGCCGCAGCAGCAGGTACTTCACGTGTTCCTCGCGGCTGAGCATCGGCTGGCCGCTGCGCATGATCTCCTGCTCCTGCGCGGAGTACTCCTGCGCGGCCTCGGCCGGGTAGAAGTCGAAATCGGTCCGGCCCAACAGCTCTGCCGGGTCCTTCACGCCCATGCCGGCAGCAACCGCCTGGTTCGCGAAGATGAAGCGGCCCTGCAGGTCCTTGGCATAGATGCGGTGCGGAACGTTGGCCGCCAGCGTGTGCAGCAGCGTGTGTTCGAAGGCGGCGGGGTTCATGGCAGCACCTCCTGTCCTGTCATGCAGCGTTCGCGCAGCAGCGCCTCGCACGCCGCAGCAGCGAGCGGGCGCGAGAACCAGTAGCCCTGCATCGCATCGCAGCCGTAGGCCTGCAGCTGGTCGCGCTGCGCCAGCGTTTCCACGCCTTCGGCCACCACCTCGAGGCCCAGCTTGTGCGCCATCGCGACGATGGCTTCGCAGATCACGTGGCTGCTCTCCTGCTGCGTCAGCTCGCCGACGAACGAGCGGTCGAGCTTGACGCGGTCGACCGGGAAGCGGCGCAGGTAGGCGAGGTTGGAGTAGCCGGTGCCGAAGTCGTCGATCGCGAGCTTGATGCCCAGGCTGTTGAAGCGGCCGAGGATGCGGATCGTCTCCTCCGGGTTCTTCATCGAGACGCTCTCGGTCAGCTCCAGCTCCAGCCGTTCGGCAGGCAGGCCGGTCTCGGCGAGCGCTGCGCACACCTGGGCCTCGAGGCCGGGGTTCAGGAACTGCTGGGCCGAGAGGTTCACGCTCATGCGCAGTGGCGGCAGGCCGGCGCGCTGCCACGCCACCGCCTGCGCGCAGGCGGTGCGCAGCACCCATTCGCCGATCGGGCCGATCAGGCCGGTTTCCTCGGCGATCGGAATGAAGCGCAGCGGCGGCACCATGCCCCATTCGGGATGCTGCCAGCGGATCAGCGCCTCGACCCCGACGATCTCGCCGCTCTTCAGGTCGACCTGTGGCTGGTAGTGCAGCAGGAACTCGCCGCGCTGCACGGCGCGCCGCAGGTGCGATTCGGTCTCGAGCTGCTCGTTGACCTTCTGGTTCAGGTCGGCGGTGTAGCGCTGCACGTTGTTGCGGCCCTGCTCCTTGGCCCGGTACATCGCGGCATCGGCATGCTTGAGCAGCGTGGCGGCATCGGCACCATCCTGCGGGAAGATGCTGCAGCCGATGCTGCAGGTCACCGCGACCTCGTGGCCGCCCAGCGTCACCGGGCTGGACACGGCCTGGGTGATGCGGCCGATCAGGCGCGCCAGCACGTCGTCGGGCACCGCATTGGGCAACAGCAGCACGAACTCGTCGCCGCCCAGCCGCGCGAAGGTGTCGCTGGTGCGCACGCATTCGCTGACACGGCGGGTCACCGTCTTCAGCAGCTCGTCGCCGGCATCGTGGCCGAGGCTGTCGTTGATGATCTTGAAGCGGTCGAGGTCGATGAACAGCAGCGTCAACGAATGCTTGTTGCGCTGCGCGAGCTTGATCGCGAGCTCCAGACGGTCCATCAGCAACGACCGGTTCGGCAGGCCGGTCAGCGCATCGTGCAGCGCCTGCTTGCGCAGCTCTTCCTCGAAGCGCTGCCGCTCCTGCATCTCGACGTTGAGCTTCTCGATCGTCACCTCGAGCTCGGCCACGTTGGCGGCGAGCTGCGCGGTGCGCTGCGCCACCAGTTCCTCGAGCTGGGCGCGGTAGGTGGCGAGCTCGAGCTCGGTGCGCTTCTTGGCATCGATGTCGATCAGGTAGCCGCGCAGGATGCGGCCCACATGCTGCACCTCCACCTGCGCAGCGCGCACCGACATCCAGCGCAGCCGGCCTTCGCCGTCGACCAGCCGGCATTCGAGATCGGGCGGCGCCTGGCGCGCCTTGCGCAGCGCCTCGAGCAGGCGGCCGCGGTCTTCGGCGTGCACTACGGTGCGCCAGAAGCCGCGCTCGTACCAGCGCTCGCGCGGAATGCCGAGGATGCGCTCGACCTGCGGGCCGACGAAGGTGATGTCGCCGCTGACCGCATCGGCCTCCCACGGCACCACGCTGGTCGATTCGGCGAGGCTGCGGTAGCGCTCCTCGCTGGTCCACAGCGCGCGCCGCGTTTCGCGCAGCTCGGCCACGTCGCGCTGCAGCGAGCTGCGCATGCCGTTGAGCGACTCCACCAGCATGTCGAGCTCGTCGGCGCTGCCGCCGTGCGGCTTGCGCTCGAGCACGATCGGCTCGGACAGCCGGTTGACGTTGAGCCGGCGTGCGGCCCGCGCCAGCGCCCCCAGCGGCCGGCTCACCAGCCGCTGGAAGATGAACAGCATGAAGGTGACGACGATGAAGGTCTTGATGCCCTGCGTCGCCAGGATCACCAGCGCCTGGTGGCCCAGCCGGTGGTACACGCCGTCGAGGTTGGCGGCCACCACCAGCGTGCCCAGCGGCACCCGCTCGCGCCGCGGGCCGGCGGGGGTGTAGGCCACCGGAAATTCGCGCGTGACGGCGCCGTAGCGTGCGGCCGCGTTGCCGGCCTGCTCGATGGGCTTGCGGTGCGCATCGAGCAGCGCCACGTAGCTCATGTCGGGCAGGCGCAGCATGCCGCGCAGCTGGGTCTGCACCTGCACCTGGTCGATGTTCCAGGCCGAGACGGCCAGGCTCTCGAGGTACGAGTGCTCGATCTCGGTCATGCGCTGCTCGATCAGCGACACGTCGCGCCGGTAGTCGGCGAACAGCTGCGCGCCGGAGGCCAGCAGCGCGACGCAGGTGCTGCACAGCACCGTCCACGCCACCACGCGCCGCCCCAGCGGATGCTCGGCGGGATAGCGCAGCCCGGCGCGCAGCATCACCATCGCGCGCCGCATCAGCAGCGTGTTCATCGGCGGGCTCCGGCGGAGAAGGCGTCGGGGAACGGCATGGGCGTCGTCTCTGTCGATCGGGCTACACCTATATCGGCGTGCGGCAGGCGCCCTTGACGAAAGACATGCGGCCGGTGCCGCATCGCAAGCGCAGGTCCGAGACCTAGTAACGCTTCGGGCGGGGGATTCGCGTCAGGCCTGCACGACACCGCCGCGCGGGTTGCGGTCGGTGCTGCCTTGCGAGGAGTAGACGCCGCCGGTGGCGGCGGGCATCAGCACGTCGATCGCGCGATCGAGTGCGGCGGTGGCGCGCGCCAGCGATTCGCGCTGGGCAGCCACCTGGCCGCTGGCGGTGGCCAGGCGGCGGCGCAGGTTGGCCGGCACGCCGCCCTGGCGCGCAGCCTGGGCGAAACGGTGCACGGCATGGGCGAGTGCGCGGTGCAGCTCGCTGGCATGGGTGTCGATGGCCTGGGCATCGCGCTCGCGCAGCGCTTCGCCGAGCGCCTGCAGCCGGTGCTCCACCGCTGCGAGGGCACTTTCCAGTTCGGCGCCGGGTTCCGGCACCGCGCGCGCGTCAGGCAGGGTCAGCATGTGAAGGCCAGCTACAGCTTGGGGAAACAGGGAATCAGTGGGAAGCGCGGCTCAGCAGTTCCTGCGCATTGGCGATCAGCTTGTCGGCAATGGCTTCGTGGTTCACCTGGAACTTGCCGTCGCGGATGGCCTGCGCAATGCGCGCGACCTTGGCCTGGTCGAACTCGGCGCTGCCGGCATCCACCGGCATCATCGAGGCCGCCGAGGACAGCTCGACCTTGGCGCTCGGCTCCGATGCGTTTCCTGTCTTGGCCGCGGCTTCTCCCGCATTTCCCTTGCGCTCCGTGGTGACCGAGGTCACGACGGGCTTGTTCTCGAGATGGCCGATTTTCATGGTGTGCTCCAAAGGGCAGGACAGACGCCCGGCCCGGTCAACATGGTCGGTGTATCGGACTGCTGGTCGAGGACTTTAGGCCTTTTTGGAAGAATCTCGGCCACCCCCCTCAAACGAGGGGGCTCGCGCCGGAAAAGAGGGGAAGTGCGGACACACATGGTCACAAACTCAGCTCCACACGGCGTTCGCCGACGGCCTGGCCGCTGACGATGCGGCCGCTTTCGGTGCGCACCCGCACCGGCTGGCCTTCCAGCCCGGGCGACATCGCCTGGCCTTCGCCGCTGACGCTGTAGCCGTTGCCGATAGCCACCAACTGCACCGTTTCGCCGGCGGCGAACCACTGGCGCACCTTCAAGTCGGTCTGGCGCAGCGCGTCGCCGGCGGCGAGCGGACGGGCCAGCGTGCGGCCGACCGCCACTGAAGGTTGAGCAATCGCCGCGCCGGGGGCGGCCGCGAGGTCGACCTCGGCCTCGCGCAGATCGGTCGCGGCCAGCACCGTGCCGGCAGGCAGCGGGCCGGCGGCCACCAGCGAACGTGCGAACACCTTCACGGTGACCGGCAGGAACACGTTCCATGCCGTCGGGCCCTGCACGCAGCGCAGCCCGACGCGGGTCTTGCCCCAGGGCTTGCTGCCGGCAGGCAGATAGGGTTGCACGCGCTGGCAGGGCGCGAGGCGCAGCCGAGGATCGAGCTGGCCGACCGCGATGTCCACGCGCGCACCTGCGGCGACGTGGCGCGAGGCCTCGAGCGTGAGTTGCTGGACCTGCTGCGCCAGCTCGTCGCCGAGCGACGGCGCGGCAGCCTCGCCCGGCTCGGCCGCCCACAGCGGGGCCGACATCGCGAGCAGGCTGGCGAGCAGCAGCAGCCCGAGCACGGAGGCGATCGCCTGCAGGCCGCGGGCCGAGAAATCGAGAAGGCTCTTGTCCACGCTGCCACTGTAGGAGCAGGCCTTCCAGCGAAGTGCAGCGAAATGCGGGGCAATGGCTGCGCTATTCGCGCTTATGTTCTGGCGCCTGCTCAACACAATCCGTCACAACGCCCCATGGGCTCTGCCGATGTGTGTTCAGCATCATGATCCACCGCCTCACCGACTCGCTGCAATTCCAGACCCAGGCCCTGGTGCTGCGCTCGGAGCGCCAGCGCCTGATCGCGAGCAACATCGCCAATGCCGACACGCCGGGCTACCAGGCCCGCGAGATGAACTTCGCGCAGGCGCTTCGCGAGGCCACCGGCGGTGCCAAGGCCGGTGAGATGGCCGCCACGCAGCCCGGCCACATCCAGCCCGCGGCCGGCGCGCGCGCCGAGCCCAACCTGCTGTACGCCACGCCGTCGCAGACCAACCTCGACCGCAACACCGTCGACCTCGACCGCGAGCGCGCCGCCTTTGCCGACAACTCGGTGAAGTACGAGGCCGCGCTGCGCTTCATCAATGCCGACGTCAAGCAGATCGTCGAAGCGATCAAGGGCCAGTGAGCACGCTTGAGGAGTAACGCATGAGCATGTTCCAGATCTTCAACGTGGCCGGAAGCGCGGTCAGCGCGCAGAGCCAGCGGCTCAACGTGGTGGCTTCCAACCTCGCCAATGCCGACACGGTGGCCGGCCCCGACGGCCAGGCCTACAAGGCGCGGCAGGTGGTGTTCCAGACCCAGCTGATGGGCGAGGTGGGCGCCGCCGGCGTCACCGTGAGCACGATCAGCGAAGACCAGACCCCCGGCCGCCGCGTGCACGACCCCAAGCATCCGCAGGCCGATGCCGAGGGCTACGTGACCTACAGCAACGTGAACCCGGTCGAGGAGATGGTCAACATGATCTCGGCCTCGCGTTCGTATCAGAACAACGTCGAAGTGATGAACACCGCCAAGAGCCTGCTGCTGAAGACGCTGCAGATGGGTCAGGGCTGATCCGCAACCGCAAAGGCTGACCCATGAGCATCGACCTGTCCGTCCTGAACGGCACTTCTTCCGGCACCAGCACCGCGTCGACCTCGAAGAAGGACGACGCTGCCAGCGCCGACCGCTTCCTGAAGCTGCTGGTCACGCAGATGCAGAACCAGGACCCGCTGAA
>CBIHRS010000102.1:0-12286 GCA_966212505.1 uncultured bacterium
AGCCGCATCTCGGCGCCGATGATCAGCGGCAGCTGCTGCGCCTTGGCCTCGTCGTGCGCCCGCACCACGCCGGCCAGCGAGCATTCATCGGTGATCGCCAGGGCGCTGTAGCCCAGTTGCTTCGCACGCTGCACCAGTTCGCCGGGATGTGAGGCGCCGGTGAGGAACGTGAAGTTGCTACGGCAGTGCAGCTCGGCATAGGCCGGCAGGCTCATCCGAAGCCTCCGTGCAGGTACCAGCTGGGTGCGGGCTCGTCGCCGTCGTCGAGCGCAGGCAGGCGGTCGCGGTAGATCCACACCAGCGAGCCATCGTCGGTGGCGGCGACGAAGTAGTCGCGCTGCGCGACGGCGCCATCCCACCAGCCGGTCTCGATGCGCTCAGGGCCGTCGAGCAGCTGCAGCGGCTGGCCGTCGAGCAGCGGCTTGAACTGGCGCTCGGCCAGCGGCTGGGGCTCGGCCAGCAGCCATGCAGGACGGGAGAGATGTGGGCACCCGGCCGCGGGGTACCGCGGCCACCCTCCGAGAGGGTCTGAGTTCGGCTTGGGGCGGCCCGGCGCTGGGCTCAGCAGGCTGCCACCACCGGCTGCGGAATGCTGCACCTCGGCCGGCTGCAGCACGGTGCTGCATTCGGGCCGATGGTCGGGCTTCCAGCGCAGCTGCTGCACCTGGTCGCGGCCCAGGCGGGCCTGCAGCCGCTCGACCAGGCGCAGCAGCCCTTCGCGCTCGCTGCGCGGCGTGGGAAACAGCTCGCCGTTGGGCGGCGCGCCACGCGACACCTGGCTGCAATGAAGGCTCAGCTCCAGCGTGGGTGCCGGCAGCGGCGTGTGCGCCAGGCGCTCGCGCAGCAGCAGGCGCAGGTGCTCGGCATCGCTGGAGGCTTCGGCCAGCGCGATCTCCAGCGTGGTGTGCAGCGGCTGGCCACCGTCGCGATGGCGCGGCTCGTGGTGCATGCGCAGCGTGAAGCGGCCCACCCGCGCATGCTGGCCGTTGGCCCAGGCCACCAGGCGCTGCAGCAGCACGGCCGCGCCATGCAGCACCTGGTCGGTGGTGTCGGCGCGGGCGAACAGCTCGAGCCGGCTGTCGAACACCGGGGGCAGCGTGATCCAGTCGCAGGGGTCGGGCTGCAGGCCGTAGGCTCGGTCGAGGTCTTGCAGCAGCTCGGGGCCGAAGCGGCGCGCCACGCCCGAGCGCGGCAGGCTGCGCAGGTCGCTCAGGTCGTGCAGGCCCATGCCCTGCAAGGCCTCCCAGTGCTCGCGCCCCGGGCCGAGCAGCCACACCGGCACGCCATCGAGCCGCTGCGCGAGCAGCCGAGGGTCGGTGGTGTGCGGGCCGATCTCGAAGCCGGACCGCCAGCGCGCCAGCAGCGAGGCGCCCAGTGCGGTGGGTGCGCTGGCGCATTGCACCGCATGGCCCAGCGGCGCCAGGTCCTGCTGCAGCCGTTGCAGCAAGGCCTTGAGGCCGCCGAAGTAGCGCAGGCTGGCCTGCACCTCGAGCAGGAGCGTGTGTTCCCCTGTCTGCAGCGTCACCGATGGCGTGAAGGCCAGCGCCGCATGCGCCGCCGACTGCAGGGCCTGGGCATCGCGGTGTGCATCGGCCTCGCCCAGCACCAGCGCAGGCGCCAGCGCGAGTGCGGTGGGGCGTTTGTGGCCCAGCCTGATGCCGGCCCGGGCGGCGGCGGCATTGACGGCGGCGACGCGATGGTCTTGCAGCAGCGCCAGCGCCTCATGGCGCCACGCCTCGTCGAGCGTGGCGGCAAAGGATTCGAGCGAAAGCTGCGGCAGGTGAACGGCGATCCAGAGCATGGCGGGCCTTCATGCGGGATCAGCCGACGTGGGGGCAGACATCTCAGCTCAGCTCATGGCGGAGAGAGCCATGCAGCGAAGGCCGGGGAGCCGGCGGCGCCGATTCCACCGCCAGCGGCGCGGCCTCGGACGGCGGCTGCGCACGCACCGCCACCGGCACATGCAGCACCGGCGGCAAGGCCAGCTGCACCGGCTGCAGCAGCGCCGGACCGCGGCGCTTCAGCACGCGCACGTTCAAGCGATCGACACCGCCCGGCTGCAGCGACAGCCGCAACGGCGCGGCGCTGGGCCGGCCTTGCACCGCCAGGTCGCGCAGCAGGAACACCGGGCCATCGTGCGAATGCGCGGCCAGCTGCAGCCGCCGCAACACATCGGCCCGCAGATGCGCCGGCAGCCAGGCCAGCACCGCGCCCACGTGGCCGCTCTTCAAGGCCTGCTCCAGCGCCCACAGCACATCGGCATTGGGCAGCAGCTCGCGCGCCGGGCCGCGCACGCCGGCCCGACCCTGCACCACCATCAGCTGCTGCACCTCGAGGCCCAGCTGCATCAGCCCCGGAGCGCACAGCGCGGCCGGGGGATCGAACAGCATCACCACCCGGCCGGCCTGCATCACCGCTTGCAATGCGGGGGCGAGCAGGCGCAGCTCGCCGATGCCGGCATGCGGCAGCAGCAGCTCGGTCAAGGCCCGGCGCGGCCAACCGCCGCCGGACAGCTCGGCATCGAGCTCCGCAAAGCCGGTGGACACCGCCTCATCGCGCGAACGGCCGAGCTGGTGGGCCCGCCACAGCGTGGGATGCACGGTTTCCGGCGCAAGCAGCACCTGAGGACGAGCCTGGGCACGCACCTGCGCCTGCACCGTCGGCGCGAGCGCCGGCGAACGGGAGGCAAGGCGGGGAGCGTCCATGAGGTGACTGTATTTTCATACAGTTGTTTGCACAAGCCGGATCGACGCGTCCGATCGAGAAATTGATTGCCAAAAGCAACCTTTCTGCGCAGAATCAGCCCGCTCCGCGACTTCTGCCCACGGCCTGATGACCTTACCCACCCTGCACCAGCGCGCCGCGCAGATGCGCGCCTTCAACCGCTTCTACACCCGCCGCATCGGCGTGCTGCAGCAGCCGCTGCAGCACGCGCAGCTCAGCCTGCCCGAATGCCGGCTGCTGTGGGAGCTGGCGCATCACGACGGCGTCACCGCCGCCACCCTCGCCCGCGACCTCGACCTCGATCCCGGCTACCTGAGCCGCCTGCTGCGTGGGCTGAAGGAGCGCGGACTGATCCGTAGCGGCCGCTCGCAGGGCGATGCGCGCGAGAGCCTGCTGCGCCTCACCGACGCCGGCAACGAGATCTACGCCGCCCTCAACGAGCGTTCGCAGGAGGGCATGAGCAGCCTGCTCGGCGCGCTCCCCGAGCCGGGGCAGCAACAGCTGCTGAACGCGATGCACACGATCGAGCGGCTGCTCGACACGCCGGCTGCTGCCGCAGCGCCCGTCACGCTGCGGGCGCCGCGGGCCGGCGACATGGGCTGGGTGGTGATGCGGCATGCCGAGATCTATGCCCAGGAGCATGGGCTGGACATGCGCTTCGAGGCCGTGGTCGCGCAAATCGCCGCGCGCTTCATCCAGCAGTTCGATCCCGCCAAAGATGCAGGCTGGATCGCCGAGCGCGACGGCCAGCGCCTGGGCTGCATCTTCCTCGTGCAGGCGCGCGACGACGCCACCCAGCAGCCGCTGCCCGGCATCGCGCAGCTGCGCATGCTGCTGCTCGAGCCCTCGGTCCGCGGGCTGGGGCTGGGCAAGCGGCTGGTCGGCGAATGCACGCGCTTCGCGCGGCAGGCGGGCTACCAGACCATCCGGCTCTGGACCGAGCACGGGCTCAATGCAGCCCGCGGCATCTATGCGAAGGAAGGCTATCGCCTCGTGCGCAGCGAACCCGACGAAAGCTTCGGCCCGGGCTTCGTCAGCGAGCACTGGGAGCTCGACCTCGCTGGCAAGATCGGCGCATGAACCTCGCCGACCACGACCCCTGCCCCTGCGGCAGCGGCCGCTCCTATGCCGGCTGCTGCGGCCGCTGGCATGCGGGTGCACAGCACCTGCAGGCGCCCGATGCCGAAGCCCTGATGCGCTCGCGCTATGCGGCCTTCGTGCTGGGCCTGAACCACTACCTGCTGATGACCTGGCACCCCAGCACGCGGCCGCCCGAGCTGGAGCCGCCGGAGCCAGGGCTCAAGTGGCTGGGGCTGGAGGTCAGGCGCCATGTGCCGGTCGACGACACGCACGCCACCGTGGAGTTCGTCGCGCGCAGCAAGCTCGGCGGCCGCGCGCACCGGCTGCACGAGACCAGCCGGTTCGTGAAGGAGGAGGGCCGCTGGTTCTACGTCGATGGCGACGTCAAATGACGCGATACCGGGAGATCAGGCGAATTCCTGGCGCACCGTGGCCGACATCAGCCGGCGGATGATCCACACAAGCAGCGCGCAGGCGCCCAGCGTCATCACCACCGCCATCGAGCGGGCCGCGGTGACGAAGCCACCGAACACGCTGGCCGCCTGCTGCGGCAGCACGGCATGGCTCAGCGTGGCATCGACCAGCGACTGCACCAGCTCCTGCTGCAGCCACAGGCCCAGCAGGTTGGCCACGATGGTGAGCGCCAGCAGGCCGATGAAGACGCGCCGCGCGGCATCGAGCCGCAGCAGCAGGCCGATGGCCGCGGCCAGCGTGGCGAGCGAGAACACCAGCCCGGCATGCACCACCCAGGGCAGGTAGCGCATCAGCCAGCCGGTGAGCAGCGGCAGCGGCTCGTGCGAGCCCTTGAGGCCGAGCAGGAAGGAAGCGAGCCCGGCGTTCTGCAGCAGCGCCGAAGCGCTGGCGATGGCGCCGAGCAGAATGAACACCCATGCCGTGACAGTGACGAACAGCGAACGGGCTCCGACGTTGAAGGTTTGCGGCATGGTGGGTTGCTCCGGCTCGCGCGCATGATGCGCGCGCTGCATGACAGGAATTTTTCGAGACGTACAAGCCCCTGTCAGCCCCTTGCCTCGGTGGACATCCCCAACACTGGGGAACTGCTGTGCGCTTTCCACGACAAGTGATGCACGCCTGCTTACCTCTGCTGCACCTCGACGACGAATTGGCGGTGATCGACAAGCCCGCCGGCCTGCTCGTGCACCCCAGCGGGCTCGATGCCCACGAGCAGCACACCGCGCTGCAGATGCTGCGCGACCAGCTCGGCCGCCCGGTGTGGCCGCTGCACCGGCTCGACAAGGCCACCTCCGGCGTGCTCGCCTTCGCGCTCAATGCCGATGCGGCGCGGCGCTTCGGCCAGGCTTTCGAGCGCGGCGAGGTGCACAAGCGCTACCTCGCGCTGGTGCGCGGCTGGCCGCCCGAAGCCGGCACCCTCGACCAGCCGCTGGCGCGCGACCCCGAGCTGCCCTCCACCGGCCAGCCGCTGCTGCCGGCCCTCACGCACTACCGCCGGCTCGCCACCTTCGAGTGGCCTTTCGCGGTGGATGGGCGGCATGCCACCAGCCGCTATGCGCTGGTGGAGGTGCAGCCGCGCACCGGGCGGCGCCACCAGATCCGGCGCCACTTCAAGCAGATCGCCCATCCGCTGATCGGCGACACCACGCACGGCAAGGGCGCCCACAACCGGGCGGTCGCGGCTTGGCTCGGCTCGCAGCGGCTCTGGCTGCATGCCTCGGAGCTTGCGCTGCCCATGCCGGACGGCGAGGCGCCGCTGTGCATCCGTGCCCCTGCGGGGGCTGAGTGGCGCACGCTGCTGCCGGTGGATTTGCATCCGAATGCAACACCATGAAACAAGAATGACACCCAAGGCCCCCCAAAGAGGGACAGCCGAAACGCCCGCGCAGGCGTATGAAGGGAACCTCGAAAAAATCAAACCGAAATGCGCGCCGAATTAGGGATGGCACGGGGCCGGAAGCGGCTCCGACACTGACCCTTCTCGTGTCGCAGATCACAGGGGACAAGGGTTCGACACGCCATGCTGCAACTGCACCTGTTCGGCGCACTGGCCTTCAGCATCGTCGCTGCAGGCTCCCTGCCTTGCGCACCCACGCATGTGAGCGGCCGCCCGGGCAGCCTGCTCGCCTTTCTGGCGCTGGCCCGCGGCCGCTACTTCACCCGCGGCGAACTGGTGGCCGCGCTGTGGGCCGACCAGGCCGATGCGGTGGGCAGCGGCACCTTCAACACCGTGCTGTGGCGGCTGCGCAAGCTGATCGAGAAGCCGCCGGTCGAACACGGCACGCTGATCGCGTGCGACCGCCGGGGCGCGGTGGGCCTGCATCCGCAGGCGCCGATCCAGCTCGACGTTGACGAGTTCGCGCAGCGCGTGCTGCCGGTGCTGGCCAAGCCGATCGAGCGCATGGGTGAAGCCGACATCGACGCGCTGCGCGGCGGCATCGCGCTCTACACCGCCGACATCCTCACCGACCTGGGCGACGACTGGGCGCTGCGCGAGCGCGAGAAGCACCGCCGCCACTATCTCAATGCGCTGGGCCGGCTGATGCAGGTGTGCGCGCTGGCCGGCGACCACGGCTCGGCGATCCGCTATGCGCAGACCATCCTCGACCATGACGCACTGCGCGAGGACGTGCACCGCGAGCTGATGCGGCTGTTCCTGCGCAGCGGGCAACGCGCGCTGGCGCTGCGCCAGTTCGAGCTGTGCCGCGGCGCGCTCAAGCGCGAGCTCGCGATCCAGCCGATGGCCGAGACCATCGCGCTCTACCAGAGCATCGCCGACCATGCGGTGGGCGTAGATGCGGCGCCCCAGGTGCCCACGTTCGCCAACCTGCTGGCCACCCGCACGGTGCCGCAGCCGCAGTTCGGCGACACGGTGTACACGCCGCGCCAGCTGATCGAGTCGGCGCGCCAGCACCTGGCGCAGGCCGATGCGCAGCTGCAGATGTCGCTGCCCTTCCTGTAGGCACCCTCCCCTCAGCTTCTCCCTTCCCATCGCCTCCCGGCGCTTCGCCGCGGGAGGCGCAGCGCTGCGCGCGCCGCTCACGCGGGCCGGCTCACGCGCGCATCACAGCCGCATCACACCGCCGCCTCACTGCGTGATCCCTTTGTGATCGCCGCGTGATCGGACGGTGATGCCCGCCGACCAGACTCATTGCATCCGCCGTCGCATCGCGGGGAGCCGCTGGATGTCCTTGCTGGAAGACCACACCGCCTCGTTCATCGTGCGGATCTGGCGCGAGCGTGGCGAAGGTGAAGCGGTCTCCCAGGAATGGCGCGGCTCCATCGAGCACGTGCAGTCGGGGCGACGGTCGTTCTTCCGGGACCTGAGAGCCATCGCGAACTTCATGCAGCCCCAACTCGAACAACTCGGCATCGAAGCGCCGCAGCGCTTCTGGGACCTGATGACGCCCGAGCTGTTCGAAGCACCGCCCGCCGCCCAGCCGCCCGCACTCGAAACACCCCGCGCGAACCGACGCAACAGGAGAAGGTCATGCCCCTGATACGAGCCAACCGCGAGTCCGTCGACGATCGCTTCAGCGTGCTGGGCTTCAGCGTGCGCACCGAGAGCCCGCTGTACGAAGTGGGCATCGCCACCGATCCCGCGCTGTTCGACCCGCGCAACCGCGCGCAGCGCACACGCCGCAACTTCTATTCGAGCCGCACGATGGGCGCGCTACGCGCCCGGCGCGGCGAGGCGGTGTACCTGGTGCCGCCCGACGTGCTGGCCAATTTCGTCGGCCAGCCACGGGTGTATTTCGGCCTGGCCACCTACCGCGAGGCCAGCGGCGGCGTGCCCGACTTCGTGCAGCCGCCCACCGAGGGGCACATGTACGTCGACCTCTCGCGCCTCACCGAGCGCGGGCTGCGCCGGCTGGCGGGCCGCGCGATGGGGCCGGCCGGTTATGGCGCCGTCAACGGCCATGACCCCAGCCTCGACTGGGGCGGCGATGCGCAGCCCGGTGCAGCCGCTGCCGCGCCCACGGTCGCAGCGCCCGCCTCTGCCCCGACTGCGAACGGACGCGCCGCAAAGGCCGGCAACGGCGCGGCCGCGCCTGCTACCGCCGCGGCACCGGCGGCCCCGTACGACGACGGCTTCGGTGATTTCCCTGCCGCGCCGGCGACCACTACAGCACCGGCTGCCACCACCACCCCGGCGCCCACACCCACCAACACCGTCGCGGCCCAGGCCCTCGGCCGCATGACCCGCAGCGCGCGCGCCTTCGAGGCCGACGACGACAGCCAGGGCATCGACGGCCCGATCCCCGACGACGAACCCACCGCGCTGTCGCAGGCCGCCCGCGCGCTGGCCCTCGACGCACCGGCCCCCGAGTACCCCGGCGCAAGCCGCTTCGCGCCGGCGCATCCGTCGAACTACCGGGCGGTGAGTTCGCCGCGCGAGATCCGGCAGGTCGTCATCCACATCACCGACGGCGGCAGCCGCATCACCGGCACCATCGGCTGGTTCCAGAACCCCAACCAGCGCAACGCCCGCGGCGAGCCCATCCACGTGAGCGCGCATTACGTCGTCGGCCGCGATGGCGAAGTGGTGCAGATGGTGCGCAACAACGACATCGCCTGGCACGCCAGCTCGGCCAACTCGCACAGCATCGGCATCGAGCACGTGGCCAACACCCGCGGCCTCACGCCTACCGAAGACGAATACCGCGGCTCGGCCGCCCTGGTGGCCTGGCTGTGCAGCCAGTTCAACCTGCCGATAGACCGCACCCACGTGCTGGGCCACGCCGAGGCCGACCCGCACACCAGCCACACCGGCTGCCCCAACGCCGTGTGGGACTGGGACCACTACATGGACTGCGTGCGCGAAGCCGCCGCAGCCGCGGCCACGCCGGCGCCCGCACCGGCCACCGCGCAGAGCCTCGGCCGGATGAACGGCTACACGAACGGCCATGCGAACGGCCACGCCTATGCCCGCGCGCAGGAGATCATCCAGCCCTACTACGACCCCGCCGACCCGGCCAGCGCCCTCACCTGCCAGGACGACGCCTTCAGCCAGGCGCGCGAAGAGTGGTTTGCCGGCGTGCCCAACACCACGCTGTTCCCGCACTCGGCGATCTGCCAGCTGCGCATGACCGCGCCCGATGGCAAGCACTACATCGGCACCGGCTTCTACATCGGCGCCAACCGCATCCTGACCTGCGCCCACAACCTCGACGGCATGCAGAGCGTCACGATCATCCCGGGGCGCAACGGCAGCGACAAGCCGTTCGGCGAATGCACGGTGCAGAACTCGTCGTGGCGCATCGCCCGGCCGCCCTACACCGGCAGCGGCAACTGGGAGAACGACCTCGCGGTGATCGACAACGTGCCGCTGGCCGCACCCAATGGCCAGTGGTTCCAGTTCCTCAACGCCACACCGTCGGACCGCATGCCGATCGTGGTGTGCGGCTACGCCAAGCGCTCGGTGACCATTCCCGAGCTCACCGCCGCGATCGACGGCGACAAGCAGCACCTGCACGGCGGCTATGCCGCCAGCCAGAGCAACCTCGAGGTGATCGAGTACCCGATCCTCACGCTCAAGGGCAACAGCGGCTCGCCGGTCTACCACCTCGACAACAGCAGCGGCACGCTGCAGGCGCTGGTGTGCGCGGTGCACGTCACCGGCGAGCCGGCGGCGCAGGGCCTGAACCGCGGCTGCTTCATCACGCCGAACAAGATCGACTGGATCGAAGGCCGCGCCACCGCGTTCGCGCTCTCGGCCCCGGCCCCGGCGCGCACCCGCCGCGCGCCGATGCCGAGCCCGATGGCGATTCCCGGCCGGCAGGCCGCGGTCGTGCAGCGCCCGCAGCCACCGGCGCGCGCGATGATCATCGACGTCGACGATGTCGACCAGGCGCAGCGCTATGCGCCCCGCTGGGCCGACCTGTTCAACTGGACGGTGCCCGACTGGATCCCCGGCTACCTGGCCGGCCGCAACATGAGCGTGCAGCGCATTTCCGATGCGGTGGGCGCGCTCAACCTCGACCGCTACGAAGTGCGCATCAGCAGCGTGCCCTCGGGCCACACGGCGGAGTCGCTGCTCGAATACGTGCGCACGCACCTCAACGACTTCCTCGACACCGGCAACAGCGAGTTCATTCCCTACACCGTGGGCGACGACGACGTGAAGTGGACCTCGTCGTCGCCGGTGGGCGCGGTGTTCAAGATCGACATCATCGGCCCCGACAACGCGGCGGTGGTGGCCAGCCTGGTGGAGCCGCGGCGCTGGCGCTTCACCACCATCCACACCGAGTGGTCCGGCGACCATCCTGTGAGCGGGCACCGCGAGTTCGGCGTGCGCACCGATGCCGACGGCACGGTGGTGGCCTACACCCGCGGCGCCGACCGCGCGACCGATGGGCTGGGCGAAGGCATCGCCTTCTTCGGCGCCGACCGGCTGTGGAAGAGCTTCCAGGCCAAGCTGGTCGACTGGGTCAACAGCAACGGCGGCAGCGCGAGCGCGCCCACGCCCTTCAGCCAGCGCTTCCATCCGCGCGTGGTCGAGATCCTCTACGGCCACGGCACGGTGGCGCAATCGCTCTCGCTGCAGGCCTTCTCGCTGCACTGGGACGACACGCCCTACCAGCCGCAGAGCACCCGCAACTCCTGCTGGGCCGCCAGCGGCGCGATGGTGGTGGGCTGGCGCGACCGCGTCTGCATCCCCGACAGCGAGATCGCCGCCAAGGTGCCGGTGTTCGATGCGTTCAATAGCGGCCTGCCGCCTTCCAACCGCATCACACTGGCCGACGCCTGGAACCTGGTGGCCGAGCCGCCGGCCTCGTACACCATCGAAGGCTTCCGCCAGATGCTGGCCGACTACGGCCCGCTCTACGTGGGCATGCGCGCCAGCGCCGCCGGCGGCGGCCATGCGCGGGTGCTGGTGGGCATGGAGTGCGGCGGCGCCGAAGACGGCTCCGACACCACGATGTTCCTCTACGACCCGTGGCCCGACACGCCGGGGCGCGTCCGTATGTCGTTCAACGAGTTCGTGCAGCTCTACGAGGGCCGCATGACCGTGACCGGCGGCGTAGTCGACGTGCAGATCCTGCATGCCGACAGCGCCCAGGGCCGCACGCCGGCCACCGCTGCGCCGTTCGCGCTGTCGCTGTCGGCATCGCAGGTGCGTGCGCCGGGCGAAGGCCGTCCGCGGCCCGCGCTGCGCGCGGTGACGTCGGCCGCGCGGGCGCTGGGCAACGAGACGATCGAATACCCGGTGGAGCTGATCCCGCAGCCCAACAAGCTGGCCTGCTGGGCGGCCTCGATGGCGATGCTGCTGTCGTTCCGCCGGCATCAATCGATCGACCCGGAAACGCTGGCCAACGAAGTGGGCGGCTCGCTGATGACCAGCTACGGCTGGGATCTGCTGCAATCGGTGCGCGACCGCTACGGCTTCGTCGCGATCGAGGTGCCGTCGAACGCCAGCCTGTATTTCGCGCCGACGCAATGGGCGCAGTGGCTGCGCGATTTCGGCCCGCTGTGGGTGGTGATCGTCGGCATGCCGCATGCCGTGGTGGTCAGCGGCCTGCGCGGCAACACCGACGATGCCAATGCCTGCGAGGTGAAGCTCCTGAACCCGTGGGACACGCGGGTCACCTTCGACGACGACGCCACCGAGTTCCATCCGGCCAACCAGGGTTATGCCGACTGGCTGCCCTTCCAGCAGTTCGCGTCGGACTTCGGCAACATGGCCGAGTCGGACTACGGCAACTGGCGTGTGCTGCACCTGCCCGAGCGGGCGGCCAGCCCGGCGCCTGCGCCGGCACCTGCCAGCGCGCAGAGCCTGGGTTACGGCGGCGCACGCCGCGGCGCGGCCGCACGGCTCGCCCCGCCGCCGCGTCCGGTGCGTGCGATGGGCCTGGAAGACGCCACGCCGCCCGACGAACCGATCGAGCCGACCCGCGTGCCCGGCACCACGATGCGCCGCCAGCGCGGCAGCCATGGCCGCGTGACCTGGGCGCTCGACCAGCTCGATGGCGTGAAGCTGCCCGAGCCCTCGGCCGCGATGGTGCCGGCCCTGGTGCCGACGACGATCACGCTCGACCAGTGGCCTTGCATGGGCCACGACCCGGTGCCGCTGCCGCTGACGGTGCGCTTCGATGCAGGCGGCGGTGCGGTGGGCAACGTGCGCATCAGCGCCGGCACCGCGGCCGAGACGAGCTGCGAGGTGACCATCACCGCGACCATCGAGGACGACGCCCAATCGCTGCCGGGGCTGCACTCGCCGCAAGCCGCGCTGCGCGTGACCATCGACTACGACTTCAGCGGTGCGCAGGGCGGCGACGCTTCGGCACGGGTGAAGCTGCGGCTGGTGGGCAATGGGCGGTATGACTTGGACAGCAGCTGGCAGTGAGTAGCGGAGCTTGAGATGAAGCTGCTGTCGTTTGGCGTGTGGAGCATGCAAGGCTGCGAGCGGGCTGCGGCGGGGGCGCTGCAGACTCGGCCTTGGCCCACGGGCCAAGGCTTCCCTGCGGTGCTCGGAGGCATGGCCCCGTGGGGAAACTCGCTTCGCGCC
>CBIHRS010000103.1:0-11360 GCA_966212505.1 uncultured bacterium
ACGGTGGCGCACGGCTGCTACTGGAAGAAGTGCAGCTTCTGCGACGTGAGCCTGGACTACATCTCGCGCTACGAAGGCGCCTCGGCCGCCACGCTGGTCGACCGCATCGAGGCCATCGTTCGCGAGACCGGGCAGACCGGCTTCCACTTCGTCGACGAGGCCGCCCCACCCAAGGCGCTGAAGGCGCTGGCGCACGAGCTGATCCAGCGGAACCTGAGCATCTCGTGGTGGGGCAACATCCGCTTCGAGAAATCGTTCACCCCCGAGCTGTGCCAGCTGCTGGCCGACAGCGGCTGCATCGCGATCTCCGGCGGGCTCGAAGTGGCCTCCGACCGGCTGCTGCAGCTGATGAAGAAAGGCGTCTCGGTGGAACAGGTGGCGCGCGTGACGCGGGCCTTCACCGATGCCGGCATCCTGGTGCATGCCTACCTGATGTACGGCTTCCCGACGCAGACGGTGCAGGACACGGTCGATGCGCTCGAATACGTGCGCCAGCTCTTCGAGCAGGGCTGCATCCAGTCGGGCTTCTTCCACCGCTTCGCCTGCACGGTGCACTCGCCGGTGGGCCAGCACCCCGAGGACTACGGCGTCACGCTGCAGCCGCTGCCGCCCGGCAACTTCGCGAAGAACGACATCGGCTTCATCGACCCCACCGGCGTCGACCACGACGAGCTGGGCCAGGCGCTGAAGAAGGCGATCTACAACTTCATGCACGGCATCGGCCTGGAGCAGGACGTGAGGCGCTGGTTCACGGTGCGGGTGCCGAAGCCGACGGTGCGCAGGGATTTCATCGTGCGGGCGCTGATGTGATTCTCATTCTGTACAAACATGCGATTTTGCATAGAATGAGAAACACATGCCTGCCAGACCACCCGCCATCGCTGAAGCAGATGCCGCCCGGCTCACGCAGCTGGGCGAACGCATCCGCCGGCAGCGCAAGCGGCATGGCGTGAACGCCACCACGGCCGCCGAGTCGGCCGGCATGTCGCGCGTGACCTGGCACCGCATCGAGCGAGGGGAGCCTTCGGTCACGCTGGGCGCCTATCTCAGCGCGCTGCATGCCGTCGGGCTGGAGCTTGAGCTCGTCGATCCGCAGCGGCCACCGGTGGCCGCTGCCCTTCCGGAGGCCATCCGGCTGGCCGACTATCCCGAACTGCAACGCCTGGCTTGGCAACGGCCCGGCACGACGGAGTTGACGCCCGCCGAGGCGCTGAGCCTTTACGAGCGCAACTGGCGTCATCTCGAGGACGCCGCGCTTCAACCGGCGGAGCGGGCGTTGATCCTGGCCCTGGTGGCCGGGCTCGGCGGAGGGAGGGCGCTTGTTTGAGCGTGAGCACCACCGGCGCATTGCCGACGTATTGCGGGCTCTCGACCCGCTGCGCCTTGTCAGCAACGGCTGCCTGTTCGGCGGCGGCACGGCCATCGCGCTGCGCCACGGCGAATACCGCGAATCGGTCGACATCGACTTCATCGTGTCGTACCGCGAGGGTTACCGCCAGCTGCGGCAATGGCTGTCGCAGCCGGAAGGCATCAACACGATCACCCGGGCCGGGCACTCGCTGGAGCAGGCCCGTGAGGTGCGCGCCGACCAGTACGGCATCCGCACGATGCTGCGTGTCGACAACGTGGAGATCAAGTTCGAGATCGTGCTCGAGGCCCGCATCGAACTCGACCCGCCTGCGGCCGACGACCAGGTCTGCGGCGTGGCGGCGCTGACGCCGCTGGACATGCTGGCCACCAAGCTGCTAGCCAACTCCGACCGCTGGGCCGACGATTCGGTGCTGAGCCGAGACCTGATCGACATGGCCATGATGCGGCCGTCGAAAGCGTTGATGACGCAGGCGATCGCGAAAGCAGAAGGCGCCTACGGACAGGCGATCCGCATCGATCTGCGCAAGGCGATCGACGCGCTGCGCGACCGGCCCCACCGGCTGGACCACTGCATGCGGGCGATGCGGATCACGGCGCTGCCCAAGGCGGCGCTCTGGGCGCGGATCAAGGCGCTTCAACCGGCCGGCTGAGGGCGCCAAAATCCCCCTGTTTTGCTTTGTGGCCTAATTGAGGGTTCGCTTTACCCTTTTCCCGCCTCAACGGAGCCAGCCATGGGCAACAAGATTCAGACCGAAGCCGACCGCAAAGCCACGCCGCGCCCCGTCGCGCCCAAGGGCGTGACCTTCACCACCAGCCGCGGTCAGAAGAGCAGCCAGGAGCGTGGCTCGCACACCCGCAGCAAAAAGAGCCCCGGCAAGCGCCCGCACAAGGGCGGCTGAAGCCTTCCCGCTTCTGCATTGACCGAACGCCGCCCCCGAGGCGGCGTTTGCGCTGAATCGGCCCCCCGATTGCGATGTTGCGAATCACCGAACTGCGCCTGCCGCTGGACCATGCCGAAGAGGCGCTGCGTCCGGCGATCGTCGCCCGCCTGGGCGTGCGCGATGCCGAGCTGAAGGCCTTTCACGTCTTCCGCCGCGCCTACGACGCGCGCAAGAAGAGCGCGATCCAGCTGATCTACACGATCGACTGCGAGCTGGCCGATGAGGCCCCAGTGCTCAAGCGCTTCGAGGGTGACCCGCATGTGCGGCCCACGCCCGACACCTCGTATCGCTTCGTCGGCCATGCGCCGGCCGATTTCTACGCGGCCGAGCGGCCGCGCCCGCTGGTCATCGGCTTCGGGCCCTGCGGCATCTTCGCCGCGCTGATCCTCGCACAGATGGGCCTGCGCCCCATCGTGCTCGAGCGCGGCAAGACCGTGCGCCAGCGCACCAAGGACACCTGGGGCCTGTGGCGCAAGAGCGTGCTCAACCCGGAGTCGAACGTGCAGTTCGGCGAAGGCGGCGCCGGCACCTTCAGCGACGGCAAGCTCTACAGCCAGATCAGCGATCCGCGCCACCTGACCCGCAAGGTGCTCACCGAGTTCGTCAAGGCCGGCGCGCCGGAAGAGATCCTCTTCGTCAGCAAGCCGCACATCGGCACCTTCCGCCTCGTCAGCATGGTCGAGAAGATGCGCGCCGACATCGAGGCGCTGGGCGGCGAGATCCGCTTCGAGCAGAAGGTGGTGGATGTGCTGATCGAGGACGGCCGCATCCGCGGCGTCACACTGGCCAGCGGCGAGCAGATCGCGGCCGACCACGTGGTGCTGGCGCTGGGCCACAGCGCGCGCGACACCTTCGAGATGCTGCAGCGGCGCGGCGTCTACCTCGAGGCCAAGCCGTTCTCGATCGGCTACCGCATCGAGCATCCGCAGGGCGTGATCGACCGCGCGCGCTTCGGCCCGAATGCCGGCCACCCGATCCTGGGCGCGGCCGATTACAAGCTGGTGCACCATGCGCGCAACGGCCGCAGCGTCTACAGCTTCTGCATGTGCCCCGGCGGCACCGTGGTGGCGGCCACCTCGGAGCCGAACCGCGTGGTCACCAACGGCATGAGCCAGTATTCGCGCAACGAGCGCAATGCCAATGCCGGAATCGTCGTGGGCATCTCGCCCGAAGACTACCGCCAGGATCCCGGCGGCAGCGGCCCGGTGAATCCGCTCGACGGCGTGGCCTTCCAGCGCATCTGGGAATCGCGCGCCTACGAGCTGGGCGGCGGCAGCTACATGGCGCCGGGCTCGCTGGTGGGCGACTTCATCAAGCGCCAGCGCAGCAGCGCCTTCGGCAGCGTGCTGCCCTCGTACAAGCCGGGCGTGCACCTCACCGACCTGCAGCAGCCCGGCCACGGCAGCCTGCCCGACTATGCGCTCGACGCGATCCGTGAGGCGCTGCCGGCCTTCGAGCGGCAGATCAAGGGCTTCTCGATGGCCGATGCGGTGCTCACCGGCGTCGAGACGCGCACCTCGTCGCCACTGCGCATCACCCGCGGCCGCGACTACCAGAGCCTGAACGTCAAGGGCCTGTACCCGGCCGGCGAAGGCGCGGGCTATGCCGGCGGCATCATGTCGGCCGGCGTCGACGGCATCGAGGTGGCCGAGGCGCTGGCCGCCGACCTGCTGGGCGTCGAGCCGCCGTCGGCTCGCAAGTAGACCCTTCGCACCATGCGAGTCGATGACATCCGCCAGCGCCTGCGCGGCCTCGGCGCCAAGCCGGGCCACGAGCACCGCGTGCTGCGGCTGTGGTCGCAGGCGCTGCCGCAGGATGCCGGCAAGCGCCGCCCCGAGAACTACCTGCCGCAGGCGCTGCGCGAAGCCCTGCCCGCGCTCGAGGCCGAGCTCGCGGGCCTGGTGCGCCTGCGCTCGGAGCACCCCGCCGAAGACGGCTCTGCCCGGCTGCTGGTCGAGCTGGCCGATGGGCAGACGGTGGAGAGCGTGCTGCTGCCGCGCGATGGCCTCTGCGTCTCCACCCAGGTCGGCTGCGCGGTCGGCTGCAGGTTCTGCATGACCGGGCGCGACGGCCTGCTGCGCCAGGTGGGCAGCGCCGAGATCGTCGCGCAGGTGGCGCTCGCGCGCACGAAGCGGCCGGTGAAGAAGGTGGTGTTCATGGGCATGGGCGAGCCGGCCCACAACCTCGACAACGTGCTGGAGGCGATCGACCTGCTCGGCACCGCCGGCAACATCGGCCACAAGAACCTGGTGTTCTCCACGGTGGGCGATCTGCGCGTGTTCGAGCGCCTGCCGCAAGGCCGCGTGAAGCCGGCGCTCGCGCTCTCGCTGCACACCACGCGGCCGGACCTGCGCGCCGAGCTGCTGCCGCGCGCACCGCGCATCGAGCCGGCCGAACTGGTCGAGCTCGGCGAGCGCTATGCGCGCAGCACCGGCTACCCGATCCAGTACCAGTGGACGCTGCTCGAAGGCATCAATGACGGCGCCGACGAGATCGAAGGCATCGTGCAGCTGCTGTCGGGCAAGTACGCGATCATGAACATGATCCCGTACAACAGCGTGCCCGATCTGCCCTACAAACGCCCCTCGTGGGAGCGCGCCGCGGAGATCGCGCGCACGCTGCACCGGCGCGGCATCCTCACCAAGCTGCGGCAATCGGCCGGGCAGGATGTGGAGGGTGGCTGCGGGCAACTGCGGGCGCGCGAAGCCAGCGTGCCGGTGCAGGCCATCGGCCGGCGCTAACTCTCCACGTCGCGCAGCCCTTCGACCAGCGCCTCGTAGATGATGCGCACCCGCGCCGGCACCGGCTGGCGCTGCACCCGGTAGACCGACAAGGGCCAAGGCTTGGGCGCCGTCTCGGGCAGCACCTCTTTCAGCGCGCCGCTGCGCAAGTGCTCGGCCACCAGCACGCCCGCCATCTGCCCGATGCCCAGGCCGGCCAGCACCGCATCGCATTCGGCCTGCGTGTCGTCGGTGGTGAAGGCGGCCTTCGCCGGCAGGATCTCGCGCTCGCGGTTCAAGGTCCAGGGCCAGGGGCGGCCGGTGTTGCGGTCGATCAGCCGCGTGGTCGGCAGCTCGTCGAGCTGGGCCAGCGACTTGACCGGCCCCAGCTGCCTGAGCAGCGCCGGTGCGGCGACGATGCGCAGCGACACCGCCGAGACCGCCCGCGCGACGAAGCGGCTGTCGCGCATGCGGCCCGCGCGCACGCCGACGTCGATGCGCTGCTCCACGGCATCGATCACCTGGTCCGACAGCCGCAGGTCGAAACACAGGCCGGGATGCGCCTGCGCCAGGCGCGCCAGCACCGGCATCACGAAGCGGCGGCCCTGCATCGTCGGCGCTGCGATGCGCACCGTGCCTTCGATGCCCTCCTCTTTCAGCGGCATGGCCGTTGCAAACAAGGCATCCACGCCCTGCACCGCCTGCCTCGCCTGAGCCACGAAGCGCTCGCAGAAATCGCTCGGCTGCACGCTGCGCGTGCTGCGATGGAACAGCAGCTCCCCGAGGTGCCCTTCCAGCACCTTTACCGCACGGGTGACCACCTGCGGCGAGACCGACAGCCGGATCGCCGCCTCGCGGAAGTTCAGCGTGTCGTAGGCGACGAGAAAGGTGCGCAGCAGGTCGATGCGGTTCAGCATCCCCGGATTATTCCTTCATCAGGAATTCTGATCTCCCGAAGTATTCATTCACAGGATCAACGCGGATTTCCATACTGCCCTCCAACGCCGGCACGTCGCCGGTACCTCACAGGAGCAATGTCATGGAATTCAAGGACAAGGTCGTGCTGATCACCGGCGCCAGCTCGGGCATGGGCCGCTCGGCCGCGCTGGCCTTCGCGCGCCACGGCGCGAAGCTGGTGCTCGGCGCCCGGCGGCAGGCCGAGGGCGATGCGTTGGTCGAGCAGATCAAGGCCGCCGGCGGCGACGCGGTGTTCGCCCGCACCGATGTCACCCGCGAAGCCGACATCCAGGCGCTGGTGCAGCTGGCGCTCGCCCGCCACGGACGCCTCGACGTGGCCTACAACAACGCCGGCACCGAAGGCCGCAGCGCCGAGTTCGCCGAGCAGGACAACGACAGCTACGACCACGTGATGGACACCAACGTGCGCGGCGTGTTCTGGGCGATGAAGCACGAGATCCGCGCGATGTTGCAGACGGGCGGCGGCGCGATCGTCAACAACGCATCGATGGGCAGCGAGATCGGCTTCCCCAACCTCGCGCTCTACATCGCGAGCAAGCATGCGGTGATGGGCCTGACGCGCACCGCCGCGCTCGAATACGTGCAACGCGGCATCCGGGTCAACGCGGTCAACCCGGGCCTGATCGACACGCCGATGCAGGATCGTGTGTGGGGCGGCGATGCCAACGCCCGCACCGGCTTCACGCAGCAGACACCGGCCGGCCGCTCCGGCTCGGCCGACGAGGTGACCGAGGCCGTGCTGTTCCTGGCCTCGCCGCGGGCCAGCTTCATCACCGGCACCGGGCTGCTGATCGACGGAGGCTACGTGGCGCGCTGAGCGCCGCCCTGGCCCGCGGCGTTGCGGCGGCCATGCCGCTCGCGCGCCCGCTCCAACGCGCGCTCGCGCGCCTCGTCGATGTTGGAGCGCCGGCGCGAACAGCAGCCGCTGCAGTCGCGGGCGCAGGCCCGGCAATCGCGCCGGCAGCTGCCGGTCCGCTCGCGGCGGCGGCCGCTGCCGCTCGAGCAGTCGGCCACATCGGCACATTCGAGCACGTCGCAGCAGTCGGTGCCCGGCAGGTCCGGCACATCGCAATCGAGAAAGCCCTGCTGGCTGGCGCGTGAGCCCAGCCGGCGATACGCGCCGGCTTCGGAGCGCAGCGCCTCGGCGGCCAGCGCGCAGCGGTCGAACTGGCGCTGCATCAGCAGCCACCCTCGCCGCAGGCCGGCGCGCCTGACGGCCCGCAGGCCGATGCCGGAGCAGGTGTCCCGGCCGGAATAGGCGCCCCAGGCGCAGCGAAAGCCCTTGATCGGCCAGAGCCAGGCCCGGTAGAACTGGATGGAAGCGAGCGCGAAGGCGCGAAACGCGGTCTGCGTCAACGTGGCCGACATGAGCCCCGAGCGTTCAGCGTTTCGGATCCAGGTCGCGGCTGGAGGCGGCACGGTTCTGCACCGGCGCATCGCTCAGCGCTTCGCGCCACACGCGCTTGGGCAGGAAGGTGTGCAGGTGTTCCATCGCCTTGTCGATCAGCGCCGGGTGCAGCTCGTGGCCCACGCCCGGGAGCACGTCGGCGGTGATGTCGGCGCCCAGCTGCACCAGCCGGCGCGCGGCCGCCACCATCGGCGCATGCGGCACCACGGTGTCGTCGAGCCCATGCAGCAGGTGCAGCGTGGTGTCTTCGGGCGCATGCGTGGGCAGGCTGGCATGGCGGCCGCTGAACGCGATCACGCGGCCCGCCAGCGCGGGCTCGGCCTGCACCGCTTCCAGCGCCATGATCGCCCCCTGCGAGAAGCCGACCAGCGCCGTGGTGGGCCAGGCGATGTTGTAGTGCCGCTGCAGGCTGCGCACGGCCCCGATGAAGCGTGGCATCGCCGCGGCCACGCGTGCCGGCCGGTTGTCTTCGTCGACGCCCACCACCGAGAACCATTGCAGCCCGGCGCCGCCACCGGGAATGGCATCGAAGGCATCGGGCGCGGCCACCGACACCGTTGCCGCGCGCGGATATTCGGCCGCGAGCCGTTCCGCCACGCGGTCCATGTCGCGTGGGCTGGCACCCACGCCGTGAAACAGCAGGAAGAGCAATTCGGGCGAGCCGTCGGCGGGCAGGCGTTCAACAACATGCAAGGCGTCCATGCCGCCATCATGCACCTGTCGCCGACAATCCGGGGCCTGATGACCGCTCCCCTCTTCCAGCCCCGCCAGATCACACCCACCGACGAGCAGCGGGCGATCCAGTCCGACCGCCACCGGCTGCTCATCGTCGAGGCCAACGCCGGCGCGGCCAAGACCACCACGCTCGCGCTGCGCATCGCGCAGGCGCTCGACGAAGGCGTGCACCCTTCGCGCATCCTGGCGCTGACCTACACCCCCGCCGCGGTGACCGCGCTGCGCCAGGCGCTCGACCGCATCGGCGTGCCGGCGGCGCTGCGCGGGCGCATCGCGGTGCAGACCTTCGACGAGTTCTGCGCGCGGCGGCTGGCCGAGATCGAAGGCCCGGGCGTGACCCGCTACGACACGCCCGAGCAACTGAGGCCGCATGTGCTGCAGGCGCTCGCGGCGCTGCTCGACGATGAAGAAGAGCGCCACCCCGACCGGCTGGCGGTGCCGGGCAATGGCGAAGCCGCCGTCGAGGGCCTGATCGCGGCCTTCACCTGGCTCAAGGGCACGATGCTGCTGCAGCACGAGACCTTCGAGCAAAGCCTCACACCCGGCCTCGCCGAAGACCTGGGGCAGGACTACACCACGCTGCGCGCCTTCGTCACCTATGAGGGCCTGCGCCGCAGCGGCCATGAAGACCGCCCCGTGTTCCGCACCGCGGGCGATGCGACCTACGACCTGGCGATGAAGCTGGTCGACGACGATGCCGTCTTCGACGAACGGCATCCGCTCGACGGCGGCCTGCACCTGCTGGCGGTCGACGAGATGCACGACACGAACCGCGCGATGTTCACCGTGCTCAGGCACCTGCTGCTGCGCAACCCGGAGACGGCGTTCATCGGCGTCGGCGACCGGGCGCAGGTGATCCACGCCGTGGCCGGCGCCGACGCGGCCTTCATGGGCAGCGCCTTCGAGCTGGAGATCGGTCGGCCGGTGCGGCTGACGCTGACCGATTCGTACCGCTTCGGCCCGCGCCTCGCACAGCCCGCGGGGCGGATCGCCGGCAAGCCCTGCAGCTCGCGCAGCGCGCGCGACACGCAGATCCTGCTCGTGCCGCACGGCGCTGCCGAGGAGGCGAGCCAGTACATCGCCGAGGCGATCGTCGGCCGCGGCGGGCTGGCCGAGCAGGCGCCGCTGTCGGAGATTGCCGTGCTGCTGCGGCATCCGCACCAGTCGGTCGAGCTGGAGAACCGTCTGCTCGACCGCGGCATCGACTACCGCACCGAAGGCTTCGCGCCCTACCTGATGCGGCCCGAGGTGCTGTTCGCGCGGGCGCTGATGGTGCATGCGCGCGGCGGCTTCGAGGCGATCGAGACGCTGCCCACGCGCATCGCGATGCTGGAGGCGCTGATGGGCTTTGCGCAATCGTTCGTCGACAGCCCCGAGCTCGACGCGGCCGACCGCGTGAAGGCACAGCGCCGCGCGATCGAAGAGGCGGCCGCCACGCCGCAGCTGATGCCTCAGTTCGTCGAGAACCATGTGCTGCGCAATGCCGACCCCGAGGCACGGCAGTTGATGGAAGCCGCGTTGCAGGTGGTACGCGCCAACACCACCGAGATCCTGCTGCAGCAGTTCCTGCAGGTGCTGAACCCGCATCGGTTGGCCGAGAAGGTGATGGTGCGTGGCGCCGACATCGCGCAGGTGGAAGCCAACCTGCAAGGCCTGATCCGCTCGGCGGCCGGCTTCGACAGCGTGGAGGCCTTCCTGCGCGGGCTCAACGAACGCGAGCTGCGCCAGCACGGCATGCGCAGCAAGGACCGCGTGCTGCTGGCCGGCATCGAGGCGGTGAAGGGCCTGGAGTTCGAGCATGTGCTGATCCCCGGCCTGTCGCGCGGCGAATTCGCCGCCGGCGGCGACAGCACCGACAACCGCAACCTGCTCTACGTGGGCATCACGCGCGCGAAAAACCGGCTCACGCTGCTGTTCGATGCCGCGCGGCCCAGCCGCTACCTGGTGGACGCGGGGCTGGTGGAGGCCACGGCCGGCGTGGTGAGGTAGCCGAACGCCATCCGCAGGATCTCGCGCGTGGCGATGCGCAGCGAGATGGCCGAGGGCCGCTCCAGCACCGCGGCGTGGATCAACGCATGCACCGCGTTGACCAGCACGAAGGTGGCGAGCTTGAGGTCCGGCACCTGGATCTCGTCGCGGTGCGCCGCCAGCAGCGCGGCCACGTGCTCGGCGAGGTGGCCGTCGGCCTGCGGACCGCGGTAGCGGTCCAGCCCTGCGAGTTGCAGCTCGAGCACCTGGTGCAGCTCGGCTTCCTCGGAGTGCGCCGCGATCGCGGCCTCGATCACGGCCGCCAGCGCCTCGACCAGCGTGGCGCCGACATGGCGCTGCAGCACCTGCAGCACCACCTCGTCGACCCGCTGCGCATGGCGTTCGTGCAGCGCTGCGACGAGCGCATCCTTGTTCGGAAAGTACTGGTAGAGCGAGCCGACACTGATGCCGGCCCGCTCGGCCACCGCATTGGTGCTGGTGCCGGCGTAGCCGCGCTCGACCAGAACGCGAGCGGTGGCCTCGAGGATCAGGTCGACCATGGCGCGCGAACGGTCTTGGCGCGGGGCCTTGCGCGGGGAGAGCGTGGTGCGGGCAGAGGCCATGCAGGTCTGTGGCGGCAGGTTTCGGAATGCGAGTATGCAATGCGAGCAAAAGCTCGCATAGTGGCGTGGTGCCGGCACGCAAATCATCTCGTTCAAGGATCAAGACCGATGGCTACCGAAACACGCACCTACACCTACTTCATGCTGCTGAAGACCCGCCCGGCCTGGCTGGCGATGACGCGGCCCGAGCGGCGGGCCTTCCGCGACCAGTACCTGACGCCGGTGTTCGAACGCTACTCCACCGTGAAGACGCGCTTCTTCGATGCCGAGGCCTTCACGGGGCGCTGCAGCGACCTGATGATGTTCGAGACCCGCGATCCGCGCGACTATCACTTCCTCATCGATGCGCTGCGCGACACGCCGGTGTTCGGGGTGCCGTATTTCGACATCGTGGATGTCATTCCGGGGGTGGAGGACGGTTATCTGGAGTACGACCGGGCGCAGGTTGTTGCTCGAGTTTGAGTGTGTTTGGAGGGTGGAGCAGGCAAAGAACCGAATTCATCCGTGCCCCACAACGAGCGGTGCCGCAAGGCTGCGAGCGGGCTGCGCTGCGGCGGGGGTGCATCAGACGACGCCGAGGAGCGCAGGAGGCATGGCCGCGCGCGATAGCGCGCTT
>CBIHRS010000104.1:0-11319 GCA_966212505.1 uncultured bacterium
GCGACACCGGCAGCGCGGCCGAGTACGCCATGCGCGGCAAGCAGGGCGTGCGCGTGTTCATGCTGAGCCCGCACGGCCGCATGAGCCGGTTCCAGCAGGCGCAGATGTTCAGCCTGCAGGATGCCAACATCCACAACCTCGCAGTCGAGGGCGTGTTCGACGACTGCCAGGACATCGTCAAGGCGGTGTCCAACGACCTCGCGTTCAAGCGCCAGTACCGCATCGGCACCGTCAACTCCATCAATTGGGCGCGGCTGCTGGCGCAGGTGGTGTACTACTTCGCCGGCTACTTCCGGGCCACCCAGAGCAACGACGAGCAGGTGAACTTCGCGGTGCCCTCGGGCAACTTCGGCAACATCTGCGCCGGCCACGTCGCGCGCCAGATGGGCCTGCCGATCGCGCAGCTGATCCTGGCCACCAACGAGAACGACGTGCTCGACGAGTTCTTCCGCACCGGCACCTACCGCGTGCGCAAGAGCGCCGAGACCTACGAGACCTCGAGCCCCTCGATGGACATCTCCAAGGCCTCGAACTTCGAGCGCTTCGTGTTCGACCTGCTGGGCCGCGACGGCGAGCGCACCCGCTCGCTGTTCGAGCACGAGGTCGAGACGCAGGGCCGCTTCGCGCTGATGCCGACCGAATACGCCCGCATCGCGAGTTTCGGCTTCGTGTCGGGCAAGAGCACGCATGCCGACCGGCTGGCCACCATCCGCGACACCTGGCAGCGCTTCGGCGTGATGATCGACACGCACACCGCCGATGGCCTCAAGGTGGCGCGGGAGCATCCGCTGCCCGGCCTGAAGACACTGGTGCTCGAGACCGCGCTGCCGGCCAAGTTTGCCGAGACCATCCGCGAGGCGCTGGGCCGCGAGCCGGAGCGGCCCGCGGCGCTGGCCGACATCGAGCAACTGCCCAAGCGATTCACGGTGATGCCGGTCAGTGCCGACCAGGTCAAGGCCTACATCGCCGAGCACTGCAAGGATTGACCGCTCATCCATGAAGGTCGTCGGCTTCTGCGGCTGGTCGGGCTCGGGCAAGACCACGCTGATCGAAGGCGTGATCGCAGCGCTCAAGGCTGCGGGCCAGCGCGTGTCGGTGATCAAGCATGCGCACCACCGGTTCGACATCGACCAGCCCGGCAAGGACAGCTGGCGCCACCGCAAGGCCGGCGCCTTCGAGGTGCTGGTGGCGTCGAACCGCCGGCTCGCGCTGATGCGCGAGTTCGAGGCCGAGGTGCAGCACGACGTGCACGACCTGATCGCCGAGCTGTCTCCGGTGTGCGACTGGGTGCTGGTCGAAGGCTTCAAGCATGCCGACCTGCTGAAGATCGAGGTCTGGCGTGCCGAGGTCGGCGAGCCGCCTCAGTACCCGCACGATCCCTACATCGTCGCCGTGGCCACCGACAAGCCTGAGAGCCTGCCGTCGCCAACCGGCCTGCCGGTGTTGTCTCTTGACGATGCGCAGGCGGTCGCGGCGTGGTTGATGCAAGCTGCCGAACGCCATGAGTACGAACGCAACCCCCTCTGACCGTCCCGGCATGCTGAGCCTGGATGAAGCGCTGGCCCGGCTCGTCGCCGGCGCGCAGGCCGCGGTGATCCGCGAGACCGAAACCATCTCCACCTTCGATGCGCTGGGCCGCGTGCTGGCCGAGCCGGTGCGCGCCCTGGTCGACGTGCCGCCCGGCGACAACAGCGCGATGGACGGCTACGCGATGCGTGCCGCCGATGTGCCGGCCGCAGGCACCGTGCTGCCGGTGAGCCAGCGTGTGCCGGCCGGCGTGGTCGGTGCGCCGCTGCAGCCCGGCACCGCCGCACGCATCTTCACCGGTGCGCAGATTCCCGCAGGCGCCGATGCGGTGGTGATGCAGGAGCAGTGCGAGGCGCTCGACGGCGCGGTGCGCGTCAACACCGTGCCCACGACTGGCATGTCGATCCGCAAGCGTGGTGAAGACGTGCGGGGCGGGGCGGTGGTGCTCGACCGGGGCGTTCGGCTCACGCCGCAGGCGCTGGGCCTGGCGGCCTCGGTGGGCGCAGGCCGGCTCACGGTGCTGCGCCGTCCGCGCGTGGCGCTGTTCTCCACTGGCGACGAACTGGCGATGCCCGGCGAGGTGCCGCCCGAGGCGATGAAGCCCGGCGCGATCTACAACTCCAACCGCTTCACGCTGCGGGGCCTGCTGCAGGCCGCGGGCTGCGAGGTGGTCGATCTCGGCATCGTGCCCGACCAACTCGAGGCCACGCGCGAAGCCTTGCGCCGCGCGGCGGCACAGGCCGACCTGATCGTCACCTCCGGCGGCGTCTCGGTGGGCGAGGAAGACCACCTCAAGCCTGCCGTGCAGGCCGAGGGCCAGCTCGATCTCTGGCAGATCGCCATCAAGCCCGGCAAGCCGCTGGCCTTCGGCAGCGTGCGCAAGCCGGGCGGCGGCCAGGCGCTGTTCCTCGGGCTGCCGGGCAATCCGGTGTCGAGCTTCGTGACCTTCCTGCTGGCCGGCCGCACGGTGCTGCGGGCCCTGCAGGGCATGGATGCGGCGCTGCCCAGGGCGCTGCCGCTGCGTGCCGATTTCGAGCTGAAGAAGGCCGACCCGAAGCGGCGCGAGTTCATTCGCGTGCGGCTCAACGAGCAGGGTGGCCTGGCATTGTTCGGCAACCAGGGGTCGGGCGTGCTCACCTCCGCGGTGTGGGCCGATGGCCTGGTCGACCTGCCGGCCGGCACGCTGGTGCGCGAAGGCGACACGCTCTCGTTCCTGCCGCTGTCGCAGTTGCTCTCATGAAGGTCACCGTCCGCTACTTCGCCTCGCTGCGCGAAGCGCTGGGCGCCAGCGAAACACTGGAGCTGCCCGAGGGCCTGAGCGTGGGCCAGTTGCGCGACCGGCTGATCGCGTCCGATGCCGCGCATGCGGCCGCACTGGCGCGCGGCCGGGCCGTGCGCTGCGCCCTGAACCAGGACATGAGCGAAGAAGGCGCCTTGTTGAGCGATGGCGCCGAGGTCGCCTTCTTCCCGCCGGTGACCGGCGGCTGATCAGCGCGCCGGAAAGCGGCGCTCGATCTCGGCCAGCGTCTCTTCCACCAGCGCCGCGCAGGCCTCGCTGGCTTGCGTCATCGGCGCCCGCAGCTCGTTGTGCAGGTCGTGGCGTGCGGCCAGGGCGGCCTTCACCGGGGCGGGGTTGGGCTCGGCGAACACGGCCTGCGCCAGTGGCCACAGCGCCTTCCACAGCGCGCGGGCTTCGGCCAGATCGCTGCGCTCGAAGGCGCGATGCAGCATGACGAACAGCTCGGGCCGCAGGTGCGCCGCCGCGGCGATCGCGCCGGTGCCGCCCAGGCCCATCGACGCGAACATCTGCGCATCGTTGCCGCACAGCACCGCGAGCCGGCCGTCGGCGATGATCGCCTGCAGGTGGTCGAGGTCGCTGCTGCAATCCTTGACACCCAGGATGCGCGGATGCGCCGCCAGCTGCAGCATCGTCGGCGTTTCGATGCGCACGCCGGTGCGCCCGGGAATGTCGTAGAGCACGATCGGCAGCGACGAGGCATCGGCCAGCGCGCTGAAGTGGTCGACGAGGCCGGCCTGCGAGGGCTTCACGTAGTGCGGAGCGGTCACGAGGAAACCCGACACCGGCAGCTCGGCCCGACGCAGCAGCTTGTCGCGCACCGCGTGCGTGGCCACGCCGCTCAGGCCCATCAGCACCGGCAGGCCTTGTGCGGCCTCCAGCACCGTCTTCAGCACCTGCTGTTGCTCGGCGTCGTCGAGCGTGGCGGCTTCGCCGGTGCTGCCGCAGACGACGAAGCCGGCGATGCCGGCCCGGGCCAGCGAGCCGGTGAGCCGGCGCAGGCCGGCATGGTCGACCGCACCGGCGGCGAACGGTGTGACGAGCGGCACCCAGATGCCGCGAAGAAACGAGGGTTGCATGTTCGAGAACTCTCCTGCCAATGGTGACCGCGGAATGGGCCGCCTCGGAGGGAGCGGGCGAAGACAGCTTGCGTGAAGTGCGCGCCGCCGGCAGCGGCGCCTGGGGCCGGCTGTTCCGTCGCTCATCCGACGACGGAACAGCTGCTCCGGTCAGATGAGCGGCTGTTTTTTCGCTTTGCGCGCCTGGAGTGCAGCGCCGGCCCCGAAGGGCAGGAGCTGCGTGCTCATGAAAGCATCCAGGCGGTTGTGCATCGCGCCATTCTAGGGGCTGATCACCAATGCCGTCCCAGTTCCTTGTAGAAGCGGATGGCCTCGTGGTTCGGTGGCAGCAGCGTGCGGCCGCCGCTGTCGGGGCCGGCCGCGTTGTACGACCAGCGTGTCCAGTGCAGGTCGTTGGCCTCGAAGAAGTCGATCAGGTCCCGCTCATAGGCCAGCTGGCCCAGCGCCTCGCTGCTGGCACCGAACTGGTCGACATACAGCGGCACGTGATGGCGCTCGCGGAAGGCCAGCGGCCATTGCAGGTACCAGGCGATGAAGCCTTGGCTCAGCGTCTTGGGGTAGTTGTTCTTCTTCACCCGCTGCTGGTTGAAGATCTCCTCCAGGCTGTCGCCGGGCGAGCCGCCGGCCAGCAGCGAGTCGTAGCCGTTGGCCGGGTCGGCGAAGGGGTAGGTGGGCTTCCACGCGGGGTCGTCGGTCTCCACGGTCCAGCTGCCGTTCTGGATCCACTCCTTGGGCGAGAGGAAATTCACCTCGTAGACCAGGCGGTTCTCGTAGCCCGGCGACAGCACGTCGAAGTAGTCGTCCTTCACGTACTCCATCGTGTCGTAGTTGTAGTCGGGGCCGACGAAGAACGGCGTGCGCGCGTCGATCTTCGTGATCTGGTCCATCAGCTCGCGCTGGAAGGCGAGCAGCATCCGGTGCGAGTCGGGCCGGCTCAGCTTGTTGGCGCTGGGCTCGGCCAGCAGGCCGTAGCCGGCGATGTAGTCGGTGTCCTTGTAGCGCTGGGCGAGGTAGCGCCAGGCCTTGAGGTAGTAGCCGAAGTTGGCGCAGGTGGTGGGCTTGTCGCAGTCCTGTGTCTTGGTGATGTCGTAGAAGTCGGGGTCGTTGGCCACGTTGTCGTTGGCCCGCATCTCCAGCACCATCCACATCTTCCGCGCCTTGATCAGGCCGACCCACTGGTCGATCTCGTCGCGGTATGCCTTGGAGAGGCCGGTGTCGTTGTCGGCCCGATGGTCGGGCGTGAACGAGATCCGCAGCCGGATCATGTTCATGTGGAAGTCGTCGGCAATCGCCTTGACGTCGTCTTCGTTCACGCCTTCCACGTTGACGCCGCGCAGGCGCAGCGGCTGCCCGGCGGCATCGAGCACCTGCGCGCCGCGCAGCGTCAGGCGAACGGGGCCTGCGGCGCCGGTGCTGCCCGCGGCTAGCCTGCTCTCCATGCCGCTTTCGATGTTCGCCGTTTCACCGCCGGCGCTTCCGCCTCCGCCGCAGGCCGCCATCAGCAGTGCCGCAGCAACGGCGAGGCAGGTCGCCCAGCCATAGAACCTCGTTCCCATGTCGCCGTCCCCTGAATGAGTTGTGGTGCGGGCATGCTGCGCGGGCGCGGTGCGCCGGGCAACCGGGGTGCAGGCCAATCGCCAGTTCCGGCCGGTGAACGGTGGGTTGGGGGCCTTGAACGGGGGGTGCCACAATTCGCGGATGAGCGCACGCGTCTCGATCCAGACCGAAGACTTCGACCTGAGCCAGGAAGCAGCCCGGCTGCGTGAAGCCGACCCGGGCGTGGGTGCAGTCGCCAGCTTCGTCGGCACGGTGCGCAACCACAGCGAAGGCCAGGGCGTCAGTACGATGGAGCTGGAGCACTACCCCGGCATGACCGAGCGCGCGATCGAAGGGATGATCGACGAGGCGTTCAATCGCTTCCGGATCCGCGGTGCGCGGGTGATCCATCGGGTGGGTGCCTTGCAGCCGGGCGACCAGATCGTGCTGGTCGTCGTCACGTCGGCCCATCGGGGAGAGGCCTTCGAGGCCTGCGAGTTCCTGATGGACTATCTGAAGACGCAGGCGCCGTTCTGGAAGAAGGAGCACACGCCCGAGGGTGCACGCTGGGTCGATGCCCGCGTGGCCGACGACGAGGCGCTGAAGCGTTGGGGCATCGCCGCGGGCAATGCCGCGCAGTGAGAACGACGGAGAACGAAGAACATGGGGTACGGCGCGGCGCTCAGCGTCTTTGTCGGAGCCGGCCTGGGGGCCTGGCTCCGCTGGTGGCTCGGGGTGGGCCTGAACGGCCTCTTCCCCACGCTGCCGCTCGGCACGCTGGCGGCCAACCTGCTGGGGGCCTTCCTCGTCGGCGTGGCGGCGGCCTTCTTCGTGCTGAAGACGGGGCTGGCACCCGAATGGCGGCTGTTCGTCATCACCGGTTTCATGGGCGGGCTGACCACCTTCTCGACCTTCTCGGTCGAGGTGGTCACGCTGCTGTCGCAGATGCAGTTCGGCTGGGCGCTGGCCGCGGCCTCGGTCCATCTGTTCGGTTCGCTGCTGCTCACGATGGCCGGCATGTGGCTCACGCGCTGGATGCTGGCCTGAGGGGCTGCGAGGCATGAGCGTTCCGACCCTCCCGACCTTGCGCTCGGCGCTGGGTCGCTTCACCACCGGCGTCACGCTGATCACCTGCGTCGATGCGGCGGGCCAGCGCGTGGGCCTCACCGCCAATTCGTTCAACGCGCTGTCGCTCGACCCGCCGCTGGTGCTGTGGTCGTTGCGCCAGGCCAGCCCGAGCTTGGCGGCGTTCTCCGAAGCCTCGCATTTCGCCGTCAACGTGCTGAGCGAGGCGCAGATCGATCTGTCGCGCCGCTTCGCGAGCGCGGTGCCCGACAAGTTCGGCGTCGGCGCCTGGAACCCGGGGCACGGCGGCGCGCCGGTGCTCACTGGAGCGGCCGCCGTGTTCGAATGCGAGCGCGTGTCGCAGCAGGAGGCGGGCGACCATGTGCTGTTCATCGGCCGCGTGCTGCGCTTCAGCGACGCGGCGCTGCCGCCGCTGGTGTTTCACGCGGGGCGCTACCACCTGCTGGGGGAAATCCTGTGATGGACCCGATGCACATTGCCGGCGATGCCGGTCGGCTGACACCGCGGCAGCGCGAGCTGATCGAGCAGGTGGCCGCCCTGGGGCGCGAGAAGTTCGCGCCGCGTGCCGCCGGGCACGACCGCGACGCCAGCTTCCCGGTCGACAACTTCGCCGACCTGCGCGCGGCCGGCCTGCTCGGGTTGTGCGTGCCCGAATCGCATGGCGGGCTGGGCGCCGATTTCGAGACCTACATGCTGGTGGCGGCCGAACTGGGGCGCCACTGCGCATCGACGGCGCTGTCGTTCAACATGCACGTGTGCTGCACGCTGTGGAGCGGCCTCGTGGCCGACCAGCTGCCGATGACGCCGCCGCAGCGCGCCGAGCATGAGCAGCATCGCAGCCTGCACTACGACCGCATCGTGCGCGAGGGCCGGCTGTATGCACAGCCGTTCTCCGAAGGCGGCGCGGCCTCGGCCGGCAAGGCCCCCTGGGAGACGCTCGCGCACCGGGTCGACGGCGGCTACCGGCTCAACGGCCGCAAGATCTTCGCCTCGCTGGCCGGCGTGGCCGACCATTACGGCCTGCTGTGCACGCTCGACCATCCCGGCGCCAGCCAGCGCGATGCGCTGTACCTCGCGGTGCCGGCCGATGCGCCGGGCGTCAGCGTCACCGGCGAGTGGGATCCGCTGGGCATGCGGGCCACGGTGTCGCGCACGCTGCTGTTCGACGACGTGTTCGTGCCCGATTCGGCGCGGCTGCTGCCCGAGGGCCTGTACCACGAGGCGGCCACGCGCTGGCCGCACATGTTCGCCACGCTGTCGCCCACCTACTTCGGTGTGGCGCAGGCGGCCTACGACTTCACGGTGCAGTACCTGCGCGCCGAATTGCCGGGCATGCCGCCGGTGCAGCGGCGCATGTACCCCACCAAGCAGCATGCGGTGGCGCAGATGCGCATCCTGCTGGAGCAGACCCGCGCGCTTTTTCTGCAATGCGTGCGCGAGGCAAGGCTCGATCCCGACAAGGAGGCCCGGATGCGCCTGCTGGCCGCTCACTACAGCGTGATGGAAAACGCCAACGAGATCTGCCAGCTCGCGGTGCGCACCTGCGGCGGCCAGGCGATGCTCAAGCGCTGGCCGCTGGAGCGGCTGTACCGAGACTCGCGCTGCGGCTCGCTGATGCTGCCGCTCACCGCCGAGCTCTGCCTCGACCATCTGGGCCGCGACTGCCTCTACGACGACGGCGAGGGCGACGAACGCCTCGAATGACGCAAAACTGATCTGCCTCAAGCCCCGGCCGGCGTTCGGGCACAGCATCTGCCCTTGAAAAAAGGGCCATATCCCATAAGTCGACGGCAAAGGAAGAACTCCCATGCGACTCGACAAACTCACCACCCGATTCCAGGAAGCGCTGGCCGACGCGCAGAGCCTCGCCGTCACGCGCGACAACCCCTACATCGAGCCGGCCCACCTGCTGGCGGCGATGCTGGCCCAGCCTGAGGGGCCGAAGGCGCTGCTCGACCGCGCCGGTGCCAACACCGCCGGCCTGCGCCAGGCGATGGAAGTGGCGATCAACGCGCTGCCCCAGGTGCAGGGCGGCCAGGTGCAGGCCGGCCGCGAGCTGGTGGCGCTGCTGCAGGCGGCCGAGAAGGAAGCCGCCAAGCGCGGCGACCAGTTCATCGCCAGCGAGATGTTCCTGCTGGCGCTGGCCGATGCCAAGAGCGACATCGGCGGCATCGTGCGCGGCCATGGACTGACGCGCAAGGCGCTGGAGGCCGCGATCGAGGCCGTGCGTGGAGGACAGAACGTGGACAGTGCCGAAGCCGAAGGCCAGCGCGAGGCGCTGAAGAAATACACGCTGGACCTGACCGAGCGCGCCCGCCTGGGCAAGCTCGACCCGGTGATCGGACGCGACGACGAGATCCGCCGCGCCATCCAGGTGCTGCAACGCCGCAGCAAGAACAACCCGGTGCTGATCGGCGAGCCGGGCGTGGGCAAGACGGCCATCGTCGAAGGCCTGGCGCAGCGCATCGTCAACGGCGAGGTGCCCGAGACGCTGAAGAACAAGCGCGTGCTGGTGCTCGACATGGCGGGCCTCCTGGCCGGCGCCAAGTTCCGCGGCGAGTTCGAGGAGCGCCTGAAGGCCGTGCTCAAGGAAGTGAGCCAGGACGAAGGCCGCATCATCCTCTTCATCGACGAGCTGCACACGATGGTGGGCGCCGGCAAGGCCGAGGGTGCCATCGACGCCGGCAACATGCTGAAGCCCGCGCTGGCGCGCGGCGAGCTGCACTGCATCGGCGCGACCACCCTCGACGAATACCGCAAGTACGTCGAGAAGGACGCCGCGCTGGAGCGCCGCTTCCAGAAGGTGCTGGTGGATGAACCGAGCGTCGAAGCCACCATCGCCATCCTGCGCGGCCTGCAGGAGAAGTACGAGGTGCACCACGGCGTGGAGATCACCGACCCGGCCATCGTGGCCGCGGCCGAGCTGAGCCACCGCTACATCACCGACCGCTTCCTGCCCGACAAGGCCATCGACCTGATCGACGAGGCCGCCGCCAAGATCAAGATCGAGATCGACTCCAAGCCCGAGGCGATGGACAAGCTCGACCGCCGGCTGATCCAGCTGAAGATCGAGCGCGAGGCGGTCAAGAAGGAAAAGGACGAGGCCTCGCAGAAGCGCCTCGGCCTGATCGAGGAAGAGATCACCCGTCTGGAGCGCGAGTACGCCGATCTCGAGGAGATCTGGCAATCGGAAAAGGCCGCGGCGCAAGGCTCGGCCCACGTGAAGGAAGAGATCGACAAGATCAAGTTCCAGATCGAGGAACTGAAGCGCAAGGGCGACTTCAACAAGGTGGCCGAGCTGCAGTACGGCAAGCTGCCCGACCTGGAGAAGAAGCTGAAGGACGCGCAGGCCAAGGAAACCGCCAAGGGCAAGGCCGGCACCACGCCGCAGCTGCTGCGCACGATGGTGGGCGCCGAAGAAATCGCCGAGGTGGTGGCGCGCGCCACCGGCATTCCGGTGAGCAAGCTGATGCAGGGCGAGCGCGACAAGCTGCTGCAGATGGAAGCCAAGCTGCACGAGCGCGTGGTGGGCCAGGACGAGGCCATTGCGGCCGTGGCCAACGCCATCCGCCGCTCGCGTTCGGGCCTGTCGGACCCGAACCGGCCCACGGGCTCGTTCCTGTTCCTCGGCCCCACGGGCGTGGGCAAGACCGAGCTGTGCAAGGCGCTGGCGAGCTTCCTGTTCGACAGCGAAGATCACCTGATCCGCATCGACATGAGCGAGTTCATGGAGAAGCACTCGGTGAGCCGGCTGATCGGCGCGCCCCCGGGCTACGTGGGCTACGACGAGGGCGGCTATCTCACCGAGGCGGTGCGACGCAAGCCGTACAGCGTGGTGCTGCTCGACGAGGTGGAAAAGGCGCACCCCGATGTCTTCAACGTGCTGTTGCAGGTGCTCGACGATGGCCGCCTGACCGATGGCCAAGGCCGCACGGTGGACTTCAAGAACACCGTGATCGTGATGACCAGCAACCTGGGCTCGCACGTGATCATGCAGATGGCGGGGCAGGACTCGGAGCTGATCCGCGAAGCGGTATGGGCCGAGGTCAAGAACCATTTCCGGCCGGAGTTCCTCAACCGCATCGACGAGACGGTGGTGTTCCATGCGCTCGACCAGCAGCACATCGAATCGATCGCGAAGATCCAGCTCAAGGTGCTGGAGCGCCGCATCGAGAAGATGGAGATGAAGCTCGACGTGTCGCCAGCGGCGCTGGCCGAGCTGGCCAAGGTCGGCTTCGATCCGGTGTTCGGAGCGCGGCCTTTGAAGCGGGCGATCCAGCAGCGCATCGAGAACCCGGTGGCCAAGCTGATCCTCGAGGGCAAGTTCGGGCCGAAGGACGTGATTCCTGTGAATGTCGTCGGTGGGGAGTTCTCGTTCGATCGGGTGGTGCACTGAGGATTGGTTCGGGCAAGGCTGCGAGCGGGCTGCGCTGCGGCGGGGGCGCTGCAGACTCGGCCTCGCCCCGTCGGGTCGAGGCTTCCCTGCGGTGCTCGGAGGCATGGCCCCGTGGGGAAACTCGCTTCGCGCCCTGCGGACGCTCCGCTCAGACAGTCCCCACGAGTCAGTGCTTGATGCGCGCTGCGCGCGCGGCCATGCCTTCTGCGCTCCTCGGCATCGTCTGATGCGCCCCCGCCGCAGCGCAGCCCGCTCGCAGCCTTGCGGCACTGCTCGTTGTAGGGCACGAATGAATTCAGTTCTTGGCCTGTCACCATTGGTTCGGCAAGGCCCTGGGTTGCCCGGCGGCTGGGCGTATCGTCTGGTGCTGAGCAGCACAGGAGTGGGGGCGGCGCGCG
>CBIHRS010000105.1:0-11307 GCA_966212505.1 uncultured bacterium
AAGCGAGTTTCCCCACGGGGCCATGCCTTCGAGCACCGCAGGGAAGCCTCGCCCAGAGGGCGAGGCCAAGTCTGCAGCGCCCCCGCCGCAGCGCAGCCCGCTCGCAGCCTTGCCGCTCCAAACTCAGCACAGATCAAGACTGCCGCGTACGAAACACCGCCACCGCATTCACCAGGTGGCGCGCCTGCTCCTTCAGGCTCTCGGAGGCCGCGGCCGACTCTTCCACCAGCGCCGCGTTCTGCTGCGTCGCCCGGTCGAGCCCGGTCACCGCTTCGCACACCGACGCGATGTCGGCCGTCTGCGTGCTGGTGGCGGCGCTGATTCGCGCGATCAGCTCGCTCACGCTCTGCACCTGTGCCGAGATCTCCTCCATCGCGCCGCCGGCCTGGCCCACCAACGAGCTGCCCAGGCCCACACGCTCCTTGCTCTCCTCGATCAGCGCCTTGATGTCCTTGGCCGCCTGCGCGCTGCTGTGCGAGAGCGCCCTCACCTCGCCGGCCACCACGCCGAAGCCGCGCCCCGCTTCGCCGGCGCGCGCCGCTTCCACCGCGGCATTGAGCGCGAGGATGTTGGTCTTGAATGCGATGTCGTCGATCAGCCGCGTGATCTCGCCGATGCGGTCGCTCGACGTGCTGATGTCGCGCATGGTCTCGACCACGCGGCCCATCACCGCGCGGCCCCTGCCGGCCAGCTCGCTCGCACCGCCGGCCAGGCGCGCGGCCTGCAGTGCAGATTCGTCAATCGCCCTGACCGCACCTTCCAGCTGCGCCATCGATGACGCCACCTGCTGCAGCTTGGCCGCCTGCTGCTCGGTGCGCTGAGAGAGATCGGCATTGCCCAGCGCGATTTCCTGCGAGCTGGTGGCCACCTGCTCGCTGCCCTGGTGCACCGCGCCGGCCAGCTTCTCCAGGCTCGCGGTCATGGCCTGCAGTGCGCGCAGCAGCTGCCCGGTTTCGTCGCTGCCGCCGGTGGGCACGTCCACCGTGAGGTCGCCCTGGGCCACCGCGCCGGCCACCACCACGGCCTCCTTCAGCGGCTTGCCGATGCTGCGCGCAATGGCGAACGACAGCAGCGCGCCCAGCGCCACCGCGCCCACCAGCACCGCCAGGATCCAGCGCCGCGCCACCGCATAGGTGGCATCGCTGGCGCTGCTGGCGCTCTGGCCGCCGCTGATGTTGTAGTCGACCAGGTTGCGCAGCGCCACCGACGCACCCTCGTATTTCTTCTGCGAGTTGTAGGTGAGCAGCGCCTTGGCGTCTTCGGCCTGCCCTTCGTTGGACAGGCGCATCATCTTCGCGTTCTCGTCGAGGTAGCGCTGGCGCTCGCGCTTGAAGGTCTCGTACAGCTTGCGCTCCTCGGGCGACGAGATCAGCGTCTCGTAGTCGGCGGCGTTCTTCTGCAAGGCCGCGGTCACGGCCTTCATCTCGTCGTCGTACTTCGCGCGCTCGGCCGCATCGGCGGCCAGGATGTGCTTGACCTCGGCGATGCGGAAGTTCGACGCATCGGTGTTCATCTGCGAGGTCAGGCGCACGCCGGCCATCCACTTCTCGGCGATGTCGGTCGAGGCCTTCTTCACGACGCCCAGCTGCACGATCGCGAAGCCGCCGAGCGCGGCGGCCAGCATCAGCAGCACCGCGAAGGCCAGCGCGAGCCGGGTGCCGATGTGGATGCGGTTCATCATGCCGCGCGGGCGGGAAAACAGGACACGGATGTTCATGGCGCAACTCCTCGAGACCATGCAAAACAAACCGGTGCCCCATGGCGCCGCAAAGCGCCATGGGGTGGGCGGATCAGCCCATCAGAACCACGCCTCCAGCTGCACGCCGAACGAGGTGCCGCTGGTCTTGTTGCCGAACACGGCGCCGGCCTCGTTGGCCGCGTTCACCGAGGCCGTGGCGGCGTCGTTCCACTTGCCGTAGGTGACGAAGGCGCGCAGCTCGGGGCGCGACCAGTAGCCCATGCCGGCGCTGATGGTCGGGGCGATGGTCAGCTTGGTGAGGCGCAGCGCCGGGCCGTTGGGCACGGTCACGCGGTCGGTGCCCAGCTCGGCCTGCAGCTTCAGGTGGTTGCTGAAGGCATAGACCGGCCGCACGCCCAGCGTGGTCCAGGTGGTGCTGCCGCCGGCATTCGACTTGTCGCGCTGCCACAGCGCCACCATCTCGGCGCTGAATTGCGGCGTCGGCTGGATCCATAGGTTGTCGAAGATGCGCAGGCGCTTCACGTCGGAGGCCAGCGCGGTGCTGCCGCTGGCGCCCATGCGGTCACAGCAGATGCCGACGCCGGTGCCCGGGCCCACGCCGTACTGCAGGCCCACGGTGTTGCCGCCGCCCAGCACCTTGTCCTGGTGGTGCAGCAGCGTGGCCTGGTAGCCGCTGTGGGTGCCGGTGCCCTTGGCGCTGATCAACGAAGTCAGGATGTCGAGCGTGCCATCCGGGTTGAGCGGGATGCCTTCGTAGATGAAGTTCTGCCGCCAGGCCGCGGTGGAGGTGGTGACCACGCCACTGCTGTCGGTCACGTTGGTGTCGTTGTCCTTGAACACCGCATAGCTGAACGTGCCAGGGCCGGCCTTGATGCGGTCGACGCCCGCGCCGGTGCCGTTGAGGTTGATGTACTGCAGGTCGAGCATGTGGATGTCGGGGCGGCGGTATTGCCGCTGGCCCACCCAGGCCGTGCCGCCATTCAGGAAGGGCAGGTTCTTGGCCTCCATGTAGGCCTTGATCCAGTGCATGTGCAGGCCGACGCCGCCCACATCGGTGGTGCCCGAGTTGTTGGGCGCCGAGCCGAACTCGGTGCCGAGGTTGTGCGTGGAGTTGGGCGTGTATTCCTGGATGCCCACGGTGGCGACGAAGCTGGCACCGTCGTCCGACTTGGCCACCTCGCGGGTGTAGAAGAACTCGCCGTACGCATCGCACTCGTTGCCCAGCCGGTAGCGCATGGTGTTGCCGCCGAGGCCGAAGCAGTTCTGCCGGCCGCCGGCGCCGGAGCCGCTGCCCACGCCGGCGCGGAAGTAGCCGTGGAAGCCATCGGAGTCGTCGCCGCCGGCGAAGGCGGAGCCGGCCGCCAGCGAGAGCACCAGGGCCGCGGGCACGGCCTTGAGGGCATGGCGGGTGAATCGGGGGAAGGGGGACCGCTTCATGGTTGTTCCTTGATGAGTAGTGATGGGACGAGTGCCCGTGGGATTTCGGGCGTGAGCCGGCCCTGCCCGCGCGCAAAGCACGGGTTGAGCGGCAGAGGACAACGGAAATGAAAGAAGGCGCGCCGGTGAGGCTGACCGGGTGGGGTCAGGGCGGGCCGCGGTTCTGCTGTGGCGTGTGCATGTGTCTCCTCCTGAGCGGCGCTGCTTGTGGCTACAGCGTCGTCGTCACCTTCTGCAGGTGGCGCGGTCTGTCGGGGTCGTGGCCGCGGGCGCGGGCCAGGGCTTCGACCATCGGGTAGAAGCTCTGGATCGCGGCCACGGGGTCGAGGTCGGGTGTGAGGGTGTTGACGAGCGTGAGCTGGCGTTCGCCGATGTCGGGCGGCGCGGCCAGCAGCACGCGCGCGCCGCGGCCGCGCATCTCGGCGGCCAGCGCCAGCAGGTCGGGCTGGGCCGGGCCGCGCGGCGCGAACACCAGCATCGGGTAGCCGGTATCGACCAGCGCCATCGGCCCATGCTTGACCTCGGCGCTGCTGAAGGCCTCGGCCTGGATGCCGCAGGTCTCCTTGAACTTGAGCGCGGCTTCCTGCGCGATGGCCAGGCCGGTGCCGCGGCCGATGACCATGATGCGCTGCGCATCGTGCAGTGCCTCGAGCGCGGCGCTCCAGTCCTGCAGGCAGGCCTTGTGCAGCGCTTCGGGCAGCGCATGGATGGCTTCGAGCAGCTCGCGGTCATCGAACCAGTGCGCCGCCAGCCGCGCGCCAGCCACCAGGCTGCAGAGGTAGCTCTTGGTGGCGGCCACGCTGCGCTCGGCGCCGGCATGCAGCGGCAGCACCCATTGCGCGGCGCGGGCCAGCGGCGAGGCCTCGTCGTTGACCAGCGCCACCGTGGCGGCGCCGCCGGCGCGCAGCTGCTCGACCGGGCCGCACACGTCGGGGCTGCGGCCCGATTGCGAGACCGCGAGCGCGAGCAGGCCCTGGGCCTGGATCGGCGCGCGGTACAGCGTCAGCAGCGACATGCACATCGACGTGACGAGCTGCCCGCCGCGCACCGCAGCCAGGTACGCGAAGTAGCCCGCCGCATGGTCGGAGCTGCCGCGCGCGAGCGTCACCGCCGCGGTGGGCGGGTTGGCGGCCAGCCAGGCGGCCAGCGCGCGGTAGCGGTCTTCGTCGGCGCGCAGCAGCGCGGCCACGCAATCGGGCGCGGCGCAGGCCTCGTCACGCATCAGCGAGTTCAATGCTTTCTCCTTCGACATGGACAGACTTCAGTTGCAGGTCGGGCCCCAGCACCACGAGGTCGGCCCAGCGGCCGGGCTGCAGGCGGCCACGCTCGTGCTCGCCGATGCAGTCGGCCGGGTAGGTGGAGAGGCGGCGCGCGGCATCGGCCAGCTCCAGGCCGATCTCGACCAAGTTGCGCAGCGCCTGGTCCATGGTCAGCGTGCTGCCGGCGAGCGTGCCGTCGGGCAGGCGCACGCCGCCCAGGCACTTGGTGACCGTGTGCGTGCCGAGGCGGTAGTCGCCATCGGGCATGCCGGCGGCCGCGGTGGCATCGGTCACGCAGTAGAGGCAGGGGATGGCGCGCAGCGCCGCACGCATCGCACCCGGGTGCACATGCAGCAGGTCGGGGATGAGCTCGGCGTATTGCGCATGCGCGAGCGCCGCGCCCACCATGCCGGGCTTGCGGTGGTGCAGCGGGCTCATCGCGTTGTACAGGTGGGTGAAGCTGCGCATGCCGGCCATCAGCGCGGCCACGCCGTCCTCGTAGCTGCCGCCGCTGTGACCGCACTGCACGACGATGCCCAGGTCCTTGAGCTGGCGGATGATCTGCAGGTGGCCGGCCAGCTCGGGCGCCAGCGTCAGCACGCGGATGGGCGCCAGCGCATGCAGCTGCATCACCTCGCGCAGGTCGGCCGGCCGCGCGAAATCGGGCTGTGCGCCGAGCCGCTCGGCGTTGATGTAGGGGCCATCGAGGTGCACACCCAGCACGCGTGCGCAGCCCGCGGGCCGCTGCCGCATCGCACGGCCCACGCCGGCCAATGCGCCATGCAGCGCGTTGCTGTCGGCCGTGACGGTGGTGGCCAGCAGCGCGGTGGTGCCGTGGCGTGCATGCAGCCGCGCGATGCGCTCGATCGCATCGCCGCCGTCCATGGTGTCGGCACCGCCGCCGCCGTGCACATGCAGGTCGATGAAGCCGGGCAGCACGATGTCGTCGTGCATCGATGGCGCATCGACGGCTTGCCCGACGACACGGCGGATGCGATCATCGAACTCGATGCCGCCCGCCACCCAGCCCTCGGGTGTCAGCACGCAACCTTGAACACAGTGGCTCATTCTTCGCCTCTCTCGCTGTCGCTCGCCGTCGTGTTGTTGTGCTCCCTGGTCGTCGCGCAGGCATGAGCCGGCCCCGGCCGCGTCAGCTGCATTGCAGCCGGCGGCTTCCGTAAGAAGCCGTGTGTGCCTGCCCTGCGCGGGGCCGTCAGCCGTCGTGCGTCATGCGCAATCCCTCTTCATCGAATCGCAGCAGCTTGCCGGGCATCGGCGACACGCCGACCTGTTCGCCCACGCTCACGCCGCTGTCGCCGCTCATGCGCACGGTCAGTTCGCCGGCGGCTTCGGTGCGCACGAACAGGTAGCTGTCGGCGCCCAGGTATTCGAGGTGGCGCACGGTGCCGCTCCAGCGCGGCTGCTCGCGCGTGAGCTGCAGGTGCTCGGCACGCACGCCCAGCGTGCGGGCGCCTTCGGTCTGCGCGACGCTGCCGTTGATGAAGTTCATCTTCGGCGAGCCGATGAAGCCGGCCACGAACAGGTTGGCCGGCTGGTTGTAGAGCTCGGCCGGGCTGCCCACCTGCTGCACGGTGCCGCCGTGCATCACCACGATCTTGTCGGCCAGCGTCATCGCCTCGACCTGGTCGTGGGTCACGTAGATCATCGTGGCGCCCAGCGTGCGGTGCAGCTGCGCCAGCTCGAGCCGGGTGTTCACGCGCAGCGCCGCATCCAGGTTCGACAAGGGCTCGTCGAACAGGAAGAGCTTGGGCTGGCGCACGATCGCGCGGCCGATTGCCACGCGCTGGCGCTGGCCGCCCGAGAGCTGCGCGGGCCGGCGCGCGAGCAGCGGCTCGAGCTTGAGCATCGCGGCCGCGGCCTCGATGCGCTTGCGGATCTCTTCCTTGGGCACGCCCTCGCGCTTGAGCGCCAGGCTCATGTTGTCGGCCACGTTGAGGTGCGGATAGAGCGCATAGCTCTGGAACACCATCGCGATGCCGCGCTTGGCCGGCGGCGTGTTGTCGACCAGCGCGCCGCCGATGCGCAGGTGGCCCGAGCTGTGCTCGTCCAGCCCCGCGATGATGCGCAGCAGCGTCGACTTGCCGCAGCCCGACGGCCCGACGATCACGACGAACTCGCCCTGCGCCACCTTGAGGTTCACGCCGGTGAGGACATGCACGCCCCCGTAGGACTTGGTGACGTTATCGAGCTCCAACGCGTCCATCTGGTCCCTCACATCCTGCAGGTTCAAAGGTCGACCGCCCGTCGCTCGCGCATGCTGCGCTCCGCCGCGAGGACGATCTCCAGCGAGCGAATAGCATCTTCGTGGTGGGCCGTCAAATCCAGATCTTCGTGGATGGCCCGCAGCAGGTAGGCCTGCTCGCGGTCGCACAGGGTCTGGTGGTCCACGTCGTCGAACATCGGGATCAGCGATTCGGTGCAGCCGCTCACGCCCTTGCCGTCGCGCTCCAGCGCGCGCACGCGCAGCTGGCCGGCATGGGTGTGGGTCTCGATGTCGGCCGAATCGGCGTCGTCGCCCATCACCAGCGACACCGCGCCGTTGGTGCCGATCACGTCCTTCACCACGCAGGCGGTGCGCGAGATCATCGGGCCCCAGCCGGCCTCGTACCAGCCCACCGAGCCGTCGGCGAACAGCACCTGCAGCTGGCCGTAGTTGACCTGCCCCGGCGCGATGTCGTCGGCCAGGCGCACGCCCATGCCGCGCACCTGCACCGGCTTGGCATCGGTGATCTGGCACATGATGTCCACATAGTGCACGCCGCAGTCGACGATCGGCGGCGTGGTGCGCAGCAGGCGCTTGTGGATCTCCCATGCGGCGCCGGTGGAGGGCTGGTTGAGGTTCATGCGCATCACGTACGGGCCGCCGAGCTGGCGCGCCGCGCGGATCAGCTCGCTCCACGACGGATGGTGGCGCAGGATGTAGCCGATCACCAGCTTGCGGCCGGCAGCCTGCGCGGCGGCGATGACCTCGCGCGCCGATTCGAGCGTGAGCGCCAGCGGCTTCTCGACGAACACGTGCGCGCCCGATTCCAGCGCCTGGATCGCCAGCTCGGCATGCGTGTCGGTGTAGGTGTTGATCGAGACCACGTCGGGCTTGAGCGCCAGGCCTTCGGCGAAGGAGCCCAGCATCGGGTAGTCGATCAGCTCGCGCGGCAGGTCGACCGGCCCGCGGTTGACGAGGCCGACGATGTCGTAGCCCGGATGCTTGTGGTACGCGATGGCGTGGGACCGGCCCATCTGGCCCAGGCCCACGACCATGACCTTGAGGCGGCGGTGTGCGGTGTTGGCGTTCATGTTCGTGCGACGTCCCTGAAGTGGAGGCATGAGTCCGGCCTGTCCTCCCCGGTGGAAAGACTGCTGCGGTGTGTGGATCGAAAGGAGGAGCGGCGGCGCCTACGGCGGGCCGCAGCCGTTGAGCTGCAGGCGCCGCGTCATTTCACCGCCCCTGCCGTGATGCCGCGGATCAGGCCGCGGGAGAACACGAGGTACAGCGCCAGCACCGGCACGATGCTCAGCGAGAGCGCGGCCAGCACCGAATTCCAGTCGGTGACGTACTGGCCAAGGAACACCTGGGCACCCAACGTGAGCGTCTTGGTCTCTTCGCCGGGCGCGAGGATCAGCGGGAACCACAGGTCGTTCCAGATCGGGATCATCGTGAACACCGCCACGCTCACCATCGCAGGCCGCAGCAGCGGCAGCACCAGCCAGAAGAACACCTCGTATTCCGACAGGCCATCGACGCGGCCGGCGTTCTTGAGGTCGGCCGACACGGTGCGCATGAACTCGGTCAGCACGAAGATCGCCACCGGCAGCCCCTGCGCGATGTACACCAGGATCAGCGCGGTGCGGGTGTTGACGAGGTTGGCGCCCTGCATCATGTTGAGGATGGCCACCGTGCCGAGGCGGATGGGCACCATCAGCCCGAGCGTGAAGAACAGCCCGGTCACGGTGTTGAAGCGGAAGCGGTATTCCGACAGCGCGAAGGCCGCCATCGCGCCGAACAGGATCGCGCCGGCCAGCGCCGCCAGCGTGACGATCATGCTGTTGGCGAAGTAGCTGCCGAACTGCCCGCCGCCCAGCACCGCGACGAAGCCGCTGATGTCGAAGGTCTCGGCCGTGGGCAGCGCCAGCGGGGCGCTGAAGATGGCCTGGCGCGACTTGAATGCGTTGAGGACGATCAGCACGATGGGCGCCAGCGCCAGCAGCGTGAAGAAGGCCAGCACCGCATGCACGACGATGTTGCGGCGGAAATCCTTGCCTGGGGTGAGCATGGTGTGTCCTCCGGGCCGCATCACAGCTGGTAGCGCACGAGCCGGCGCTGCACGAAGAAGAGGTACAGGCACACCACCGACAGGATGATCAGGAACATCATCGCCGCGATGGTGGCGCCCATGTGCGGGTCGCCGAACTGCAGCTGCGCGCCGAAGAAGGTGCGGTACAGCAGCGTGCCGAGGATGTCGGTCGAGTAGTTGGGCCCGGCCGACACGCCCTGCGAGGTGTAGATGAGGTCGAACGAATTGAAGTTCGACACGAAGGTGAGGATGGCCACCACGCCCACCGTGGGCCACAGCAGCGGCAGCTTGATCCTGAAGAACTGGCCAATGCCGGTGATGCCGTCGATCTCGGCCGCCTCGAGGATCTCGTGCGGGATGGCCAGCATCGCGGCATACATCAGCACCATCGGCACGCCGAGTTCCTTCCAGACCGAGATGAAGCCCAGCGTGGTGAGCGCATAGGCCTCCTTGCCGAGGTAGGCGGTGAACCACGAGCCTAGCCCGATCGCATGAAGAAAGTCGGGCGTGATGCCCCACAGCGGCGACAGGATCAACCGCCACACGAAGGCCGCGATCACGAACGACAGCATCGTCGGCATGAACAGCGCCGTGCGGTAGAAGCCACTGCCGCGCAGGCGCGGCAGCGACAGCAGCGCGCCCAGCAGGATCGCCAGCGGCACCATCACCGCCATGTGGATCGCGAAGAAGTAGGCGTTGTTGCGCAGCGCATTCCAGAAGTGGAAGGCCAGGCGCTCGTCGCCGATCAGCCGCCGGAAGTTGTCCAGCCCGACGAAGGCCTGCTGCTGGTCGTTGCCCTGGAAGAACGACAGGCGAAGCGTCTCCACCAGCGGCAGCACCATCACCGCGGTATAGACCAGCAGGGCTGGCGCCAGGAACACGGCAATGTGCCAGCGCACCGGGCGCCGCGCCGCCGGGATCTCGCCGAGGGCAGAGCTATCGAGGGCCATGCTGGTGGTCATGGAGACACTTCGCATCACAGTAGCAGGAAGGCGACGGGCGGCGCAATCGGCGATCCGCTCAGTTGGCGGGCTTGTACCAGCTGTCCAGCCCCTTCTGGAGCTGCTGGGCGGCGGCCTCAGGCGTCAGCGTGCCGTTGACCACGGCGGCCGCCTTGACCCACAGCTCGTCTTCCAGGCTGGGCGTGCCACGCGACAGGATCTGGTGCGTCACGCGGGGCGTGCTCTCGCACTTGCCGCGCCAGCTGACGAACTCCTTGGCCAGCGGGTCGGCCATCTCGACCTGCGTCTTCTGCAGGCTGAAGAAGCCCGGCAGCGCGTTGGCATAGATCGCGGCGAATTCCTTCGAGGCCACGAAGTCGAGGAACTGCTTCACCTCGGCCGGATGGGTCGACTTGGCGTTGGCGCCCATCGCGATGTCGGGATGGTCGTTGATGTAGCACTTGTCGCCGGCCTTCTGCACCGGCGGCGGGAACACGCCGATCTTGAAGCTGGCCTGCTTGTTGAAGCCGGCGATCTCCCACGAGCCGGCGGGGTACACCGCGGCCCGGCCGAGCGTGAACATGTTCTGGCTGTCGGGGTAGGTCTGCGACTCGAAGCCGTCGGCCAGGTAGGGCTTCCACTTGGCCATCACGCGCAGCGGCTCGACGAACTGCGCATCGGTGAGCTTGGCCTTGCCGGCGATCAGCGCCTTGCGGCCCTGCTCGCCCTTGTAGAAGTTGGGGCCGATGTTCTGGTAGGCCAGCTGAGAGGATTCCCAGGTGTCCTTGGTGCCCATGTCGAGCGCCACCTGGCGGCCCTCGGCCTTGATCTTGTCGAGCACCGAGAAGAACTGGTCGACCGTCTGCGGCGGCTGCAGGCCGAGGCGGGCGAAGGTGTCCTTGTTGTACATGAAGCCGTGCATCACCGCAGCGATGGGCACGCAGAAGGTGGTCTTGCCGTCGTCGGTGGTCCAGGCGGTCTTGGCCACGGGCGTGAAGTTGTCCAGGCCCTTCAGGTCGTTGAGCGGCAGCAGGTAGCCGCTCTGGAAGTGCCGCAGCGGCACGTCGAACGGCCGGCAGGTGATGAGGTCGCCGGCGGTGCCGGCCTTGAGCTTGGAGTTGAGCACCGCGTTGTATTCGGCCGGTGCGGTGGGCGCGAACTTGACCTTGATGTCGGGGTGCGTCTTCTCGAACGCGGGGATGATCTTGTCGCGCCAGATCGACAGGTCGTCGTTGCGCCAGCTCTCGATCGTGAGCGTGACGGGCGCAGCGCCTGCCGTGTTCACCACTCCCGCGGCGGCGGCCGCGACCAGCATGCTGATGGACAGTCTCTTGGTGTTCATCATGGTCTCCACTTTGTCTGTCGATGTTGCTCTGCGGTGCGGGATGCGGCGCATCGATCACCGTGGCGAAAGTGTGGCAGCGGGGGTGCCGGCGATGTTGTGAGTTCGAAGCCAACACTAATACGATTCTGGCCTTGCGGGAACGCTGATCGGCACACGCCAGATTCGTATCAGTTTCGGCTTCTGGCGGCCTACACGCTTGGTTTCCGCGTCGGAATACTGCTTTGCATGAAGCAGTGTTTTGTTGGTGCCCTTCGAGGGGTGGAGCGTCGCGGCAGGCGGTACCCGGCAGGGGCTCAGACTGTGGCGGTCGTCG
>CBIHRS010000106.1:0-10513 GCA_966212505.1 uncultured bacterium
AAGTGGCGCATGGCCCCCGGCCCCAACGGCCCGTACTGGAAGCAGGGCATGCAGAACGGCTACCAGGACGTGGGCTCGTGGACCTTCTTCAAGGACCATGACCCCCACCGCACGGCCGCCGCGTGGCTCTACGCGCAGTTCGTCACCAGCAAGACCGTGTCGCTGAAGAAGTCGATCACCGGCCTGACCTTCATCCGTGACTCGGACATCCACCACGAGTACTTCACCCAGAACGCCAACAAGTACGGCGGCCTGATCGAGTTCTACCGCAGCCCGGCCCGCGTGGCCTGGACGCCCACCGGCACCAACGTGCCCGACTACCCCAAGCTGGCCCAGCTGTGGTGGAAGAACGTGGCGCAGGCGGTGACCGGCGAGAAGACCCCGCAGGCCGCGATGGACAACCTGGCCGACGAGATGGACCAGGTGATGGCCCGCCTCGAGCGCGCCGGCATGGCCCATTGCGCGCCGAAGCTGAACGCCAAGGGTGACGCCAACAAGTGGCTGAGCGACAAGGGCGCGCCGTGGAAGAAGCTCGACAACGAGAAGCCGAAGGGCGAGACCATCGACTACGCGCGCCTGCTGCAAGCGTGGAAGGAAGGCCGGGTGCGTTGAACTTCTGACGCACTTCTCACTCTCTCCATCAGCCTCCAGGAGTTGACCGCTCCGGCGCACACCGCGCCGGAGCGGTTTTTTTATGGGGAGCGGCCACGTAACCCACTTGAAACGAAACCTTCGTGAAAGTACGAATGTTTGTGCAAATGCATGTGCTACGCTGTCGCGCGTCGAAGCTTTGTTCGAGGAACCGATCGTGCGATTTCCCCTCCTCTCCGCGGCGCTGCTGAGCGCGCTGTTGGCGGCCTGCTCCAGTGCCCCGACCCAAGCGCCTGCACCCGCACCTGCGCCCACCCCCGCGCCGGCGCCCGCCGCGCAGGCCCCTGCTCCGGCACCCGATGCCGCGCCGGTGGCCACGCCGCAGGCCATGGCGGCTCACCTCGATCCGTCCAATCCGCTCTATCGGGAGCGCAGCGTGTACTTCGACTTCGACGATTCCGCGATCAGGGGCGATTACACCGCCGTGGTCGAGCGCCATGGCCGCTACCTCGGCGAGCACTCGGCGCTGAAGGTCAAGGTCGAGGGCCACACCGACGAGCGCGGCAGCAGCGAATACAACCTCGCGCTGGGCCAGCGCCGCGCCGAAGCCGTCAAGAAGGCGCTGCAGATCGCTGGCGCCAAGGATGCCCAGATCGAGGCGGTGAGCTTCGGCAAGGAGAAGCCCAAAGCCGCCGGCCATGACGAGGCCGCCTGGGCGCAGAACCGCCGCGCCGACATTGCCTATCAATGAGCTGACGCAGAAAAAAGACGCAGAGGGCACCCGCGGGTGCCCTTTCATTTTTTAAGATCCGCGCATGGCGACACGGGCGAGCAAGTCGGCAACGCAGCCGGCGACACATGAACCGGCAGGGGGACAGGCTTCTGCCACGCAGGTGCTGCGCCGCTTCCGCCAGGTGTTCAACGCGGTCAAGACCCACTTCCAGCAGGTCGAGAAGCAGGTGGGCCTGGGCGGCGCGCAGGTCTGGGCGCTGAGCCTGATCCATGAGCAGCCCGACATCGGCATCGGCGATCTCGCGCGGGCGATGGACATCCATCAGTCGACCGCGAGCAACCTCGTCAAGACGCTGATCGAGCGCGAGCTGGTGGTCGCCGCCAAGGGCGAGCACGACCGGCGCGCCGTGCGGCTGCGGGTGCGCCCTGCCGGTGCCAAGGTGCTGAAGCTGTCTCCCGGCCCCTTCACCGGTGTGTTGCCGCTCGCGCTGCAGAGCCTGGATGCGGTCACCCTGCAGCGTCTGAACGACGATCTCGGCCGGCTCATCGAGGTGCTGCACGCCGACAAGCGCGGCGCGAAGAAGCTGCTGGCAGACATGTAGGGGGTGCGGCCTCGCCTTGGCGCGGCCCGGCGGCGAGGCCGTGCTGGTCGCTCAGGCCGCTTCGGGGAAGAGCCGCTCCATCGCGACGTCGATCACCATGCCGCACAGGCTGTAGATCAGCGAGCCGATCAGCGCCGCGGCGAAGCCGGTGACGTTGAAGCCCTCGAGCACCGTGGCCGCCGCCCAGAACAGCAGCGCGTTGATCACGAACAGGAACAGCCCCAGCGTGATCAGCGTGACCGGCAGGGTCAGCAGCACCAGCAGCGGCCGCAGCAACGTGTTCAGCAGGCCCAGCACCAGCGCGGCGACCATTGCCGATCCGAAGCTCTTGACCACCACGCCCGGGTAGAGATGGGCCACCAGCAACAAGGCCGCGGCCAGCAGGAGCCAACGCACGATCAGTTTCATGCGCGCAGCATACACGCGCCGCTTCAGGAAAGCGCTGTCGGCTCGCGCACCCGGCCCCACTGCGGCGGCAGGTCGGCGAGCACCTGCCGTGCGTCGAGCGAGCGGATCGGAATGCGCGCGTCGGCCGGAATGCGCTGGCGCGCCTGCAACGCCATGTAGCGCAGCGCGCTGACGCGCAGGAACGAGGCGAAGTTGCCCACCGCGCCGCGGGCCTGCACCAGCTCGTCGTACAGCCGCTCGATCAGCTGCGTGACGCTGAGGCCGTCGCGCGCGCCGATCTCCTCGAGCACTTCCCAGTGCAGGTTCTCGAGCCGGATGCTGGTGACCACGCCGTGCAGCCGCACCGAGCGCGTGCGCGATTCGTAGGACTCGGGGTTGGCGCTGATGAAGACCTCGCACATGACTGACTGCCTCCTGCTGCGGGCCCTCACCATAGCGCGGATCAGTGGCTGATGCGAGTGCCCAGCACCACGAGGAACTGCGCGAGCCAGGCCGGGTGCGCCGGCCAGGCCGGTGCGGTGACGAGCGTGCCGTCGGTCACCGCGGCATCCACCGCGATCTCGGCATAGCTCGCGCCGGCCAGCTCCACCTCGGCCGCGCAGGCCGGATAGGCCGACACGCGCTTGCCGCGGATCACGCCGGCGGCGGCGAGCAACTGCGCGCCGTGGCAGATCGCGGCGATGGGCTTGCCCTCGCGCGCGAAGTGCTGCACGAGCGCGATCACCTCGCGGTTCATGCGCAGGTACTCGGGGGCGCGGCCACCCGGCACCACCAGCGCGTCGTAGGCCTCGGGCTTCACCTCGTCGAACGAGGCGTTGAGGCTGAAGCGGTGGCCCGGCTTCTCGGAGTAGGTCTGCGCGCCTTCGAAGTCGTGCACCGCGGTCAGCACGAAGTCGCCGGCCTTCTTGCCGGGGCACACCGCATGCACCGTGTGGCCCACCATCTGCAGCGCCTGGAAGGGCACCATGGTCTCGTAGTCCTCGACGTAGTCGCCGGCCAGCAGCAGGATCTTCTTGCTCATCTCGGTCTCCTTTCGGGATGCGCGCGAACCCTTCGTCCGTGCGCTGCAGGCATTGTGGGAAGCGCTTCGAGGCCTCGGGTAATAGCCCGCTGTTGCTCCCTCTGAACCACCTGGGACGCTCCCAGGTGATGCCTCGCAGCGACAAAACGGCTTGCGCAGGGGCAGAAATGAGGTTTTCACGAGTGAAAACGGCTTCTCAACACCTAGAGAGCGCATTACCATTCGCGTCGCAGGGCTCACGAGAGAAACGAAGGTTCATGCGGCCTTCACCCGGACCCGGCACATCAACCAACCATTTGATGGAGAGATTCGAAATGGCAACTGCGAAGAAGGCCGCTCCGGCCAAGAAGGCGGCTCCGGCCAAGAAGGCTGCGCCCGCCAAGAAGGCGGCTCCGGCCAAGAAGGCCGCTCCGGCGAAGAAGGCGGCTCCGGCCAAGAAGGCCGCGCCCGCCAAGAAGGCCGCTGCGAAGAAGGCCGCCCCCGCCAAGAAGCGCACCCCGAACCCGGCGTTCATGAAGGAAATGAAGCCGAGCCCGCAGCTGGCCGCCGTCATCGGCGACAAGCCCGCTCCGCGCACCGAGGTGACGAAGAAGGTGTGGGAATACATCAAGAAGAATGGCCTGCAGGACAAGGCCAAGAAGACGATGATCAACGCTGACGCCAAGCTGAAGGAAATCTTCAAGAAGGCGCAGGTCTCGATGTTCGAGATGACCAAGCTGATCAACAGCCACCTGAGCTGAGATCGTCGAGGCCCTTCAGGCCTCCAGTGAAAAAGCCGGCGCAAGCCGGCTTTTTTATTGGGCGCGGCGGGATGCTCAGCCGAGCTCTTGCTGCAGCAGCCCCAGCACCTTCTTCAGGTCGATCGGCTTGGTCCAGTAGTCGTCGAAGCCGGCGGCGCGCGCCGCCTCGATCTGCTCGCGCATCGCGTCGGCCGAGAAGGCCACGCAGCGCAGGCCCGCGGTGGCGGGGTCGCTGCGCAGCTTGCCGATGATCGCCAGGCCGTTGGTGTCGGGCAGGTTCATGTCGATCAGCAGCAGGTCGGGCTTCATCGCATGGGCCATCTGCAGGCCGCGCGCGCCGTCTTCCGCCACGTGCAGCGTCCAGCCCTCGCGGGTGCGGAACACCTCCTGCATCAGGATTACGTTCAGCGGCTCGTCCTCGATGTAGAGCACGTTGCGCGCCGCGGGTGCGACCGGCGCGAGGGTCACCGCCGGCTCGGCGCGCGCATGATGGGGCACCGGCGCGCCGGTGGCATCGGCGGCCCACAGCACCACCGTGAAGCGGCTGCCGGCACCCGGCGCGCTGTGCACCTCCAGCCGGCCCTCCATGGCCACCACCAGCTCGCGCGTGATCACCAGGCCCAGCCCCGAGCCCTCGATGCGGCGGCGCTCGGCGCCCAGGCGGTTGAAGGGCTGGAACAGCTGGGCCTGCTGCTGCGCATCCAGGCCCTCGCCTTCGTCGATCACGGCCAGCTTGACCTGCAGCGCGTCGATGGTCGTCTGCAGCTGCACGCGGCCGCCCAGGCGGTTGTACTTGATCGCGTTCGACAGCAGGTTGATCAGCACCTGCTCCAGCGCCCGGCTCTCGCCCTGCACCCAGCAGGGCAGCTCGGGCGGGCTGGGCAACTCGATGCCGTGGCTCGCGGCCAGCGGCTGCACCACGCGCAGGCAGTTGGCCAGCGCCTGGCTCAGGTCTACCGGCTGCAGCGGCAGGTCGAACTCCTCGCGCTCGATGCGCGTGAGGTCCAGCACTTCGTCGATCAGGTCGAGCAGGTGATGGCCTGCCCGCTGCACGCCCGCCAGCCGGCGCTGCTGCTCCAGCGGCAACGGATGGTCGCGGTCGAGCGCCATCAGCTCCGCGAAGCCGAGGATGCTATTGAGCGGCGTGCGCAGCTCATGGCTCACGCGCGAGAGGAACTCGCTCTTCGCATGGTTGGCGCGCTCGGCGGCTTCCTTGTCGCGGCGCAGCCGGTCGTTGACGATCTGCTCGCTGACGTCGCGGAAGGTGCCCAGCAGCACGTGGACGCGGCCATGGCCATCGCCGCGGGCCTCGGCGGCCAGCTCGATGTGGCGCACGCTGCCATCGGCTCGCACGATGCGCAGCCGGCCCTCGGTGTGGCCGCCGGCCTTCAGCGCATGCTCCAGCCCGCGCCGCACCTGCAGCAGGTCGTCCTGATGGACCATCGCCAGCCACTGCTGCAGCGGCAGCGGCGCATGCGGATACGGCAGGCCGTGCACGGTGCAGGCGCGCCGGTCGAGCTGCAGCAGGCCGCGCGCGACATCCAGCTCCACCAGGCCGATGCCGGCGGCGTCGGCGGCGCGTTCCCAGCGCAGTTCGGTCTCGCGCAGTGCGAGCTCGATCTGCTTGCGGTCGGTGATGTCGGCGGTGAAGCCATGGAACAGCGTGCTGCCATCGACCAGCCGCTCGGGCATCGCACGCGAATCGAGCCAGCGCACGCTGCCGTCGCCGTGCACCACGCGGAACTCGCGCGACCACGGTTTGAGTTCGCGCACGGCTTCGTCGATGCTGTCGCGGAAGCCGGGCTCGTCGTCGGGGTGCAGCAGGCGGAACGGCACGCTGGGATCGATGCGGCTACCGTCCTCGCTCGGCGGCTCGACGCCGAACATCTCGCGCACCCCTTCGCTGGCATAGAGGTAGCGGCCCTGGCCGTTGGTGTCGACCCGGTACTGGAAGATCACGCCCGGCACCTGCGACGAGAGCTTGCGCAGCAGCTCGTGCTGCAGCTGGGCCTCGCGCTCGGCCAGGATCTGGCCGGTCACGTCGCGCGCGGTGCCGCGCCAGCCGCGGAAGTTGCCGTTGCCGTCGAACACCGGCATCGCGCTGCGCGACACGTAGAGCATGCCCTGCGGCGTGGCCTTGGCCGTGATCGCGCGGGCGAACGGCATGCGCCGCTCCAGCAGCCACAACAGGCCGCCGTAATGCGGCAGCGTGGCGCCGCGCGCATCGAGCCGGGGCTCGTCGGTCACCCGCTGGCCGATGATGGCCTCGGGCGATAGGCCGGTGATGGCCTCGAACTCACCCGAGATCCAGCGGTAGCGCAGCTCGTCGTCGAGCTCCCACATCCAGTCGCCGGAGGCACGGGCCAGGTCGTGCAGGCGCATCGCCTGCTCCTGCAGCGCATGCTGGGCGCGGCGCTGGCGCAGCAGCTCGGTGACGGCGCAGGCCAGGCTCTGCAGGCCGTCGCGCTGCTCGGGCCGCAGCTCGCGCGGCTGGATGTCGAGCACGCACAGCGTGCCCAGCCGCACGCCTTCGATCTCCAGCGGCACGCCGGCGTAGAAGCGCACATGCGGCGACTGCGTGACCAGCGGGCTGCTGGAGAAGCGCAGGTCCTCCAGCGCGTTGGGCACTTCGAGCAGCGTGGGCTGGCGGATGGCGTGGTCGCAGAACGCGATCTCCCGCGGCACCTCGATCGCATCGAGTCCGCGCCGCGCCTTGAACCACTGGCGCTGTGAATCGGTGAGCGACAGCAGCGCGATCGGGCAGCCCGTGAGCGCCGCTGCGCAGTCGACCAGTGCATCGAAGCAGGCCTCGGGCGCGCTGTCGAGCAGGCCCAGGCCCTGCAGCATCTGCAGGCGGGCCTCGTCGTCGGACACCACGCTCAGGGCTGCGCCCCCGCCCTCTGGCGGCACCGTTTCAGCCGGCTGAGAAGGATCGGCAGCCCTCATCGGGCGGATTGTGATCGAATGCAACCGCCGCCGGCATGGCGCCGCGCTGCAACAGCGCAGGCTTGCGTGAAGGAAGTGGTGGAAGAAGTGCGCGTTCCGGCCGGCCCGCGCCGGTCAGCGCGCCGCGGCCGCCAGCCGCCGCTCGACGAAATCGAGCCGGTCCTGGCCCCAGAAGATCTCGCCATCGATCACGTAGCTGGGCGCGCCGAACACGCCCGCCTCGATCGCGCGGGCCGAGTCTTCCTCGTAGCGCTCCTGCGCGGCCTGCGAGTGGGCATCCTCGAGCCGCGCGGCCGGCAGGTTCTGCTCGGCCAGCAGCGCTGCGAGCGTGGGCTCGTCGGCGATGTTGCGCTCTTCTGCCCACACCGCCTTCAGCAGCGCGCCGGCGATGTTCATCGCGGCCTCGGTGCCGTCCTTCATGTCGACCGCGATGATCAGCTTGGCCGCATCGTCGGCGTTGACCGGGAAGAACCGGGGTTGCACGTTCAGCGGCACCTGCAGCCATTCGCTGAAGCGCTTGAGTTCGAGCAGGCGGTAGACCTGCCGCTGCGGCGCCCGCTTGCCCAACGGCAGCCCACCCGAGACCGGGAACACCTTGCCGCCCAGGTCGACCGGCAGCACGTTGACGCGGGCGCCGTGCTGGCGCGCGATGTCGCGAAAACGCTGGTGGCCGAGATAGCTCCAGGGCGACTGGGGCGCGAAGTAGTAGTCGATCGTCAGGCTCACCGCGGTCCTCCGGTTCAGGGTGGCCGCAGTCTAGCCAGCCTGTGCGACGACTGCTGCGGCCCTGCTGCCGGCAGGTGCATCGGCTTTGTCGTAGGCCGATGCACCCCGGTGCCGCGGCCGGCTTCAGCGGCGGGCCGCCGTGGCCGTGGTGCCTCCCGCCGGGAGCTGCCGGCGCCACGGCGTGCTGCGGCCCGAGCCCTGCCCCACGCTGCTGGTGTTGACGCCACCGAACGGCGCGATCTGGAAGTCGAGGTCGTTGCGGTTCGCGCTCAGATTGATGGTGGAGCCTCCGGTGTCCGACAGCAGCGGGTAGGCGCCGCAGGCCTCGCCGCGCTGGCAGAGGTAGCCGTCGTTGTCGAGGTCGGTGCCGGCGATGATGCGCACCTTCGACAGGTTCACGCCGGTGATCTGCCAGCGGTAGACGCCGTTCGAGGCATCGACGTTGGCCTGCTTCACTGCGTCGCCGGTGGCGTCGTCAAGCAGCAGCACATACACGCGGCCATAGTCGGCGCGGCTGCTCGTGTCGCCTGCCGTGGGTTTCACGACGGTGAGCTGCACGGTGAACTGGCGCGTCGTGGTCTGCACCGTCAGCTTCGGGAAGCTCGTGCCCGTCGCCAGCTTGCTTCGGTCGACTTCCACGCGGTAGCGACCCAGGCCGGTGGCCGCATCCGCATCGATCGAGCTGGTGGTCACGGCGGCCGAGTCGCTGGTGATGCCGGTGACCTTCTCGGTGCCTGTGGCCGTCAGCATCAGCTCGATCTCGGCCGAGCTCTGGAAGCTGCCGAAGTCGATGGACGAGGGCGACGCGATGACCGTGCCGGCGGTGGGCGGCGGAGCGGTGCCGCCCTTGAGTTCGAGCGCCGCATCGACCGCTTTGCGTGCGTTGATCAAGCCCCAGCCGGTCGCGTTGTCGCGGCCCGCGGCGCCGATGTCGTCGGTCAGCTTGCCCTGGGCGAACAGGGTGTCCACCTGCGCCGGCGTGATGTCGGGGTTGGCCCAGCGCATCAGGGCGAGCACGCCGGCGACGTGCGGCGTTGCCATCGACGTGCCGTCCATCGAGCCGTACGACGGCACGCGGTTGCCGTTGAAGTCGAAGGTGGCCACGGTGCTGTAGATGCTGTCGGGTGCACCCGTGCCGGTGGTGGATTGGCTGGAATCGCCGCCGGGCGCAGCCACGACGATTTCCGGACCGGAGTTCGAATAGAAGGTCTGCCGCACCCGCGCGTCGAGCGCCGCCACGGCGATCACGCCCGGGCAGTTGGCAGGCATGCCGACGGCCGTGGCCTGGCCGATCTCGTTGTGCGATTCGTTGCCGGCGGCAGCAGCCACCAGCACGCCCTGCCCGCGGGCTCCGTTGATCGCGTCGCGATAGATCGACGGGCACGCAGCCCCGCCGCCCAGGCTCATGTTGATCACGTCGGCGCGGCGCGCCGGCAGCTGACCCGTGCTGTTGGGCAGGCTTGCGGCATAGAGGATGGCATTGGCGATGTCGTAGGTCGTGGCGCCGGGGGCGTCGGGCCTGAACACGCGCAACGGCATCAGCTGCGCCATCGGCGCCACACCGGCCACGCCGGTGCCGTTGAAGGTCTGCGCCGCGATCGTGCCGGCCACGTGCGTGCCATGGAAGTGCGGGTTGTCGGCCTGTTGCGACGGGTCGTTGGGGCTTGGCGTGTTGCCGTCTCCCGGCGTGTTGAGGCTCAGCAGGCTGTAGCCGCCGCTGATCTGGTCGTGCAGGTCGGGATGCTCCTGGACGATGCCGCTGTCGATCACCGCGACGATGGGCCGCCGGGTCGGCTGCGGCGACAGGCCCGTCAGGCGCTCCATGGCGGCCGGCAGGTTGATCTGCTCGTAGTGCCAGCGCTGCAGCTCGTAGTTGCGGTCGTTCGGCGGGAAGCTGCCCACCAGCGTCACCGACTTGAGTTCGGCGTGTTCGTTCAGGTCGACCAGATCGTAGAGGCCGCTGGCGCGCAGCTGCTTCACGTAGTGCACCGTGTCGACCGCCTGCTGGAACGCGGGCGATCGGGTGGCAGTGTTCGCGCGGGCCGAGCCGGTGCTGGCGATGTGCAGCGTCTGCGCCATGCGGCGCAGGCCGGCGTTGCGATCGGCGGGCGAGGCGCTCATGGTCAGCAGCTCGGGCACGCCGGTCGGCTGCGGCCGCGTCGACCTCAATCCGGCGCTGGCCAGCAGCTGGCTGCGGCGCGCCTGCTTGGCGGCCGCGTCGCGGACGTTGCCCTTGGCGATGACCTGGCCGGGAATGAATGCGCCCAGCGCCGTGGTGGCGTTGGCGCAGCTGCTGCCGTTGCCCGGCGCACCGATGCGCAGCGAATACAGCGAGGCACCCTTGTAGGCATCCACCGCCACGTAGTAGTCGCCGGCGGTGCTGGCGCGCACGCACTCATATCGATTGATGCCGATCGACTTGCCTGTTGCGGTGCGAGTGTTGCCGACGTTGAACAGGTAGAGGTCGAGGTCGTTGTTGGCAGGGTCGGCCGCGAATTCGAGCTCGACCACCTGCCCTGCCGACAGCGTGACCCGGTAGACGTCGTATTCGTCGCCGTTGTCGTGGTTCGGCCCGTCGGGCCCTTGGCCGGGCTGGTTGACGCTGCCCGCGAGCAGCACGGGCGTCTGCAGCGGCTGTGCGACCGGGAAGTCGCTGTTGTCCTTGCGGCCCGCCTGCCCGGCATCGTTGGTATCCGAATCGACCGCCGCTGTCGGTGCCAGCGAGATCGTGCCGCCGACGGTCCAGC
>CBIHRS010000107.1:0-10351 GCA_966212505.1 uncultured bacterium
GTCATGAACATCGCATGCAGCGTGTTGAACATCGGCCCGGTCACGTTCCAGTGGAAGTTGTGGGTGGTGAGGTAGAGCGTGTAGGTGTCGGCGAGCAGCTTGCTCAGGCCCTGCGCAATCGCGCTGCGGTCGTCTTCGGAAATGCCGATGTTGATCGGAGTCTTGGCCATGCGTCGGTCTCCTTGAAAACGGGGGATTGCGCCGACTTTAGCGGCAGGCTGCCGGCCCTGGCGGATGCAGGGCCGGCGGGCTTGCCCTGCGTCAGCGTCGGGCCGGGGTGGACACGCCGAGCCGGGCCAGCGCGGCCCGCACGCCGTCGCCATAGTCCGCGTCGGCGAGGTCGAAGTGCGCCAGCTGGCGCTGGAGGATCTCGGGCGACACGCTGGCGATCGCGCCGGCGATGTTGTCGACGAGGTTCTGCTTCTCCTGCGCGGGCAGCAGGCGGTACAGGTTGCCGGCCTGGGTGTACGGATCGTCGTTCACGCGGCCGTCGTAGCGGCCGGCGATGCCTTCCACCGCCCAGCCCTTGTCGCCGTGGCCGAAACCGCCGTTGCCCGGTTGCGGTGTCTCCACCGCCGCGTAGTTGGGCTGGCCGGCGAAGGTCTCGACCGCCATCGCACCGTCGCGCTGCTGGTGATGGAAGGGGCAGCGCGGACGGTTCACCGGCAGGTGCTGGTGGTTGGTGCCCACGCGGTACAGCTGCGCATCGTGGTAGGCGAAGAGGCGCCCCTGCAGCATCTTGTCGGGGCTGTAGCCCAGGCCCGGCACCACGTTGGCCGGCGAGAACGCCGCCTGCTCCACCTCGGCGTGGTAGTTGTCGGGGTTGCGGTTGAGCTCCAGCACGCCGACCGGAATGCGCGGGAAGTCGGCATGCGGCCAGACCTTGGTGAGATCGAAGGCATCCCAGCCGGTGCGCTGCTCCCAGGCCAGGCGCTGCGCGTCGGTCATCACCTGGATGTAGACCGTCCAGCGCGGGAACTCGCCGCGGGCGATGGCGTTGAACAGGTCGCGCTGGGCATGGTCGGGGTCGGTGCCGGCCAGGCGCTGCGCCTCGGCGGCCGACAAGTTCTTGATGCCCTGCTGCGTCTTCAGGTGCCACTTGACCCACACCCGCTCGCCGGCGGCGTTGATCAGGCTGTAGGTGTGGCTGCCGAAGCCGTCCATGTGGCGATAGCCGTCGGGCGTGCCGCGGTCGCTGAACAGCATGGTCACCTGGTGCAGCGACTCGGGCGCCTTGCTCCAGAAGTCCCACATCATCGTCGGCGACTTCAGGTTGGTCTGCGGGTCGCGCTTCTGCGTGTGCACGAAGTCGGGGAACTTGATCGGGTCCTTGATGAAGAACATCGGCGTGTTGTTGCCGGTGAGGTCCCAGTTGCCTTCTTCGGTATAGAAGCGCACCGCGAAGCCGCGCGGGTCGCGCTCGGTGTCGGCCGAGCCGCGCTCGCCGCCCACCGTGGAGAAGCGCACGAAGGTCTCGGTCTGCTTGCCGATGGCGCTGAACAGCCTGGCCTTGGTGTAGGCGCTGATGTCGTGGGTGACGGTGAAGGTGCCATAGGCGCCCGAGCCCTTGGCATGCACCACCCGCTCGGGAATGCGCTCGCGGTTGAAGTGCTGCAGCTTCTCGATCAGGTGGAAGTCCTGCAGCAGCAGCGGCCCGCGCGCGCCGGCGCTGATGGAGTTCTGGTTGTCGGCGACGGGGATGCCGGAGGCGGTGGTCAGGCGAGAGGTCGACATGCGTGGCTCCTGAGGGATGAAGGCGGCTCGGCGCCGCATGCAGGCAAGTCTCGCGGAGGCTGATAGATTGGTCTAATTGATGTTGGCTAGCCGATTGATAGTTTTCCCAATCGCTGTCAGGAGGCGCCGCTCCTACACTGCCGCGCCATGACTCCGCTCCGCCCCCTCGCGTTCGCCCTGTCGCTGCTGCTTCCTGCCGCGGCGACCCTGCCCTTGCCCGCACTGGCCCAGGCCCAGCCCGAACCTCGCCTGGCCGCCGTCAAGCCCCGGCTCGACCAGGTCGACCGCCTGCTCGAGGCGGCCGCCCATGGCAACGCCAACGCTGCCTGGGACGCCAAGACCGAGATCGAGGAGCTGCCGTACCCGGCCCGCGGCGACCGCCGCCAGGCCCGGCGGCTGAACACGTCGGCGCTGGAGAAGTTCAAGGCCGGGCAGATGCCCGAGGCGCTGGCCGAGTTCGACCGCGCCTGGCAGGCCGATCCGTCCGACCAGGAAATCGCCAACAACTACGGCTACGCGCTCTACCGCAACCAGCGCTTGCCGCAGGCCGAGAGCCTGCTGCGCTACACGCTGGCGCTCGCGCCGGCCCGTGCGGCGGCCTGGGCCAACCTGGCCGAGGTGTTCGGCGCGCAGAACCGGCCCGAGCAGGCGGCGGCCGCGTTCGTGCTGTCGCACCGCTTCTCGCGCAACCCCGACACCACGCGGCAATACATCGAGCAGTTCAGCACCGGCGCCAAGGCGGCCGAGCTGCCGGGGCTGAAGGCGGGCGCGACGCTGGCGCTGGCACGGCTGTTTCCACCGCCGGCCCAGGCGGGCGGTGCGGCGGCGCAGCCGCTGTCGGGCACGGCCAGCGAGCGCCGCGCGATCGAGATCGGCGAAGGCGTGGCCGGCGTGCCGGCGCCCCTGCCCGCCGCATCGGCCGCGCCCGCCGATGAATTGCCCGCCGTGCCGGCCTGCGTGCCGAACCCGATGCGCGCCTACGTGATGCAGCAGATGGGCTCCGAGGTCTATCCGCTCTACGTCTCGGCATCGCAGGGCTCGGCCGAGGCGCGCGAGCGGCTGCTGAAGCTGGCCAACGATGGCAACGCCAAGGCCCAGAGCGCGGCCGGCTCGCTCTACGACTTCGGCCTCGGCGTGCCGTCCGACCATGCGCTGGCCAACGCCTGGTACCGCAAGGCGGCCGCCAGCGGCTTCCCGCTCGCGCAGTTCAGCCTGGGCTGGAACTACGGCCATGGCTTCGGCGTGGCCTACGACGCGGCGCAGGAGTTCGACGGCTACCTCAAGGCCGCACAGCAGGGCCATGCGGTCGCGATGAACAACCTGGGCGTGATGTATGCGCGCGGCATCGGCGCGGCGGCCGACGATGCGCAGGCTACGCGCTGGTTCATGGCCTCGGCGCAGGCGGGCCTGCCGCGCGGCGCCTTCAACGCGGCCGTCAACATCGAGCGCGGCCGCGGCACCGCCAAGGACCTGCGGCTCGCGCTGGCCTACTACCTCTCGGCCGCACGGGTCGGCTTCGTCGCCGCGCAATACAAGGCCGGCGAGGCCTACGAGAACGGCTGGCTCGGCAAGCCCGACAAGGCCCAGGCGATCGACTGGTACAAGCGCGCCGCACTGCAGGGGCTGGAAGGCGCGAAGGACGCGCTGAAGCGCCTGGGCGTCACCGACTACTGATCCCTGCGCACGGTACGGCGCTCAGGCGGCCGCCTGCATCCCCGGCGCGCCGCGCCGCTGCACCACCGCGATCGGCGGTGCCCAGCGCTCGCCGCGCGGCTTCTTGCTCGTGACCAGCGTGATCTCCGCCGGCTCGAACACCTCGACGTTGTGCGTGATCGGTGTGGTCAGCAGGTATTGCGCACGGGTGCTGCGCAGGAAGTGGCCCACCAGCTGGATGTTGCGCACGTCGAGGTGGGCGAAGGGTTCGTCGATGAAGACGAAGCCGCCGGGTGTCTCGTCGTCCTTCAGCAGGCCCACCAGCAGGATCAGGCTCTTCATCACCTGCTGGCCGCCCGAGGCCTCGCCATCGTTGAGGCCGATGGCGGCCTTGCCGTCGAAGTTGAACTTCACCTGCAGCCCGGCCTGCGACAGCACCTGGTCGTCGTTCTCGAGGTGCGGCTGCTCGGCGCTGACTTCCACGCCGGCCAGCTGGCCCAGCTCCTCGATGTTGCGGCGGTATTGCCGCACGGTGCCGCGCAGCACCTCGATGTAGCGCTCGCGCGCATTGAAGGCGGCCACGCGCGCCATCTCGTTGTGCGCCTTGCGGTCGTCGAGCGACTGCTGCTGCTCGGCCACCATCAGCTGCATGCGGTGGTGCCGGTCTTCGACCGTGTCGTCGGTCTCCCACTCGCCGGTGGCCAGCTGCTCGTCGATGTCCTTCGCGCGCAGGCGGGCCTGCGCGGTGCTGGTGTAGTCCTCGCGCACCCGGGCGATCGCTGCGGCGCTGCGCCAGCCGGCGGGAAAGCGCGCGCGCTCGGCGTTGGAGCGGGCCACGGCCTCGCGCAGCGCAGCGCGGCGCTGCTGCACCTCGCGCACCATCTGCTGCGCATGCTCCTCGGCGCGGGCCAGGCTCACGCGGGCCTGCTCATAGGCCTGCTTGGCGTTCTGGTCCTCGCGGATCGCGCGGTCGTGTTCGTCCTGCAGCGATTGCCAGCGCTCGCTGGCCGTGCGGCGGGCCTGCTGCAGCGCCGGCAGCCGCTCGCGCGCCTCGGCGAACTCGGCGGCGCGCTCGGCCAGTTGCGCGGCCGCATGGTGGCCCTGCAGCGCGCGCTCCACGTCCTCGAGCTGGCGCTTCAGCGCGAGCGACTGTGCCGAGGCCTCGGTGAGCCGCGCATCCGCCTGCGCCAGCTTGCGCGCGATGTGTTCGCGCCGGCCTGCCACCGCGGCGGCGCCGAACTGGTGCTCCGACGGATCGACCCACACCGAACGCCCGCCGCGGTTGTCGCGCCAGAAGGCCTCGGGCGTGATCCATTCGCCGCCGATGCACCGGCCTTCGTCGACCGAATCGACACGGCGGATGCCGGCGAGCTGGCGCTGCAGCCAGTCGGGCACCGCGGCGCTGAAGCTCACCACCGCGCCCAGCGAGGTGGCCGGCGTCTCCACGCGCACCGGCTTGGGCGCGACCACGTAGTGGCGGTAGCGCTCGCGTTCGGCCAGCGCAAAGGCCTCGGCCTCCTGGCCCGCGTCCTTGAGCATCACCACCCAGCGCGAGCCGCGCATCACGCCTTCGACCGCGCCGCGCCAGTGTTCATCGGTCACCTCGACCACCTCGGCCAGCAGGTGGTGCTCGATGCCGGCCGCCCGCAGCGATTGGCGGAAGCGCTGCACCTCCTGCGGCGCCGGCGGCACGCGCTCGCCCTGCAGCGCGCTGGCCTGGGCCTGCAGCGCGTCGCGCTCGCGGCGGGCCTCGTCGAAGCGGGCATCGAGCGCACGCTTCTCGGCCTGCAGCTGCTGGTGGCGCGCCGTGAGCTGGCCAGCATCATCGCCCTCGGCGGCGGCCAGCGCCTGCAGCTCGTTGCCGCGCTGGATCAGGGCCTCCACCGGGCGCTCGGCTTCGCGGGCGGCCTGTTGGGCCTTCTGGGCGGCATCGCGCTCCTTCGCCAGTGCGACCACGCGCTCGCTCGCGGCCTGCGAGGCCTCGTGCAAGGCCAGCAACTGGCGCCGCTGGTCGGCATGGCGGCGATGTTCGGCCGAGGCATGCAGCCGCGAACGATGCAGCTCGCGCCCTTCGCGCGCCAGCGCGGCGCGGGCATCGGCCCATTCGAGCACCGGCACCACCTCGGTGGCCAGCCGGTCGCGCTCGCGCAGCTTCAGTTGCCGCTGCTTCCAGTTGGTGACACGCAGCGCCAGCTCGGCGAGCTGCGTGCGCACGTGGCCCAGCTCGCGCTCCGATTGCTCGACCTCGCGCGCCAGCTGCTCCTGCAGGCCGCGCGCCTGCTCGTAGCGGTCGAGCACGTCCTGGTCGCCGAACACGTCGAACACCAGCTTCAGCAGCTCCTTGGGGCTGAACTCGCAGAGCCGGTCGGTCTGGCCCTGCTCGAGCGACAGCACGCGGGCGATGGCCGGGGTAAGGCCGGCGGCGGCCAGGCGCTTGCGCCAGGTTTCCAGGCCCAGCCACTGCAGCTCCTTCTCGGGCCGGGCCAGCAACTGCTCGACGCTGCAATCGCCGTCGACCAGCAGGTAGCGGCGCTGCCAGTCGCCGGACACGCGCTCGACGCGGCAGGCCAGCGTCACCTGGTCGGCATGCAGCAATGACGACGCGAACGGCCGGCTCGAGCTCTGCCGCCCCTGCGGCTTGTTGTCGACCACCGCGCGCAGCCACACCTGCTGCGCATTGGAGTGGCGCGCATAGGTCTTGTAGTTGCGGCCGCCCGAGCATTCGAGGCCCAGCAGCGTGCGCAGCGCGTCGAGCAGCGTGGTCTTGCCCGAGCCGTTGGGGCCAGCGATGGTGACGATGGCCGCATCCAGCGGCAGCTGCACGCGGCGGCAGTAGTCCCAGTGCAGCAGTTCGATCGATTGCAGGTGGAACATGCGTCAGGCGTTCTCGTTTTCTTCGGGAACGGCGGGTGCGCGGTTGCGCGCCAGCACGTCGGCCAGCGCGCCATCGAGGATGCGCGGGGCCAGGGTGTCGTAGTCGAGCAGCAGGTCGAGCAGCGGGCCTTCGGCGATGTCGTCGCCCCGGCGCTCGATGAAGCCGTGGCGCTCCAGCAGCTTCAGGTTCACGTCCAGCCGCACCTTCTTGCCCAGCTGGTTGCCGAAATCGGCCAGCAGCGCGCGGTACGACACCACCGGGCTGGCGCTGCGCGCGCTGGGCATGGGCTTGGCGCCGCTGAACATCTCGCCCTGCTGCTCCTGTGCATCGGCATCGCTGGCGCGTGCAGCCTGGCGTTCGCGCTTGGGCAGCACGATCAGCGCCCACAGCACCACCAGCAGCGCCACGCCGTCGCGCGGCAGCTCGAGGTTGTTGCTCGCATTGAGGCCCGGCTCGCCGAACACGGTGCGGTCGGCGCCGCGCAGCAGCGCCACGCTGACATGGTCGGCATGCACGTTGTCGACCCACTTGAGCCCCACGCCGGCCAAGCGGCGCTGCACTTCCTGGAAGTATTCGGCGTCGATCAGCGCCCGCTTCACGCGCACATGGGTGCGCGGCAGCCAGCGGCGTGCGAGCAGCTCGGCGGCCAGCAGGGCCGCGTCGTCGATCGAGGAGATCATGGGGTGAAGGTTTCCGGTGGAAGGGGCAGCGGCTCATGCTCGGCTGCCGGCGCATCGGGCGCCAGCAGCCAGCCCAGGCTGTGGGCGGCCACCTCGGGCGTGTCGGAGGGCTGCAGGCGGTCGGCCCACTGCACGCGCCAGGGCACGCGGGCCACGTCGCCGGTGGCGCCCTTCAGGCCCTGGGCCTGCGGGTCGCCGATCAGCGGCATCAGCTGTGCGCGGTAGGCCACGGCGGCATAGCGCGGGTCGCGGCGGCCGGCGAGCAGGGCGTCGGCCATCGTGCGCGGCGCGGCATCGGGCGAGGGCGGCTCGGCCGACCAGGCCTGCAGCGTCTCGACCAGCGCGTGCAGTTCCTGCGGCAGCGCCAGCGCTTGCAGCGTGCCGGCGGGCGCCGCGGCGGCCTCGGGCAGCGCTTCGGTATCGGGGGACGGGCGGTCGCGCTCGAACTCTGCCTCGGTCACGTCGAGCAGCTCGTGGCCCAGCACGAACACCGGGCGCACCGGCGTATCGAGCAGGCCGTCGATCAATGCGCCGAGGTCGGGGGCGCTCTGCAGCCAGCGCCGCACGTCGGTGGTGGTGATGCCGGTGGTGCCCAGCGTGACGCGCTGGCGGTCGGCCTGGTGCAGCGCGCGGTCGAACTGGCTCTTCATCGCCAGCAGCCGCGCCTGCGCGAGGCCGATCTCGCGCGCCAGGCGCAGCGTGGACGGATGCTCCTGCGCCGCCGCGGTGATCTGGCTCAGCACCTCGGAGGCGCGCTCGATCAGCTCGAACACCCGCTCATGCCGCTCGCGCGCACGGCGCAGGCGGAACTCGGAGCCGGAGGCGATGGCATCGGCGAACTCGTCGTGCAGCCGGGCCAGCTGGGCCTGCAGGTGGCGCAGCTGCGTGGGCTGCAGCGTGCCCAGCTGCTGGGCGCCAGCCACCTGGGCCAGCAGGCCGCCCAGCTCGGCGTCGCGGTCGGCCGGCCGGGCCAGCGGGCTCAAAAGCGCGCCCACCTGCGAGGCCAGCGGCGTGAGTTCGTATTCGAGCGTGCCGGCATCCCAGCTCAGCACGCCGGTGGCGCGCAGCGGGCGCAGCGCGAGGTCCAGCGCCTCTTCGCGCAGCACGTGGAAATGCAGGTTCAGCGCCTCGCGCGAGAGGCGGGCCTGCGGCTGCGCCAGCAGCTCGAGGAACACCCATAGCCGCAGCTGCACCAGCGGCGCGGGGCCGGAGCACAGGCTGCGCAGGGCCTCGACCACGGTGGACTGTTCGGACAGCTGCCACCACAAGGCCGAATCGAGCGGCGCGGCACCGTCGCGGAACCACTGCTGCGGATCGTGGCGTTCGGTGTCGGGGCGCTCGGCCGCGGAGAGGTCGGGGTCGAGAAGAAGGGTCATGCGGGGGCGGAATTTTAGGCGAGGCCCCCCGCCGGGCCGGGGCTCACTGTGTGAGGCGCGTCACGCCATCGAGGTCGCAGGCATAGACGGCGTTGCGCAGCGCGGCGATGGCTTCGTAGCGGGTGAAGGTACGGCGCCAGGCCAGCACCACGCGCCGCGTGGGCACCGGCGGCGCAAACGGGATGTAGGCCACGTGAGCCTGCGGCTCCTTCGGCACCGAAAGCTGCGGCACCACGGTGACGCCCATGCCCGAGGCCACCATGTGCTTGATGGTCTCGAGCGACGAACCCTCGAAGCTCTTGCGGATGCCCTCGGCATCGGACGAGAAGCGGGCGAACTCGGGGCACACCTCGAGCACGTGGTCGCGGAAGCAGTGGCCGGTGCCCAGCAGCAGCATCGTCTCCTTCTTCAGCTCTTCGGAGGTGATGCTCTTGCGTTGCGCCAGCGGATGCGACTTGGGCACCGCAACCATGAAGGGCTCGTCGTACAGCGGCGCAATGGCCAGGCCGGCATCGGGGAAGGGCTCGGCCATGATGGCGCAATCGAGCTCGCCGGTGCGCAGCATCTCGAGCAGCTTGACGGTGAAGTTCTCCTGCAGCATCAGCGGCATCTGCGGCGTCTTGTCGATCGCGTTCTTCACCAGCTCGGGCAGCAGGTAGGGGCCGATGGTGTAGATGATGCCGAGCTTGAGCGGGCCGTCGAGCGGATCCTTGCCGCGCTTGGCGATCTCCTTGATCGCCGCCGCCTGCTCGATCACCGCCTGGGCCTGGCGCACGATGGCCTCGCCCAGCGGGGTGACGCTGACTTCGCTGGCGCCGCGCTCGAAGAGCTTGACGTCGAGCTCCTCCTCCAGCTTCTTGATCGCGACGCTGAGCGTGGGTTGCGAGACGAAGCAGGCTTCGGCCGCGCGGCCGAAGTGCTTTTCCCTCGCCACGGCGACGATGTAGCGGAGTTCGGTGAGCGTCATGGGGGCCGATTGTCCGCAAAACACCGGTTGGGGGGAATCGCGGTATCGCCCGATGCGCCGGGCCGGTCTGCGGGCCGCTACCGGCGTGCGCCGGGCTTGAAGCGCAGGGCCGGGTGGCGGGATGCTCGCGCCGCGGCGATCCGGCCGCGCCACGTGAACCCCGTATGAATCCTGCCACTCCCGTTCGCCTGATCACGGCCGCCGCGCTGCTGGCCAGCCTGTCGGCCTGCTATGTCGTGCCCATCGATCCGCGCACCGGGCAGCCGGTTCCGATCCATCCGCAGACCCAGACGATAGGCAACGCCAACATGGCGCCGGCCGCTTCGCCCATCGTGCCGCCGCCCGCACCGCCGGCGCCGATCGTGCTGCAGGCGCGGCTGTATCCGCTGAACGAGCAGGCCAACCAGGGCGGCCTGCTGGTCGCCCAGGTGAGCGACAACCAGACCGGGCGCGGCAACATCACGCTGAGCTACCGCGGCGCGCTGCTGCAGGGCGAATCGACGCGGGTCGACAGCAGCTATGCGAGCTTCGGCCGCATCCACAACGAGGTGCTCGGCACCGCGGCGCGCAGTTTCAGCGGCCGGCGCGGCATCGCCAACGCCTACGGCGCCAACGGCATCAACGCCCAGTGCGAGTACCTGATCACCGGCCCGACGATGGGCACCGGCGCCTGCCTGTTCTCCGATGGCGCCAAGTACCAGATGCACTTCGGTGGGTGATTGGAGCCCCCGGCCGGCTTGGGGCGGCCCGGCGCTCGGCCGGCGATGCCGCCTCTACGCCTTCAGGTATTCGGCGCGACCGCCCAGCCAGCGCAGCACGTGAGCCTCGGCGGCGCGCGGGTGCTGCTGCAGCATCTGCTGCGCGGCGCGCCGGGCCTGTTGCAGCAGCGCGCCGTCCTCATTCAGGTCGGCAAAGCGCAGCAGCGGCGCGCCTGATTGGCGTGCGCCCATGAACTCGCCCGGCCCGCGGATCTCGAGGTCGCGGCGCGCGATCTCGAAGCCATCGGTGGTCTCGGCCATCGCCTTGAGCCGGGCCTTGCCGGTCTCCGACAAGGGCGCCGTGTACA
>CBIHRS010000108.1:0-10315 GCA_966212505.1 uncultured bacterium
TTGAACAGCTGGCGCGCAAAGCCCAGCCGCGGCTCCAGCTCCTGCAGTGTGCGCAAGGCCTCGGCCACCGGCGGCAGGCTGTCGCGCAGCGCGGGGTGATGCTCCAGCAAGGCCAGCACACGGGCCAGCGCTGAACCCAGCACCTGCTCGGCCGTGACCAGCGCCGCCAGATGCGCCGCGCTCACCGGCCGGGTCCGCACCGCGTCGGCCGCCGCCTGCACCTGCATCAACGCACCCGCCAGCGCATCGAGCGCGGTGGGCTCCTCGGTCAGCTCCGGTCGCAGGATGTCGACCAGCGGCTGCAGCAGCTGGCGCCGGCGCTGCAGTTGCTCATCGACCTGCGCCCAAGCTGCGCCGATCGCGTTGCGCAGCCCCACCAGCCGGTTGTAGGCCCCGATCATCCAGAACACCAGCACCGCGAGGACGGCGAGAACGGTGATGCGGCTGCCGTTCATCCGCGTGGTCCTCAGGCGCCTTGTCCGGCCACGAAGGCCTCATGGCCGCGCCGTCGCAGCTCGCAGGCCGGGCACTGGCCGCAGCCGTGGCCCCAGGCGTGGCGCTGGCCGCGCTCGCCGAGGTAGCAGGTGTGCGTGTGCTCGACGATCAGCTCGTTGAGCGCTGCACCGCCCAGCTGCTCGGTGAGCTGCCAGGTCTGCGCCTTGGTGAGGAACATCAGCGGCGTCTCGATGGTCAGCGGCGCATCGAGCCCCAGGCTCAGCGCCACCTGCGTGGCCTTGATCGTGTTGTCGCGGCAATCGGGGTAGCCGGAGTAGTCGGTCTCGCACATGCCGCCCACCAGCACGCTCGCGCCGCGACGGTAGGCCAACGCGGCCGCGAAGGTCAGGAACAGCAGGTTGCGGCCGGGCACGAAGGTGTTGGGCAGGCCGTTGGCCTGCATCTCGATCGCGCGCTCGGCGGTGAGCGCGGTGTCGGAGATCTGGCCCAGCAGCTGCAGGTCGAGCAGGTGGTCGTCGCCCAGCTTCGATGCCCACTGCGAGAACCGGCGCTTCAGCTCCTCGCGCACCGTGCCGCGGCACTGCAGCTCGATGCGATGGCGCTGGCCGTAGTCGAAGCCCAGGGTCTCGACCTTGGCATAGCGGTCGAGCGCCCATGCGACGCAGGCCGTGGAATCCTGGCCGCCCGAGAACAGCACGAGCGCAGTGCGCGGGTCGCTCATGGTCAGCTGCGCACCTCACCCTGGCCGAGGACGATCCACTTCATCGACGTCAGCCCCTCGAGGCCGACCGGCCCGCGCGCATGGAACTTGTCGGTCGAGATGCCGATCTCGGCGCCCAGGCCGTATTCGAAGCCATCGGCGAAGCGGGTCGATGCATTGACCATCACGCTGGCCGAATCGACCTCGCGCAGGAAACGCATCGCGTTGGGATGGTTCGTCGTGAGGATCGCGTCGGTGTGGTGCGAGCCGTAGCGGTTGATGTGGGCGATGGCTTCGTCGAGGCCGGCCACGACCTTGATGCTGATCACCGGCGCCAGGTATTCCTCGGCCCAGTCGGCCTCGGTGGCATCGGCCAGCGTCGCGCCCGGCACGCCGGCCAGCACGGCCTTGGCCTTCGGATCGCAGCGCATCTCGACGCCTTTGGCAGCGAACACCCGGCCGATCTCGGGCAGGAAGCGCGCGGCCACCGCCTCGTGCACCAGCAGCGACTCGGCCGCATTGCAGGGGCTGTACTTCTGCGTCTTCGCGTTGTCGGTGACCTTGAGCGCGAGCGCCAGGTCGACCTCGGCATCGACATAGACATGGCAGTTGCCGTCGAGGTGCTTGATCACCGGCACCTTGGCCTCGGCACTGATGCGCTCGATCAGGCCCTTGCCGCCGCGCGGGATGATCACGTCGACATACTCGGGCATCGCGATCAGCCGGCCGACCGCGGCGCGGTCGGTCGTTTCGATCAACTGCACGCCTTCGGGCGGCAGGCCGGCATCGGCCAGCGCCGCCTGGCACAGCTTCCACAGCGCGAGGTTGGAATGCAGCGCCTCGGAGCCGCCGCGCAGGATGCAGGCGTTGCCGCTCTTGATCGCGAGCGACGCGGCCTCGATCGTCACGTTGGGCCGGCTCTCGTAGATCATGCCGAACACGCCCAGCGGCACGCGCATCTGGCCCACGCTGATGCCGGTGGGCCGGCGGCGCAGGTTCGTGATCTCGCCGATCGGGTCGGGCATGGCGGCGATCTGCTCGCAGCCTTCAGCCACGGTGGCGATGACCTTGTCGGTGAGCTTGAGCCGGTCGACCATCGGGGCCGCCAACCCGTTGGCCACGGCGGCTGCGATGTCCTTCGCATTGGCGGCCTGCAGCGTGGCGCTGTCGCGGCGCAGGGCGGCGGCCAGGTTCAGCAGCGCGGCGTTCTTGGCCGCGGTGGAAGCGGCGGCCATCGCGGTGGCCGCGGCACGCGCGGCCACGCCCACATGGGCCATGTACGCGGGAATGTCGGTCGGGGTCATGGGCGGATTGTCCCAAATCCGCCCGCCCTCCGTGCACCGGGGCGGCCGCGACCGCGGCGAGCGCCGCGCCGGGCCGCCCCAAGCAAGCGAGCAGCCCCCTTGGGGGGCGGAGCCGCGGTATCCCGCGGCCAGGGGCGAACATTTACTTTTGCCGGAAGAGCACCAGCTTCATGTCCTTCGATCGGCCCTGGATCTCGGCGTGCAGGTCGATCTCGTAGCGCATGCCCGGCGCGCTCAGCGCCGGCGTGAAACCGAAGCTGAAGCGGCCGGTGCGGTCGGCCGTGACATCCTCGTTGTAGATCTTGTCGCTCAGGCCCACCATGCCCACCAGCGAGGCCATGCCGGTCACCTCCACGTGCACCGTGGCGCCCGGCGCGGTGCGGCCGGCCACCTCGATGCGGCCGGGTGCGACCACCGAGTTCTGGTGATGGCTGGTCACCTCGAGCGGCACCACGGTGGGCGCCGGCGCCTGCACGACGAAGCTCCAGGCGCTGCGCACCGCGTTGCCGGCCAGATCCCTGGCATTGACCTCGGCGGCATAGCTGCCGGGCGCCAGCTCGGTGCGGTAGGTGAAGTAGTCCTTGGTGACGGTGGCGTTCGCGGTCACGTCGCGGCCGCCGAACACGATCTTCACGGTCGACGGATCGACGCCCACGCCGCCGCGGTCATCGAAGGTGGCCGAGATCGAGACCGGGCCGCTGGTCACCGTGTCGCCGTCGCGCGGGTAGAGGTTGCGGATCACCGGCGGCTTGCTGTCGACCAGCAGCGACTGGCGGCCCAGGTTGGCATGCGTGGCCTGGCCGTTGAGCTCGAGCGTGGCGGTCACCGGCACGCCGGCGGTCAGGCGATCGAGCCGCCGCACGGTGTAGCTGCCTTCATAGTGGCCGGCGCTGGTTTCGCGCATCGGCACGTTGGCGATCACGTTCTCGATCGAGAAGCTCGCCTTGGCGCCGGGTGTGCCGTCGACGGTGAACTTGAGCTCGGTGCCCGGCTCGAGCTTGTCGACCTGCGTGGCATTGAAATGCGAGATCGCCAGCGTCACCGGCTTGGGCGGCTGCGCTGGCGCTGCCGGTTGGGGTGCCGGCGCGGCAGCGGCGAGACGGCCGATGGTGGCCGTGGCGCTGCGGCCGTTGCGGCGCAGCGTGGTGGTGGCCGACGAGTTGGGCGTCACGCGATCATTGGATCGCAGCGTGTACGAGCCCTCGTAGACGCCATCGTCGACCTCCTGCAGCACCAGTGTGCGGCTCACGCCGGAGACGCGCACGGTCGAGCGGGCGCCGGCGGTGCCCTGCACCCGGAAGAACAGCTCGGCCCCTGTGGCGACCTTGTCGACAGGATCCATCTCGAACGATCGGATCTCCGGCGGCGGCGCCACCGCCTTCTTGGCCAGCGCCGGCGCCGCCGGCAGGAACGACAGCGTGCCCAGGCACAGCAGCGCCAGGGCCCGCTTCAGGTCTCTCAACGTCGTCATGGTCGACCTCTTGTTGTGGTGGAAGACACCTGCCCCTCGGCAAGCAGCGAACCAACACGCCAACATGGTCTTTCTGCACAGGCGAACGCTCAGCCCATCGTTCAGTCCATCGAATAGCTGCGGGGCCCGAGGCAGATGGCCCGGTCGCTGTCGGGAAAGAAGCCGAAGAACAGCCGCAACGTGCGGCCATCGGGATAGGCGAGGTCCAGCGCATGGCCGGCGAGCCGATAGCGGCCGCCCGCCGCGCTGCGGCTGCTGCTCACTGCGGTGCCGCCCTGGCGGCCGCCGGCGGCACGGGCGGCGTCGAAGCGGCCATCGGCATGGAAGACGAAGGTGTCGCTGTCGATGAAGCCACCGCCGCCGAAGGTGTGGTTGAAGCGGCCCGACAGCGTCTGGCCCTCGCGCGCCGGGCGCATCGGCCACCAGTGGTCGTACTTGTCGGCGCGGCCGTCGGGCCATTGCACCTGCAGCAGCTTGCCGCTGGCCTGCCAGCGGCCCCAGTGGTCCGGCTCTTCGGCCCGCGAGCGCTGCACGTCGACATCCTGCGGCGGCACGGTGGGCTCGCGGCGGGCGCTGCCGTCGCGGAACAGCAGCAGCGGGCGGTATTGCAGGCCCATCGTGCCCACGCCCACCATGCCGAACTCCTGCACCAGCACGGCGCGGTCGAAGGCCGGTGCCGCGGCGTGGCTCTCGAGGGCCCAGGTGCCCGCGAGGCCGCCCAGCCCGGCTTGAAGAAGAATGCGTCGTTTCATGGGCCGGCACCGTACGGCCGGCCCTGGGCACCCGCAATCCCTAGCGGAACGTCGGCCAGCTCAGGACCCACAGCCAGAACGGCGCACTGAGCACGAACGCGAAGGTCGAGAACACGATCGCGGCGGTGGCCTCGGCTTCCAGCGTCTCGTAGCGCTGCGAGAAGATCAGCGCGTTGCTGCCCACCGGCAGGGCCGCCACCATCACCACCACCTGCAGCGGCAGGCCGTGCAGGCCGAAGACCCAGTGGCCGATCCCCAGCACGAGCAGCGGCAGCGCCAGCAGCTTCAGCAGCGACAGGCCCACCGCGCCCTTCGCGCTGCCCTGCAGGCCGTAGTAGGCCAGCGACATGCCGATCAGCACCAGGCACAGCGGCACCACCGCGCTGCCCAGCACGACCAGCGATTCGTCGAGCACCGCCGGCAGCGGCAGGCCGCTGGCGTTCCACAGCATGCCGGCCAACACCGGCAGCACGACCGGATGGATGATGGTGTTGCGCAGCGTGAGCTTCAGCGTCGGCCACAACCCGCCCCTGCCTTCATGGTGCGCACGGGCTCGTGCGAGGTCGAGCTCGACCAGCGTGGTCAGCACCGACAGCAGCGTCAACGCATGCAGGCTGACGATGGTGATGTGGATGCCCAGCCCCGCCTCGCCGAACAGCGCGCTGGCCATCGGCACCCCCACCTGCAGCGTGTTGCCGAAGGTGGCCGAGATCGCGCGCACGCTGGGCGCGGCGGCAGGCAGCCGGCCGCCGCGGTTGCGCCGCCGCTCCCACAGGTACACGCCCACCAGCAGCATCAGCACCGGCGTGAAGAAGGCGGCCAGCGTGCCCCAGGGCAGCGTGCTGAACTGCAGCCGCGAGGTGGTGCGGAACAGCAGCGCCGGCACGAAGATGTAGAAGGCCGCGTTGCTCAGTGTGCGCGCCGGATCGGCGCCCAGGCGCTCGTCGCCCAGCCAGCGCATGCGGCCGGCGCCGTAGCCCAGCGCCACCATCAGGAAGATCGCGAGGAGCTTGTAGAGGATCGCGAGCGTCAACGGCCGGTCACCGGCTGCTGCTCACCACAGTCCAGCCGGCGTTGTCGAAGGAGATGATCGCCAGATTATGGGTGGTGCCGCTCAGGTACAGCGTCGCGAGGCCGGAGCTGAACTGGCCGTCGCGTGCGCTGACCGCGCAGTTGGTCTGCAGCAGCGTGACGATCCACACGTTGCGGTCGGCGCGCGGCCGGGTGATCGCGCCCTGGCCGCTGCCCACGTCGCAACCCCCGATGCCGGTGCCCGAGATCACGCCGCTGCTGGCGGAGTTGGCGGTGAGCGTCAGGGTGCCGCCGCCGTCCATCGGGTAGCTGCCGGCGAAGTCGCGCAGGTCGATCTGCGCGCTGACCGAGGCCGCCGGCGGGTCCAGGTGCATCGGGAAGAAGTTGGGCGTGGTGGTCGACGCGAAGGTCACGAACAGCGTGCCGGAGGTGCCGCTGACGAACTTGCCGGTGAGGCTGCCGGTGCGGCTGTCGGCCACCGACCCGCCCACCGTGCCCTCGTCGTAGCGGCTGGTGGCGAAGCTGTAGTTGGTGCCGTCGGAGCTGTAGTCGGTGCCCTTGAAGTAGCGCACCGTCGAGCCCTGGGTCTGGTAGCCGTAGGCCATGCCGTTGACGCTGAGCATCAGCCCGGCGGCGCCGCCGCTGGCGGTCTCGTCGCCGATCCAGATGCCGGTCACGTCCAGCGGCGCGGGCGCGGGGGCGCTGCTGCCGCCTCCGCCGCAGCCGGCGACCAGCGCCGCGGTGGCCGCGAAGGCAAAGGCAAGGGACAGGTGGCGCGGGCAGAGGCTGTTCATGGCGTGACGAGGGCGAAGGTCGGATATTTCGGACGATCGTGCGAGATTATCCCGGTGGGCCATGGCAGGCCTATAGGGAACGGCACGGAGTTTGCGTAACAAGTGCTCACGCAGGAGGGCTGCACGATGTCCGACACCACGCTGATCCCCGCTCCCGCCGCCATGCGCATCGGCACGCCGGCCGACGCGCATGCCGAGCTCGCCTCGCCCGAAGTCTTCGGCCCGCTGATCAACCTCGCCGGACGGCAGCGCATGCTGTCGCAGCGCATCGTGCTCTACGCCATGCTGAGCGCGCAGGGCGACAGCGCCGGCCTCACGACGGCCGGCGAGGCACTGGAGCTGTTCCGCGGCAGCCACCTGAAGCTGCTGCGCTCGCGCGACACGGTGCCGCCATCGGCCGCTTCGGCACTGCAGGAGGCCTTCTTCGGCCCGCAGGGCGCCGACGCACCGATCCGCGAGTTCATGCGGCTGGCCGAAGACACGCTCACCGCGGTGGCGGCCGGCGGCGCCGCGGCGCGCCGGCTGCTGCCTTCGCTGGTGGCCCGCGCCACGCCGACGCTCGGGCTGCTCAACACGCTGACGCAGACTTTCGAAACGCTGGGCCGGCAGCAGGGGCTGCTGCAACAGCAGCACCGCGCCGCGCTGATCTCGCAGATCCAGCGCATCGCCAGCGAGGCGCGCATCGTCAGCCTGAACGCCCGCGTGATCGCCGCCCGTTCGGGCACCGATGGCCGCGAGTTCGCGGTGGTGGCCGGCGAGCTCTCGAGCATCAGCGAACAGATCGAGCGGCTCTCGAAGGCAGCGATGGCCTCGGGCTGAGCCACCGCCCGGCGGGCAGCGCTACGACGCCCAGTGCAGGTCGCCGCAGATGACCTGCAGCGTCGTGGCGCCGTCGGCACCCGTCACCGGGAAGGCGGCCGACACCGTCACGCACAGCCGGCCGCCATGCAGCGTGCGATACGGCCGCGTCACCTGCACCTTGCCCACCGCCTCCACCGCCCGGCGGAAATACGGCCGGCGCGCCCAGCGTGCGCCCTGCGTGTCGCGCAGCGGCTCATAGGCGAGCGAGCGATCGGCAGGCTCGGCTGCCGCCCACTGGTTGTCGCCGATCTGCCGGCCGTCGCTGCCCAGCAGGTAGCAGACGTCGGCCTCGGGCAGCTCGAGAAAGGAGTGGCAGGCCTCGTCCAGGCTGCGACCGGCGCTCAGCAGCGCGGCCGCATAGCCGATCGCGTTGATGTAGGGGCCGATGCGCTCGCGGTAGCGCTGCTTGTCACTGCGCGACCGCGCCTCGAAATCGTCGGACAGCGCATGCAGCCGCGGCAGCGGTTCGCCGGAGGGCACCAGCGCCGGCTGGGGCCGGCCGAACAGGTAGCCCTGCACGAGATCGGCATCGGCCTCGAGCGCGACATGCGCCTCGGCCTCCGTCTCCACGCCCTCCATCAGCACCAGTGCACCGCACTCGTGCAGCAGCGAGACCATCTGCACCACGATGCGTCGCGCCGAGGCATCGTCGGCCGCCCGCATCACGAGGCTGCGGTCGAGCTTGACGATCTCGGGCCGCAGGCGCCACACGCGGTCGAAGTTGGAATGGCCGGCGCCGAAGTCGTCGAGCGCGATCAGGTAGCCGGCCGCGCGGGCCCGCTCCACCGCGGTCTGGAAATCGGCATCGTCGCGCACGGCCTCTTCCATCACCTCGATCACCACGCGGTGATGCGGCAGCGGAAAGCGCTGGTGCATGCGCTGCAGGAAGCCGTCGATCGACGGGCGGCCCAGCCCGTGGGCGAACACCTGCGGATGGATGTTGACGAACAGCCACTGGTCGGCCGCTGGCGCCCGCAGGTAGTTGGCCACGTGCACCATGCGCGCGAGCCGATCACGCCACAGCAGCTCGGCGAAGTCGTCGCACACCGCGAAGACCTCCGGCGGCGAGACGGGCCGGCCCTGCGCATCGCTGGCGCGCAGCAGCGCTTCGTGGCCGACCACGCGGCCGTGCGCCAGGCTGTAGATCGGCTGGAAGTGGCTGCGCAGGCACAGGCCCGCATGCCGAGCGACCACCGGCTCGGCGCTGAGGTCGAGCCGGTCCAGCAGCAGATCGAACGAATCGACGGACAGGCGGGCGGTCATGGCGGGGCGGCACCAGCAAGATGGGCGCCACCTTCTGCAGCATCGGCCGTCCGCCGGCCAACTTAAGCCGGGGAGCGGGCGCTATGCGGCTTTCTTCGCGGCCGCCTTCTTGGCCGGCACCTTGGCGGCGCGCGGCTCGAACTCGAAGCTGACCTTGCCTTCCTTCGCGTCATAGGCCAGGCGGGCCTTGAACTTGCGCCGCGTCTTGTTGGAGACGAAGTTCTCCATCAGGTCGGTCTTGCCGGTGGCCAGCAGCTTGGTCATCTGCTCGCGCGCCACCGGCTGCTGCAGGATGATCTTGCCGCTCTTGAAATCGCAGGTCACCGGCGCGCCGACCGCATGCTCGCAGACGTAGTTGCTGCCGTGCTCGAACACCCGGCCCTGGCACTTGGGGCAATGGCCCAGCGGCTCGTGGCCCGAGAAGTCAACCGCCTCGCCGCCCTCTTCGGCGCTCTTGGCGTCCTCGCCGAAATCGAACTCCAGCTTCCAGTTGCTGATCTCGTCGTCGAACACCAGCTTCAGCTCGGCGGTGAAGGGCCAGCCGGCCTTGGAGCGGAAGCCCTCGAGCGGGCCGATCTTCTTGTCCTTCAGAAAGGTCTCGACCTCGTCGTACTCGAAGCTGCGGCCGCCGGGGATCTTGCTGATCGAGAAGCCGCAGCCGCCGTCGTCCTTGCCGTCCTTGCCCACGCAGGCGAAGCGGCGGTAGTTCTCCTTCACGACGCCGCCGCAATGCGGGCACGGCGTCTTCAGCGTCGCGTAGTCGCCGGGGATGGTGTCGCGGTCGTATTCCTTGGCCTTCTTGACGATGCGCTCGGCCATCTTCGCGATCTCGGCCATGAACTCGTCGCGGTGCAGCCGGCCGTGCTCCATCTGCGCCAGCTGGTATTCCCAGTTGCCGGTGAGCTCGGGCTTGGTGAGGTCTTCGACGCCCAGGCCGCGCAGCAAGGTCATCAGCTGGAAGGCCTTGGCGGTGGGAATCAGCTCGCGGCCTTCGCGCACGAGGTACTTCTCGAGGATCAGGCCTTCGATGATGGCCGCGCGCGTGGCCGGCGTGCCCAGGCCTTTTTCCTGCATCGCCTCGCGCAGCTCGTCGTCGTCGATCAGCTTGCCCGCGCCTTCCATTGCCGACAGCAGCGTTGCTTCGGTGTAGCGTGCCGGCGGCTTGGTGCGCAGGCCGACGGCGTTGACCTCTTCGTTGGTGGCCTTTTCGTTCGGCGTCACGGCCACCAGCGTGGAGTCTTCGTCCTGCGCTTCCTTGCCGTACACGGCCAGCCAGCCGGGGTTGACCAGCACCTTGCCGTTGGTCTGGAAGTGATGGCCCTCGACCTGCGTGATGCGGGTGGTGACCTGGTATTCGGCCGGCGGGAAGAACACCGCGAGGAAGCGCTTGACGACCATGTCGTACAGCTTGGCCTCGGCCTCGCTCAGCGCCTTGGGCGCCTGCAGCGTCGGGATGATCGCGAAGTGGTCCGACACCTTCGCGTTGTCGAACACGCGCTTGCTGGGCTTGATGTAGCCCTCTTTCAAGGCCTTCTTCGCGTGCGGCGCCAGCTCGCGCAGCGGGCCGGGCAGGTCTTCTTCCGAGATCATCTTCACGGTGTTCTTCACCGTGGCGAGGTAGTCCTCGGGCAGCGCGCGCGAATCGGTACGCGGATAGGTCAGCACCTTGTGCTTCTCGTACA
>CBIHRS010000109.1:0-9767 GCA_966212505.1 uncultured bacterium
TGGACCTCGAGGTGTTCGACATGCGCTACATCGACGAGATGGGCATGCGCCACACGATGGAACTGGCGCTGGCCACGCTGGACGCCAACACCCACCTGCACGTGAGCTTCGACGTCGACTTCCTCGACCCCGACGTGGCCCCCGGCGTGGGCACCACCGTGCGCGGCGGCCCCACCTACCGCGAAGCCCAGCTCTGCATGGAAATGATCGCCGACACCGGCCGCCTGGCCTCGCTCGACGTGATGGAACTCAACCCCGCGATGGACGTGCGCAACCGCACGGCCGAAGTGGCGGTGGACCTGATCGAGAGCCTGTTCGGCAAGAGCACCTTGATGCGCAAGTGAGGGTGATCCCGGCCCCTGGGTCAAGGGGGTCGGGTTTGAAGTGCCCGGGGTCTCCAACTAGGTTTGGGCAAGGAACGCCCAACCCCTGGAGGACAACATGCCCGTCAAGACCTGCGCAGCCGCCTGCGCATTGGCCATGGCTGCGCTTGCCGCACCGTCTGCGCACGCCATCAGCTTCTCGACCTTCGTCAGCGGCAGCGACCTGAGCAGCACGCTGGGCAACACCGCGACCATCGGCTTCGCCTACGCGGGCGACAAGTTCGTCGGGTCGGTCTACTACGGCGCCAACAACAACCAGCTGTATTCCACCGACCTGCTGGGCGGCGGCATGCAGAAGTTCGGTACCCCGATGGCCGGCTTCAGCGGCGAGATCTACGTGAGCAGCTCGCTGGGCATCGGCGGCTACGGGCCGCGCGACATCTATGCCGGCTCGGAGGCCGGCGGCACGGTGATGCGGATCTCGCACGACGGCAGCTCGCAGGGCGTGTTCACCAGCGGGCTGGTGGGCGGCGTGCGCAGCATCGCCTTCGACCCCTACGGCCTCTATGGCAACCAGATGATCGTGGCCACCAGCGCCGGCCGCATCTACACCGTGAGCAACACCGGTACCGCGACGCTGCTGGCCAATGTGGGCGAAGACGCCGAAGGCCTGAGCTTCGCGCCGCAGACCTTCGGCACCTATGCGGCCGGCACGCTGTTCGTCGCCTCCGAAGGCTCGGGCGTGCTGCGGGCGATCACGCCAGGCGGCGGCATCTCCACGGCCGTCACCGGCCTGGCGGGCGCCGAGATGGTCAGCTTCGTGCCGCTGAATCTGGGCACCAGCGGCAACCCTGTCGAGGGCTTTTATGCGGCCGCCTACCCGGCCAATATCCAGAAAGCTGCCGCCTCCGAATTCGTGCCCTACATCGGCGATGCGATCGTCACCGGCGAGACCACCCACCTGGTGTCACGCGTGCACTGGAACGGCAGTGCGTTCGAGGTGAGCAGCCTCGGCACTTTCCCCGCGCAGCCGGAAGACGGCATCTTCGTCACGGCCGACATCATCCGGCCGCCGGTGCCGGAGCCGGGCACGTGGGCGCTGATGCTCGCCGGGCTGGTCGGCGTGACCGCGCTGCGCCGCCGCAGGTGACCACGCCTCATCACTGAAGGCGAAGCGCCTTCGCGAACACACGGTTCTCATGAGCCTCGTGTTCGAACACATACGTGGTAGCGCCGAGATCGCGATAGCCCTGGCGAGCATAGAACCGGCGTGCGCGCTCATTGCCGGACCACGCGGTGAGCCACAGCACGCATGCGCCTTGCGCTGCCGCCAGCGCTTCCGCCTCCTGCAGCAGCGCCCTTCCCAGCCCTCGGCCAAGGAAGAGCCGCTGCACATAGAGCTTGTCGAGTTCTGCCTGCGCCGCGTTCTCGGGCGTCTGCACGAAGGCCTGCGTGGCGCCGAAGGTCAGCTGCGCGTAGCCGATCAGATGGTCGTCACGCTCGACCACGATGAAGCGGACACTTGGCCGCTGCAGCAATGCGGTGATCGCCTCGGTGGAAAACTGCGACAGCGCCTCGCGCGCGAGCGTCGGGCGGATGCCTTCGGTCGCATAGGTGTCCAGAAAGATCTGCAGGCCCAGCACGCCGAGACAGAGCGCATCGGACTGCCGGGCCACGCGGAACGAGACCGATGGATCAGGCCCGAACGGCGGCATGGCGCAGCACCTCCAGCACCTCGGCAGGGTCGCAGCCATAGATGCCGGCGCCCCACGCTGCGTTCTGCTCCACGCAGCCCCAGCCCTTGCCCTCGATCAGCCCGATGTCGACCACCGTCGCGCGCGGCAGGTCGACGGCCGGGTCGGCCAGCAGCGTTTCGATGAACGCGCGAGCCTCGGAGTCCTCGTGGGCGCGGCTGGCGAACTCCTGCTCGCGCTGCAGCTCGCCGTCGCGCGAATACACCGAGTAGGTGCGCAGCCGGCGATCGAGGATGAAGCAGCGGTATTCCTTCTGCCAACGCACCACGTCCGACACCAGCACCGGCATCTCGTCGTCGTATTCACGCGGCAGCTCGTCGCCGCGGTACACCCCGGCCGGAAAGCTCTTGTCGTTGGGTGGCTTCACGAAGGCGGGCAGCGGGTTGGCTCGCGCTTCGCCCAGCGTGCTCAACGCAATGCGCCGGTGCTTGTAGGGCATCGGCAATCGCACCAACCAATCATCGGGCGGGCAGAGCAACGACAGGCCGAGCTGCTCGGCCAGCGGCGGGCCGAACAAGGCTTCGCCGTAGAGCACGGGTTCGTCGGCCTGCCGCAGGTGATCGGGCACGCGCCAGCCTGTGAGGCGTTCGGTGCGCCAGCCCAGCCTGGCTGCGGCCTTCCACAGCGCCTGGGAGTCCTCGGTGTAGCGGGGCGTGAAGATCAGCGTCGGCATGGGCGGCAAGCTTAATCGCTGGCGCGATGCTGCCGCTGCAGTCCATCGCGTTTGCGGTTATGCTACGCTTCGTGAACGCCACCTTCCTCACCGCTTCCATCGTTCGGGCCAGCTCCCGACGACCCTCTCGACGTCGACGTTGAGAGGTTTCGTCCCGCCTGAACGCTGAAAGACCGGCGTTCTCCACCCGAAGGCCACGAGACCCCTCGTGGCCTTTGTGTTTGTGTGCCTCCGCTTGCGAGGCATCGCGGCGCCGGCGCCACGGGCGGCTCTCAGCAGCCTTCGTTTCCAACCTCGTCAGGAACGAAGACCATGACCCTTGTCGCCCCGGCCGCACGGCCCTTTTCCGACTATCCCGTCAACGCGCTGATGGCCGTTGCCCAGCGGCCCGAGGCCGTGTTCACGCGCGGCCAGGGCAGTTGGCTGTGGGATTCCGAAGGCCGCAACTACCTCGACCTCGTGCAGGGCTGGGCGGTGAACACGCTGGGCCATGCGCCGCGCGCGATCGCCGCCGCATTGAGCTCACAGGCCGGCCGGCTGATGCAGGCCGGCCCCGGTTTCTTCAACGATCGCGCGATCGAGCTGGCCGAGCGGCTGGCCGCATTGAGCGGGCTGGAGCGCAGCTTCATCACCAACAGCGGCGCCGAAGCCAACGAAGGCGCGATCAAGCTGGCGCGCAAGTTCGGCCAAGTGCACCGCGGCGGCGCGCACGAGATCATCACCTTCGCCAACAGCTTCCACGGCCGCACGCTGGCGATGATGAGCGCCAGCGGCAAGCCCGGATTCGACACGCTGTTCGAGCCCAAGGTGCCGGGCTTTCCGAAGGCGAGGCTCAACGACCTGGCCAGCGTCGAGGCGCTGCTCACCCCGCAAACGGTGGCGGTGATGTTGGAGCCGATCCAGGGCGAGGCCGGCGTGATCGAGGCCACGCCCGAGTTCCTGATGGGGCTGCGGGCGCTGTGCAACGCTCACGGCTTGCTGTTGATCTTCGACGAAGTGCAGACCGGCATCGGCCGCACCGGCACGCTGTGGGGCCACGATGCGGTGGGCGTCAAGCCCGACATCATGACCCTGGGCAAGGGCCTGGGCGGCGGCGTGCCGATTGGTGCGGTGCTGGCGCGGGAAACGGTGTGCTGCTTCGTGCCCGGCGACCAGGGCGGCACCTACAACGGCAATGCCCTTGTGTGCGCGGCGGCGCTGGCCGTGTTGGACGCCGTGACGGCACCCGACTTCCTGCCGCAGGTGCGCTTGCGCAGTGCGCAGCTGCGATCGGGGCTGGACCGCATCGCGGCCCGCCTGGGCATGCCGCCCACCGAGGGCCGGGGGCTGCTGCTCGCGCTGCAGCTGCCTCGGCCGAACCAGGCGACGGAAGTGGCCGAGGCCCTGCTGAAGCGCGCCCGGCCCGATGGCACCGAGCCGGGCATCCTGATCAACCCGGTGCGGCCGCAGCGCCTGCGCTTCATGCCGGCGCTGAACATCAGCGAGTCGGAGATCGCGCTGGCGCTGGCGGTGCTGAACGACGCGGTGGCTTAGTTCCGCGACGGGAAGATGCCTTCCGTCGCAATCACGCAGGTGAACGTGAGGTACGGGGGCATGTTGTCGACCGGCTGGCCGCCGCCAGTGGCCGAGGTGGTGGTCGCGGCTTCGCTGACCAGGTTGGTCGGGTCGGTGTACAGCGTGGTGCGGGCCTTGGCCGCCGGCACCTTGCCGGCCGGCGACACCGCGGTGGCGTCGTTGTTGCTGCCCAGCGGCGCCACCTGGTGCGCGTGCGGCGGCAGTTGCGCGGTGGTGAGCGTCACGGTCTCGGTGCCGGCGCGCTCACCGAGGTCGCGGTTGCTCAGGCCCGGGCCCATGCCCCAGTGCATCGGGAAGCGGCCGCGCAGGTCGGGCAGCGCGAAGGTGACGCGGCCATCGCCACCATAGGTGGTGCCCAGCAGCGCGAACAGCGCCGTGTTGGTGGCGATCGGCAGCAGCTGGCCGTTCAGCAGGGCCCATCCGCGCGGCGCGAAGTTCCAGGCGCCGCACATGATCTGGCCGAGGATGGGCTCCGACTGCGCCTGGGCAGGAGCAGCCTGCAGCGCGGCGAGCAGCGCGAGAGTGGCGGGGGCGGCGAAACGGGTGAAGGTCTTGCGCATGAGAGGTCTCCGGGTGGTCGAGTGGATGAGGAACAGGTTCAGCGGGCCGACGGGCGGCGGCGCATGAAGCCCAGCGCGGCGAGGCCGGCGCCGAACAGTGCGACGGTGGTGGGCTCGGGCACGGGGTTGGCGAGCACCACGTCGTCGACGGAGTAGACGTAGAAGCCGTTCAGCCCGGTGAGCGTGGCGCTGCCGAAGCCGGCGCCGGTGGACACCAGGCCGACGAAGTAGGCGAAGCTGCCGTTGCCGTCGCTCGCGGCCGGGGTGCCGCCGTTGAACACGTCGGCGCCGCCGGCGCTCAGCTGCAGGTCACCGGGCTGCACGTCGCGGCCCGTCAGCACGTAGAGGCCGAAGGCATGCACCGGCGCGGCGAAGCTGAAGCTGACCGAGTCGCCCGAATAGAAGGCGGTGTCGGGGTTGTCGAGGCCGAGGTAGTGCGTGGTCCAGAACGTGGCACCGACGCTGGGCATGAGGCCGAACGCGCTGGCGCTGGTGTCCAGCGTGAAGCCACTGCCCGCCGGGCCGCTGCCGCTCGGGTAGCTGGTGCCGGCGGCCTCGCTTTCGAAGTCGGTCACGTGTTGCGGCAGCCAGCCGGCCTGCGCGGCATCGAAATCGGCGCGTGCGGTGTAGCCGTTGACCGCGGCCATCGCGGGCGCGGCACCGACCGTCAGCGCGGCCAACGCCAGCGCCGTCGCGCCGCGGGTGAAGATGGAGGGGCTTGTCATCGTGGGGTCTCCTTCTCTGTCGAAAACGGTGGAGGGGCGCGGGCGCGTCAGGCGCCGAAGCGGCAGCGCACCTGCCGGGTCTTGCCTTCCTCGGCGCGCAGGTAGCTCATTTCGGGCAGGCCGGTGCTGCCCGTCGAGGGCAGGCCGGCGCGCAGCACCAGGGTTTCGGTCATGGCCGCGGGCGCAGAGGTGAAGCGGCTCAGCTGCACGCCCGGCTGGGTGGGGCTGACGCTCGCGATCTCGAGGTTGTGCAGCGCGGGCTGGCCGGGGCGGAAGGCCACGTCGTCCCAGCTGATGCTCACGCTCTGGTCGCCATACTGGAAGTTGAAGCGGCCATGGCCGCCATCGACCTGCAGTGCGCAGGCATCGCCTTGCGAGGTGAGGCCGCGGTAGGTGCCGGCCAGGCATTGCAGGCCCACGGCACGTTGCGTGGGATCGGCCTGCAGCGCCTGCGTCAGGCGCGCGAGGCAGCGGTACACATCGGGGAGCTGCGTGGTGTCGACGGTGTGGCGCGCGGCCTGCGCCTCGCGCTGTTCGGTGGCCGCCACGGCGGCCGAAGGCGGCGGCGCATCGCCACCACCACAGGCCGACAGCAGCGCCACGCCGGGCAGCAGCATCACCAAGGCACGCATACACCCACCCCTCATCGCCGCATCCCCGTAACTTCTTGTGAATCGATCCACTATAGGAGCGACAGGGCCTTCTGCCGACAACGTGAGACGCGGCGGCCCCCACCAATGAGCGCCCTAACCTTAGGGGTTGACCCGCCCATCATTCGTTTTGAGTAAGTGCGCCATCCAGCGGCCTTGATCACGGCTGCGGCGCGCACTACCAATAAAGGCATGCAAGCAGCCAGGGAGACGGCCGTGAAGCATGCATCGACATGGATCGAACGCGCCGCGTTGGCGCTGCTGTCGGCCGCCATCGGATGGATGCTGGGCGCATCGCGGCCCGCCTATCCGCCGGAGGACGCCGCGCGGCCGATGCAGGCCGGCGCTGCGGCACCTGCGGCCCTGCAGCGCTGGTCGGTGATGAGCTATCCCCAGCCGCCGGAGACCGCCGCCCCCGCTACACCCTCCGCACAGGCTGCCGGCGCGCCAATCGAAACCGCCTGCCCGCCGCGCACCACACCCGAGGAACGCACGCAGTGGCTCAATGCAATCCGCGAAGGCGATGAGCCGACGCGCTTCGACGGTCTGCTGAAGACCCGATCAGCCGGCGTCCGCTTGCCCGACGAGCTGCTGCAGACACTGTTCGAGAACGACGCGTCCGACCGCGTGCGCCTGCTGGCATTCGAGAACTACCTCGAGCCGCGCAGCGGCAGCGTCGACGAGATGCGTCGTGCGCTGCAGGCCGGGCTCGACATCCCGAGCGCGGCGATCCAGGCCGACGCCAGGCGGCGCCTGGCACAACTGGCGGAGCTGGAACGCATCGACGCCGCCCATCCGCAGCTGACGCAGTAGGCGTCGCTGCAACGGCGATGCGCGGCCGGCGGGCTGCCCCGCGTCGCTCGCCTCTGCCCAGCCCGCCAGGGAGACACATGACATGACCACCTCACGCAAGCCGATACAGCACGCGCTGTTCTCCGCCCTTGTCGCCGCCGCACTGGCAGCCGGAGCCGCCACGCAGGCATCGGCCCAATCGTTCATCGCGTTGACGCGCCCCGGCAACTTCACCTTCGGGCCGGCGCTGGTGATGGTGCCCATTGCGCCGGGCGTCTTCCAGACACCGGTGTTCTTCAATGCGGCGAACCAGCGCTTCATCGTGAGCTACACCGCCGAATGCGCGGTGGCCGCCGCGGCCGGCAACACCAGCACCTGGGTGGACCTGACGATCCGCGTGGTCAACGTGGGCACCGGTGCCATCACCGTGCTGCCGCCCACCGTGGGCGGGGCCGATGCGTTCTGCACCTCCAACGGCACGGCCGCCGACGACGGCTGGGTGATGGCCGCCGTGAACGCAGTGGGCGGCGCGGGCCTGCCCGCGGGCAACTACGTCGTGCAGGTGCAGGCCGCGCTCAGCGGCGCCGGCACCGGTCACCTGGGCGACAGCTCGCTAATCGTGTGGCGCTGAAGGGATCAGTGCGGCGCCAGGCGCGCCAGCGCCTCGGCCGGCACCGCGGCCACCAGCCGCGTGCCGGCCTGCGGGGCGGATGCGAGCTCGAACTGCCCGCCGATCGAGGCCAGCCGCTCGCGCATGTTGCGCAGCCCGATGCCGCGGCGCGGGTCGAGCTGCACGGCCTGCACGTCGAAGCCGCGGCCGTCGTCGGCCACGCGCAGCTGCACGCCTTCGGCGTCGAAGGCCAGCCCGATGCCCACGTGGCGCGCCGCCGCATGCTTGGCGATGTTGGCCAGCGCCTCCTGCGCCACACGGAACAGCACGGTCTTCACTTCCTCGGGCAGCTCGCAGCGCTCGCCTTCGATCGACACCCGCACCTCGGCCCCGCCATGCTCGCCGAACTCGCGGCCCAGCAGCTCCAGCGCGGCCGGCAGGCCCAGCGTGTCGAGCATCGCCGGGCGCAGGCGATGCGAGATGCGGCGCACCTCGCTGAGCGAATCGTTGAGCCGCGACAGCGCCTTGGCCAGCGCCGGCGGCGGGGCCTGGCGCGTGCGTTCGAGCTCGTCGACCGCCGATTCGATCAACAGCTTGGCCGACACCAGCGTCTGGCTGGTGCCGTCGTGCAGCTCGCGGGCCAGGTGCGCGCGCTCGTTCTCCTGCGACTCGACCACCTGCCGCGCCAGCAGGCGCAGCTTGGCATCGGCCACCTTGTGTTCGCTGAGGTTGAGCCACAGCCCGCTGGCGCTGATGAGCGCGATGCCCAGCGCCGCGATGCCGGCGATCCACAGCAGCGTGGTCGCGATGTGGCCGTTGCTCTGCTGCTCGAGCTGGGCCATCGTGGCCTGGATGTCATCGAGGTACAGCCCGGTGCCGACCATCCAGTTCCAGCGCGGCAGCGCGGTGACATAGCCGAGCTTGGGCACCATCTGGCCGCTCGACGGCTTGCGCCACAGGTAGCTCACATAGCCGCCGCCGTTGCGGGCCTGCGCGATCAGGCGCTGGATGGTGGGCACGCCCTGCGGGTCGCGCAGCTCCCACAGGTTCATGCCCATCAGCTCGGGCTGGCGCGAATGCATCAGCACCCGGCCCTCGAGGTCGTAGACGAAGAAGTAGCCGTCGTCGCCGTATTCCAGCGAGGCCAGCAGCTTCAGCGCCTGGGCCCGCGTGGCTTCGTCGTTGCCGCCCTGCTCGTAGAGCGGCCGCACGGTGCTGAGCGCCAGGTCGACGTAGTGCTTGAGCTCGGCGCGGCGGGCGCTCATGTATTCGCGCTCGACCAGTGCATGCTCGCTCTGCGCGAGGCTGCGCTCCTGGTGCCTGACCGCCGCGGCGATCAGCACCAGCGACAGCAGCAGCGGCACGGCTGCCAGCAGCAGCAACTTGGCTTTGAGGCGCATGGCCCCGATTCAACAACACTTGCCGGTGCGTGCCGAGTAGCGGGCCTGCTGGCGTTCGAGAAAAAAGTCTTCGTAGCTCATCGGCGGCTGGCCCGGATGGGTGGCCGCCATGTGCTTCAGGTAGGCGCCGTAGTCGGGCACGCCGACCATCAGCCGCAGGCCCTGCGCCACGTAGCGGCCGGCCCGGCCGAGGTCTTGCGACCAGCCCGCCGCCGCGTCGCGCAGGCCGCTCATCGTGCGCCCTCGGGCAGCGCGTGGTAAGGCGTCTCCGACGTCGTCGGTTTGCGGGCCGCACGGGCCGCCAGCGCGGCACGCACGCTGTAGACCAGCACGCTCACCACCACCAGCATGAACAGCGCGCACAGGCCTGCGTCGAGCCGGTCGTTGAACACCACGCGCGACATCGCGGCCGCCGTCTTCGCGGGGGCGAGCAGCTTGCCCTGCGCCAGCGCATCGGCGTACTTGTCGGCATGGGCCAGGAAGCCGACCTTGGCATCGGGCGAGAAGATCTTCTGCCAGCCGGCCGTGAGCGTGCAGGCCAGCAGCCAGGCGGCCGGCAGCATGGTGGTCCAGGCGTAGCGCTCGCGCTTCATCTTGAACAGCACCACGGTGCCCAGCATCAGCGCCACCGCGGCCAGCATCTGGTTGGAGATGCCGAACAGCGGCCACAGCGTGTTGATGCCGCCCAGCGGATCGACCACGCCC
>CBIHRS010000110.1:0-9672 GCA_966212505.1 uncultured bacterium
GCGCGTTCGAGGAAGGCGCGCTTGTCCTCACCCTCCTGCAGCTGCATCGGCGCACCGAAGGTCACGCTGCAGAGGATGGGCACCGGCACGACCTCGCCCTTGGGCATCACGCGCTGCACGTTGTCGATCCACGCCGGGATCAGCTGCACCTGCGGAAACTGCTGCGCCAGGTGGTACAGCCCGCTCTTGAAGGCCTGCGGATCGCCCTTGTTGCTGCGCGTGCCCTCGGGAAAGATCACCAGCGAATCGCCCTTCTTCAGCGCCTCGACCAGCGGCTCCAGCGGATCCTGGTCGTCGGTGCGCTGCCGGTTCACGTAGACGGCATTGAACACCGCGGTCGTGAGCCACTGCTTGAACGGCGTGGAAGTCCAATAGTCCTTCGCGGCGATCGGCCGCGTCTGCGCGCGCAGGTCGCGCGGCAGCGAGGCCCAGATCAGCACCCAGTCGAGGTGGCTCTGGTGGTTGGCGAAGTAGATCCGTTGCTCGGCCTTGGGAGGGCAGCCGAGCCAGTGCCCCTGGGCCCCGGTGATCAGGCGCGCGATGAACGCCAGCACCAGGCCTGCGAAGTCGGCCAGCGAAGACATGGTGCGCATCGTACCGGCGAAACGATCCGTTTCGGAGCGGGCAATCACAGGGGTTTCGAGCGATTCGCTCGTGCATCGGTAAAAACCTGAAGCTAGGGGTGATGGTTCACCGCGATTTTCAAGAAACTCGCTGTGCAACAACCAAAAGGGAGTTCCATGTCGTCTCAACGCACTCCGATCGTTTCCGGTCTCCTTGTGCGCTTGGCGTTGCTGGGCCTTTGTGCCGCCCCGGCCATTGCGAATGCCTTCGTACCGGGCGATTTCGTCACTGCGTCTTCGGGCCACTTCTATCGCAATGGTCAAAGGGTTCGCTTCTGGGGCGAAAACGTGCAGCTGGGGCAGATAACCTCCTCTGCCCGGCCATACGAAGAGATCGACAACTTCGTTGCCCGCATCTCTGCACTCGGCTACAACGGCGTCAGATTGTGGGCGACGCAGGACACGTTCTACGTCGTCTCTGGCAACACGCGAGTCTTTCCGATAGTGCGGAAGTCTGACGGGTCCAAGCTTGACCTGTTCGACTACCTGGTCTCAAAACTCAGTGCCGCCAACATCTCGATCCACATGACAGCGCTCCACAACGTCGGCGTCTACAGCCTAGACAAGGATCCCAACGCGGTGGTCAGCCAGTGGGCCTCCGAAACGAGGGAAAAGTTTCCTGCCGAGCCCGACACAACGAATGCGCAGCAGCTCAAGGTCTACACGTTCGCGCCTTATGTCTCGAAAGACTGGCGAGACATGATGAAAGCGCATCAGGGGGCGTTCCTGTCGCACCTCAACCCGTACACCAACAGGACGTACGCGGAGGAGCCGGCGGTCAGTGCGTGGGAACTGATCAATGAGTCGCAGTTCGTCGGGTGCTCGCTCGACGCCAGTTGCATCGGCTCACTGCCTGCCATTGCCCAGCAATCACTGAACGCCGCCTGGGTAGCCTCTCCCTACAACACCTTTGGATCGACAACGGCCCAGGACGGGCTTGCATCTCACTACTCGGCCTACGCGCATTTCGTCAGCAAAGCGTTCATCGATGCATCGAACGAGCTGAGAGCCAACGCCAAGACGTTTGGTCCCGGCGTGGCAGCGCAATCATTCATCTTCAATACCGGTCTCAACTACACACCAAACAGTGCGACCTCGACAGCGCCGAATGCTGTGGCGCTCTATGCCGGCGGGCAGGGTGACGCCACCAGCATGGACGGCTATCGGAGCCCATTGGCGTCATCAAAGACGGGCGGTTTTGGAGGGACGCCGTGGATACCGGTGGCCATGGGAGGTGCGATGCCTACTGCAATGCATGGCTTCCGTGTGAAGGGGAAACCACACGTGATCTATGAGACCAGCTTCTTCAGGCCGTACCCGTATCGGGCGGAATGGGGGACGGTGATGGCAGCCTTCGCTTTGAAGCAGGATTGGGATGCGGTGTATCTGTATGCCCAGGGTGACGCGCCCAGCATCTACGGCTCTGGAAACACGGGGCTCAATGCGCAATACGGCACCATCCGGCTCCCGGAGCCTCCCGCGCAGTCGGGAACGTGCGACAAGTCGAAGTACACAGAAGGGTTCAAGCACGGAGGAGATCCTGCGGTGCAGGCCAGCTGGGTGCTTGGAGGGCGACTGGTCACCCGAGTGTCGGAGTCGCCGGCCCTCCAGATCACCTGGAAGATCGACGACAACACGCTGTTCACGCCTGGGGCCAACAACGGCTTCCCGTCCGGGTTTCTGTCGCAGCTGAGCGATGCGAGGACGAATACCTCCGCAATAGAGTTCACAGGCGCTACGACACCGCCATGCTTCAAGTGTGTTGACAGCAACGCTGCCGTGCCCACTCAGTTCTCTATCGACTGGGATCTTTCCAGATCGCAGTTCTTGCGCCGGTTGGTTGTGACTGCGCCGGGCATCGGGGTAGCGGCTTCGGGCTACTTGACGGGTGATCTTGGCGATCTTGCCGGATACCGTACCGCGATCCAATCGCACTCAGGCTTCGGCACGGTGGGTGTGATGCTGTCCAACTTGTCGGGTAGTGCCAACACCTCCCACACCTTGCTGCTGGTCGGCAACGTGGCCAACACGGATTACTTCTTCGATCCGGCCAAAGCCGAAGTTGGGGACAGTGCCGGACCCATGTGTGGCGTTACCAACACGGGACGCGCCCCTATCCTCTGGACGCAGCCGGAAATCAAGTTCACCTATGGCGCCGCCAGGAGTTACGCGCCTTATGGGTTCGATTTTTCGGCTCGGCCACAACCTCCGCGCGGCCCTGCGTTTGTCACCTCGATTGACGGGCAAGGCGGCTCAGGCGTTTTCTGGATCGACTCTCGGCCCTGAAGCGCGGTTCGGCCGCGCATGCCTGAGCACCGCCCCCACCAACTGCTCCACCTCGATCGGCTTGGGCAGGTGGTCGACCATGCCCACTGACAGACAGCGGTCGCGCTCCTCGGGCATCGCATGGGCGGTGAGGCCGATCACCGGGAGTGCAGGGTCGAGGGCCAGCATCTCGCGCGTGGCGTCGTAGCCGTCCATCACCGGCATCTGGATGTCGGTGAGCACGAGGTCGAAGCCGCCGACGCCGCGCTCGCGCACCTGTTCGACCGCGCGTTCGCCGTTGTCCACGAGCGTGAGCTGCGCATCCTCGATGCGCATGATGGCCTCGAGCACCAGCCCGTTGACCTCGTTGTCTTCGGCCGCCAGCACGCGCAGGCCGGCCAGCCGGCCGCCGGATGCCGCGGGCTCGTGCTGCCGCTCGGGCTGCGACAACGCGCCGGCGATGTGCCGCGCACGCAGCGGTTGCTCGAGCAGCACCACATGGCCGCGCAGCTCGGCCGGCAGTTCCGCGGCCATCGGGTGCGTGAGCAGTGCGAGGCGCTGGCCGTGCTGCACCGCCGCCACCGCGGCATCGCGCAGGCGCTCGTCGGCCAGCGCGTCGATGTCGATCACCACGAGGCTGGCGTTCTGCTTCAGGGCCACCGCGGTGCTGACGCTCACCACCTCGAAGCCGCGGTGGTGCAGCGCCTCGGGCACGTGGTCGATCTCGCCCAGGTCGGTCAGCACGATGCGGCCCTGGCGCTGCAGCGCCGGCGGGTTCTCGGGTTCGTTCATCGGCAGCCTCACCGTGAAGGTGCTGCCCACGCCGGGCTGGCTGCGCACCGCGATGCTGCCGCCCATCAGCTCCATCAGGTAACGGCTGATCACCAGGCCCAGGCCGCTGCCGCCGAAGCGGCGGGTGGTCGACGAGTCGGCCTGTTCGAAGGGCGTGAACAGCCGCTTCAGCTGCCCCGGCTCGATGCCGATGCCGCTGTCGGTCACGGTGAACCACAGGTCGTGCAGGTCGCACCACACGCGCAGCTCCACGCCGCCGTGCTCGGTGAATTTCTGCGCGTTCGACAGCAGGTTGCCCAGCACCTGGGTCAGCCGCAGCGCGTCGCCGCGCAGGCGCCACGGCAGGTCGGGCGCCTCGTCGATCGAGAAGCGCAGGCCCTTGGCGAAGATGCGCGGCGCCACCAGCGCCACCGCGCGGTCGATCACCGGCCCCAGGTCGAAGGGCTGCGATTCGGTGCGCAGCTTGCCCGCCTCGATCTTCGAGAAGTCGAGGATGTCGTTGACCACGCCGAGCAGCACCTGGCCCGAGTCGAGGATCATGCGGAAGGTTTCCTCCGGCGGGCGGTCGCGGTCGCCGCGCGCGGCCACCTCGGCCAGGCCCAGCACCGCGTTGAGCGGCGTGCGGATCTCGTGGCTCATGTTGGTGAGGAACTCGGTGCGCACGCGCGCCAGCCGCTCGGCCTCCGAGAGGGCCGCCTCGCGCGCGGCCTCGGCCGCCAAGCGCTCGGAGATGTCGCTGAAGCTCACCACCGCGCCCACGATCTCGCCGCGCCGCCACATCGCGCGCACCGCATAGAGCACCGGCATCGTCGAGCCGTCGCGGCGGCGGAACAGCGCATGCTCCACGCGCTGCGGCTCGCCGGTGCGCAGCGTGTGCGCCAGCGGGCTGTCGTCGAAAGGCGTCGGCGTGCCGTCGGGCCGCAGCGGCAGCAGCAGTTCGCGCGCGGGGCGGTGGGTCATGGCGTCGGCCGCATAGCCGAGCAGCGTGCTCGCCATCACGTTGACGAAGGTGATCTGCCCCTGCGCGTTCACGCCGTACAGCCCGTCGGCGGTGGATTCGAGGATCAGCCGCATCTGCGCCTCGGCCTGCTGAGCGGCGGCGGTGCGCTCGTTGACCAGGCGCTCGAGCTCGCCCTGGTGCTCGGTCAGCACGCGCTGCGCCTCGACCTGCAGGCTGATGTCCTGCACCGTGACGATCAGCGTGCGGGTGGCCGCGGCCTGCAGCAGGCCCAGGCCCAGCTCCGCCGGGAAGGTGCTGCCGTCGGTGCGCACCGCGGCCGCGATGCGCGTGGTGGCCGGGTCTGCCGGGCCTGTCGCATGGCCGGTGGCGGTGGGCTGCAGCTGCGCCCACTCGGGCAGCAGCTGCGCGGCAGGCAGGCCGACGATGGGCTGGCCGTCCGGCGCGAACAGCAGCTGCGCACGCTGGTTGGCCCGCTCGACCAGGCCCTGCTCGTCGACGATCAGCATCGCCTGCGGCGCCGTCTCGATGATGCTGTGGGCGCGCGCCTCGCTGGCCTGCAGTGCCTGGGTGGCCTCGCGCTCGGCGGTGATGTCGCGCACCGTGGTCACTACGCCGCGCACATGGCCGTCTTCGGCGCGGTCGGGGGTATAGGTGATGTGGATCCAGCGCACCTCGTGCCAGTGCGGCCGCTTGGCGCGCCGCGTCGAGGCCACCGTCTCGCCGCGCAGCGCGCGCTCCAGCAGCGGCCCGGCCTCCTGGTAGATCACGTCGCCCACCACGTCGCGGAAGGCTCGGCCCACGATGGCTTGGCGATCGACCTGGAACCATTCGCTGTAGTGGCGGTTGACCCAGCGGTAGATGCCCTGGTCGTCGAGGTACGACACCAGCGCCGGCACCGAATCCATCACCAGCTGGATCAGCTGCACGTTGCGCTGCAGGTGCGCCTCGGCCTGCTTGCGGTCGTCGATGTCGATGTTGGCGCCGAACCAGCGCAGCACCCGGCCGTCGGAGCCGCGGTGCGGCAGCGCCCGCGTGTCGAACCAGCGGTAGCTGCCGTCGCGTCCGCGCAGGCGGAATTCGACCTGGTAGGGCCGGCCCTCCGCCACGGCCTCCTGCCAGACCGCGGCCACGCGCAGCCGGTCGAGCGGATGCACCTGCTGCATCCAGCCCTCGCCGAGCGTCTGCGCGGCATCACCCCCGGTGTAGCGCAGCCAGGGTTCGTTGACGAAGTCGCAGCGCCCGCGCGCATCGGTGGTGAACACCAGCACCGGCAGCGAATGCGCCAGCTCGCGGAACTGGCGCTCGCTGTCGCGCACGCTCTGCTCGTTGCGCACGCGCTCGGTCATGTCGACCGCGGTGCAGACCTGGTAGAGCAGGCGGCCGTCGTCGTCGAGCACGCCCCGGCCGTGCACGTGCACCCAGCGCTGCAGGCCATCGGGGCGGCGCAGCGGGAACTCCACCGACCAGGGCAGCGCATCGTCGGCACCCAGGCGCTCGAGCAGGCTCTGGCGGTCGGTGAGGCTCAGGGCCTCCAGCAGCAGCGCAGGGTGTTCGAGCGCCTGCTGTACCGGCAGCCCCCACAAGGCCTCGAAGGACGGGCTCAGGTAGAGCAGCTGCCCGAGCCCGGGCGTGCTCATCCACACCACCTCGGTGAGCGCCTCGGTGATCAGCCGGAAGCGCTGCTCCACGCGCTGCTGTGCTACCTCGGCGGCGCGCAGCTCCGATACGTCGGAGAAGCTGAGCACCGCCCCCACGCGCTCGCCGCGCCGGTTCACATAGGGCGCGACCTGCACCAGATAGTGGAAGTCGTCGCGTACCGCACGCCGCACCTGCGGGCGGCCGCTGCGCACGGCCTCGGCCACGTCCGACTCCAGCCCCGGGAGGTCGAGCAGGCGCGGCACCTCGTGCAGCGGCCGGCCGACGTCGCCGGGCAGCAGGCCGAACACCCGCACCGCCAGCTCGTTGTAGCGCAGCACCCGCATGCGCTGGTCGACCACGACGAGGCCGATGCGGATCGAGTCCTGGATGTTCGACAGCGTCTCGTTGAGCCGCGCGAGCTCTTCCGACTTGGCCTGCAGCTCGTCGTTGACGGTGCTGAGCTCTTCGTTGGCGGCCTGCAGTTCTTCGTTGGAGGTCTGCAGCGCCTCGGTGGACATCTGCAGCTCGCGGTTGCTGGCCTGCAGCGCCTGGTTGGAGCTGTCGAGCGCCTGCACCAGCGCGCGCGATTGCTCGCGGCTGCGGTCGAGCTCTTCGCGCAACCGCTGCTGCTCGTGCGTGGCGATGCCGGTGCCGTTGACCGGCTGCGGCATCGGCAGGTCTTCGAAGCAGAGCAGCCAGGGCTGCGTGCCGACGGGCGCCTTCGGCAGCCGGCGCAGCCGCAGCCTCACCGCGCCGGCCGTTGCGCCCGGCCGCAGCGGCACCGGCGGGCTGCCGGCCTCGTCACGCGTGGGGTCGCGCAGCTGCACCACCAGCGCGAGGAATTCGCCGCGCAGCGGCTCCGGCAGCAGCGAGGGCAGGTCGAAGCTGGCGCTGCCCTGGGGGAACAGCAGGTAGCGGTCGTTGGCGCCCTGGAAGTGCAGCGGCGCGAGCGACACCGGATCGAACAGCACGCTCGCTGGGGCATACCACGACAGCAGGGCCTCGCGCATCGCCTGCTGCAGCGGCGGTTCGTCGGCCCGCTCGACAGCCGCGGCCGCTGCACCGCCAAGCATGCCCCCGGGTGTGCGGGGCAACGAGAGGGTGCCCGGCCGCAGCGGCAGCGAGGGCACACCCGGCCGGCGGCGGAACAATCGTTGGTGCGGCTCCACCGGCTCGAACAGCGCCGCGGTGTCGTCCGTCAGCGATTCGGCGCGGCCGAGCAGCAGCAGGCCGCCCACGTGCAGCGCGTACTGGAAGCGGCGCAGGATCTCGGCCTGCAGCGTGGGCTTGAAGTAGATCAGCAGGTTGCGGCAGCTCACCAGGTCGAGCCGGGTGAAGGGCACGTCGCGTACCACGTCGTGCTGGGCGAACAGGCACAGGTCGCGCACGTCGGGGCTGATCTCGTGGTGCCCGCCCATGGGCCTGAAATAGCGTGCCTGCAGCTCCGGGTCCAGCCCTTCGAGCTCGCTCGCGTCGTAGCAGCCCTGCTTGGCCACGGCGATGGCGGCGGCATCGAGGTCGGTCGCGAAGATCTTGATCTCCGGCCGGCGCGTGCGGCCGGCCAGCGCCTCGAGCAGCACGATGGCCACCGAATAGGCCTCTTCGCCGGTCGCGCAGGCCGGCACCCACACGCGCAGCGGCTGGTCCACCGGCTTCTCGTCGACCAGCCGGCGCAGCGCGGCGCGCAGGGCGGCGAAGGCCGGCGCGTCGCGGAAGAACGAGGTCACCGAGATCAGGAAGCTGCGCTGCAGCGCCTGCACTTCGTCGGGGTGCACCCGCAGGTAGTCGAGGTAGGCGTCGTCGGAGTCGAGGTTGAGCAGGCGCCGGCGGCGGTCGACACGGCGGCGCAGCGTGGCCTCGCGGTACTGCGTGACGTCCATGCCGGTGTCGCGGCGGACGAGGGCCAGCAGTTCGTCGAAGACCGTGTCGTTGGCAGCAGATGCGGCCAGTGGCGCCTGTTGCGGCGGGGCGCCTTCGGCGTGCGGCTGGTCGACAGCCGCGTCCGCCTTCTTCTTGCCCATGACGCGCTCCCTTGGAGGCGCGCGAGGCGCCTTTCAAACGAGTATAGGAGCGGGTCGATCCCCGCAGCGCGTCAGGGCCGGCCTTTCCCCCTTTTGGGGGAAGATGGCGCCCCCAGGCCGCGCGGCGGCCTCGCCCCCCGAGGGGGCTGTCGCGCAGCCTTGGGGCGGCCCGGCGGCTGCGCTCCGCGCGTCGTCGGGTTCAGTGGCGGAAGTGGCGGGTGCCGGTGAACACCATCGCGATGCCGCGTTCGTTGGCGGCGGCGATCACTTCTTCGTCGCGCATCGAGCCGCCCGGCTGGATCACGCAGGTGGCGCCGGCGTCGCACACCACGTCGAGCCCGTCGCGGAACGGGAAGAAGGCGTCGCTGGCCACCGCCGAGCCCTTCAGCGTGAGGCCGGCGTTCTCGGCCTTGATGCTGGCGATGCGGGCCGAGTCGACGCGGCTCATCTGGCCGGCGCCCACGCCCAGCGTCATGCCGCCGGCGCAGAACACGATCGCGTTGCTCTTGACGAACTTGGCGACCTTCCAGGCGAACAGCAGGTCCTGCATCTGCTCATGCGTGGGCTGCTGCTTGCTCACCACGCGCAGTTCGCCGGCCGCCACGTTCTTGGCGTCGGCCGACTGCAGCAGCATGCCGCCGCCCACGCGCTTGAAGTCCAGCGCATTGCTCTGGCGCGACAGCGGCACCTCGAGCAGGCGCACGTTCTGCCGGCCGGCGAAGACCTCGCGCGCCTCGCGGGTGATCTTCGGGGCGATGATCACCTCGACGAACTGCTTGACCACCTCGGCGGCGGCCGCACCGTCGAGCGGCTGGTTGAACGCGATGATGCCGCCGAAGGCCGAGGTCGGATCGGTCTTGAAGGCCTTGGCATAGGCCTCGATCGCCGTGCCGCCCACCGCCACGCCGCAGGGGTTGGCGTGCTTGACGATCACGCAGGCCGGCGCGTCGAAGGTCTTCACGCATTCCCAGGCCGCATCGGCATCGGCGATGTTGTTGTAGCTGAGCTCCTTGCCCTGCAGCTGGGTCCAGTGGGCCAGCGTGCCCTCGACCGGCCTGGCGTCGCGGTAGAACGCGGCGCTCTGGTGCGGGTTCTCGCCGTAGCGCAGGCCCTGCGTCTTGACCAGCTGCAGGTTGAAGACCTCGGGGTATTCCTGCTTCGCGGGCACCGAGGCGGTGGCGTTCTCGGCGCCTTCCTCGAGCGCGGTGAGGTAGTTGGTGATCATGCCGTCGTAGGCGGCGGTGTGGGCATACACCTTCTTCGCCAGCATGAACTTGGTGTTGCGCTCGATCTTGCCGGCCTTCAGCTCGGACAGCACGCGCGGGTAGTCGGCGGGGTCGATCACCACCGCCACGTCCTGCCAGTTCTTGGC
>CBIHRS010000111.1:0-9589 GCA_966212505.1 uncultured bacterium
GGCCACCACGACAAGCCGGTGGTGCCGTGGTCCAGCCATCCGCTCGGCGAGGTGCCCGATGGCTACTACACCGTGCCGCTCGAATCGGCCGCGGTCTACCGGCCGGGCGACGAGCTCACCGTGCTGGCCTACGGCACCATGGTCTACGTGGCCGAGGCCGCCGCGAAGGAGACGGGCATCGATGCCGAGATCATCGACCTGCGCAGCCTCTGGCCGCTGGATCTCGACGCGATCCTCAAGTCGGTGAAGAAGACCGGCCGCTGCGTCGTGGTGCACGAGGCCACGCGCACCAGCGGCTTCGGTGCCGAACTGGTGTCGCTGGTGCAGGAGCATTGCTTCTACCACCTCGAGGTGCCGATCGAGCGCGTGACCGGCTGGGACACGCCGTATCCGCATGCGCAGGAGTGGGCCTACTTCCCCGGCCCCGATCGGGTGGCCGCGGCGCTTCGCAGGGCGATGGAGAGCTGACCATGGGTGTTCATGTGATCAAGATGCCCGACATCGGCGAAGGCATTGCCGAGGTCGAACTCGTGGCCTGGCGCGTGAAGCCGGGCGATGCCATCGTCGAAGACCAGATCCTGGCCGACGTGATGACCGACAAGGCCACGGTCGAGATCCCGTCGCCGGTGGTGGGCACCGTGCTCGCGCTCGGCGGCGAGGTGGGCCAGCAGATGGCGGTAGGCAGCGAGCTGATCCGCATCGAGGTGGCCGGCGAGGAGAAGCCCCGGCGTTCGCCGACCAGGCCTGAGGCGCCGACTGCTGCGGCCCCCGCGCCCGTGCCGGCGCCTGCCCCGGCGAAGGTGGCCGCGTTGCAGGCGCCCGCGCCGGCACGCGCGAGCGTGAAGACGCCCGACAGGCCGATCGCTTCGCCCGCCGTGCGGCGCCGCGCCTGGGAGCTGGGCCTCGACCTGCAGCAGGTGCAGGGCAGCGGCCTCGGCGGCCGCATCATGCAGGCCGACCTCGAGGCGCATGTCGCCAAGCATGGCGCGGGCACGCCGCCGCAGCCTCAGCCTGCCGCAACACTGGTGGCACCGCCGCTGCCGCGCTATGCCGAACGCAACGACGAGGAGCAGATCCGCATCACCGGCCTGCGCCGCAAGATCGCGCAGAAGATGCAGGAGGCCAAGCGCCACATCCCGCACTTCACCTACGTGGAGGAGGTCGACGTCACCGAGCTCGAGGCCTTGCGCGCGAAGCTCAACGCGAAGTGGAGCGCGCAGCGCGGCAAGCTCACGCTGCTGCCGATGCTGATGCGCGCGCTGGTGCTGGCGGTGCGCGAGTTTCCGCAGATGAACGCCCGCTTCGACGACGAGACCGGCACCGTCACCCGCCATGGCGCGGTGCACATCGGCATCGCCACGCAGACGGACAACGGCCTGATGGTGCCGGTGGTGCGCCATGCCGAGACGCTCGACCTGTGGGGCTGCGCCGCCGAGGTGCTGCGCCTGGCCGATGCGGCGCGCGGCGGCAAGGCCACGCGTGACGAACTCTCGGGCTCGACGATCACGATCACCAGCCTCGGGCCGCTGGGCGGCATCGTGACCACGCCGGTGATCAACCGCCCCGAGGTGGCGATCGTCGGCATCAACCGCATCGTCGAGCGGCCGGTGATCAAGGCCGGGGCGGTGGTGCCCCGGCTGCTGATGAACCTGTCATCGTCGTTCGATCACCGCGTGGTCGATGGGCAGGACGCCGCCGAGTTCGTGCAGGCCATCCGCACGATGCTCGAGACGCCGTCGCTGCTGTTCATCGACTGAGGCTTACCACGAGAGGCCGAGCGTGTACTTGCCGCTCGTCGCGCCCGTGCCACCGCCGTAGTACACCACCCGCACATAGCGCCGGATGGTGCCGCTGCCGGTGTTGGTGACGCTCACCGAATCGACCGCGCCGGTACCGTTCTCGCTCGCGCCGATCTGCGTGCCCACGCTGTTGTAGACGTACAGGTCGTAGTCGCTCGAGCCGTTGGGCGTCATCGTCGCGGTGAGCGTCTTGCCGGCAGGCAGGTCGACCGCGAACCAGTCGTTGTCGCTGGTCGAGCCCATCGTGGCGTTCAGCGTGCCCGGTGTCGTCACCACGTTGGACGCGGTGCGCGAGTCGTTGGGTTCGGTCTCGGTGAGGCCGCCACCGCCGTTGCCGATGTTGAGGAACACCGCGGACACCGGGCCGAACTGGCCCGAGGCATCCTTGCCGCGCACGTACACCAGGTGCTTGCCCTGCGCGAGGCCGGTGGTGGGCAGCGAGCCGGTCACGCCTTCGGTCGTCGAGTTGAACGTGCCGTCGCTGGCGCGCAGCGCGATCGGCGAAGCGCCCGAGTTCCACGGCGGCACGTCGATGTAGGCCTCGGCGGCGGTGATGGCCTGCGTGGGCTCGGTGCCGTTGCTGTTGTTGAAGCGCGTGTCGGTGATCGACGCGTTCAACGTCACCGGCGTGCCGGCGCTCACGCCGTCGTTGGCCAGGCTCACCGAGGTCACATCCGGGCCGGCGGGCGTGAGGTAGGGCGTGCGCACCACCTTGGCGGCGTAGATCAGTGCCGGCAGGTTCTTCGGCTTGGTGTCGTTCTGGTAGTTGCTGCAGCTCTCGAAGAAGCTGGTGCCCAGCTCGATCGTGAACGCGGCCACGCCCAGCTCGCCGTAGCTCGGGCCGTCGCTGGTGCCGTCGGTGGGATACAGGCCGATCGACTGCTCGGGCGTGTAGCCGTTGAAGTAGGCGAGCCTGCGGCCCAGCGTCTGCAGCGCGGTGCCGTTGGGTGCGGGCGTGCTGGTCGTGCCCCAGGGCCATAGCACGAGCTGGCTGTAGCTGTGGATGTCGAGGTGGATGCCGCTGGTGTCCGAGGGCGCGGCGTCGTTCACGCCCGGGCCGCGGCGGTCGGGCCACAGGCTGCGGATGTAGGCCTCGATTGCCTTCACCTCGGGCTCCGAGCCGGCCGAGGGGCCGTGGTAGGTCTCGTCGCACTGGTTGCTGCTGGAGCCTTCGCCGTTGGTGCTGTTCCAGCCGAAGCTGAAGTTGCGGTTCAGGTCGGCGCCGCGGCTGTTGCTGGTGGCGCCGCAATAGGCGGTGTTGGTGTTCTTGCGCCACAGCAGGCCGCCTTCGGCCTTCTTGCGGCCATCGGGGTTGCTCTGCAGCAGCAGGTGCACCTCGTGGTGGTCCATGATCCAGGTGGCATCGGCATTGGTGCCGTAGCCATTGACCAGCCAACGCGCGAACTCCAGCACCAGCGGCGCGGTGGTGTACTCGCGCGCATGGATCGCGCTCTGCACGAAGAGCTTGGGCTTGGGGCCGGGCACCGCGCTGTTGGTCAGCTTCAGCACCTTCATGTCGTAGCCGCCCAGGCCCTTGGTCTTCTGCCAGGAGTCGCCCACGTCGATCCAGCTTGCCAGCGTGGGATGGTTGGTGGCAAAGGCCTGCGCGGCGGCGAAGGTCTCTTCCACCGTCTCGTAGCACGAATAGTTGGGAATCGACTGGATGCCGATGTCGGTGGACATCGGGTCGATGCGTTGCCGCGCCGCGTTGGCCTGCTGGATGTCGTTGAGGAACTGGTCGCGCAGCGCCACGTAGTCGGGCGCCGGCTCCACGCGGAAACCGAAGCGCTGCAGCGTGGCGATCTCGTGCGGTTCGAGCTCCAGCACGAGGAAGCCCTTGCTGTAGTCGGCTTCGAGCACGTTGGCGTGGAAGGTGATGGCGGCCTTGTGCGCGGTCTTGACGTCGGGGTACCAGGCCTTGTAGATGTTGACCTTCTGCTTTTCTTGTTCGCGCAGTTCGCGCATGCTGGGCGGCTTGGCGGCGGTGGCCTGCGCGAGGGCCGTGCCGGCCGTGATCGAGAGGCAAAGTGCGGCGACAGCCGCAGCGAGATGCGAGCGAGAGAGATGCATGTAGAGCTCCCTGGTTGCAGAACTCCGCCGTTGTGCGGCGGGCCTGGCGCATGGCGCGGGATCGGTCCGTGCCGCGCGCCGCGGCGGATTCTCGGACGCTCGTGCGCCACATGAATAGGGGTCGTCACCAGATGAAGCAGGCGGTGCTCATGCTTTTGGTATCGATTGGTGTCTGGAGCAGCAGCTGTGCCCAATCGACATTACCTTGGTCACTGAGCGCCGAGCGTTTTCAGGCGCTGCGGCGTGCGCAGGGTCACTTCAACGGCGGCGCATGGAATGCCGAGGTCGATGCTTGGAACGGTGCCAAGCATCAGGCGATGAAGGCGCTGGCGGCGCAGGCGGTGGAGGGCGCGGTGCCCGAAGCGACGCTGCGTGAATGGATGGGGCCGCCCGATGAAACCGTGACGTGTCCATCGGTGCGCTGCGACGAACTCGCAGCGCACCTCACCCGAGACACAGGTGCCCGCCCGGCCTCGCCCCAAGGGCTGTCGATCTATGACTGGCGAGGCGGCCATGACCGCCTCGTGTTCTTCTTCGCCGGCGGCAAGGTGGCCGCCGCCGGCTGGTGGATGGCCGGCGAATAGCTTCGACCGGCTCTGTCGCTCAACGCACGCCGCACGCGGCCGGCACCTGTCCGCCGGCCTGCTCGGTCTCGACGCGGCCGCCTGCGCTCAGGTGGCTGATGAAGAAGCAGATGTAGTTGTCGAAGTAGTGCAGCGGATCGAGCCCGTACTGCACACTGAACTTGCCCGCGAGTGCCGGATGCGCCGCATAGGCCTGCCCCAGCGCGAGGCCGAAGTTGGGATGGTGCTCGTCGAAGCAGCCGCCGGGTACGTTGGGATCGTTCGGGCAGGTGCCGTCGGCATTGGCCATGTGCAGCGGCACCACGCGGTTGGGATCGGTGGGCACGCGGTCGTAGCGCAGCTGGATCGGCGGGTCATCGTCGCTCACCTGCGAGATCGCACTGCCGGCGTGCGTGTACATCGGATAGCCGGTCAGCGGATCGTCGAAGCGCGGCCAGTCGCTGCTGACGATGAAGGTGTTGCGCACCTCGTCGTGGTTGTAGCTGCTCTGTGCCTGCACGCCCACCGCGGCGTTGACGCGCGACGAGTAGCGCAGGTAATCGGTGCCGCTGCCGATGTCGGCCTGGTCGGGCATCAGCGCGGTGAGGATGCCGAGCGTGCCGCGCGACTGCCCGATCAGGAAGACGTTGCTCGCGTCCAGCCCCAACTGCTGGGCGCGTGAGCGCGCCCATTGCACCGCACGTGCGACGTCGGTGTTGGGGATGTCGTAGTTGGGCAGCGTGGGCGGATTCGTTGGGGCCAGCTGGCTGCCCACCGGATGCCGGAACTCGATCGACATGAAGGCGAAGCCCGCGCGTGCGGCCGGCGCCACCAGCGAACTCATCCGGGTGCTGTTGAGCTTCTCGGTCTGACCGGACGGGTGAGCCCAGATCACCAGCGGCACCGGCTGCGTGAGCGGCACCTGCGCCGGGCGGTAGTAGTCGAAGCGCTGGAAGAGCTTCACGTTGCCGGGACCGTGCGTGTTGTCCTCCCACCAGCTCGTGCCGTTGGCGTAGCAGATGTCCTGCGCCTGCACGAGGCCGTTGCCCATGTCGGTGAGATAGGCCGAGAAGTTGGCGCCGGGCGCGAGCGGGATGCAGCCGGTGGCTGCAACAGCCGACGTGGCGATGCCAAGGCCGCAGCCGAGCAGCATGGCCGCGGCACGGAGCGATGCAGGAACGTTCATGGAGTCTTCCCCGGAAGTGGTTGTGCCGCGATTGGACGCAGCGGGCCCACGGCTTGTGAACTGCCTCCATGGCGAATGGTGGTTTGCGCCTGTTGAGCAGGGAGATGGCGGACCTGAACGGCGCGCCTGGCCATCGCTTTCCCGTCCGGGCCTTTGGTGTTTACGTTTGCAAATGAGAACGATTTGCATTTATTATTCGCGCCTTCACGATCCGCCGCTGCCAAGACAGCGCTTCCGTTCCTCACCATGACCACGCCCCGAGACTTCGCTGCTTCCTCTTCGCATCCCCTGCCGCTGAGCCTGCGCGCCGCGGCGCTGGCCCTCGTGTTCGGTTCCGCCCACGCACAACAGGGCGAGGCCACGGCGGTGGCCGATGCTTCGGGTGCCACTGGTGCAGCCACCACCACCGTGACCGTGACCGGTGCCCGCGTGCGCGACAACACCAAGACCACGGCGGGCGCCAAATTCGACACCGCGCTGCGCGACCTGCCGCAATCGGTGACGGTGATGGACCGCAAGATGCTCGACTCGCAGGCTGCGGCCTCGCTGAAGGATGCGCTGCGCAACGTGCCCGGCATCACGCTGGGCGCGGGCGAGGGCGGCGTGATCGGCGACAACATCAACCTGCGCGGCTTCTCGGCCCGCACCGACATCTACCTCGACGGCTTGCGCGACCGCGGCCAGTACAGCCGCGACAACTTCATGCTCGAGGCGATCGAGGTGCTGAAGGGCCCGTCGTCGATGCTGTTCGGCCGCGGCTCCACCGGCGGCGTGATCAACCAGGTGAGCAAGAAACCCGACCTCAAGGACCATGGCGAAGTCGGCGTCACCGTGGGTACCGATGACTACTACCGCAGCACCGCCGAGCTGAACCGCAAGCTCTCGGACACCTCGGCCGCGCGCATCGCGGTGTTCGGGCAGGACCAGCAATCCACCCGCAACGTGGTGCGCAACCAGGACTGGGGCGTGGCGCCGTCGCTGCGCTTCGGCATCAACACGCCCACCGAGCTGACCGTGTCGGCGCTGGTGCAGCGCAACCGCGACCTGCCCGACTACGGCTTCCCGTTCGTCACTACGGCCGGCGCCGGCAGCGTGCGCAAGCCGGTCAAGGCGCCGAGCGACGTGTTCTACGGCTACACCGACGACCACTTCAACCAGTCGGTCAACGTGTTCAACGCCACGGTGCAACACAAGCTCTCGGCCGATGCCACGCTGCGCAACCGCACGATGTACAGCGCCAACCGCACCGATGCGTCGCCGTCGCCGCTGGGCACCGTGTCGCGCATCGGCGGCGGCACGCCGTCGATGGCCGACCCGCTGAGCCTGCTCACCGCGCCGCGCCAGGACCGCGACCGCACGATCCATGACACCTCGCTCGTCAACCAGACCGACCTGCAGTTCAAGTTCGCCACCGGCAGCGTGCAGCACACGCTGATCACCGGCCTGGAGCTGGCGCGCGAGAAGAGCCGCGAAGACCGCTACGTGTGGAACACCACCACCGCTGACGCGACCGTGAACCTCGGCTCGCCCGAGCTGGAGGCGCGCAGCGGCCAGCGCGCGCTGTCGCGCACCGTGACCACCACGGCCGACACGCTGGCCGCCTACGTCAACGACCAGATCGACCTCACACCGCACTGGAAGCTGGTGGCCGGGGTGCGCGGCGAGCGCTTCAAGGCCAGCACCGACCTCGTGAAGTACGCGCTGCCCGCCGGCTTCCCGGCCGACACCACCGCGGCGTCCACGCCCAAATCGGAGACGATGTGGAGCCCGCGCGCTGGCGTGCTCTACCAGCCGACCGGGCAGCAGTCGTGGTACCTGTCGTACGGCACCTCGTTCAATCCATCGGCCGAGACGGTGACGCAGAGCGCCACCACCGCGTCGCTCGATGCCGAGAAGAACCGCTCGCTCGAGGCGGGCGTCAAGCTCGACCTGCTCGAGGGCGACCTGAGCTTCACGGGTGCGGTGTTCCGCGTCGAGAAGACCAATGCCCGCTCGCGCGACGGCGCCGGCACGGTGCAGGTGACGGCCGGCAAGATCCGCGTCGACGGCTTCGAGCTCGGCCTCACCGGCTACCTCACACCCACCTGGCAGGTCTTCGGCGGCTACACCTTCATGCGCGGCCGGATCGTCAAGTCGCCCGAGATCGGCACCGGCGTGGATGCCGGCATCGCCGCCGAGGGCAAGACGGCGCCCAACACGCCGCGCCACATGCTCTCGGTGTGGAGCACGAAGCGCGTGGCCTCGCAATGGGAAGTGGGCGGCGGTCTGCTGTATTCGGCCAAACGCACGCTCAACAACTACGAGACGGCCGAGGTCGATGGCTACACGCGGCTCGATGCCACGGTGGCTTATGTGCAGAAGGCCTATGAGGTGCGCCTGAACCTGCAGAACCTCACCGACCGCCTGTATTTCGAAGGCAGCAGCGCCGGCCGCGCGACGCCGGTGCGCGGCCGCACCGCGCTGCTGAGCGCGACATACCGCTTCTGACCCCGGAGGCGCGATGATCGTCCAGATCCCCGATGTGCTGAATGCAGCCCAGGTGAGCCAGATGCGCGCGCGACTGGAGGCTGCCGAATGGGTCGATGGCCTCGCCACCGCCGGCCACCAGGGCGCGCGCGTCAAGCGCAACCGGCAGCTGCCGGAGGGCTCGGCCGTGGCGCGCGAGCTGGGCGACACCGTCCTCGCGGCGCTGGAGCGCCATCCGCTGTTCATCAGCGCGGCGCTGCCCGCGCGGGTGTACCCGCCGATGTTCAACCGCTACGAAGGCGGCGAGACTTTCGGCAACCATGTGGACAACGCGCTGCGGCTGATCCCCGGCACGCCCGAGCGGCTGCGCACCGACCTGTCGGCCACGCTGTTCCTCGCCGGCCCCGACGAGTACGACGGCGGCGAGCTGCTGATCGAGGACACCTACGGGGTGCACTCGGTCAAGCTGCCGGCGGGCCACATGATCCTGTACCCGTCGACCAGCCTGCACCGCGTGGAGCCGGTGACGCGCGGCGCACGGCTGGCCTCGTTCTTCTGGGTGCAGAGCATGGTGCGCGACGAGGGCCAGCGCACGCTGCTGTTCGACCTCGACACCTCGATCCAGCGCCTGGCGCAGACCGATGCCGACGAAGCGGCCCGGCTGCAGCTGACCGGCTGCTATCACAACCTGCTGCGCATGTGGGCGCAGCCTTGATTCGATGGGCATGAAGCGATGAGCGCGGTGATCGACTCGCTGCCGCCGCCGGGGCGGCCGGCATACACCCCCGTGCAGCGCGCGCACCGGCGGCGCGTGGCGTTCCTGCGCTGGCTGCGCAGAATCCATCTCTACGTGGGGCTGTGGGGCGCAATGCTGGGCCTGCTGTTCGGTGCCACCGGGCTGCTGATGAACCACCGCGCGGTGATGAAGATCCCGGTGGAGAAGGCGGTGCAGCGCACGGTGCAGATGCAGCTGCCCGAGGCGCAGGTGTTCCGCAGCGCCGAGGAGATGGCGCGCTGGCTGGAGGCCGAGCTGGCCCTGGGCTCGCTGCAGGGCCGCATCAAGGCCGAGCCGCCGCGGCGCGTGAGCTGGGGCGACCGCGAGGTGCAGCAGCCGGCGCGCTGGCAGTTCAGCTGGTTCGGCGTGCATCGCAGCATCACGGCCGAATACTTCGTCGGCAACCGCTTCATCAAGCTCGAGACGCAGGATGCGACGCCGATCGGCGCGCTGATGCGGCTGCACACCGCTTCCGGTGCGGGCGTGTTCTGGGTGCTGTTGTCGGACACGATCGCGGGCGGGCTGATCCTGCTGTGCATCACCGGGCTGCTGCTGTGGACCCGGCTGCATCCGGTGAAGCTGCCGGCGGTGGGGGTGAGCCTGGCGGCTGTTCTTGGCGCGTTGTGGTTCTTGTGGTCGGCGGGGTGAGGTGTTTGTTGGGTTTGGGGTAGTGCAGCAAGGCTGCGAGCGGGCCGGGCTGCGGCGGGGGCGCTGCAGACTTGGCCTCGCC
>CBIHRS010000112.1:0-9262 GCA_966212505.1 uncultured bacterium
CCGCCTTCGCCCTGCGTGAACACGTCGCCCGATTCGCACAGCGGGCCGGCCACGACGGTGGGTCGCTCTGCGGTGCTCGAGGCACCGCGGCGCGACACCACGCTGATGTGGTGGTGGGCACCGTACATCGCCGGCCGCGCCAGGTCGTTGAAGCCGGCATCGCACAGCACGAAGTGGTTGGTGCCCATGTCCTTGACCGCACGCACCTCGCTGACCAGCACGCCCGATTCGGCCACGAGGTAGCGGCCCGGCTCGATCTCGAGCTTGACCGGGTGCTTGAGCCGCGCCTCGATCTCGCGGCGCGCCGCATCCCACAAGCTGTAGTAGTGCGCGGTGTCCACGCGCGCCTCGCCGGCACGGTAGGGGATCGAGAGGCCGCCGCCGGCCGAGATGGCCTCGAGGTCGTGGCCCATGCCGGCCACCAGCTTCACCATCGCATGGCACACCTGCTCCAGGTGGCCGTAGTCGACGCCGGAGCCGATGTGCATGTGGATGCCCACCAGGCGCAGCTCGTGGCGGCGGATGGCCTCCAGCGCCTTCGGCAGGTCGGCATGCCAGATGCCATGCTTGCTGCTCTCGCCGCCGGTGTTGGTCTTCTGGCTGTGGCCGTGGCCGAAGCCGGGGTTGATGCGCAGCCACACGCGGTGCCCGCGCGACTGCACGCCCAGCTGGTCGAGCATGTCGATCGAGCCGGCGTTGACCGGGATCTTGTGCTGCGTGACCAGGCGCAGCGTCGCGCGGTCGATCACGTCGGCGGTGAAGACGATTTCGTCGCGCTCCGTGCCCGGCTGGTAGCCCGCATGCAGCGCGCGTTCGATCTCGCCGGGCGACACCGCGTCGACCAGCACGCCCTGCTCGCGCATCAGCCGCAGGATGTGCGTGTTGGAGCAGGCCTTCTGCGCGAAGCGCACGGTGTCGAAGGCCTTGAGCTCGGCGATGCGGCTGCGGATGGTGGCCGCGTCGTAGGCCCACAGCGGCGTGCCGTGGCGCTCGGCGAGGGTGGTGATCTGTTCGGGGGTGAAGGGTGACATGGTGCGCATGGTGGGGTTTTCCATCGATTCACGCCAGTGCTTTGTGTTGGGTGAGCCATTCATTCCTGATATGGTGACGCCATGCGCATCACCCACCGCCACATCGAAGTGTTCCGCGCGCTGATGACGGCCGGCAGCGTCACCGCCGCCGCGCAGGCCCTGTTCACCTCGCAGCCCACGGTCAGCCGCGAGCTCGCACGGCTGGAGCAGCTGCTGGGCATGCCGCTGTTCGAGCGGGTGCGCGGGCGGCTGCAACCCACCGCGCAGGCGCTGGCGCTGTTCGAGGAGGTGCAGCGCTCGTACGTGGGCCTGGAGCGCATCGTCAGCACCGCGGCGCGGCTGCGGCAGTTCGCGCAGGGGCAGCTCTCGCTGGTGTGCCTGCCGGCCTTCTCGCATGCGCTGCTGCCGGGAGCCTGCGCGCGCTTCCTCGCGCGGCATCCCGGCGTGGGCGTGGCCATCGCGCAGCAGGAGTCGCCATATCTGGAGGAATGCCTGGCCGCGCAGAGCTACGACCTCGGCCTGGGCGAGCGCGACAGCGCGCCCAGCGGCACGCGGCAGTCGCTGCTGATCGAGCTCGACGAGGTGTGCGTGCTGCCCGAGGGGCATCCGCTGCTCGGCAAGCGGGTGCTGCAGCTGAAGGACTTCGCGGGCCAGCCCTTCATCAGCCTCGCGCCGGATGATCCCTACCGGCTGCTGGTCGATCGCCTGTTCGACGAGCAGGGCGTGCAGCGCCGCCAGGCGGTGGAAACGCACAGCGCGGTGTCGATCTGCGCGATGGTCAAGCATGGCCTGGGCTTGGCGATCGTGAACCCGCTCACCGCGATGGAGCAGGCCGGCCCCGGCCTCGCGATCCGGCCGCTCGCGGTGTCGATCCCTTTCCGCGTCCACCTCGTGCAGCCGCTGCACCGGCCGGCCAATCCGCTGGTCGATCGTTTCGTGCAGGCGCTGCGCGAAGAGGTGGCCCACCTGCGCGACGGCCTGAAGCGCCGGCCCTCGCGCACTCGCTGAAGCGAATCGAACAGGGCGGTTCCCCCCGCCTTATTCGCGCCATCGCCGGCTGCGGCCGCGTGCCAACCTCCGCGCTGCACAACAGATTTCACGGAGGCCACGATGAAGAACACGCTCAATACCCGATTGCTGATCGCATTCGGCATCACCATCGCGCTGATCGCGATCGCCGGCGCCGTCGCGGGCTGGTTCACCTGGAGTGCGCAGCGTCATTTCGCGGCGCTGTATACCGACACCCGCGGATCGGGCGAGCTCGGCAAGGCCAACAGCGCGCTGTGGCAACTGCGCTATTCGATCGCGACGGCCGCCCATGCCGACGAAGCCGGCGTGCGCAAGGCGCAGGCCGACGAGGCGCCCACCTTCAAGGCGGTGACCGACGCGCTCGATGGCTATGCCCGTTCCGATCTCAGCGCCGAAGAAGCGCGCGGGCTGGCCGCACTGCGCGAGGCGGTGCAGCGCTATGCCGATGTGCGGCCCAAATGGTTCCAGCTGAAGCTGGAGGGCAAGGACGACGAGGCCAAGAGCTATCGCGCCGCCAACACCACGCCCACAGGCGCTGCGCTGGTGAAGGCGCTCAACGCGCAGATCGACCTGCAGGCCAGGGCCGCGGGCGAGGCGCACCAGCGGCTCGATGCGGGCGCTGCCAGCGTGCGCACGCTGGTGATCGGCGTGTGCACCGTCGCGCTCGCGGTGGCGGCCTACCTCGCGGTGTGGATCGTGCGCATGCTCACCGGCCCGGTGGCCCGCGCCACCGAGGTGGCCAACAGCATCGCGCGTGGCCACCTGTCGAACGAGATCGCGGCGGACAACGGCCCGATGGGCCCGCTGCTCGCCGCGCTGCGCGAGATGCAGGCCAGCCTGGCCAGCACCGTCTCCACCGTGCGCTCCAATGCCGAGAACGTGGCCATCGCCGGCACGCAGATCGCGCAGGGCAACAACGACCTGAGCGCCCGCACCGACCAGCAGGCCTCGGCGCTGGAGCAGACGGCCTCGTCGATGGAGCAGCTCGGCTCCACCGTGCGGCAGAACGCCAGCAATGCCGAGCAGGCCAACCAGCTCGCGCTCGGCGCCTCCACTGTGGCCATCAAGGGCGGCGAGGTCGTGGCCCAGGTGGTCGACACGATGAAGGGCATCAACGACAGCTCGAAGAAGATCGCCGACATCATCGGCGTGATCGACGGCATCGCGTTCCAGACCAACATCCTCGCGCTGAACGCGGCCGTGGAAGCTGCGCGTGCTGGCGAGCAGGGCCGCGGCTTCGCGGTGGTGGCCGGCGAGGTGCGTTCGCTGGCGCAGCGCTCGGCCGAAGCGGCCAAGGAGATCAAGAGCCTGATCGGCGCCAGCGTCGAGCGGGTGGAGCAGGGCAGCGCGCTGGTCGACCAGGCCGGCGCCACGATGCAGGAAGTGGTGGCCGCGATCCGCCGGGTGACCGACATCATGGCCGAGATCAGCGCGGCCAGCGCCGAGCAGAGCGCCGGCGTGGCGCAGGTGGGCGCCGCGGTCACGCGCATGGACGAGACCACGCAGCAGAACGCCTCGCTGGTGCAGCAGAGCGCGGCCGCGGCCGAGAGCCTGAAGACGCAGGCCCAGCAATTGGTGCAGGCGGTGGCGGTGTTCAAGCTCGCGCACAGCGCGCAGGGCGCGGAGCCTTCGCTCTCGTTCTGACGGCGGCGGGGTCATCGTCGGCCTACAGGCCGACGCGGCGGCGGCCGATGCGCCTCGGGGAAACGGTCCGGTGAAATGGCCGGATCAGTGGACAACCCGCAGGAGCACGACATGAAGGACGACAAGCCGCAAGCCAAGGGCGAGCCGAAGAACGGCTCGCCGAAAGACACGCTCGCCTCGCATCCCGTGGGCACGGCCGCGGGCGCTGTGGGCGGCATGACCGCGGGTGCGGTGGCCGGCATGGCGGCCGGACCGGTGGGCAGCCTCGTCGGCGCGGTGGCGGGCGCAGTGGGCGGTGCCGTGATGGGCGGTGGGGCCGGCCATGCCACCAACCCCACGCCCACCAGCGACGACGACTACTGGCGCGAGCACTACGCGAGCCGACCCTATGTGCGGCCGGGCTCGCGCTATGAAGACTACGCGCCGGCCTACCGCTACGGCGCCGAGGCACACGGCCAGCACCGCGGGCGCCCCTGGGAAGAGGTGGAACCCGAGCTGCGCACCCACTGGACGCAGGCCCGCGGCGATTCGTCGCTGGAGTGGGACCACGCACGCGACGCGAGCCGCGATGCGTGGGATCGGCTCAACGACACGATCGAGCGGATGATGCCCGGCGATTCCGATGGCGATGGCCGTTGAGGGCGCGGTGGGCACCGCGCTTGCCGCTCTGCCGAGTCCACCCAATCCTGGAGGCCCGGCATGAGCGACAAGAGCCTGCTTCACCACATCACCGAACTCGTCGACGAAGAGCACCGGCTGCGCAATGAAGCCGCGCGCCCCGAGCAGAACGCCGAGCGGCTCAAGCACATCGAGGAAGAGCTCGATCAGTGCTGGGATCTGTTGCGCCAGCGGCGCGCGCGCCGCGAGTTCGGCGACGACCCCGACCAAGCCCAGGTGCGCGACGTGGGCACCGTGGAGCGCTACCTCAACTGAGCCCGGCAGCCGCGGGCGTGCGGTGCCAGAATCGGACGCATGTCCGATCGCGCCGTCACGCTCCGGCTCGCCCGCCCCGACGATGCGGCGGCGCTCGCCGCGATGTCGCGCGATTTCATCGAGGCCGGCTTGGCCTGGCGCTATTCACCGGTGCGCATTGCCCGGCTGATCGGCCATCGCGACGTCTCGTCGCTGGTGGCCGACGATGGCAGCGGCCCGCAGGGCTTCGCGATCATGGAGTTCGGCGACGAGCGTGCCCACCTGGTGCTGCTGTGCGTGCAGCCGGCCCTGCGCCGCCGCGGCCTGGGCCGCCACATGATCGAGTGGATGCTGCGCTCCGCGCAGGTCGCGGGCATGGCCTCGATCCGGCTCGAGCTGCGGGCCGACAACCTGGGGGCGCTGGCCTTCTATGCCGCGCTCGGTTTCGAGGAAGAAGGCCTCGTGCCCGGCTATTACGACGGCCGCGTGGCGGCCCGTCGCATGATCAGGATGACCGCCCCCGGCACGTGAATGGAGTCGTGCATCAGGCCGCGTCGCGCACCTTGAACTCAGCCACCACGGCGGCCAGCGTATGGGCCTGCTCGCGCAGGCTGGCGGCGGCCGCGGCCGATTGCTCGACGAGCGCGGCGTTCTGCTGCGTCATCTGATCGAGGTTGCCCATCGCCTGGCCGACCTGGCCGATGCCGTCGCTCTGCTCGGCGGCCGCGGTGGTGATCTCGTGGATGATGTGGCTCACGCGCTGCACGCTGCCGACGATGTCGTTCATCGTCTGCCCGGCGTCCTGCACCAGGCGCGCACCCGATTCCACCTTCTCGACGCTGGAGCCGATCAGGCTCTTGATCTCGCGCGCGGCCTCGGCCGAGCGCTGGGCCAGCGAACGCACCTCGCCGGCCACCACCGCGAAGCCGCGGCCCTGCTCGCCGGCGCGCGCGGCTTCCACTGCCGCGTTCAACGCCAGGATGTTGGTCTGGAACGCGATGCCGTCGATCACGCCGATGATGTCGGCGATCTTCTTCGAGCTGGTGTTGATCTCGTCCATCGTGCTCACCACCTGCGACACCACCTCGCCGCCGCGGCCGGCTGCGGCGGCGGCCTGTTGGGCCAGGCCGTTGGCGGTCTGCGCCGAGACGGCCGTTTGCTGCACCGCGCCGGTCAGCTGCTCCATCGAGCTGGCGGTCTGCTGCAGGCTGGCCGCCGTCTGCTCGGTGCGGCCGGAGAGGTCCTGGTTGCCGGTGGCGATCTCGCTCGCGGCGGTGCTGACCGAATCGGTGGTCAGGCGGATGCGGCGCAGCGTGGCCTCGATCTTGTCGGCGAATTCGTTGAACGCGCGGCTCATCTGCGCCAGCTCGTCGTGGCCGGTGGTCTCGATGCGGCGCGTGAGGTCGCCATCGCCGGAGGCGATGTCCTGCATCGCGTCGCGCAGCGATCCGAGGCGGCGCAGCATCGTGCTGGTCAGCAGGCCCAGCGCCAGCGCGGCGGCGATCACCATCGCCACGCCCAGCACGATGGAGTTGCGCGCCAGCGCGGCCAGGCCCGAGAGGGCATCGGCATCGTTGACGGCGATCACCAGCGTCCAGTCGGTGTTGGGCACCGCGCGGGCGGCGAGCCGGTAGCCCTGGCCGCCGATCTGCACGCCCTGCAGATCATGGCTGCCGCTCAGCGCCTTGAGGCGGGCGGCATCGAGGCCGGCCGCGATGTCGGCGGCGGATTTCAGTGTGAGCGCCGGATCGGGATGCGCGATGACCTGGCCCTGCGCATCGGTGAGGAAGGCGAAGCTGTGGGGCGTGGGCTTGATCGAGCGTGTGGTGGCCACCACGCCGTCGATGAAGATGTCGCCGGCCGCCACGGCCTTCACGCTGCTGCCATCGAGCACCGGCGACGCGAAGGTGACCACCAGCTTCTTCGTGCCGGCATCGACGTAAGGCGAGGTCAGCACCGCATGCCGGGCCTCGGCCGCCTGCTTGTACCAGGGGCGCGAGGTCGGGTCCCAGTCGGCCGGCAGGTTCTGCGGGCTGGAGAAGGCGTAGCGCTTGTCGCTCCAGCCGATGTAGGTGGTGTCGAAGCCGCCGCCGGCGTTGAGCATCGCGAGCGACGGGATGGGCTCGGCCTGCGCGGCCAGCGGCTCGATCGCCTTGACCACCTGCATCTTCGAGGCGACCCAGCCGCCCATCGATTCGGCATAGCTGGCGCTCAGCGCATCGACCTGCGCATGCAGCGTCTGCATCGTGGTGCGGTTGGCCGTCCACAGGTTGGCCAGCGTGAGCAGCATCATCGCGGCGGCCACGATGGCCACCGAGGCCGCGATCAGCTTGCGGCGGATGGAATGGGACAGGAAAGCAGGCATGACAGCGACTGGCGCAAAAAGGGCAAGTCGCATTTTTCGGCCACGCGGCGCATGACTTGAGTCAGAAAAGCGCCCGATCCGCCTGCCAACTCTGCACGCTCAGGCCATGCGCCACCACGGTGTGCCCGCCTGCGGCTGCTGCAGGTCGACGCGCTCGCCCATCTGCGGCGTGGCCACCGGCACGCCGGCGGCCTGGGCCAGCGCGGTGATGCGGTCGAACGGGTCGTGCCAGTTGTGCAGCGCCAGGTCGAAGGTGCCGTTGTGCACCGGCAGCAGCCAGCGGCCGCGCAGGTCGAGGTGGGCCTGCAGCGTCTGCTCGGGTTGCATGTGCACATGCGGCCAGTGCGGGTCGTAGGCGCCGGTCTCGAGCATCGTCACGTCGAACGGGCCGTAGCGTTCGCCGATGGTCTTGAAGTCGGCGTGGTAGCCGGTGTCGCCGCTGAAGAACAGGCGCCGCTCGCCGTCGAGGATCACCCACGAGACCCACAGCGTGCGGTCGCGGTCGCCGAAGCCGCGGCCCGAGAAGTGCTGCGCCGGCGTGGCGACGAGCCGCAGCCCGCCCACGGCGGTGGCCTGCCACCAGTCGAGCTGCTGCACCTTGGCGGCGGGCACGCCCCAGGCGATCAGCCGGTCGCCCACGCCCAACGGCGTGATGAAGTGCTCGACCTTGTGCTGCAGCTGCAGGACGGCGGCGCGGTCGAGGTGGTCGTAGTGGTCGTGCGACAGGATCACGCCGCGGATGGGCGGCAGCTCGTCGATCGAGATTGGCGGTGCATGGAAGCGCTTGGGGCCCATCCATTGGAACGGCGACGCGCGCTCGGAGAACACCGGGTCGGTGAGCCAGAAGCCGCCGCGCAGCTTCAGCAGCAGCGTGGAGTGGCCGAGACGGAACAGGCTGGCATCGGGTGCGGCCAGCAGCCCGGCGCGCGTGAGCGCCTGTACCGGCAGCGGCTGCCGCGGCTCGGCCTGCGCCGGCTTGTGGAACATGAAGCGCCAGATGATCGCGAGGTTCTTGCGCAGGCCCATCGTGGGCCGCGGCACCACGTTGTGGAAGCGGCCGTTGCGGTGCTGGGGCGAATCCACCTCCGCGGGCAGCGGGCGGCAGGCGGCGAACCGGGAATGGGCCATGGCAGCGGACTCCGAGAAAAGTACACTGAATAGTGTAGTTTCCGTTTCCGGGAAAGTAAACCGATCGGTGTAATATTTCACCGATGGAAGCGCCCACCAAGCTCACCGACCGCAAGCGCGAGGCCATCGTGCAGGCCGCCACAGCGCTGTTCCGCGCGCATGGCTTCGACGGCACCAGCATGGACAAGGTCTCGGCCGCGGCCGACGTTTCCAAGCGCACGCTGTACAACCACTTTCCCAGCAAGGAAGAGCTGTTCGCCGAGATCCTGCGCCAGCTGTGGCTGAGCAGCGCGGCCCAGCTCGAGCAGGCCTACCAGCCCGATCGGCCGCTGCGCGAGCAGCTGATGGCGCTGGCGCAGCAGAAGATGGCGCTGCTCAACGACGATAACTTCCTCGACCTGGCGCGCGTGGCCATCGCGGCAACGATTCATTCGCCGGAGCGCGCGCAGGAGATGCTGCAGCGCTTGGGCGACAAGGAGAGCGGGCTGCTGGCGTGGATCCGCGCCGCGCAGCGCGACGGCCGGCTGAACGACTGCGAGCCGGCCCGGGCGGCGCAGCAGCTCGAGGCGCTGATCAAGGGCGCGGCCTTCTGGCCGCAGGTGGCCATGGGCCAGCCCAAGCTCGGGCCGAAGGCGCAGCGCGAGGTGTGCAGCGAGGCGGTCGACCTGTTCCTGGCGCGTTACGCCATGGCGGCGGCCTGAATCCAGCGCCGGGCCGCCCCAAGCTGGATTCAGACCCTCTCGGAGGGTGGCCGCGGTACTCCGGGGCCGGGTGCTGCCATCTAGACGGGCTTTCGGCCGTTTTTCCGGCTTAAGTCGGGCGCCGGGGCCGGAACAATGCCCGGTATGAACGAGTTGATGGCCCGGCTGCAGGCGCTGTTCGGCAAGAACGAAGGCGCGATCAAGGCGCTGATGGCGCCGCTGTTCATCGTGATGATCCTCGCGATGATGGTGCTGCCGCTGCCGTCGTTCGCGCTCGACATCTTCTTCACCTTCAACATCGCGATCGCGCTGACCGTGATGCTGGTGGCGGCCCACATGATCCGGCCGCTCGACTTCGCCGCATTCCCGTCGGTGCTGCTGATCACCACGCTGCTGCGGCTGTCGCTCAACGTGGCGTCGGCGCGCGTGGTGCTGCTCGACGGCCACACCGG
>CBIHRS010000113.1:0-9232 GCA_966212505.1 uncultured bacterium
GCCAGTTCCGCTTCTCGACCGCACGGATGTTCGGCTCGAGCGCCAGGCGATCCAGGTAGTCTTTCAACAGCAGCAATTCACGATCGGCGGGGTCGCCGGTGAACTCGGACACGCGCACGAGGTTGCCGTAGTTGTCCTTGTGCTTCTCGGGCGTGTCGTCCACCGCGATGATGTCCGACAGCCGATAGCCCAGCGGCTTGAGCTTGGCCAGCCGCTTGAGCGGGTGATAGTCACCGGTCGAGAAATCGCGGCGCAGCGTGCAGCGCCTGCTGGCCCAGACGAAGCGCAGCGCTGCCGGATCGACCACCTGCCGCGTCAGGTGATGGGCATAGGCCGACCCCGACGAGGTCCAGACGCCCACATCGAAGGTCTTCAACGCATAGGCCAGAAACTCATCGAGGTGCGGCCTTCGGTAGATGAAGTAGGTGCCGAACTCGAAATCGGGCGCTCGGTCGAGTGGCTCCTCGCGCGCATGGATGAGGGTCTCGTCGAGGTCGAGGACGAGCAGCTTGCGAGGGTGACTCACTGGAAGGCCGATCCGTGGAAGGCCGATCCGTACACACCCGTTGCCAGTTCGAGCGACTTCGCCTTCTCGGCGATGGCCGCCAGCACCTGCGCCATGCTCTGCGATGGGTTGGTGTAGAACCAGTCGACCGTGAAGCTCAAGGTAGTGCCGAGCTGTCTGGACCCCGCCACGATGGGCGGCAGGCCGATCGATCGGATCTGCATGTTCTCGCCGGCACGCGACTGATCCCGCACCCACCACGAGATGAACTCCAGCGCCTTCAAGCCGGTTTCGTTTCTCTCGATGCGGAAGTTGATCGACAACAGCAACTCCTCCGGCAGCGCGCCCCGCGAACGCCGCAGCGCCGCGATCGGCAGGTCGGCATAGGGCCCGGGGAGGGAGAGGTCTTCCACCTTCACATCGGGAAGGTAGGTCTTGCCGAGCTCCACCTCCGCAAGGCCCTTGATCGAACTGACGGCGGCAACGAGCCGGGACACCTCAGGCGGCAGGCCTTGTGCTTGCGTGGCGATTGACATGGCAGTGAGGATGAAGGCGAGGAAAAACTGTCTGAGAGGCATGAAGGGCGTCGCGGCGGCCGGCAAAGCGAGCGACAAGAACGCCAGCGATCCAGGCCTCATGCCCGTTTTGCCATCGACTTCGCGACGAGCCGGTCGGGTAGAACACGGGCAATCATCTCCGTATCGCAATACTCCTCATAGCGGACGATCTTTCCACCCTCGAAGTGAATGACGAAGACATAGTCGTTCTCGTAGCGACGGCCGTCGCGGGCGACGTTGTGGCCCCTGGCCTGCACCACGACGACATCGCCACCGTCGATCACGCGCGTTGCAACGGTGGCCCTCTCAGCAAGAGCCACGTTCAGTGGCCGCAGCACCTCATCGATGATGGTCTGCTTGCCTCTGAACTCGCCGCTCCACGAGCCGGTTCCGATGGTGCGCCAGACGAGCCGGTCGTCACATGCTTCCCAGAATGGCTTGCCATTGCCTTTTGCGAGCTCATCAAAGATGGCGGAAACAAGCGATGCGTTGGAAGACAGATTGCTCATGGGGGTTAACTCTGCCCAGGCCTCATGTGATAGGACCCACAACTCTTTCACATCTGACCTCAAATGACCAGGGCTCTCGCGCTACCCTCGCACCCATGCGCCCCCTGCACGCCCTCCGCACCTACGCCGCCCAGGCCTTCCGCTGGCAGAAGGGCCGGCAGGGCACGGGCTACGACAAGATGCTGCTGCTCACCGGCCGCTGGCCGCTGCCGTTCGACAGCTACCTGATCCGCTACCCCGAAGGTTCGGAGATCCCGCCGCATACCGACCCCGTGCAGCAAGGGCGGCACTACCGGCTCAACCTCGTGCTCAAGTCGCCGCGCTCGGGCGGCGAGTTCGTCTGCGCGGCGCCGATCTTCGAGACGCGTCGCATCAAGCTCTTTCGCCCCGATGCCTGCGAGCACAGCGTCACCCGGGTGGTGGGCGGCAGCCGCTACGTGCTGTCGATCGGCTGGGTGCTGGGCCAGAATCGGGCGCGATGAATGCGCCTGTCTTTCTGTTCGAGTTCCACGATTCCGAGGTGAGCGAGGTCCGGGCCGAAGGGCCGGACCTCGTGCTGTGCTTCTCGGCGGCCTTCGTGCAGCAGGCGTCGGATGGAGTCGCAGGCTATGCGCGAACGCTGGAGATGCGATTGGCAGGTGCTGAAACCGAAGGGCCGCTGCAGGACGGCTTCGGGCGCCTGGCCGAAGGCGAGCTGCGGGTCGGCGCCGACCGCATTCATCCGGTGCTGCTGCCCTTCGTAGCGCAAGGCTCGGTGCGGGTCTCGCTGCGCTTCAACAACGGCACGCAGCTCTCCATGCAGGCCACGGCGGTGACGCTGCGCTTCGGCGACGATCCGCGCTTCATCGAGTCCTACGCATGCTGAGCGCGCACTCCGCCTTCCAGGGCCGGCCGACGCTGGGGCAGTTCGCGAAGCAAGGCAGCTGGGAAACGGCCTGGGCGTTCGCGATCGATGCGTTGCCATCGCACGACCCGGTGCGGGCGTATCTCGCCGGCGTCACCGAGGTGGCCTTCGAAGCCTTCTTCGGCGATGCGTTCTTCGGCCTCCGGCTGCAGGGCGATGCAGCCGACGTCGAGGCGCGCGCGCTCGCCTGCGTCGCCGCGTTGGCCGATGCCGCCGAGGGCGATGGGTTCATCGCTGCGCTGAGCCGGCACCTGGGCTGCCAGGGCTTCGGCGGCGAGATCGCGTTCGCCGAAGTCGGCGCGGTCAATGCGTGGCGCTCGGTGGGTGCGTTCCGCACCGACGATCCGTCGCCGGCCATGCCCTGGCTCGACGCGCTGCTGCGCGCGCCGGTGGCGCTGAACACCACGCACCGCAAGGCGATCGAGTTCGCCTCGGAGCGTCCGCTGCCGCACTGGTTCGCTCTGCCGGTGTCGGCATCGGCCCCGCCCTTCGCGATCGAGCCGGGCTTGCTGCGCAGCGCACTCGAAGCGGCCGACCGCTGACGCAATCGTTCAAGACGCCGGCGGGCACCGGCTTCACACTCCCCGCATGTTTCAACGGAGGAGGAATCCATGCCCGCCACCCTGGCCCAAGTGCTGTTCGCGCTCGGCATCGCCCACACCGTGTTCGGCCTCGTGCGCTTCCGCGCGCCGCTGGCCGACGCGCTGCGGGCCGGCTTCGTCGGGCAGTTCGCCGCCCACGAAGCGCGGCGCACCGCGTTCTGGTTCCTGGCCTTCGGCGGGCTGCTGATGCTGGCCGGTCAGCTGGCGCTGCGTGCGGCCGCCAACGGCGATCTGCCGGCCTTCACGCTCACCGGGCTGTACATGCTGGCGATCGCGCTGGTCGGCGTGCCGGCCTTTCCGAAGTCACCGCTGTGGCTGCCGCTGCTGCTCGCACCCGCCTTCATCGCCTGCGGGCAGGGCTGGCTGCGTTGAGGGCTCAACGCAGCCGAGCCGCCTCAAGGCGCTGAGCACCCCCTCGGGGGGCAGGAGCGGAGCGACATGGGGGCTGACATCTCACTCGTCCGATTCAGTCAGCGTCACCACCTGCTTGCGCGTCTTGCCGGCGCGCCACACGGTGAGGGTGGCCTTGTCGCCGGGCTGCAGGCGCTCCAGCGCGGTGAGCATGTCGTCGAGGTCTTCCACCGGCTCGTCGTTGATCGCGGTGATCACGTCGCCCGGCACGATGCCGCCTTCGGTGCCACGCGAAAACGGCACCAGCCCGGCCTTCTGCGCCGGCCCGCCGGGCTGCACCCGTACCAGCGGCACGCCCTTGGGCAGGCTCAACGCGCGCGTCAGGTTCGCGGGCCCGGCCGACACGCCCAGCGTGGGCCGCACCATGCGGCCGTCGCGGATGATGCGCGGCACGATGCGGTTCACCTCGTCCACCGGAATGGCAAAGCCGATGCCGGCACTCGCGCCCGAGGGGCTGTAGATCGCGGTGTTCACGCCGATCAGCCGCCCGGCCGAATCGAGCAGCGGGCCGCCGGAGTTGCCGGGGTTGATGGCCGCATCGGTCTGGATCGCGCCGCGGATCGTGCGCCGCGTCACCGATTCGATCTCGCGGTTGAGCGCGCTGACGATGCCGGTGGTCAATGTCTGGTCGAGGCCGAAGGGGTTGCCGATCGCATAGACCTTCTGCCCCACCTGCAGGTCGCGGCTGGTGCCCACGGGAATGGGCGGCAGCTTGGCGGCCGGCGCATCGATCTTCAGCACTGCGATGTCGCGGTCGGGAAACACGCCGACCAGCTGCGCGCGGTAGCTGGTCTGGTCGGCCAGCGTCACGCGGGCGGCATTGGCTTCCTGGATCACGTGGAAGTTGGTGACGATGTGGCCCTTGTCGTCCCACACGAAGCCGGTGCCGGTGCCGCGCGGTACCTGCTGCACGTTGAGCGAGAAGAAGTCGCGCTCGTAGCCCAGCGCGGTGATGTTGACCACCGCCGGCGAGGCGGCCTTGAACACCGCGATGTTGTTCAGCTCGTCGGCCGCCAGCGGGCCGCGCGGTGCCACCGGCCGCGGCGGGGCGGGCGGTCGCGCGTGCGCGCAGGCGAGCATCAACGAAAGACAGGCGGCCAGCGCGGCCGCGCCGAAGCGGAGGCGGTGGTGGGTCTTCATCGGGGCCGCATGATAGGGCGGCGCGGCGCGATGTCGAGCGTGATGAGGCGCGCCTTCGCCTCCCCGTGTTCCACCAGCAGCTCGCCCACCGACACCGGCAGCGAGAAGCGGCGCGGGCCGGCGCTGCCCGGGTTGACGAAGAGCATGCCCTCGCGCCGCTCGACCAGCGGCTTGTGCGAATGGCCGGCGATCACCACGCCGGCCGGCCGGTCGAGCTTCAAGGTCTTGAGGTCGTGCACCACGCAGACCGCCACGCCCTCGATCTGCAGCCACGCGGTCTCGGGCAATGCATCGGCCCAGGGGCCATGGTCGTTGTTGCCGCGCACCGCCGTCACCGGCGCCACCGCGGCCAGCTGCTCGAGGATGGCGGCGTTGCCGATGTCGCCCGCATGCACGATGCGGTCGCTGCCCTGCAGCGCCGCCAGCGCCTCGGAGCGCAGCAGGCCATGGGTATCGGAGATCAAGCCAAGGCGCATCACGGCAACCTGTCTATCCAAGTCAATCGTCCGCCGTCTGGGTATGCTTTCGGGTTCCCAAGCGAAAGGCTGCCATGAGCACTGAACCGCAACAGCACGCGCACTACATCCGCGGCGAATGGGTCGAAGGTACCAGCTTCACCCCCAACATCAATCCGTCGGACCTGTCCGACACCATCGGCCTGTATGCCACCGGCTCGGCCGCGCTGGTCGACGAGGCGGTGCAGGCCGCCCGCGCCGCGGCGCCCGCCTGGGGCACCGGCAACATCCAGGCCCGCGCCGACGCGCTCGACCGCATCGGGGCCGAGATCCTGCAGCGCAAGGACGAGCTCGGCACGCTGCTCGCACGCGAAGAGGGCAAGACGCGCGCCGAGGCCATCGGCGAGGTCGTGCGGGCCGGCAACATCTTCAAGTTCTTTGCCGGCGAATGCCTGCGCCTGGCCGGCGAGGTGCTGCCGTCGGTGCGGCCCGGCATCGGCGTGGAGATCACGCGCGAGCCGGTGGGCGTGGTGGGCATCATCAGCCCGTGGAATTTTCCGATCGCGATTCCGGCCTGGAAGATCGCGCCTGCGCTGGCCTACGGCAACTGCGTGGTGTTCAAGCCGGCCGACCTGGTGCCGGGCTCGGCCTGGGCGCTGGCCGAGATCATTTCGCGCGCGGGGCTGCCGGCCGGCGTGTTCAACCTGGTGATGGGCGCCGGCCGCGAGGTGGGCCAGGCCATCGTCGAGCACCCGGGCGTGGATGCGGTGAGCTTCACCGGCTCGCAGGGCGTGGGTCGGCAGGTGGCCGCGGCCTGCGCCGCGCGCGGCGCCAAGGTGCAGCTCGAGATGGGCGGCAAGAACCCGCAGGTGGTGCTGGACGATGCCGACCTCGACGTGGCGGTGGAGCTGTGCGCGCAGAGCGCCTTCTATTCCACCGGCCAGCGCTGCACGGCGGCGAGCCGGCTGATCGTCACCCAGGGCATCCACGACCGTTTCGTGGCCGCGCTGACCGGGCGGCTCGCAAAGATCAAGGTCGGCCCCGCGCTGGCCGACGGCACCGACATGGGTCCGGTGGTCTCGGCCGCGCAGCTCGAGCAGGACCTGCGCTACATCGACCTCGGCCGTGCCCAGGGCGGGCGGCTGGCCTTCGGCGGCGAGCGTGTGAGTTGCGCCACCGAGGGGCACTATCTCGCGCCGGCGCTGTTCACCGACACCACGATGGGCATGACGCTCAACCTCGAGGAGGTGTTCGGCCCGGTGGCCGGCGTGATCCGCGTGAAGGACTACGACGAGGCACTGGCCACCGCCAACGCCACGCCCTTCGGCCTCTCGGCCGGCATCGCCACCACCTCGTTGAAATGCGCCACGCACTTCAAGCGCCATGCGCAGGCCGGCATGGTGATGGTCAACCTGCCGACCGCGGGCGTCGACTATCACGTGCCCTTCGGCGGCCGCAAGGCCTCGAGCTATGGCCCGCGCGAGCAGGGGCGCTACGCGGCCGAGTTCTACACGACGGTGAAGACAGCCTACACGCTGGCCTGAAGCAGCGCGTCGATCGCGGCCTGCGCGATCTGCTCGTCTTCGTGCGACTGCACGCCCGATGCGCCGATCGCGCCGACGCAATCGCCGCCCACCATGATCGGCAGGCCTCCCTGCACCGGCAGCACCGGCATGCGCAGCATGCCGAGCCGGCCACTGGCCACGCGCTCTTCCCAGGTCTTGCTGGGGCGGCGCGAATAGGCCGAGGTGTGGGCTTTCTCGATCGCGATCTGCGCGTTGGCGGGCGTGGCGCCGTCCATGCGCTGGAAGCCGAGCAGGTGGCCGCCGTCGTCGAGGATGGCGATGGCGACGTTCCAGCCGTGCTTCTGCGCTTCGGCTTCGGCCGCGGCCAGCATCAACTTGACGTCGGAGAGCGTGAGGGCTTGTTTGCTGCGCATGGGCCGAGCTTAGCCGAAGCGAACCGGCTGCGGCCCGCGCTTTTCGCGCACGACCACCGTGCGGGCCAGCTTGTCGTGCCAGCCCTGCTTGCGCGCATCGATGCCCACCCAGATGAGCCCCAGGCCGAAGGGGATCGTCGAGACGAAGTAGCCGAGGTAGCGCACGATCAGCTGCGCGCTGCTCGGCACGCCGCCGGAGCGCGCATCGACGATGCGGGCTCCGATCGCGATCTTGCCCGGCGTGGCGCTGCGGTAGCGCCAGAACAGGATCACCGCGATCGCCGGCAGCACCCAGCTCACGACGTTGGCATACCAGCCCTCGACGCCGCCACCGACGCCCAGCACACGATCCCAGCCGTAGTAGAAGCCGAGCAGTGGCGTGGTCACCAGCAGCACCAGCACGGTGTCGATGACCGTGGCCCACACGCGGGCCCAGAAGCCCACGTATTCGAGGTCGTCGTGTGCGGGCTCAGGCTGGTTCATGCGAGGAAGATTCCTTGGGTGAGGTGCGTGCCGCGAGCGCCACTGCCAGCAACACGCAGGCGGCACCGGCCATGTGGCGCGGCGTGATCTGCTCGCCGAGCAGCCAGGCCGCCAGCACCAGCGCCGACACCGGCACCAGCGCGGTGAACACCGCCGCTTCCGAGGCGGCCACGCGGGCCGAGCCAGCATACCAAAGCAGGTAGCCGCCCACCGTGGGCACCAGCGCGTAGTACACCAGCGCCAGCCACACCGGGGCGCCCGGCGTGTAGGTGAACGGATGCTCCATCAGCGCCGGCACCAGCGAGAGCCCGAAGCCCAAGCCGGTCATCAGCGTCGACAGCACCAGCGGCTGCAGCGGTTGGGACAGCTTGCGGTTGAGCAGGATGAACACCGCCTCGCAGACCACGGCCGCCAGCACCAGCGCATTGCCCATCATCGAATGCGCACCCTCCGGCGAAGCGTCCGCACCCGCATGCAGCGCCACCACGCCGCCGGTGGCCAGCAGCAGCACCGCACACAGGGCCAGGCTGGGCCGCTCGCCGAGCAGCACGATCGCGACCAGCCCCGACACCGCCGGCAGCGTGCCCGCGATCACGCCCGCATCGGCCGCCGAGGCGCGCTGCAGCCCGGCGATCAGCAGCACCGTGTAGCCCACGCTGCCGGCCAGCGCCTGCAGCACCAGCAGCACGGCATCGCGCCGCGAAGGCCGCGGCCATGCCAGGCCGGCGCGCCGCATCAGCCACACGAACACGGCGAAGGCCAGGCCCAGCCGCAGCGCGGTGGCGGTAAAGGGCGGCAGGCTGCCGGCGATGGTGCGGCTGGCCACCACGGTGCTGCCCACGGTGACCATCGCGAGCGCCAGGCAGGCATAGGCCTGGGTGCGGGTGGAAATCTTCGTCGTCATCATGTCCCTCGTCTGTCGGATGCGGAATGCCGACAGGCTAGGGATAGCTGGCTCAGCGGTCTTGAACGCGATTGCAGGCCGCGGCGTAGGCGCCCGGCGTGTAGCCGAGGTGGCGCACGAAGGCCCGCGTCATGTGGCTCTGGTCGGCGAAGCCGGCCACGGCCGCCGCCTCGGCCAGCGGCAGGCCGCGGCCGATCAGCCCGCGGGCGCAGGCGATGCGGCGCTGCATGCGGTAGGCATTGGGCGTGAGGCCCAGCTCGCGCGCGAAGCCGCGCATCACCTGGAAACGGCTCAAGCCCGCCTCGGCCGCCAGGTCGGCCAGGCTGAGGGCGGCGGCCGGGTCGTCGTCGATCAGCTCGCGGCAGCGCGCGATCGAGGCCGGCGGCTCAGGCTGCAGCCGGAGGCCGGCATGCCGCTGCAGCAGCGCCGACAGCGTGGCCAGGCCCAGTCCCTCGCCCTGCAGCGCATCGCCCGCGGCCGCCGGCGCCGTGAGCAGGCGGAACAGCCGCAACACTTCGGCGGCCAGCGCGGGATCGCGCACCACCGGCGGCAGCCATTCGCCGCTGCCCGCCGGCATGCCGAGCTCGGCGCCGATCTGCGCCATGCGCTCAGGCGCCACGTAGAGCATGTGCCAGGCACGGCCTTCACGGTCGAGCGGCAGGCCATCGTGCACCTCGCCGGGGTTCACCATGATCAGGTCGCCCGGCCCGGCCTCGACGACGCCGCGGCCGCTCAGCGAGCGCTGCGCGCCGCGCTCGATCACGCCGAAGCCGTAGGCATCGTGCGAGTGCCGGTCGAAGGCGCGCGCCGACTCCGCGCTCAC
>CBIHRS010000114.1:0-8684 GCA_966212505.1 uncultured bacterium
TCGCGGTGGGCATGGCCACCAACATCCCGCCGCACAACCTCAACGAGGTGGTCGATGCGTGCCTGCACCTGCTGAAGAACAGCGAGGCCACGCTCGAGGAGCTGATGGAGATCGTGCCGGCGCCCGATTTCCCCACGGCCGGCATCATCTACGGCGTCAACGGCGTGCGCGAAGGCTACCGCACCGGCCGCGGCAAGGTGATCATGCGCGCCCGCTGCCACTTCGAGGACATCGGCAAGGGCGACCGCCAGGCGATCATCGTCGACGAGATCCCCTACCAGGTGAACAAGAAGACGCTGCTCGAGCGCATCGCCGAGCTCGTCAACGAGAAGAAGATCGAAGGCATCAGCCACATCCAGGACGAGTCCGACAAGTCGGGCATGCGGGTGGTCATCGAGCTCAAGCGCGGCGAAGTGCCCGAGGTGGTGCTGAACAACCTGTACAAGCAGACGCAGCTGCAGGACACCTTCGGCATGAACATGGTGGCGCTGGTCGATGGCCAGCCCCGGCTGTGCAACCTGAAGCAGCTGCTCGAGATCTTCCTGGAGCACCGGCGCGAGGTCGTCACCCGCCGCACGGTGTTCGAGCTGCGCAAGGCGCGCGAGCGCGGCCATGTGCTCGAGGGCCTGGCCGTGGCGCTGGCCAACATCGACGAGTTCATCGAGACCATCAAGACCAGCCCGACGCCGCCGGTGGCCAAGGCGGCGCTGATGAGCAAGAGCTGGGATTCGTCGCTGGTGCGCGAGATGCTGGTGCGCGCCGAAGGCGACACGCCGGGCGGCCGGGCGGCCTATCGCCCCGAAGGCCTGCCGCCGCAGTACGGTATGCAGCCCGACGGCCTGTACCGCCTCTCCGACGACCAGGCCAGCGAGATCCTGCAGATGCGCCTGCAGCGCCTGACCGGCCTGGAGCAGGACAAGATCATCGGCGAGTACAAGGACGTGATGGCGCAGATCGCCGACCTGCTCGACATCCTCGCCAAGCCCGAGCGCGTGACCTTCATCATCAGCGAGGAGCTCACCTCGCTGAAGCAGGAGTTCGGCCAGACCAAGGTCGGCGCCCGCCGCTCGACGATCGAGCACAACGCGCAGGAGCTGGGCACCGAAGACCTGATCACGCCCACCGACATGGTGGTGACGCTCAGCCACACCGGCTACATCAAGAGCCAGCCGCTGGCCGAATACCGTGCGCAGAAGCGCGGCGGCCGCGGCAAGCAGGCCGCCGCCACCAAGGAAGACGACTGGATCGACCAGCTCTTCATCGCGAACACGCACGACTGGATCCTGTGCTTCAGCAACCGCGGCCGCGTCTACTGGCTCAAGGTATGGGAAGTGCCGCAGGGCTCGCGCAACTCGCGCGGCAAACCGATCGTCAACATGTTCCCGCTGCAGGCCGAGGAGAAGATCACGGTCGTGCTGCCGCTCACCGGCGAGTTCCGCAGCTTCCCGGCCGACCACTACATCTTCATGGCCACCGCGCTGGGCACGGTCAAGAAGACCTCGCTCGATGAGTTCAGCAACCCGCGCAAGGCCGGCATCATCGCGGTCGACCTCGACGCGGGCGACTACCTGATCGGCGCGGCGCTCACCGACGGCAAGCACGACGTGATGCTGTTCAGCGATGGCGGCAAGGCGGTGCGCTTCGACGAGGACGACGTGCGCCCGATGGGCCGCCAGGCCCGCGGCGTGCGCGGCATGATGCTGGAAGAAGGCCAGAGCGTCATTGCGATGCTGGTGGCCGAAGACGAGACGCAGAGCGTGCTCACCGCCACCGAAAACGGCTATGGCAAGCGCACCTCGATCGTCGAATACACCCGCCATGGCCGCGGCACCAAGGGCATGATCGCCATCCAGCAGAGCGAGCGCAACGGCAAGGTCGTCGCCGCCACGCTGGTACGTGCCGAAGACGAGATCATGCTGATCACCGACAAGGGCGTGCTGGTGCGCACCCGTGTCCGCGAGATCCGCGAACTGGGCCGCGCGACGCAAGGCGTCACGCTGATCGCGCTGGATGACGGCGCCCATCTGATCGGCCTGCAACGCATCGTCGAGAACGATGCCAACGTCGATACCGACAACGACGCCGCCGCGACCGGCGGCGACGAGGAGAACGCTTCTTGAACCTCAGGATCCTGACGCTGGCCATCGCGCTGGCTTCGGCCGCCGGCGCCTATGCGCAAGGCACCGCCAGTGCACCGGCTGCAAGCTCGCCGGCGAAGAAACAGCTGGTGCAGAAGGTGTTGAACCTGCAGCAGGGCAGCATCGAGAACATGGCGCGTGCGCTAGCCCAGGGCCCGGCCGAGCAACTGTGGCAGCAGGCCGAGATGGCACTGCGCGCCAACGTGCCCGCCGACAAGCGCGAAGCCATCGCACGCGACATCCAGGGCGACCTGAAGAAATACGTCGACGAAGCCGTGCCGCTGGTGCGCGACCGCGCGGCCAAGCTGGCACCCACGGTGATCGGCCCGATGCTGGAAGAGAAGTTCACGGAAGACGAACTGAAGCAGCTGATCGCGTGGATGGAATCACCGGTAAGCCAGAAGTACCAGCAGATGGCACCGGAGATGCAACGTGCGCTCGGCGAGAAGCTGGTGCGCGAGACCGGCCCGGCAGTGGAGCCCAAGGTGCGTGCGCTGGAAGATTCGATCGGCAAGCGCCTGGGCATGCCGCCCCGCCCCGCGGCCGCCGCATCGGGTGCTGCACCGAAGAAGAAGTGATGGACAAGCGCGCCTACAACTTCGCCCCAGGTCCGGCCACGCTGCCGGAAGAAGTCCTGCGCCAGGCTGCCGAGGAGATGCTGAACTGGCACGGCAGCGGCATGGGCGTGATGGAGATGAGCCACCGCGGCCGCGAGTTCATCTCGATCTACGAAGAGGCCGAGTCGCTCGCGCGCGAGCTGCTCGCGGTGCCGGCCGATTACCGCATCCTGTTCATGCAGGGCGGCGGCCTGGGCGAGAACGCGATCGTGCCGATGAACCTCTCGCAGGGCGGCAAGGTCGACGTCGTCGTGACCGGCGGCTGGTCGAAGAAGTCGTTCAAGGAGGCGCAGCGCTATTGCAGCGCCGAGGCCGCGGCCAGCAACGAGGCCGATGGCCACACCACGCTGCCCGCACCTTCGACCTGGAAACTGCGCGACGGCCTGGCCTACGTGCACGTGTGCAGCAACGAAACGGTGCACGGCGTCGAGATGCACGAGCTGCCCGACCTTAAGGCGCTGGGCTGCGATGCGCCGCTGGTGGCCGACATCTCTTCGCACATGGCGTCGCGCCCCATCGACTGGTCGCGCGTGGGCCTGGCTTTCGGCGGCGCGCAGAAGAACATCGGCCCCGCCGGCCTCACGATGGTGTTCGTGCGCGACGACCTGCTGGGCCGCGCGTTGCCGATCTGCCCCTCGGCCTTCGACTACAAGACGGTGGCCGAGAACCAGTCGATGTTCAACACGCCGCCCACCTATGCGATCTACATCGCCGGGCTGGTGTTCAACTGGCTCAAGCGCCAGGGCGGCATCGCCGAGATCGAACGCCGCAACATCGAGAAGGCACGCCTGCTCTACGACTACATCGACGGCTCGGGCTTCTACGTGAACCGCGTGGCGGCCAACTGCCGCTCGCGCATGAACGTGCCCTTCTTCCTGAACGACGAGCAGCACAACGAGGCCTTCCTGGCCGGCGCCCGGGAGCGCGGCCTGCTGCAGCTCAAGGGGCACAAGAGCCTGGGCGGTATGCGCGCCTCGATCTACAACGCCATGCCGCTGGAAGGCGTGCAGGCCCTGGTTTCCTACATGCGCGAGTTCGCTTCCCGTCATGGCTGATCCCGGCACCAACCCCGAGCTGCTGAAGCTGCGCGAACAGATCGACTCGGTCGACCGCGAGCTGCTGGCGCTGCTGAACCGCCGTGCCGGCCTGGCGCAGTCGGTCGGCGAACTGAAGAAGAAGGAAGGCTCGGTGGTGTTCCGCCCCGAGCGCGAAGCCCAGGTGATCGACGGCCTGAAAGCCGAGAACCGGGGGCCGCTGCAGACCGAGAGCGTCGCGCCGATCTGGCGCGAGATCATGTCGGCCTGCCGCGCGCTCGAAACGCCCACGCGCGTGGCCTACCTCGGCCCCGCCGGCACCTTCAGCGAAGAAGCCGCGCTCGGCTTCTTCGGCTCGTCGATCGTGCGCGTGCACTGCGCGAGCATCGACGAGGTGTTCCGCACCACCAGCGCCGGCGCCGCCGATTTCGGCGTGGTGCCGGTCGAGAACTCGACCGAGGGCGTGGTCGCCCGTTCGCTCGACCTGTTCCTGACCGAGCCGCTGTTCATCATCGGCGAGACCAGCCTCTACGTGCGGCAGAACCTGCTGCGCCGCGAGAACGGGCTCGAGGGCATCGAGGCGGTGTGCGCCCATCCGCAGGCGCTGGCGCAATGCCACGCGTGGCTGTCCAACCACCTGCCGAACGCCGAGCGCCGCCCCGTCTCGAGCAATGCCGAAGGCGCGCGGCTCGCTGCGCAGAACCCGAAGCTTGCGGCGATTGCCAGCGCACGCGCCGCCACCGAGTTCGGCCTGCACCTGCTGTTCCCCGGCATCCAGGACGATCCGCACAACCGCACGCGCTTCGCGATCGTCACCCGCCCCGACCGGCATCCGCAGCCCAAGGCGTCAGGCCACGACTGCACCAGCCTCGTGGTGTCGGTGACCAACCGGCCGGGCGCGGTGCACGACATGCTGGTGCCGCTGAAGAACCATGGCGTGTCGATGACGCGGTTCGAGTCGCGCCCCGCGCGCTCGGGCCAGTGGGAGTACTACTTCTACATCGACATCCAGGGCCATCCCGACCAGCCCGAGGTGGAGGCCGCGCTGCGCGAGTTGCGCGCCGTCTGCGCCTTCTTCAAGATCCTGGGCACCTACCCGCTCGACGTGCACTGAGGCTCCATCGTCCATGTTCAACCAGTTGGGAGTGATCGGCTGCGGCCTGATGGGCGGATCGTTCGCCCTGGCGCTCAAGCGCGCGGGGCTGGTCAAGCGCGTCGTCGGCTACAGCAAATCACCATCGACGACCGAGCGCGCCAGGAAGCTCGGCGTGATCGACATCGAGGCCGAATCGGCCCTGCTCGCCGTCTCGGGCTCCGACATCGTGCTGATCGCCGTGCCGGTGGCCGCGAGCGAGGCCACGTTCAAGGCCATCCGCCACCTGGTGGAGCCGGGCGTGCTGTTCATGGACGTGGGCAGCACCAAGCGCGACGTGGTCGATGCCGCGCGCCGCGTGCTGAAGGAGCGCGTGGGCTCGTTCGTGCCGGCGCATCCCATCGCGGGCAAGGAAGTGGCCGGCATCCAGCATGCCGACGCCAACCTCTACAGCGGCCGCCAGGTCATCCTGACGCCGCTGCCGCAGACGGCGCCCGAGCTGGTGCAGAAGGCCACCGATGTGTGGTCGGCCATCGGCTCGCAGGTACTCAAGATGACGCCCGAGAACCACGATGCCGCGTTTGCGGCCGTGAGCCACCTGCCGCACCTGCTGGCCTTCGCCTACTTCAGCGCGGTGGTCAAGCAGCCGGCCGGCAAGGACTTCCTCTCGCTCGCCGGCCCGGGCTTCCGCGATTTCACCCGCATCGCCGCCAGCGACCCCACCGTGTGGCGCGACATCCTGCTGTCGAACCGCGAAGAGGTGCTGAAGCAGTCGCTGCGCTTCCGCCACACGCTCGACGCGCTGGAGCACGTGATCAAGTCGGGCAATGCCGAGGCGCTCGAAGACCTGATCCTCAAGGCCTCCGACGCCCGCGCCAACTGGCAGATGAACGCCCCCAAGCCCCCTTCCTCGCGCTGAGCCGGGCCCTTCGCGCACCGCATTCCGTTCCATGTATTCCATTCCCTTCCTCGACCTGCCGCCGATGGGCGGCGCCGCGGGCACGGTGCGCCTGCCGGGCTCCAAGAGCATCTCGAACCGCGTGCTGCTGCTGGCCGGCATGTGCGAGGGCAGCACGCTGGTGCACGACCTGCTCGAATCCGACGACACGCAAGTGATGCTCGATGCGCTGCGCAGCCTGGGCTGCAGCGTCGAGCCCGAGGGCGAGTCGGTGCGCATCCGCGGGCTTGGCGGCAGGCTCTCGGCACGCGAGGCGGACATCTTCCTCGGCAACTCCGGCACCTCCACGCGCTCGCTCACTGCCGCGCTGGCGCTGTTGAGCGCCGCGCAGGGCGGCCGCTTCGAGATCCGCGGCGTGCCGCGCATGCACGAGCGCCCGATCGGCGACCTGATTGACGCGCTGCGCCCGCTGGGCTGCCCGGTCGACTACCTGGGGCACGACGGCTTCCCGCCGCTGCGCCTGGGCGACGGCCAGCCACATGCGCTGAAGCTCGGCGAGCCGATCCGAGTGCGCGGCAACGTCTCCAGCCAGTTCCTCACCGGCCTGCTGCTCTCGCTGCCGCTGGTGGCCACCGAGCAGGACGTGGTCGTCGAGGTGATCGGCGAGCTGATCTCGCAGCCCTACATCGCGATCACGCTGAACCTGCTGCAGCGCTTCGGTGTGCAGGTGCGCAACGAGAACTGGGCGCGCTTCGTGATTCCGGCCGGCGCCACCCTGCGTTCGCCGGGCGAGATCCATGTCGAAGGCGATGCCTCGTCGGCCTCGTATTTCGTCGCGCTCGGCACGCTGGCGGCCACCCGCGAGGCACCGATCCGCATCGAAGGCATGGGGCGCGACTCCATCCAGGGCGACGTGCGCTTCGTCGAGGCTGCCGAGGCCATGGGGGCCCATGCGGTATTCGGCCCCAACTGGGTCGAGGTGTCGCGCGGCGAATGGCCGCTGAAGGCCATCACGCTCGACTGCAACCACATGCCCGATGCGGCGATGACGCTCGCGGTGATGGCGCTCTACGCCCGCGGCACCACGCGGCTGACCAACATCGCCAGCTGGCGCGTGAAGGAAACCGACCGCATTGCCGCCATGGCCGCCGAGCTGCGCAAGCTCGGCGCCACGGTGAACGAGGGCCCCGACTGGATCGAGGTGAACCCGCCCGCGCAATGGCAGCCGGCGGCGATCCACACCTACGACGACCACCGCATCGCGATGTGCCTGTCGCTGGCGGCCTTCAACGGCCTGGCCGGCGTGGAGCCGCCGCTGCCGGTGCGCATCCTCGATCCGCGTTGCGTGGGCAAGACCTTCCCCGATTACTTCGAGGCGCTGTTCCACCTTGCCCGGACACGGCCCTCGCTGATTCCGGTGATCACGATCGACGGCCCTACGGCCTCCGGCAAGGGCACGCTGGCCAGCGCGGTCGCACAACGCCTCGGCTACCACACGCTGGATTCCGGCTCGCTCTACCGCGTGACGGCGCTGGCCGCGCTGCGTGCCGGCATCGACCCCGCCGATGGCGCCAGGCTCTCCAGCATGGCCCGTGCGCTCGACCTGCGCTTCGAGGGCGAACGGCTCTTCCTCGATGGGCTCGACGTGACCGACGAGCTGCGGCTCGAGCAGGTGGGCGCCAATGCCTCGCGCATCGCCGCGCTGCCCGAGCTGCGGCAGGCGCTCAACGACCTGCAGCTCTCATTCCGCCGCCTGCCCGGGCTGGTGGCCGACGGCCGCGACATGGGCACGGTGATCTTCCCCGATGCCCGATTGAAGATTTTCCTCACGGCCAGTGCGGCCATGCGCGCCGAGCGGCGGCATAAGCAATTGATTCAAAAGGGAATTTCGGCTAATATCAATGATCTTCGCGCGGATCTTGAGGCGCGTGACGAGCGGGACAGAAACCGCACCGTCGCGCCCTTGAAACCGGCGCAGGACGCGATGCTGCTGGACAACTCGGCGCTCACGATCGACGAATCCGTCGACGCGGTGCTGGGCTGGTGGCGGCAACGCAACCCCTTCGGCTGAGCCTGCGGCAAGGCTGAAGGGCCTGGGCCCGGCGCTTTCCCTCCTGTGCATCAAGCACGCTGAAGCGCCGGATTCATTCAACTTAACCCGCCACCTCGGTGGCACGCCGCTGGCTCGCCAGCCAGCATCAGGAAACACCATGCCCCAAACCCAAACCGCCACCATGGGCGGCGAAAGCTTCGCCGCTCTCTTCGAAGAATCGCTCCAGCGCTCCGACATGCGCGCCGGCGAGGTCATCTCCGCCGAGGTGGTCCGCATCGAGCACAACTTCGTGGTGGTGAACGCCGGCCTCAAATCTGAAGCCTATGTGCCCATCGACGAGTTCAAGAACGACCAGGGCGAACTCGAGGTGCAGGTCGGCGACTTCGTCTCGGTGGCCATCGACGCCATCGAAAACGGCTACGGCGACACCATCCTGTCGCGCGACAAGGCCAAGCGCCTGGCCTCGTGGCTGAGCCTCGAGACCGCGCTGGAATCCGGCGACTTCGTCACCGGCACCGTCTCCGGCAAGGTCAAGGGCGGCCTGACCGTCCTGGTCAACGGCATCCGCGCCTTCCTGCCCGGCTCGCTGATCGACACGCGCCCGGTCAAGGACATGTCGCCGTTCGAGGGCAAGACCATGGAGTTCAAGGTCATCAAGCTCGACCGCAAGCGCAACAACGTCGTGCTGTCGCGCCGTGCCGTGGTCGAAGCCTCGATGGGTGAAGAGCGCGCCAAGCTGCTCGAGACGCTGACCGAAGGCGCCATCGTCCATGGCGTGGTCAAGAACATCACCGAATACGGTGCGTTCGTCGACCTCGGCGGCATCGACGGCCTGCTGCACATCACCGACA
>CBIHRS010000115.1:0-8198 GCA_966212505.1 uncultured bacterium
GTGAAGATCAGGCCGTTCTTGCGCAGCCGGCGGTAGATGTCCTGTGCCAGCTCGTGGTTCTCGGGGCCGTCGGTCGAGTGCCAGTTGTCGAAGCTGATCTGGAAGCCGTCGAGGTACTGCTTGCGGCCGGCGGCGATCTCGGCGACGAACTGCTGCGGCGTTTTGCCGGCCTTCTCGGCGGCGATCATGATCGGCGCGCCGTGCGCGTCGTCGGCGCCGACGAAATGCACCTCGTGGCCCTGCATGCGCTGGAACCGGACCCAGATGTCGGCCTGGATGTACTCCATCATGTGGCCGACGTGGAACGGTGCGTTGGCGTAGGGCAGGGCGGTGGTGACGAAGAGCTTGCGGGTCATGGGCGCTCGCGAATGGGAAACGACGGCTCGTGGCCGGGGATCGGCGATTTTAGGCGGCGGGCCGCCATGCTGCCGCAGGGGCCGCGACCCCTACGCTAGACTGCCCGCCGCCCCTGCGCAACCCTTGTTTCCGAAGTGACCATGCCGATTTCCGAATCCGCCCTGCTCGAAGCCCTGAAGACCGTGATCGACCCCAACACCGGGCGCGACTTCGTTTCCGGCAAGCAGCTGAAGAACCTGCACCTGGGCGACGACGGCACCGCGGCCTTCGAAGTGGAACTGGGCTACCCGGCGCGCAGCCAGTGGCCGGCGCTGGCCGCGGCGCTCGAAGCTGCCGCCCGCACCGTGCCGGGCGTTCAGCAAGTGAAGGTCGAGTTCCACACGAACATCGTCTCCCATGCGGTGCAGCGCGGCGTGCAGCTGCTGCCCGGCGTGAAGAACATCGTCGCCGTGGCCTCGGGCAAGGGCGGCGTCGGCAAGAGCACCACCGCGGTGAACCTCGCACTGGCGCTGGCCGCCGAGGGCGCGCGCGTGGGCGTGCTCGATGCCGACATCTACGGCCCCAGCCAGCCGACGATGCTCGGCATCAGCGGCCGGCCCGAGAGCGCCGACGGCAAGACCATGGATCCGCTGGAGAACCATGGCGTGCAGGTCATGTCGATCGGCTTCCTGGTCGAGGCCGACCAGGCCATGATCTGGCGCGGCCCGATGGCCACGCAGGCGCTCGACCAGCTGCTGCGCCAGACCAACTGGAACGACCTGGATTACCTGATCGTCGACATGCCACCCGGCACCGGCGACATCGCGCTCTCGCTCAGCCAGCGTGTGCCGCTGACCGGCGCGGTGATCGTGACCACGCCGCAGGACATCGCGCTGCTCGACGCGCAGCGCGGCCTGAAGATGTTCGAGAAGGTGGGCGTGCCCATCCTCGGCATCGTCGAGAACATGGCGGTGCACGTGTGCTCCAACTGCGGCCATGTGGAGCACATCTTCGGCGCCGACGGCGGCAAGCGCATGGCCGAGCAGTATGGTGTCGAGCACCTGGGCGCGCTACCGCTGGCGCTCAAGATCCGCGAGCAGGCCGATTCCGGCCGGCCTACGGTGGTGGCCGAGCCCGACAGCGAGGAGGCCGGCCTGTACAAGGCGGTGGCCCGCCGCGTGGCGGTGAAGATCGCGGCCGCGGCCAAGGACTACTCGGCCAAGTTCCCCACCATCACGATCTCGAAGAACACCTGAGATCGCGGCGGGCGCGGCAATCCGTCACGCCCGGCCCGGCCTGCGCACGCGGCCCGCGCAGGGGTGCTCCTACACTGCGCGATCCCTTCCGACCGCCGAGCCGTGCAGCGCGCCGTCTCCCGCCTCCTGTCGACCATCGCGTGGTGCCTGGGCCTGCTGCTCGGCATGGCCGCGCATGCCGATCCGGCGCCGGCGCAGCGCGGCACGATGGACCTGCGCGGCTGGGATTTCCAGCGCGCGGGCTCGGTCGACCTCGTTGGCGAATGGTTGCTGAGCCCCGGCCGTTTCGACGATCCCTCCGGGCCCGATCCCGCCGGCCGCCAACCCATCGCCGTGCCCGGCCCCTGGCCGATCGGCAGCGGGTACGGCACCTATGCGTTGACGGTGGCCTGCGACGATGTCCACAACCTCGCGCTGCTGGTGCCGGCCCAGAACTCGGCCCTGCGGCTCTACGTCAACGGCCAGCTGTTCCACGAGCAGGGCAGCCCCGGCACCAGCGCTGCCCAGGCGCGGCCGCAGATGATCACCCGCATCGTGCAGTTCGACGCCGGCACGCGCTGCCCGCTGCGGCTCGTGGCGCAGGTGTCCAACTTCGACGACGCGCGCGGCGGCCTGGTGCACAGCCTGCGCCTGGGTGACGAGCGCATGCTGGTGATGCAGCGCGGCCGCGGCCTCGCCGTGTCGTTCGCGCTGCTGTGCGGCCTCGGGCTGCTGGGCGTGCTGCCGCTGGCCTTCTACGCGGTGCGCCGCACCGATCGTGCCGGCCTGTGGTTCGGGCTGTTCTGCCTGGCCGGCGCGCTGTACACCGGCCTCACCAACGACGACCCGCTCGAGCGCCTGATGGCCGGCATGGGCTGGGAGATCCACCAGCGCCTGCGCTACCTGGCCTGGTACCTCAGCACGCCTTTCCTGCTGCTGCTGCTGCGCCGGCTGTTCCCAGCCGAGCTGGACCAGCGGCTGAGCCGCGTCGCACTCGCCGCAACGCTGGCACCGGCCGCGCTGGTGCTGCTGGCGCCGGCCGGCGTGTACACCGCCACCGCGGGCTGGGTGCAGCCGCTGGCCTTCGCGGTGGCGGTCTACCTCTGCGCCGGCCTGTTGCGCAGCGCGCTGCGGCGGCGGCCTGGCGCGGTGGTGTTCGGCCTCGGCATGCTGGCCTTCGCGCTGCTGCAGGCCGCCGACCTGGCCCTCTACCCGGCGCAGATCGAATGGCAGCTCGCGCCCTACGGCATCTTCTGCTTCGTGCTGGCTGCCACCACCGCACTGGCCCAGCGTGTCGCGCGCGCGCTCAGCGCCGAGGAGCTGCGCTCGCTCGAGCAGCGCCACCGGGCCAACCTGCTGGTGAAAGCCACGCGCGCCGGCATCCTCGACTGGGACACCACGAGCAATACCGTCACCTATTCCGAGCGTTTCAAGGAGATGCTGGGCCATCCGGCCGACGCCGACACCGCCGGCTGGCCGCTGCTGTTCGAGTGGGTCCATCCCGATGAGCGCGAGGCGATGCAGCAGGCCTTCCGCGAGCAGCTGCGCGACGGCAGCGTGCGCGGCGGCTACCGCGAGCATCCGGCGCGCGACTATCGCCTGCGCCGGGCCGATGGCCGCTACATCTGGGTGCACGCCGAGGCGATCGCGCTGGTGGGGCGCAATGGCCGCACGCTGCGGTTCATCTGCTCGTTCATCGACATCACCGAGCAGCGCGAGATGGCGGCCCAGCTGGCGCAGCAGAACGAGGTGCTGAAGGAGCACGTGCGGCTGCGCGAGGAGGTGGAGCGCATCGGCCGCCACGACCTGAAGACGCCGCTGAACAGCATCATCGCGGTGCCGCGCCTGCTGCGCGAGCAGCACCGGCTGCGCCCAGAGGACGAGGAGCTGCTGGGCATCGTCGAGCGCGCGGGCTACCGCGTGCTGAACCTGGTGAACCTGTCGCTCGACCTGTTCCGCATGGAGCAGGGCAACTACCCCTTCGTGCCGCAGCCGGTGGATCTGCTCGACGTGCTGCGCACCGTGCTGGCCGACGTGCGGCCGCATGCGCAGACCAAGGGCGTGCAGCTGCGGCTGCGCGTCGACGGTGCCGAGCCCGCGCCCGGCACGGCCGTGCATGCCTGGGCGGAAGAGCTGCTGTGCTATTCCATCCTCGCCAACCTGGTGAAGAACGCGGTGGAGGCGGTGCCCGAGCAGGGCGTGATCGGCATCGAGCTGCGCACGGGCGATCCGCTGGCGCTGTGCATCCACAACGCCGGCGCGGTGCCCGAATCGATCCGCGAGCGCTTCTTCGACAAGTACGCCACCGCAGGCAAGTCCGACGGCACCGGGCTGGGCACCTATTCGGCACGCCTGATGGCCCGTGTGCAGGGCGGCGAGCTGGCGATGCGCACCTCGGAGGCCGAGGGCACCACGCTGACGCTGACGCTGCCCGCCGCCACGGCCGAGCAGGCCCGGGCGCAGCAGGAGCGCGCCGGGGCGGTGGCCGATGCGCCGGTGCGCGCGGCGGAGCTGCCGGCGTCGGTGGTGCTGCTGGTCGACGACGACGAATTCAACCTGCTGGTGATGCGGCGCTACCTGCCCACGCCGCCGCTGCAGGTGCACAGCGCGGTGAACGGCCGCGCGGCGGTGGAGGCGGCGCTGCAGAGCCGGCCCGACCTCGTGCTGATCGACCTCGACATGCCGGTGATGGACGGGCTGGAGGCCACGCGCCGGCTGCGCGAACTGCAGCGCGACGGGCGGCTGAAGCCCTGCACGATCGTGATGCTGTCGTCGCACGACGACCCCGGTACGCGCGATCGCGCGCTGCGGGCCGGCTGCGACCTCTACCTTTGCAAGCCGGTCTCGAAGGAGACGCTGCTGCGCACCGTGCAGTGGGCGGCCACCGAGGGGCGCCCCGAGTTCCGGCCTGCGCCGGCGCCGATGCCGGCCGAGGCCGAGATCGATGCCGACCTGATCGATCGGCTGCCGGCCTTCCTGGCGTCGCGGCGCGAGCTGGTGCAGGCGATGCAGGCCGCTTCGGCGGCCGGCGACGCGGAGGCCGTGCGTCGTCATGCACACCGTCTGGCCGGCAGCTTCGCGCTCTATGGCCTGCGTGCCGCGGCCGAACAGGCACGGCGCATCGAGCTCGGCCGCCTGCCGCATGCCGAGCTGCTGGCGGCGGCCGCCGAACTGCTGAGCCACCTCGATGCCGTGCAATCGCGCACGCTCGCTGCCGCGGTGGACGATGGTGTCCGGGACTAGACGCTCCACAATGCGCACGCAGTCATCCGAAGGTGTGCAATGGGCGAGAAGAAGCGAATCCTGCTGGTCGACGACGATCCGGCCGTGACCGAGCTGCTCGAGCTGAGGCTCGACAACTGGTTCGAGGTGATCGTCACCAACGATCCGCGCGACGTGCTGCCGCTGGCCCGCGCGAAGCAGCCTCACGCGGTGATCTGCGACATCGACATGCCCGAGATGGATGGCGGCGAGGTCTGCCGTGCGCTGGCCGACGATCCGCGCACCGCGGGCATTCCCTTCCTCTACCTCACGGCCATGGTCTCGGCGAGCGAGGTCGACGATCTTGATGGCGAGATCGGCGGCCGCCCCGGCATCTCGAAAAGCGCACCGGTCAAGGAGATCGCCGTGCGCATCCACGCGGCGATCGAGCGGGCCGGCCGCTGAGCCGGCCCCGCAAGGCGCTCAGTGCGCCATCGGCCGCGCGAGGTCGCGCAGCATCGTCGGGCCGGCGCGGCGTTCGATCTCCTGCAGCAGATCGCGGCCCCAGCCGGCGGCGAACATCGCCTCGGCGGTCACGAACATCGGCCCGACCAGCAGGCCGGTGAGGTCGTCGACGAAGGCCGGCTTGCGCCCTTCGTAGTAGTGGCCGACGAACTGGATCACCCAGCCGACGACGAAACTGCCCACGCCCCAGGCGAGCCATGAAGCGGTGCTGCCACCGGCCACCTGGTGCGCCGCCAGCAACAGCACGCCGGTGGCGGCGCTCACCGCCAGGCCGAGCACCACGTTGCCGCGGGTCACGAACCACAGCGTCACCAGCGCATAGACGATCCACGCCGGCGTGAGCGTGAAGCCGGCCACGGTGAAGCTGGCGCGCGCCAGCAGCACGCCGACCGCGAACACGATCATCGGCACGCCGACGAAGTGGGTCGCGATGTTGCGGCGGTCGCGGTGGTAGGCGGCGTACTGGGCAAGGAGGTCGATGGTGGTGCGCATGGAAGGTCTCCTGGCATCGCTTGGATGCATGAACGCATGCTAGTCCAGCAGGCTGTTTGACGACTGTCAAAATGCCGACACTTGTGCGGTTTTGCCAGCATGAAACGCGCCCACTCCCGCCTCCCCGATGTCGCCGGCCTGCAGGCGGCGCTGGCCACCGATGCCTGGTTCGCGGCCTGCGATCCCGCCTTGCAGCAAGCCTTGCTGGCCCATGCCGAACATTGCATGCTCGCCGACGGCGAGGCTTTGTTCGCCCGCGGCGCGGCGGCCGACGGGCTGTGCTGCGTGACGGCCGGCGCGTTGCGCATCGGCTCGCTGCAGGCTGATGGCGGCGAGGTGCTGCTGGCCTACCTGGAGCCCTACCAGTGGTTCGGCGAGATCTCGATGCTCGACGACCAGCCGCGCACGCATGATGCGGTGGCCGACGGGCCGACCGAGCTGCTGCTGGTGCCGCGGGCACCGCTGCACGACTGGCTGGCCGCGCACCCGGCCCATTGGCGCGACCTGGCCCGCCTGGCCTGCGCCAAGCTGCGCACGGTGTTCACCGTGCTGGAGGACATCGCGCTGCTGCCGCTGGAGCAGCGCCTGGCCAAGCGGCTGTGGCTGGTGGCGCACGGCAACGGCTCGCGGCCCGGTCAGCCGCGCCGGCAGATCCGGCTGCCGCAGGAGCAGCTCGCGCTGATGATGGGCGTGAGCCGACAGAGCGTGAACCGGGCGCTGCGCGCGATGGAGGCGCAGGGCCTGCTGGCCTTGCGCTACGGCGGCATCGAGCTGCTCGACATGGCGCGCCTGGCGACGGCCGCGGGAGGCTGAGCGGCTACAGTGGATCGATAGCCAACAAGGGAGGGCGGTGATGCTTCATGAACAAGAGGCGCAGGCGGCCATCGGCACTGGCGTGCCGGCGCCGGGGGTGGCGCATCCGCGGCTGATGCCGGGTGCGCTGGGGCCGTGGTTGCGCGAAGGCGCGCGTGCGGCGCTGTTCCTGCGGCCGCGCTGGCAGGGGCTGCAGGCCCACCCGGCGGTGCTGCTGGCCCTGGTGATCGCGGGCGCGCTGCTCGCGCTGACGGCGCAGCGGCTGTACATCGACGGGCCGGCGCGGTTCTATCCGTGGGCATTCTTCGGCGGCTGGCTGTTCACCGCGGCGCTCGCCTGGGTGGCCTACCTGATGCGGCCGCCGATCGCGGGCGACGTCCCCGATGGCGTGGCGCCCGGGGCCGTGCACCTGTTCTGCCTGCTGTGCGCCCAGTCGCTGTTTCTCACCGCGCTGTGGAGCGCGCTCTTCGTCGTGCTGCAGCACAGCGGCGCCTATGCCGAGCTCGACACTGGCCGCTGGGTGCTGACGCTGCTCAGCTGGGGCTGGCTGCTGCTGAGCCAGTGGGCGCTGCTGCTCGGCCAGGGCGCGCGGCGTCGCGGTGCGGTGGCGGCGGCGATGCTGGTGCTGCTGGTGGCCACCGTGGGCAGCGCCGTGCTGCAGCCGATGCGCTTCTGGTATCCGCTGCCGGTGCCTTCCCAGTCGCCGTCGTCGCCCGAGCCGGCGATGCTCAAGCTCGACCAGGCGCTGATGGAAGGGCAGCCGCGGCTGCTGGCCTCGCAGCTGCAGGCGCTGCAGCCGCAGCGGCGCGGTGTCGTGGACCTTTACGGCATCACCTTCGCGCCCTATGCCGATGTCGACGTGTTCCGCCGCGAGAGCGCGCTGGTGGACAGCGCGATGCGCCAGCGCTTCGATGCCGAGGGCCGTACGCTGCAGCTGGTCAACCATGCCGCCACCGGGCATGAACTGCCCTGGGCCACGCCGCTGAACCTGCAGCGCGCGATCCGCCGCATGGCCGAGGTGATGGACCGCGACGAAGACGTGCTGTTCATCCACCTCACCTCGCATGGCGGGCGCGACGCGCATCTGGCGGCCAGCTTCTTCCCGCTCGAGGTCGACGAGCTGACGCCTCAGCAGCTGAAGGCCTGGCTCGACGAGGCCGGCATCCGCAACCGGGTGATCTCGATCTCGGCCTGCTTCTCGGGCAGCTGGATCGCGCCGCTGGCCGACGAGCACACGCTGGTGATGACCGCGGCCGATGCCGACCACACCTCGTATGGCTGCGGCAGCCGGTCGGAGCTCACCTTCTTCGGTCGCGCGATGTATGACGAGGAGCTGCGCAGCCGCACCCTCTCGTTCGAGCAGGCCCATGCCGCGGTGCGGCCGGTGATCGAGCGCCGCGAGCAGGAAGCCGGCAAGACCGACGGCTACTCCAACCCTCAGATCAGCGTGGGCGCCGGCATCCGCGAGCCGCTGCGGCGGCTGCAGGCCCGGCTCCTACAATCCGGCTCTTCCTGAGGACGCAGCATGAGCATCAAGAGCGACAAGTGGATCCGGCGCATGGCCGAGCAGCACGGCATGATCGAGCCCTTCGAGCC
>CBIHRS010000116.1:0-8014 GCA_966212505.1 uncultured bacterium
CTGCCCGCGGCGATACAGCAGCATCACGCCATCCATCACCGCGCGGCTCAAGGCATCGCGCTGCACCGGATCGGCCAGGCCTTCGCGGTCGGCCTCGCTCAGCTCCGAGTCGTCGCCGCCGAGCAGCGCGATCGGCACCAGCGCGGCGCCCAGCTCTTCATCGTCGAAGATCGCGCCCCATTCGTCGGGGCTCAACGCCACCGCCTGCAGGAAGCCGATGCACCAGTCTTCCGCGTCGACCAGCTCGCCCTCTTCGGTCTCGGCCACGCTGAAGATCGGCTGCCATTCATCGGGCTGGTCGCGCAGCTGGCAGGCGATGCTGTGCAGGTGGCGCAGCACCAGCACGGTGGCGCGCTTGCGCTGGCGGTTGCTCTCGAAGGGCTCGCCGTTCGGGCCGTCGCCACCCCACACCGCGGGCAACCAGTCGGCGCTGCGCAGGCGGCCGAACACCGGCGCGCCCACCAGCAGGCCGGTGAGGTAGCCGTCCATGCCCTCGATGTTCATCGAGCCCTCGGTGGGCACGGCCTGCAGCAGCTCGTCGAGCGCCTCCAGCTCCTCGTCGGTCAGCGGGGCGTTGTCGATCTGGGGGTTGTAGTCGGGGTATTCCATCGTCGAGAGATTCCGTTCAGGGGGCGCCGAGCTTGCCGAGCAAACGCAGGAGTGTCGCCTTTTCCGAGGCACTGAGCCGCGATGACACCCGCGCATCATGCGCCATGACCGCAGCCTCGATCTCCTTGAGCGACTTGCGGCCCCGCTCGGTGAGCTCCAGCCGGTAGGCGCGGCGGTCGGACGGCGAGTCGACGCGCCGCACGTAGCCCAGCGCCTGCAGGTCGTCGGCCAGCATCACGACGCCGGAGCGAGCGATGCCCAGCATCTGCGCGAGGTCGGTCTGCTTCAGGCCCGGGTTGCGCCCGATCAGCACCAGCGCCGAAAAGCGCGGCGGCGTGATCTGCCAGGGCGCCAGCGCCTGCTGGAAATCCTCGTAGATCAGCAGCTGTGCGCGGCGCAGCGCATAGCCCACCAGATCGTCGAGCACGCCGTAGTCGAGGTCTTCCATCTCCGCGACTGTATCGGATTCAGTTGCCCTTCTGAATTGTTCTGTTGTATAACAATCAAACCAACAAAAGGAGACAGCCATGCGCATCCTCGTGGCCGGCGGCGGCATCGGCGGCCTCACGCTGGCGCTCGCGCTGCAGCGCCGCGGGCTCGACGTGACGGTATTCGAGGCCGTGGCCGAACCGCGCGCGCTCGGCGTGGGCATCAACCTGCTGCCGCATGCGGTGAAGGAGCTGGCCGAACTGGGCCTCATGAATGCGCTGGCCGGCACCGGCATCGAGACCGCCTCGCTGCGCTACTACAACAAGCTCGGCCAGCCGATCTGGCAGGAGCCGCGCGGCCGCCTGGCGGGCTACCCGTGGCCGCAGTTCTCGATCCACCGCGGCGAGCTGCTGATGATCCTGCTGCACGCCGCGCGCTCGGCGCTGGGGCTGCAGCGCATCGTCACCGGCCATGAACTGGTCGAGGCCTCGCAGCAGGGCGACCGCGTCAGCGCGCGCTTCCGCCGCCGAGAGGATGACAGCCTGCACACCGAGACGGCCGATGTGCTGGTGGCCGCCGACGGCATCCACTCGGCACTGCGCCGCCAGTGGTTCCCCGACGAAGGCCCGCCGCGCTTCGCAGGCCGGCTGCTGTGGCGCGCCACCACGGTGGGCCAGCCCTTCCTCGATGGCCGCTCGATGTTCATGGCCGGCCACCAGGACCAGAAGTTCGTCGCCTACCCGATCTCCGAGCCGCTGCGGCGCGACGGCAAGGCGCTGATCAACTGGATCGCCGAGCTGCGCGTCGAGGGGCAGACGCCGCCGCGCGACGACTGGAACCGTGAGGTGCCGAAGTCGGTGTTCGCCGAGGCCTTTGCCGATTGGCGCTGGGACTGGATCGACATTCCCGAGGTGATACGCGGCGCCGGCGCGGTGTACGAGTTTCCGCTGGTCGACCGCGACCCGCTGCCGGCCTGGAGCCGCGGCCGGCTCACGTTGCTGGGCGATGCGGCGCACCCGATGTACCCGATCGGCTCCAACGGCGCCTCGCAGGCCATCCTCGATGCGCGCTGCCTTGCCGATGCGCTGGCGGGCGATGCCGACCCCGAGGCCGCCCTCGCCCGCTACGACGCCGAGCGCCGCCCGAAGACCGCCGCGATCGTGATGGCCAACCGGCGCAACGGCCCCGAGCAGGTGATGCAACTGGCCGAGGAGCGCGCGCCCAACGGCTTCGCCCACATCCACGACGTGATCGCCCACGAGGAGCTGCAGGCAATTGCCGACCGCTACAAGCAGCTCGCGGGCTTCGACAAGGCCCAGCTTGCCCAGGAGAAGCACGCATGACACCCCATCCCGATGCCGCGCTGCATGCCGAACGCGTGCGCACCTATCTCGCGCGGCTGCAGGCCTGCGATGCCGAGGGCCTGACGGCCCTGTTCACCGACGAGGCCGAGGTGCTGTCGCCGTTTCTCGGCACCATGCATCCGCGGCCCTTCTTCGCCAAGCTGCGCGAGGCCTCGGGCGACAGCCGCATCGAGACGATCGACATCCTGGCCAGCGCCAGCGGCGCGCCGCGCGCGATCGGCTACTTCGCCTACCACTGGGGGCTGAAGGACGGCACGCAGGTGCGCTTCGACTGCTGCGACGTGTTCGACTTCGCGCCCGATGGCCGCTTCACCCGCATGACCATCGTCTACGACACGCATCCGGTGCGCAACAGAGTAGGAGACAAGTACGCCTGAAGCACAGAGAATCGCGGCCCATGAACAAGCGTCGCTTTCTCACCGCGGCTGCGGCCGCCACCGCCCTGCCCGCGCTCAGCGCACATGCCGAAGCCAAGGCTTCGCGCGGCCCCGGCATCCTCACGATCTCGGGTGCCATCGGCAAGACCAACCGCGGCCCGCTCGATCCGCTGCTCGACCCGCTGATGGTCAAGCAGGGCGTCAAGTTCGACAAGGCCCTGGTGCTCGACGCCGCCGCCTTGCTGAAGCTGCCGGCGGTGAAGATCAAGCCTTCGATCAGCTACGACGAGAAGCCGCACGAGCTCGCCGGCCCGCTGGTGTCCAGCGTGATCGAGCTGGCCGGCGTGAAGCCGGAGGCCGAGGTGTCGCTCGGCCTGAAGGCGGTCGATGGCTACACGGTGCTGCTGCCGCTGAAAGACCTGCGCCGCATGAAGATGATCGTCGCCACCCACATGGACGGGCAGCCGCTCGCGCTCGGCGGCTTCGGCCCGCTGTGGGCCATCTACGAGGCCGACAAGGCGCCCGACCAGCAGGACAAGCCGCTGAAGGAGCGCTTCGGCCTGTGTCCCTGGGCGCTCTATCACATCGACGTCAGGGCCTGAGCTTCAGGCCGCTGCGCGCTCGCCGAGCGTGCGCGTCACCAGCTCGGTGTCCATGTACTCGGTCAGCGACTTCAGCTGGCCGTCGGCCAGCCGGCAGACCCAGCAATAGGTGTTGCAGTAGGGCTCGCCGGCCTTGGTGGTGACACGTCCGCGGCATTCGACCACCACGTGGTCGTCTTCCGCGATGATGCGCAGCGCGGTGTTGGTGTAGGTATCGGCGAACTGGGCGAACAGCGGCTTCAGCAGCGTCTCGCGCACCGCCTGCTTGCCGCGGTAGGTGCCCGACCACACGGTGCTGCCGATCATCGTCCAGCAGACGTCGTCGGCCAGGCTGTCGATGAAAGGCCGGCCGTTGCCGCGGGCCAGCTCGTCGAAGATGTGCTGCATCAGCTGCTTGTTGCGTTGTTGCGTGCTCATGGTGCTTTCTCCTTGCGTGTGCGCTGGCGGCGCGAAGGCTGCGCCGCAGTGCCAGAGGGGAGCTGCGCGGGCCGGTGGCCGGTGCTGATCCATTCGCCGTAGAAGTCGATCTTGCTGTCGATCAGCTTCAGCGCGAGCTTCCATTCGGCGATGGTGTCGAGCACGCGCTGCCGATGCCGCGCGAGCATGTCCTGCCGCTGCTGCAGCGTGGCCCGGCCCTGCTGCACGAGGCGTGCGTACTCGCGCATCTCGGCCACCGACATGCCGGTGCCGCGCAGCCGGTCGACCAGCTCCAGCCAGCCCACGTGCAGCTCTGCATAGACGCGCCGGCCACCGCCGTCGCGCACCACGCCGGGCATCAGCCCCATGGTTTCGTACCAGCGGATCGTGTGGACGCTGCGCCCGCTGCGGGCCGAGAGTTCGCCGATGTGCATGCAAATCACCCCTGGCGCTGCCCATGCAGCCGCCGATGTAGATTGAAGTGGCTAGAGCGCACTCTAGGTCAAGCGATTTGCGATGTCGCCAACTTGTTCACGGTCAGGCGCCCGCCTTCTTACGGCCGGTGACGATTGACCGGCCCTCGTTACCGGGGCCCTCCCTAACCTGACGGCAAGGCCTTCGGGGGGCCGGTCAAGGACCGGTCGGGGCCTTGAATCTGGCAGGTCATCATGCAGTCGCGCCTTCTTCGCTTTCTTGCCGCAGTTCCGCTGTGCGCCATGTTCTCGGCCGCCGGCGCCGAGCCCTTGCTGGCGGCGCTGAAGCTGCGCGACGGCGGCGGCGTGGCGCGCCGCGTGTGGCAGCCCGACGAGGCGGCGACCACCGTCTCGGGCATGCGGCTGTCGGCCGGCGTCGCGATGGGCCTGCGCGGCGCGGTGAGCAACACGCTGGGCACGCGCGTGGCACCGGCGGTGTCACTCGACGTGGCACGCGATGCCAGCCTGTGGCTGCTGCCCCGCGCCGATGGTGCCGGCACGATGGTGGTGTTCCAGATGCGGCATTGACCGCACTGCCGGCGACCTAGGGTCGCCACCGACCGGCACGTTGATTGCCGAAGCTCTGCCGCACGGATGACGAAATGCGGGGAGCACCATGGGTCCAAGGGGTTTGCTCAGTTGCGCGGCAGCGTTGGGGCTGTTGTCTGCATGCGCAGACACCCACACACCATCCTCAACAGCCAGGCTGCAGAAAACGACGCGGCCGGCGCCCATCGTCAATGCGACGGTGGTGAACGTGCCGCACGAGGCACCACGCATCGCCGCCGCACCGCCGCCCGCGCCCACGCCGCCGGTCGAGACGCTGCCGCCCACCGCTGCCGGGCCGCAGGAAGACCTGCCCACGCTGGTGCAGTTCGACTTCGACGCCTACCAGGTCAAGGAGCCCTATCGGGCGGTGCTGCAGGCGCATGCGAAACGCCTGCTCGCCGAGCCCAACCTGAAGCTGCTGATCCAGGCCCATGTCGACAGCCGCGGCCATCGCGACTACAACCAGGCGCTGGCCAGCAAGCGGGCCGAGATGGTGAAGAAGCAACTGCTCGGCCTCGGCGTGCCGCCCGCACAGCTGCAGACCTCGGTGTCGGAAGCCACGCGGCGCGGCGCCGGCTCGCGCCGCGTGGAGCTGATCTACCGCTGAACCGGCTCAGCCCTGGGCGGCCGCCAGCTCGGCATCGAGCGCCGCGGCGCGCTGGATCGCCGGCCGCGCCATCACGCGCGCCACGTAGGCCTCGACGACCGGCCGCTTCGGGATCAGCCCGAACATCGTGATCCAGTTCAGCGCCATGCCCCACAGCACATCGGCCGCGGTGAAGCGGTCGCCCAGCAGCCACGGCCCGCGCTCGAGCTGCTGCGTCACCGTGTCGAACATGGTGTCGAAGTCGCCATAGGGTGAGGTCGAGGGCGGCGCCGGGTCGCGCTTGAGCGAGCGGTCGACCACGGCCGGCTCCACGCACGAGCCGTAGAACACCATCCAGCGCAGGTAGGCGCCGCGCAGCGGATCACCGATGGCCGGCGCCAACTCCGCCTCGGGATACAGCTCGGCGAGGTACATGTAGACGGCGGCCTGCTCGGTGACCAAGGTGCCCTGGTGCACGATGGCCGGCACCTTGCCCATCGGGTTGATGTCGAGGTAGGCACGCTGCCGCTGCTCGCCGGCCTTGAGGTTCAGCGGGCGCAGCTCATAGTCGGCCTTCAGCTCCTCGAGCAGTGCACGGGCGCCGGCCGAGCGGCTGTTGGGGGCGTGGTGGAAGATGACGCGGCGGTCGTGATTCATCGTTCGCTCCTTCGTGATGCAAGGGCGACGTTGTAGGCTGCACCCCTGCCCCTCGTCTTGGAAAAACGCGCATGCCCGATCTGCAGCCGGTGACCGCCATCCCCAAGGGTGTGGTCGATCCCGCCACCGCCCGCCGCACCTTCCGCCTGGAGCGCTACCTGCCGCGCCACGAGGCGCTGCGGGCACACCTGGAGCACCACTGGCTGGTCGAGTGGGACCTCACCGGCAAGCCGCCGTACACCCAGCGCACGCTGCCCTACCCCTGCGTGCACCTGGTGTTCGAGGCCGGCCGCACGGCGATCTTCGGCCCGATGCGCGGGCCTTTCGACTACACGCTGCAAGGCGCCGGCCACGTGCTCGGCCTGCGCTTCTGGCCCGGCGCCTTCCGGTCATGGCTGGGGCGGCCGGTGCACACCATCACCGACCGCACGCTGGCCTGGTCCGACATCTTCGAAGGCGACGTGGCCGAGGCCGAACGCCGCGTGCTGGGCGCGGCCGACGACGCCGCGATGGTCGATGCGGCCGAGGCCTTGCTGCTCGCACGCATGCCCGCGCCCGACCCACAGGTGAAGCTGCTGCAGCAGATCCTGAAGACCGCGGAAGACGAACGCTCGCTCACGCGTGCCAACGAGCTGGCCGAGCGCGCCGGCATGAGCCTGCGCGGGCTGCAGCACCTGTTCAGCGACTACGTGGGCGTGAGCCCCAAGTGGGTGATCCGCCGCTACCGCCTGCACGATGCCGCGCACCGGTTGGCCAGCGGCGAGGCGCCCGACCTTGCCGAGCTGGCGCAGCAGCTCGGCTTCTTCGACCAAGCGCACTTCACGCGCGACTTCCACAAGCTCGTCGGCAAGCCGCCGGCCGAATACCGGCGGGCGGCAAGCACCGCTACTTGACGGGGATAGGCGTCGCGCGGTCGACCGGCACCGCGGTGATGCTGTTCTTGGGCGAGCCCTCGATCAGGCGGTCGGAATACGTCAGGTAGACCAGCGTGTTGCGCTTGCGGTCGACGATGCGCACGATGCGCAGCTTCTTGAACAGCACCGACAGCCGCTCGTTGAACACCTCTTCCTGCTGCGGTAGCGGCTGCGCGAACGAGATCGGCCCCACCTGCCGGCAGGCGATCGACGCCTCGGCCTTGTCTTCGGCCACACCCAGCGCGCCGGAGATGCCACCGGTCTTGGCGCGCGACACATGGCAGGTGACACCGTTGACCTTGGGATCGTCGTAGGCCTCGACCACGATCTTGTGGTCGGGGCCGATCAGCTTGAACACGGTGTCGACGGAGCCGATCTGTTCGGCGTGGGCGAGCGTGGTTGCCAATGCGGAGAAGCCGAGTACGAGCAGTTTCTTCATGTGCGTCCTTCAGTCCTGAACGGCGCACATTGTGACGGTGCGCTTGGTTGAGGTGTGGAGCGTGCAAGGCCCTGGGCAGCCCGGCGGCTGGGCTAAGCGTCTGGCGGTCGGCCCTGCGGGCCGACTCCCTTGCGCTGCTCGGAGCGGGGGCTGGCGCGGGGAAACTCGCTACGAGCGCGTTGCGCTCTCCGCTCAAACAGTCCCCGCGAGTCAGTGCTTGATGCGCGCTGCGCGCGCCGCCCCCGCTCCTGCGCTGCTCAGCGCCAGACGATACGCCCAGCCGCCGGGCAGCCCAGGGCCTTGCCGAACCAGTGGTGGCAGGCAAAGAAGAATTCATTCGTGCCCCACAACGACCGGTGCCGCAAGGCTGCGAGCGGGCCGGGCTGCGGCGGGGGCGCATCAGACGCCGCCGAGGAGCGCAGGCCATGCCTCCGAGCACGGAGGGAAGCCTCGCCAGAGGGCGAGGCCAAGTCTGCAGCGCCCCCGCCGCCGCCCGGCCCGCTCGCAGCCTTGCCGCGCCCTAAACCCAAACAACACCTCACGCCGCCGACCACAAGAACCACAACGCGCCAAGAACAGCCGCCAGGCTCACCCCCAC
>CBIHRS010000117.1:0-7918 GCA_966212505.1 uncultured bacterium
CTGAAGGCCTGGCGCGCCGAGGTGGCCAAGGAGCACAACCTGCCGGCCTATGTGGTGTTCCACGATGCCACGCTGGCCGAGATGGCGCGCGACTGCCCCGTGTCGCTCGAAGCACTGTCGCACGTGACCGGCGTGGGCGCCAAGAAGCTCGACGCCTACGGCACCGAGATCCTGCGGGTGCTGGAGGCCACCGTTTGACTCAGGGTGACGGCGAGCTGGCGCGCGCCTCCTTCACGCCCAGACGCTGACCTGCAGCGGCGGCGATACGCCGCGGAAGCGGTGGTTCACCAATAGCGGCCCGAGCTCGACCTCGATGCGCAGGCTCTCATCGTTCACCATCGTGTAGGTGCCGCGCGTGTAGTCCGGCGTCTCGGGATGCCACTTCTGCTCGATGTCCAGCGGCTTCGGCGGCTGCAGCGCGGCCGCGCGCACCTGGGCCAGGCGCTCGGCCAGCGGTTGCGGGAACAATGGGGCGGAGGCAATCGGCGCGGGCATGGCGGGCGGCAGAAAAAAGACCGCGCGAAGTGTATGCGGGCATGCCGCCGCGCCCTGCGCAGGATTGCCGGTCCGGCGGGGTCTCAGTGGAGCAGCGTGACGACGACCATCTCGCTCTCGGCCGCCTGGCCGGCGCCGTCGACCGCGCGCGCGAAGAAGCGCACGCCGGAGGCGCTGCTGGCCGGCATCGTGGCGTCCCACTGGTAGGGGCCGACGCCGTCGCTGCCGAGCAGCACGGCGTTGCCGTTGTCGTCGAGCCGATAGAAAGCGACGTAGTCGACGCCCCAGTCGTCGGTGGCCGCGGCCGACAGGCGCACCGTCTGGCCGGCAGCGGCGCTGTCGGCGTTGGCGACGAGGCTCACGTCGGGCGGGTTGTCGTCATCGTCGCCTACGCCGATCCAGACCCCGCCGCCGCAGCCCGCGAGCGCGAGCACCACGACACCGAGCAGAAAGCGATGCGTCATCGACCGAAGCATGGGCCTCATGCTACGCCGATCGCCCCAGCCGTGTTTTGACCCCACGCGGCCCGCTGCGGCGTGTCAGTGCTGCATGGACCTGGGCTTTCCGTTCCTCGCCTTTCCCGTGGCAGACTGCGGCGCGATGAAGCCCGCCGATGCCGACCTGCACGACGAAGATGCGACCCTGATGCAGGCCTACGGCCGGGGCGACGTGCGCGCATTCGAGCAGCTCTATGCACGCCACCAGGCGGCGCTGTACCGCTTCGTCAAGCGGTTGCTCGGCCCCGCGCAGTCGACGCTGGCCGACGAGGTGTTCCAGGACACCTGGATGCGCGTGGTGCAGTCGCGCGGGCGCTGGCAGGCCGATGGTGCGGCACGCTTCCGCACCTGGCTGTTCACGCTGGCCCAGCGCCGCGTGATCGACCACTGGCGGCGCAGCGGCCGCGAGCTCAACTGGGATCTGGCTGACGACGACGACACGCCGCCCTTCGAGCCGGCCGGCACGCCGTGGTCGCAATGGCCGGGCGCCGGCGAGCCGGCGCAGGACGAACGCCACTTCTGGCGCGCCGCCGGCGAACGGCTGCTGCAATGCCTGGAGCAGCTGCCGCCGGCACAGAAGGCGGTGTTCCTGCTGCACCATGAAGACGGCTTCGCGGTCGACGAAGCAGCGCGCATGCTCGAGCTCGGTTTCGAAACCGCGAAGAGCCGGCTGCGCTATGCGATGACCAAGCTGCGCGCCTGCATGGGCGCCTACCTGCCGGCCGCGGCGGCGCAGGAGGGTTGGCGATGAGCCGGCACGACGATCCGGAGCGCGACCCGCACCTGCGCACCGCGCTTCACCACGCGCCGGACCATGACGTGACGCCGCCGCCCAAGGTGAGCGCGGCGATCCTGCAGGCCGCGCGGGCGGCCGCGAAGCCCGCCACGCCGACGGCACGGCCCTGGTGGCGCCACTGGCTGGAGGTGCAGCCGATGCAGTGGGCCGGCGCAGCCGCCGGGCTGCTGGTGGCCGTGCTGGCCGGCCGGTTGTGGTGGGACAACCCGCCCGAGCTGCGGGAGCCGGCGGCAGCGCCGGCGCCGGCCAGCGTCCCTGCGGAGGCGCCCGCCTCTGCAGCAGCGCCCGCCCCTGTCGCTGCGCAGGCCCCCGTTGCCACCGTCACCGGACAGGCACCGGCTCCTGCGCCGAAGGCCGCCGCCTCCCCCGCGCCCAAGGTGCGTGAAGAAGCCCTCAAGGCGGAACGGGCGGCGGTGGACCGCCGGGCCGCGAATCGGCAGCAGGCGGCCACGGCAGCCGACAAGGCCGAGGAGGTTGCGGCCACGCCGGCACGTCCGACGCAGCCAGCGCCTGCCACGGCGGGAGCTGCGGCCCCCCCCACGCCAGCGGCGCCGGCCCCCGTGGCCGCAGCCGCGCCAGCGCCCGCTCCCGCTGTCCCCGCGCGTGGCCTGGCCCAGGAGGCCGAGCGCAAGCAGGACGCTGCAGCCCCCGCCTTGCGTGCCCGCGTTCCTGCGGCAGAGTCGCAGGCGAGCACACCGCCGCTCAATCTCGCGCCTACGCCGAAGTCCGCCACGCTTTACGGCAGGACGCCGTCCGAGCCCCCGGGCATCGAGCGCCTGCGCCGATCGGCGGGCGAGCCCGCAAGCTGGACCTGGGAGCGCCGCGCCGTCGAGCCCTCGAGCGCCACCGCATCATCACAACTCCCGCTGTCCGCCTGGGTGCAGCAGCTGCTGCAAGCCGGCGCGGGCCGCTGGGAACAGCAGCCCCGCGATACGCAGCCCGCGGGCGAGAGCCTGGCCTGGATCGGCACGTGGCGCATCGATGGCGAGCTGCGCGCGATCGTGAGCCTGCAAGGCCGCGTGCTGTGGTGGCGCGAGCCCGACGGCAGCACCTGGACCGCCACGCTGCCCCCAACTGCCGCCGAAGCGCTGGCCCAGCCTCCGCTGTAGTCGCCACGCGTCGCCTCTCGCCGTGTCGGCAACGCCCTACACGGCGCTCAGTGTCGAGCACCGCTGCTATCAGCCGCAACCGACAGACGCGCCGCGGGCCGCTTCCCTAGAGTCGCTAACACGACGGAAGCATTCCTCTTCGAACGCCTCCGCCGCCCATGCCGTATCCCGTCCACGGGACGGGGTGCCATTCGCGATACCAAAGGAGAAACCATGAAGCTCAATTCCGCTATCACCCTGACGGCGCTGTGCGCCTCTCTCTGCGGCGGCGTGCTGCTGACAGGCTGCGCCGGTACGCCCACGAAGGAAAGCACCGGCGAAGTGGTGGACGACGCCTGGATCACCACCAAGGTGAAGGCCGCGTTCGTCGAAGACGCCACCGTGAGCGCGCTGGGCATCAAGGTCGAGACCTTCAAGGGTGTCGTGCAACTGAGCGGCTTTGCCAACAACAGCACCGAAATGGCCCGCGCCGCCGAGATCGCGCGCGGCATCAAGGGCGTGAAGTCGGTCAAGAACGACATCCGCCTGAAGAGCACCGCAGGTTGAGCGGACATCGACTTCGAGATGAAAGGAACCGAATCATGCTGAACACAGTGAGCCAAGCCCGCCTGCGGCGGGATCTGAACAACGTGATGTCGCAGGTCGACTCCCTGCTGAGCACGCTCAGCGAGGAAGGCGGCAGCAGCCTGCAGAGCCTGCGCGACCGCGCCTACTCGGCGGCCTCGTCGGCCAAGGACAAGCTGGTCGCGATCAACGACACGGTGGCCGACAGCACCAAGCAGGCGGTCAAGGTGACCGACGACTACGTGCACGAGAACCCGTGGCGTTCCATCGGCATCGGTGCGGCCGCCGGCCTGCTGATCGGCTTTCTGGCGGCACGCCGCTGAACGCCGACACCGGAGGGCCGCGATGAATGTTTCCGAGAACCGCGCCGCCGCCCCGGCGGCCCTGACACCGGTGGACGAGCTGCGCCGCCGCGCGCGCCAGCAGGTGAGCGACGGGCCGGTCACGGTCGACTACGGGCTCGATCCGCGCGAGGTGGTGCAGCTGCTCAACGAGGCGCTGGCCACCGAGCTGGTGTGCGTGCTGCGCTACAAGCGCCACTACTACATGGCGCAGGGGCTGAAGGCGCGCTTCGCGGCCGAGGAGTTCGCCGAACACGCGCAGCAGGAAGCCGAGCATGCCGACCGCCTCGCCGAGCGCATCGTGCAGCTGGGCGGCCAGCCCGACTTCGACCCCGACACGCTGACGCAGCGCTCGCATGCGCAGTACCACGCCGGCACCGAGCTGCAGGAGATGCTGCACGAAGACCTGGTGGCCGAGCGTGTCGCGATCGAGAGCTATCGCGAGATGGTGCGCTACCTGGGCGACCGCGACCCGACCACGCGACGCATGCTGGAAGAGATCCTGGCCGTCGAGGAAGAACATGCCGACGACCTGGTGGACCTGCTCAGCACCGACGGCCCGCGCGATCCGGCGCCGCCGCGGCTGAACGCCTGACGAACGACTGACCGCAAGGAGAGACTCATGCTGTACTACGCCGCCGTGTTCCTCGTCATCGCGCTGATCGCGGCCGTGTTCGGCTTCGGCGGCATCGCCGCCGGCGCGGCCGGCATTGCGAAGATCCTCTTCATCATCTTCATCATCGGCTTCGTCGTGTCGCTGGTGCTGGGGCTGATCAAGAGAGGCTAGTTTCTTTCGCCCCGCCGGCGCCCCCCGACGCTGGCTTCTTCCGGACCGGGCGGCCTCCACCCGCCGCCCGGTCCGTTTTTGTTGCAAGGACACCCCGGGCACGCCGTATGCTGATGGGCAGCTGTCGAATGCTGCTTTTTCGCAGCCGCCCCGCATGCCCGACGAAGCCCTCGCCCCCCACACCGGATCCCAGGCCGCACCCGATGGTGCCGCGGTGAAGCCGCCGCTGCGCTGGATGGAGGCCGTGCCGCCCCGCGTGCTGCTGACCCTGCTGGTCACCGCGGCGATCTCGATGGTGGTGCTCGGCATCTCCGAGCTGGCCTTCACCGAGATCGAGTCGGCGCGGCGCGCCGCCAAGCAAGTGGCCGACGCGCGCGCCCAGGTCACGCTGATGCGCGAATCGCTGATGCAGGCCGAATCGGCGCAGCGCGGCTACCTGATCACCGCCGACGAGCGCTACCTGAAGCCTTTCGACGGCGCGGTGGAGCATGTGCGCAGCACGGTGGCCGAGCTGCAGCGCCTGGCCGCGCTGCTGCCGCAGCTGCGCACGCCGCTGCAGGGCCTGGCCCCGTTGGTCGACGACAAGATCGACGAGATGCGCCTCACGGTGCACTACACCCAGCAGGGCAACCGCATCGACGCCGTGCAGATCGTGGTGGCGGGCAAGGGCATCACCGCGATGGAAGGCATCACCGCCCAATCGGATGCGCTGCTGAAGGAGCTGGTCACGCTGAACAATGCGCGCACCGAGGACATCAACCGCATCTTCCTGCTGCAGCGCATCGGCGTCGGGCTGATCGTGTTCCTGAACCTGGTGTTCCTGTCGATCCTCGGCGTGCGCACCGTGCGCCACTTCTATGAGCGCGAGCGCCACCGGGCCGACCTCGCCCAGCAGGCGCAGGAGCTGGAGCGCACGGTGGCCGAGCGAACCGAGGAGCTGTCGTCGCTGTCGACCTACCTGCAGACCAGCACCGAGCGCGAGAAGAGCCGGCTGGCGCGCGACCTGCACGACGAGCTGGGCGGCATCCTCACCGCGGCCAAGATCGACGCCTCGTGGCTCGAAGGTTTCGCCTCCGGCGCCGACCCCGAGGTGCAGCAGCGCATGCAGCGGCTCTCGGCCTCGCTCGACGAGGCGGTGGAGGTCAAGCGCCGCGTGATCGAGAACCTGCGGCCCAGCCTGCTCGACCACCTCGGCCTGGCCGCAGCGGTGGAGTGGCATGTGCAGGAGACCTGCGCCAACGCCGGGCTGCAATGCAAGGTGCAGGTGCCCGACATGATGGACCGCATCCCGCCCGAGCTGTCGATCGCGGTGTACCGCATCGTTCAGGAGAGCCTGACCAACGCGGTGAAGTACGCGCAAGCCAAGACCATCACCGTGGAGCTGCGGCAGCTGCCGGGGCGGCTGGAGCTGCGCGTGTCCGACGACGGCGTGGGCATCCCCGGCTTCCAGCCCGAGCACCTGACGCACGGCATCGCGGGCATGCGGCAGCGGGCGCGTTCGCTGGGCGGCAGCTTCTCGCTGCGCACCGCGCCGGGCGAAGGCACGACCGTGGTGGCGTCGTTCCCGGTCGAGCAGGACGAGGAAGCGCAGGAATTCCCGGTCGCGGCCGAGTGAGGCGCCGGGCTCAGGACGCCGTGGAGCCGGCGGCCCGCGCCTCGATCAGCGTGCGCACCTGCGCGAACTCGCGGCTCTTGTCGAGAAAGTAGTCGGCGCCGGCCTTCTCGCACGCATGTCGCAGCACCGGCAGCGTGTGGTTGGTCAGCACGATCAGCAGCGGCCGCACCGCCGTCTTGCGCTGGCGGATGCGCTGCAGCACCCCCATGCCGGTGCCGCCGCGCAGGTTGAGGTCGACCACCACCACCTCGGGCTGGCGCGCATCGAACAGGCTCACCGCCTGCTCCTCGGTGTCGGCCACGCCCACCACCTCGAAGCGGCCGGGCTCCTCGATCAGCTCGCGCAGCATCAGCTGCACGCGCGGCAGGTCTTCGACGAGCAGCACCCGCAGCATCGCCCGCGCTGCAGTGCGCACCGGCTCGTCGTCGGGTGCATGCAGCGGAGGCAGGGGCGGCGGGGCAGTCATCATGGGATCAGGTTGTTCTTGACGGCGTATTGCGTCAGTTCGGCATTGGTCTTGAAGCCCATCTTCTCGAGCACCCGCGCGCGGTAGGTGCTCACCGTCTTGGAGCTCAGGCACAGGTCGTCGGCGATCTCGGTGACGCTGCGGCCGACCACCAGCTTGGAGAAGATCTGGAACTCGCGTTCCGACAGGCGCAGGTGCGCGGGCTGCTCGATGTCGTGCGTGAGCCCCGCCGCCAGCTTCTCGGCCAGCTTGGGGCTGATGTAGCGCCGGCCCGCCGCCACGGTGCGCACCGCGGCCACCAACTGGTCGGGCGCCAGCTCCTTGCTGAGGAAGCCGCTCGCGCCGGCCTTCAGCACGTTGAGGCCGTACTGGTCTTCCGAATAGGCCGAGAGGATCAGGATCGCGACGTCGGGCTGGCCGGCCTTGGCCTGCCGCAGCACGTCGATGCCCGACAGGTCGGGCAGCGAGAGATCGACCAGGCAGACATCGAGCTTGCCCGAACGGATGGCCGCCAGGGCTTCCCGCCCCGTCCCCCCCTCGGCCTCGATCACGATGTCGCTGTGTTGGGACAGGATGTAGCGGAACCCGGCGCGCACGATGTCGTGGTCGTCGAAAAGCCCCAGACGAATCGTCAGCACGTGGTCTCCTACCGCAAGTGTTTATGCGTGTGGTCTGGTAAATCTAGCAAGCGCCGGGGCGCCTGTAGGCCATCCGCACCGACGGCGCCGGGTAGGGAAGTGCCGATGCAGTTGTCGGCATCGCCCTACAAGCCACCCGCGGTGCGCCCGGCCGCCGCAGGAACTTCGCCGCGGCGGCCAGGCTCGCTATGATGATCCGTTTGTCTGCCGAGCGCTCGCCGTCCATGCCGTCTCCCCACAAGCCCACCGATCCCGAGCAGGGCCGGTACCTGCGCGTGCGCGGAGCCCGCACGCACAACCTGAAGAACATCGACCTCGACATCCCGCGCGATGCGCTGGTGGTGATCACCGGGCTGTCGGGCTCCGGCAAGTCGAGCCTGGCGTTCGACACGCTGTATGCCGAGGGCCAGCGGCGCTATGTGGAGAGCCTGTCGGCCTACGCGCGGCAGTTCCTGCAGCTGATGGACAAGCCCGATGTCGACGTGATCGAGGGCCTGAGCCCAGCGATCAGCATCGAGCAGAAGGCCACCAGCCACAACCCTCGCTCCACGGTCGGCACCGTCACCGAGATCCACGACTACCTGCGCCTGCTGTATGCCCGCGCCGGCAC
>CBIHRS010000118.1:0-7050 GCA_966212505.1 uncultured bacterium
TCGATCACGCCGATGATGTCGGCGATCTTCTTCGAGCTCGCATTGATCTGGTCCATCGTGGAGACCACCTGCGCCACGACCTCGCCGCCGCGCGACGCGACGGCCGAGGCCGACGAGGCGAGCTGGTTGGCCTGCGACGCGGCTTCGGCGCTCTGGCGCACGTTGCCGGTGAGCTCGACCATCGACGAGGCGGTGTGCTGCAGGTTGGACGCGGTCTGCTCGGTGCGTTGGCTCAGGTCCTGGTTGCCGGTGGCGACCTCGGTGCTGGCCATCTGGATGCTCTCGGCCGATTCGCGCACTTGGCCCACCAGCTTGCGCAGCGCGTCCTGCATGGCCTGCAGCGCGTTCATCAGCTTGGCCGGCTCATCCTTGCCGTGCACGGTCCAGGCCACGCTCAGGTCGCCCTTGGCGATGCGGCTGGCCACCTCGATCGCTTCATCGAGCGGGCGGCAGACGGATTGCAGCGTGATCCACATCAGCGGCACGAACAGCGCCAGCGTGCCGGCCACCAGCACGAGGCGCAGCGTGGACTGCAGCGTGGCGCTGGAGGCCAGCTCGCCGCGCAGCTTGGCCAGCGAGGCCTGCTGGGCCTTCAGCAGCGAGTCGGTGTTGGCCTGCAGCTGCTTCAGCGTGCCTTCGGCCTTCCCCGCATAGGCCAGCGCCACCGAGGCATCGATCTTGGCGCCCTGCAATTGGTCGGCAATCGGTGCGATCACCGCGGAATACTCGTCGAGCAGCTTGCTCTGCGATGCGACGAGGCCGGCGATCTCGGTGTTGCCTTCGTTGGCCTTGATCAGGTGCTCGCCCACCGTCTTCAGGTTGCCGAGCTCCTTCTTCCAGAGCTTGACGAATTCTTCGACGCCGGTGGGGTTGGAGGTCGACACGGCCATCATCGTGGCTTCGTAGCGCCGCAGGTTCGACAGCGATTCCCGCAGGTTCGCCACTTCGGTGTTCGCCGCGTTCGCCTGTTCGAAGAGCCGGTAGGTGGTCTCGTTGCCGGTGTTGCTCGACAGGAAACCCCAGGCGCCGAGGCCGAGCAGCGACAAGGTCACCACGGCCATGACCATCATGAAGCGAGAGCGGACGGATATGTTGCGTAGCGAAAACATGGGGTTCTCCGGCGGCGGGGACGCAATCGACAGCATCGTCGTTCGTGGGTCTTCGGCCCGGCTTTACGAAACTGAAGGGTCGCAAGGGCATTGTTTGGCCGTTTTTTTCTCGCCTGGCGCGTGAAAAACAGGACAAAACCGGGCCAGTTCGAATGGCGCACCGCACTGGCGCCTAAAAGAAGGCCGGATGCACGCAGATCGTGCGGCGCCGCACCAGCGTGGGCGTGGACTGTTCAGCCGAAACGCGTGTCGGCGTGTTCGAGCAGTTCGTCGAGGATGGACAGCACCTCGGCCACGTTGACCGGCTTGGTCACATAGCGCTCGGCACCCAGCGACATCGCTTCGTCGATGCGGCCCGGCGTGGCGTCGGCCGAGACCACGACGACCGGGATGTCCGCCGTCTGCGCATCGCGCTTCAGGTGGCGCAGCAGCTCGATGCCGTCGACGTCGGGCAGGTGCATGTCGAGCAGCACCAGGCTCGGACGCCGCAGGCGGATCGCCGCCAGGCCGTCGAGGCCCGTGCCCGAGACCTGCAGCTTGACCTGCGGACGCTGGGCGACGATGCCGCGCATCACCTCCGCATTGGTCTCGTTGTCTTCGATGTAGTGCACCACGCGCTGGCGGTACCCGGGGGCCAGCGGGTCGTCGTCGGGCGCCTCATGTTCGAACCGCTGCGTTTCGCGGGCCAGCGGCAGCTGCAGCACGAAGGACGATCCCTCTCCCGGCGCACTGCTGGCATTGAGCGTTCCGCCCATCAGCTCGGCCAGGCGCCGGCTGATGACCAGCCCGATGCCGGTGCCTTCGCCGTAGGCCTCGCGGCCGAGCCGGTTGAAGGGCTGGAACAGGTCGGCCATCTGGGCGGCGTCCATGCCCAGGCCGGTGTCGCGCACCTCGATCTCGGCGGTCTGCGCATCGACGCGGCGGCTGCGGATCAGGATGGTGCCGCCCTGGACGTTGTACTTCACCGCGTTGCTCAGCAGGTTGGTGAGGATCTGCTTCACCCGCGTTTCGTCGGCGTGCAGCGCATGCACGCGCGGGTCCAGGTCTTCCTCGATCCGCAGCTGGCGGCGCTGCGCGCTCTGCTCGACCAATGCGCGGCTCGCGCTGACGACCTCGGCCACCGCCACCGGCTCGAGGTCGAGCTTCAGCGTGCCCGATTCGATGCGCGACAGGTCGAGCGTGTCGTTGATCATGTGCAGCAGGTGCCAGCCGGCTTGCTGGATCTGCGAGGTCCATTCGACCTGGTGCGAGGCCAGCGGCTGCTGGCGGTCGAGCTCCAGCAGCTGCGCGAAGCCGAGCATCGCATTGAGTGGCGTGCGCAGCTCGTGGCTCATGCGCGAGAGGAAATCGCTCTTCGCGCGGTTGGCGGCCTCGGCGCTTTCGCGCGCCCGCTCGGCGTCCTGCAGCTTCAGGTGTTCGGTGATGTCCTCGACCACGCCGACCATCCATTGCGGCCGCCCGTGGTTGTCGTGCAGCAGCGAGACGCGGGCCTTCACCCACAGTACGCGCCCATCCTTCGCGACGAAGCGCTTCTGCTGGTCGAAGCCGGCGATCTCGCCGCGCAGCAGCTTGCCGCTCAGCTCGGTGTCCTCGGCCTGGTCTTCGGGGTGCGTGAGGTCGATGGCGTGCAGGCGGCTCAGCTCTTCGGCGCTGTAGCCCACCATGTCGCGCAGCCTGGGGTTGGCTTCGCGGATGCGCCCGGTCAGGTCGGTGTAGAGCACGCCGATCGGCACGTGGTCGAGGATGTTGCGGAAGCGCTGCTCGCTGTCGCGCAATGCGATCTCGGTGCGGGTGCGCTCGCCGACCTCGCGCTGCAGGTCGGCCGTGCGTTCGGCCACCGCCACCTCGATGCGGCGCGTGCGGCCGGTGACGCTGAGCAGCATCGCGCCGAGCATCGCAGTGGCCATCAGCCCGACCACCGAGAACAGCCACGCATTCCAGTGCGCCGTTTCGGGGACGCCGTTGACCGGCGCATGCAGCCGCAGCTCCCAGTGGCGGCCGGCGAACTCGATCGGCCGCAGGTGGACGAAGCCCGATGGACGCAGCGTTTCGCAACCCACCGGGCCGGCCAGCCTGGGGCGGGCGTTGCCGGGGGCGGTGTCGACCACGCACCAGTTCAGGTAGGCCGGCATCTCGCTCATCACGCTCTTCACGGCTTCGTCCATCCGCAGCGTGACGAACAGCATGCCGGTGTTGCGCTGCAGCCGCTCGGCCTCGGTGGTGGCTTCGCCCTGGTAGGTGGGCTGGTAGATCACGACGCCGGTCTGGTCGCCGGTTTCCTGCGTCAGCCGGAACCCGCCGCTGGCCACGGCCTTGCCGCTGCGCTGCGCCGCCAGGATCGCCGGCCGTGCCGGGGCGATCGACAGCGGATTGACGCCCAGTGCGGCGGTGTTGCGCTCGGGCGGCTCGATGAAGCGGATCGCCATCACCTCCGCATCCTGGCGCGCCTCGGGTGCCGATTGGGGATCGGTGCGGTCGAACACGTGATAGCCCGCAGGCCCGCCATCCTGGCGCACGAGGCGCTCGAAGTCGGGCAGTTCTTGGCGGGGTACGCGCTGCGCCCAGCCGACGGCCTGCAGGTGGAAGGCCGGGCTCAGCCAGTAGCGGCTACTCTTGCGCAGGCTGTCGGCCGACACGCTGCCCATCGCGCGCGCGGTGCCGTTGACGGATTCGAGCGCCTCCAGCGAATCACGCAGGCTGTCGGCCACCGCTTCGGCCGAGCGCGAGGCGTCTCGCTCGAAGATGACGCGGATGCGCTGCTCGTCCCAGCGGGTCACCTGGGCGGTGGCGGTCGCCAGCAGGGCCGTCACCAGCACCAGCGAGAGGCCGACCGTCGTGCGCCGGTGCCGCCATTCGGCACGCGGCTCGCCGATCAGCGTCAGCGCCACGGGCGCGCCGATCAGCACGCCCAGCAGGTCGCCGGTGTACCAGGTCCACCAGGTGTAGGCCGGGCCGACGTCGCCCAGCGAGCCGGCGGCCTTGAGCGTGAGCGTGGCGATGGTGGCGCTGAGGGTGCAGGCGAGCACCGCGCTCAGCGCGAAGAAACGCAGCACGTCGCGGGGTTCGCTCAGGGTCAGCGGCTGTGCCACGAAACGCCGGGCGAGAAACGCACCGGCCCCGGCCTGCAGCGCTGCACCGGCCGCGATGATGGCGGGCGAGAGCACGGCGGACAGCATCGGCTGCCCGCGTGCCGCGCTCAGCAGCGCATTGACGGTGAAGGCACCGAGCGCCACGGCCGGCAGCACACGCAGGCCGTAGACCAGCGTGCAGGCGAGCGCGACGCCGGCGGCCGGATAGATCGGCGCGGCGTAGCTGGGAGGAATCGCCAGCCACAGCGAGGGCCACCCGGTCAGCACATAGGCCAGGGTGGTGATCGCCAGACGCAGAAGAAGGGACGGTGGAGCGCCGCTGTTGTTGTTCATCAACAAGGCTGCCCGGCGCCATGGCGCCGGCACAGCGGCTGGAAGACTAACACCAGTCTGCGGCGCTCAGGCGCCGACATTTCAGGCCACCTCGTGGCCGCTGCCGGCCTGCCAGATCTCGGTCCAGGTCTCGGCATCGAGGCGCAGCGACAGCGCGTCGACCGCCTCGCGCAAGGCCTCGATGCGGCGCGACCCTGCCACCGGCACCGGCCGCGACGGGTGGCGCAGCAGCCAGGCATAGGCCACCGTGGCCGGTGTGCTGCCCAGCCGTTCGGCCACCGTGCGCAGCGCGGCCTGCACGCGCCGGGCGGCGTCGTCATCGGCGGTGAAGAGCCGGCCGCCGGCCAGCGGCGACCAGATCATCGGCCGGCGCTTCAGGCGCTGTGCCTGGTCGAGCGTGCCGTCGTGCAGCGGCGCCAGGTGCAGCGGATGGAGTTCGACCTGGTTGGTGGCCAGCGGACAGGCAGCGTCCAGCAGCTCGAACTGCGACGGCGTGAAGTTCGACACGCCAAAGTGCAGCACCTTGCCGTCGCGCCGCAAACGAGCGAAGGCATCGGCGACCTCCTGCGCGTCCATCAGCGGATCGGGGCGGTGGATCAGCAGCAGGTCCAGCCGGTCGGTGCGCAGGGCCTTCAGCGACTGCTCGACGCTGGCGACGATGTGCGCTGCCGAGGTGTCGTACGACTTCAGCCGGTGTGCAGGCCGCTGCGGGGACACCAGCTTGATGCCGCACTTGCTGACCAGCTGTATGCGATCGCGCAGTGCCGGCTGCAGCGCCAGCGCCTCGCCGAACAGCGCCTCTACCGTGTAGCCGCCGTAGATGTCGGCATGGTCGAAGCTGGTGGCTCCCAGGTCCATGCACTGCTCGATCCAGCGCAGGCGCTCGGCGGGCGCCCAGCCCCAGCTGTCCATGCGCCAGGTACCGGCGACGATGGGTGAGAGGCGAGGGCCGCCGGCACTGAGTTCGATGGCTGACATGGCTGCGGTTTCCGTGGTGTGGGGGTCAGGTGGAGGAGGGTGCATCGGCGAACGCGCGCCGCACGACGCGGCCGATGCTGAGGCCCTGCACGAGGATGGAGAACACGACGACCGAGTAGGTCAGCGTCAACACCAGCTCGCGATAGGGCCCGACGGGCAGCGACAGCGCCAGCGCCACCGAGATGCCGCCGCGCAGCCCGCCCCAGGTGAGGATCTTCCAGGCGCCACGCGGCAGGCCGAACGCCGCCGCGAACATGATGCTGGGCAGGCCCACCGAGAGCCAGCGCGCGAACAGCGTGATCGCGATCATCGCCAGTGCGCCCAGCACGACCTCGCGGTGGAACGGGATCACGACGAACTCGAGGCCGATCAGCACGAACAGCACCGAGTTCAGCATCGCGTCCATCAGCTCCCAGAAGGTGTCGACGTTGGTCCGCGTCTCGTCGGACATCGCATGCGTGCGGCCGTGGTTGCCGATCACCAGGCCCGCCACCACCATCGCCAGCGGCCCCGACACATGCAGGTGGCCGGCCAATGCATAGCCGCCGAGCACCGCGGCCAGCGTGAGCAGCACCTCTTCCTGGTAGCTGTCGATGCTCTTCAGCAAGCGGTAGGTCGCATAGCCCAGGGCAAGACCCAGCGCGATGCCGCCGCCGGCCTCGCGCAGCAGCAGGCCCAGCGCATGGCTGGTGGTGGGCAGCTCGCCGCTGCCCACCACCGCGAGCAGCAGCGTGAACAGCACCACGCCCACGCCGTCGTTGAACAGCGATTCGCCGGCGATCACCAGCTCGACCCGCTCGGGCGCGCCGGCCGACTTGAGGATGCCCATCACCGCGATCGGGTCGGTGGGCGAGATCAGCGCGCCGAACACCAGGCAGTAGGGCAGCGGCAGCGTCACGCCGGCGAAGGGCAGCAGGAGCCAGGCGGCGATGCCGACGACGATGGTCGACAGCAGCGTGCCTAGCAGCGCGAGCGCGCCGACCTGCCATCTCACCGTGCGCAGCGCCTGCAGGTCCACGTGCAGCGCGCCAGCGAACAGCAGCAGCGAGAGCATGCCCTGCATCAGCAGCTCGGAGAAGTCGATCGAGCGGATCAGCTTCTCCTCGTAGTCGTGCAGGCCGCTGATGCCCAGGCGGTCCAGGCCCACCAGCACCACCGACAGCAGCAGCGCGATCGCCATCACGCCGATGGTGGTGGGCAGCCTGACGAAGCGATGGTTGAGATAAGCGAGCAGCGCCGTGATGACCAGGCAGGCCGCGGCGACGTCGAAGCCGCTCATCCCGAGGCGCGGCGCGCTAGACGTTGAACAGGAAGTTCATCACGTCGCCATCCTTGACGACGTATTCCTTGCCTTCCGAGCGCATCTTGCCGGCGTCCTTGGCGCCCTGCTCGCCCTTGTAGGCGACGAAGTCGTCGTAGGCGATGGTCTGCGCGCGGATGAAGCCGCGCTCGAAGTCGGTGTGGATCACGCCGGCAGCCTGCGGCGCGGTGTCGCCCACGTGGATGGTCCAGGCGCGCACTTCCTTCACGCCGGCGGTGAA
>CBIHRS010000119.1:0-6926 GCA_966212505.1 uncultured bacterium
AGCAGCGCCTCGGCGCCCATCTGGTCGAGGATGGTGCGGCTGTCGATCTTGCTGCTGACCTGGAAGCTCAGGCGCGTGGGGATGTTGGCCTTGATCAGGCCGGTGATCACGTCGACGCTGGGGCGCTGGGTCGCCAGGATCAGGTGGATGCCGGCCGCGCGCGCCTTCTGCGCCAGGCGGGCGATCAGTTCCTCGATCTTCTTGCCGACCACCATCATCAGGTCGGCCAGCTCGTCGATCACCACCACCACGAAGGGCAGGCGCTCCAGCGGCTCCGGCTCCTCGGGCGTCAGGCTGAAGGGGTTGGGGATCTTCTCGCCCTTGGCCGCGGCATCGTCGATCTTCTTGTTGTAGCCGGCCAGGTTGCGCACGCCCAGCTTGCTCATCAGCTTGTAGCGCCGCTCCATCTCGCCGACGCACCAGTTGAGCGCGTTGCCGGCCTGCTTCATGTCGGTGACCACCGGGCACAGCAGGTGCGGAATGCCTTCGTAGACGCTCATCTCGAGCATCTTCGGGTCGATGAGGATCAGCCGCACATCGCGCGCCTCGGCCTTGTAGAGCAGGCTGAGGATCATCGCGTTGATGCCCACCGACTTGCCGGAGCCGGTGGTGCCCGCCACCAGGCAGTGCGGCATCTTCGCCAGGTCGGCCACCATCGGCGCACCGACGATGTCCTTGCCCAGGCCCATCGTGAGCTGCGAGGCGGCGTCGTTGTAGACCTGCGAACCCAGGATCTCGGCGAGCCGGATCATCTGCCGCTTGGCATTGGGCAGCTCCAGCGCCATGTAGTTCTTGCCGGGGATCGTCTCGACCACGCGGATGCTCACCAGGCTCAACGAACGCGCCAGGTCCTTCGCGAGGTTGACGATCTGCGAGCCCTTGACGCCGGTGGCCGGCTCGATCTCGTAGCGCGTGATCACCGGGCCGGGCGAGGCCGCGACCACGCGCACCTCGACGCCGAAGTCCTTGAGCTTCTTCTCGATCAGCCGCGAGGTCATCTCCAACGACTCGGGCGTGACCGTGGCCTCGAGCCGGCTCGGCGCGGCATCGAGCAGGTCGACCTGCGGCAGCTTGGTGTCGGTGAGCTCGGTGAACAGCGGCTTCTGCCGCTCCTTGGCCACGCGCTCCGACTTGGGCACCTCGACCACCGGGGCCTCGATCACGATCGGCACGTGGTCTTCGACCACCTGGCGCTCGACCTCGACTACCTGCTCGCGCTCGGCCTTGGCCTGCTCGCCGATGCGGATGTCTTCGGCGCGCTCGATGCGCTCCTGCCGCTTCTCGCGCAGCGACTCCACCCAGGCGCCGATGCGGTCGGCCACCTTGACCCACGAGAAGCGCAGTGCGAGCGACATGCCCATCACCAGACCGGCGATCCACAGCACGCCGGAGCCGGTGAAGCCCAGCCACTTCATGCTCAGCCGCCCCAGTCCGTAGCCGAGCACACCGCCCGCATGCTGGCCGGGGATCAGCGACTCGAAGCGGTACATCCGCGTCCACTCGAGCGAGGTGCTGGCGAACATCAGCAGCAGCAGGCCGCCCCAGAACAGCCAGCGGGCATGCGGTGCGGGCGCCTGCGGCTCATCGGCGCGCATCAGGCGAGCGAGCGTGCCGAGCCAGTGCCGGGCACTCACCAGCACCAGCCACCACACCGAATAGCCGAACAGGAACAGCGCGAGATCGGAGACCCAGGCGCCGACCAGGCCCACCTTGTTGTGCAGCGCACTGCCATCGCCCGAGGTCGAGAAGCCGGGGTCGGCGACGCTGTGGCTGGCCATCGCCAGCACGAACAGCAGCCACAGGATCGCGCCGCCCATCAACGCAGCCTGGATGCGCCAGCGCGGCACCGGTGCGGGCGCCTCGGCCTGCGGCTTGCGGCTGGAGGTCTTGCGGGTGTAGGTGGAGCCCGAGGCGGCACTGCCATCAGCGCCGAGAGAACCGAGCGGAAACGTCATGGGCGCGATTGTGCGTCAAGCACCCCGGCACACGGGCGTCGCGCCGGTGACGGCTCGTCACCGGGGCCGCACCAGTGACTTATTCGCTGCCGCCGTGGAGGCGCTCCTTGAGAACGACCGAGCCGTTCTCCTGCGTCTCGATCACGCCACGCTCCTCGAGATCCTTCATCACGCGGCTGACCATCTCGCGCGAGGCGCCGACGATCTTGGCCATGTCCTGGCGCGAGACCTTGTTGCGGATGATCTTGATGCCGTTGTCGTCCTCGGCCATGTCGAGCAGCGTGCGGGCCACGCGCCCATAGACATCGAGCAGCGCCAGCGACTCGATCTGCCGGTCGGCCGCGCGCAGGCGCGACACGAGGCCGCGCAGGATGGCATACGACAGGCTGGAGTTCTCGGGCAGGCAGCGTGCGAACTCCGCCCGGCCGAGGATCAGCATGTCGGTCTGCACCTCGGCGCGCACGGTGGCTGAGTGCGGCTCGTTGTCGATCAGGCTCATTTCGCCGACGTAGTCGCCAGCCTGAAGCACCGCCAGGATCACTTCGCGGCCGCGGGAGTCGGCCGTGAGCACGCGGGCGCGGCCATTGAGCAGGATGAACAGCGCGTTCGACTTGCGGCCCTGCTCGACGATGATCTCGCCGCGCCGGAAGCGCCGTTTGACCACGCTGTCGGCGATCGCCTGCGCCTGCTCGTTGGTCAGCATCGAGAACAACGGGACGCGGCGGATCAGGTCGAGATTCGAAAGCATCGACATGGAGGGCCCTCTCCTTTGAAGTTGGTGGCGGTGATGCCGTTATCGGCACTTTTACCGCAGATTCCAAGATTTTCTTTATTGTGCCGATTGACATGGGTGCTGCCACTGGGTTCCAACCCCATGTCAGACTTGCGAGACACTTCAGGGTCTGCCGAATCTGCATTCGGCGGGCCTCTTCCAAGACACGCTCCCAGCCCCGCACCATGTCCACCCCTGCCAACAAGCACGCCCAAGTCCTGATCCTCGGCTCCGGCCCTGCCGGCTACACGGCCGCCATCTACGCGGCGCGCGCCAACCTGAAGCCGATGCTGGTCACCGGCCTCGCCCAGGGCGGCCAGCTGATGACCACGACCGAGGTCGACAACTGGCCCGCCGACGTGGCCGGCGTCATGGGTCCTGACCTGATGCAGCGTTTCTTGCAGCATGCGGAGCGCTTCAATACCGAGATCGTCTTCGACCACATCAACGAGGTGGAGCTGAGCCGTCGCCCGTTCACGCTCAAGGGCGATGCCGGCACCTACACCTGCGACACGCTGATCATCGCCACCGGCGCCTCGGCCAAGTATCTGGGCCTGCCCAGCGAGGAAGCCTTCATGGGCCGCGGCGTCAGCGGCTGCGCCACCTGCGACGGGTTCTTCTACCGTGAGCAAGAGGTGTGCGTGGTCGGCGGCGGCAACACCGCCGTCGAAGAGGCGCTGTACCTGTCCAACATCGCGAGCAAGGTCCACCTGATCCACCGCCGCGACAAGTTCCGCGCCGAAGCGATCCTGATCGACAAGGTGGCCGACAAGGTGCGCGACGGCAAGATCCAGCTGCACCTGTGGCACACGCTCGACGAAGTGCTGGGCGACCAGAGCGGCGTCACCGGCGTGCGCCTGAAGAGCACGCAGGACGGCAGCACCCGGGAGCTCACGCTCAAGGGCTGCTTCATCGCGATCGGCCACCACCCGAACACCGACATCTTCAAGGGCCAGCTCGAGATGAAGGACGGCTACATCGTCACCCGCACCGGCCTCGAGGGCTTTGCGACGATGACCAGCATTCCCGGTGTGTTCGCGGCGGGCGACGTGCAGGATCACGTCTACCGCCAGGCGATCACCAGTGCCGGTACCGGCTGCATGGCCGCACTCGACGCACAGCGCTTCCTCGAGCAGGCGACTTGATGTCTGCACCCGGCCGCGGGTTACCACGGCCACCCTCCGCGAGGGTGCGAGCCCGCCTTGGGGCGGCCCGGCGGCGGTCTCGCGCAGCGACTTGGTAGTGACGGCGATTTCTGGCTATAATCGCCGTCTTTGCCGAACCCGGCTGGGCCTTCCTATCGGTTTTTCCGATGGCAACCACCAGCCTTCGAAGGGTGTCCATCCAGGCGGCGCGCAGCGTCCCCTGCTCTAGGCACCGAGCCTGAAACAGTTGAACCGGAGAAGCGTCATGGCACGCGTCTGTCAAGTCACGGGCAAGCGCCCGATGGTGGGAAACAACGTCTCCCACGCCAACAACAAAACGAAGCGCCGCTTCCTGCCGAACCTGCAGTACCGCCGCTTCTGGCTCGAAACCGAGAACCGCTGGGTGCGCCTGCGCATTTCGAATGCCGCGCTGCGCCTGATCGACAAGGTCGGCATCGAGCAGGTCGTCGCCGACCTGCGTGCCAAGGGCGAACTCTGATTCGCGAACGCTGAACTAGGAGCAAGCCATGGCCAAGGGTGCACGCGAGAAGATCAAGCTGGAGTCGACCGCCGGAACCGGTCACTTCTACACGACCAACAAGAACAAGAAGACGACGCCTGAAAAGCTCGAATTCATGAAGTTCGACCCCAAGGCACGCAAGCACGTGCTGTACAAGGAAACCAAGCTGAAGTAATTCGGCTGCGGCTTCCCGCAAAGACCCGCCCGGCACACGGCCCGGCGGGTTTTTTCATGTGCGCGGCATGCCCGCCGTGCCGGCCCAGAGCTGGTCGAGGTGCTTGAAGCCCCAGTCCAGCGGCGACTCGCGGCCGGCGATGCGGTCGGAACAACCAGGGCGCGAGAGATCGACCAGCTCGTGCGGCACATGCATCTTGGCGCGCGTCGAGTAGAACACCTTGACGATGGGCGCCACCAGCGAACGCTCGCTCTGCTCGACCACCACCGCCAGCCGGCCCGACTCCAGCCTCACCAGGCAGCCGATCGGATAGATGCCGACGCTGCGGACGAAGGCCTGGAAGACCGCCGCGTCGAAATGCCCCTTCCAGGTGGCCATGGCCTGCAGCGACACCGCCGGATCCCACGCGGCCTTGTAGGCCCGATTCGAGGTCACCGCATCGTAGACATCGCAGACCGCACCCATGCGGGCAAACAGGCTGATCGCCTCGCCAGCCAGCCCATGCGGATAGCCGCTGCCATCCATCTTCTCGTGATGGTGCAGGCTGACGTCGAGCGCGGCTTCGCCCACGTCGCTCGCATTGGCCTCCAGCGCGCTGCGGCCGCGCTGGGGATGGGTCTTGATGATCGCGAACTCGGCCTCGGTCAGCTTGCCCGGCTTGTTCAGCACCTCGGGCGGCATGAAGGCCTTGCCGAGGTCATGCAGCAGGCCGGCCAAGCCGGCCTCGCGGGCCTGTTCCTCGTCGAGGCCGAGTTGTCGAGCCAGCGCCACCATCAACGCACACACCGCCACCGAATGCATGTACGTGTAGTCGTCGCTGGCCTTCAGCCGCACGAGGCTGATCAGCGCACCGGGATGGCGCAGCACGGAGCTGGCCACGTCATGCACCAGTGGCAGGCAGCGCTCGGTATCCAATGCCTTACCCAGGCGCGCATCGGAGAACACGTCCATCACCGCTTGATGGACGCGCGCGCGTAGCTGATGCGCCCGCTGCAGTTCTTCGGCGATGCTGACGCGTGCGGGTGGCAGCGTTACGGGCGAGGACGGCGCGGCAGCAGCAGCGGGCGCCACGGCCGCAGGAACCTGCGCATCACCAGGACCGGCGCCGCGCGACACATCGATCCAGCACTCCTGGATCCCGCCGTGGCGAATGGCCAGCAGGTCGGCCTCCGTCTTCAGCAGGAAGCGGGTGCGCCAGAACGGATGGTCCAGCCACGACCCCTCGAAGGCATGCACATACATGCCCAATCGAAGCTGGCTGACCGGAATCTTCTTCAACATGGCCTCGTCCCCGTTGTCGGTTCATCGGCCGGACGGACGGCGACTTGAGGCTCGCCCATGAAAAAAGCCGCTGCGAGGCAGCGGCTTTTCGGGGCCAGGGCGCGGAAGGCTTCAGCGGAAGCGCGACTGCGGCACCGTCTTCACCTCGCCCGGCAGCGAGCCGATGTAGTCGGCCAGCTCCTTCAGCTGTGCGTGGCTGAAGGATTTGACCTGCTGGTTCATCGTGGGGTTGGCACGGCCCAGATGGGGATTGTTCTGCGTCTGGTAGGCCTTCAGCGCGACGTAGAGGTAGTCGCTGTACTGGCCCGCCAGCTTGGGATACGAGGGGTCGACCGGCTTGCTGAGGTTGGGGCCGTGGCAGCTCACGCAGATGCCCGTCTTCAGCAGCTCGGCCACCTTGGCGCTGGGCTCGACCGCCAGCTTGTCCGCCGGCACTGCGGCGGCCTCGCCGGACTTGCCCAGCTGCTCGTAGTAGGCCGCGATGTCCTTCATGTCCTGGTCGCTCAGCGAGCCGGCGATGCCGCGCATCGTGGGGTGCTTGCGATCGCCCTTCTTGTAGGCGGTGAGGGCCGACACGATGTACGCGGCGTTCTGGCCCGCGATCATCGGCACCTTGTGCACCTCGGGGAAGGTGGCCTGGTAGCCCGGGATGTTGTGGCAGCCGATGCACATGGCGATCAGCTTATGACCCGCTTGGGGCGTGGCGGCAGCCGTCTGGGTTTGGGCAGCGGCGGTGCCGGCAGCGAAAAGACCAACGGTAACCAGCAGCAGGGAGATCGCTTTTTTCATCGTTGCCTAGCTTGTGTTTCGGGTCAACCAGCGATTATAGGGGGCCCCTTATACTCGTTTGATCCCGCTCAAACCCTCGCTTGCCCATGAAGTTCCAAGGTTCGGACCAATACGTCGCCACGCAGGACCTGATGCTGGCGGTCAACGCGGCCATCACGCTGAAGCGCCCGCTGCTGGTGAAGGGTGAGCCGGGCACCGGCAAGACCATGCTGGCCGAAGAGGTGTCGCGCACGCTGGGCCTGCCGCTGCTGCAGTGGCACATCAAGAGCACCACCAAGGCGCAGCAGGG
>CBIHRS010000120.1:0-6654 GCA_966212505.1 uncultured bacterium
ATCAAGCTGCAGCCGGAAGACGGCCTCGAGCTGCACCTGCTGGCCGCCAAGGGCACGGGCCAGAGCGAGAACCTCTCGCCGGTGTCGCTGGACCTCGATTTCGACAAGGCCTTCCCGACCGAGCGCGTGGGTGCGTACGAGCGCCTTCTGCTCGATGCGATCGCCGGCCGCCTGAACCTCTTCGTCCGCAGCGACGAGCAGGAGCAGGCCTGGCGCTGGGTCGAACCCATCCTCGATGCCTGGCCGGGCGACACCGCCGGCCCGCGGCCCTATGCCGCCGGCAGCTGGGGGCCGCCCGCGGCGAGCGCCCTGGTGGCCCGCGACGGGTACGCCTGGGACGAAGAGCAGTAAGCCAGGCAGCGATCTCGTATGTCGATGTTGGACCGCATCCGCGCCTCGATTCCGGCCCTGCCGCCGGCGGAGCAGCGCGTCGCCAAGCTGGTGCTGAGCGACGCGCGCACCTTCGCCAGCCTGCCGGTCAGCGAGCTTGCCGACCGCGCGCATGTGAGCAAGCCCACGGTGGTGCGCTTCTGCCGCAGCGTGGGCTACGACGGCCTGGCCGACTTCAAGCTCAAGCTGGCCGGCAGCGTCAATGAAGGCGTGCCCTTCGTGCACCGCTCGGTGGACGAAGACGACAAGCCTTCGGATCTGATCGTCAAGGTGATCGACAACGCGGTGAGCGCGCTGCTGAAGTACCGCAACGATGCCGCGGGCCATGCGTTCGAGCGGGCGATCAGCGCGTTGAGCGAGACCTGCCGGCAAGGCCGGCGCATCGAGTTCTACGGCGTGGGCAACTCGGGCATCGTCGCACAGGATGCGCAGCACAAGTTCTTCCGCCTGGGCGTGAATGCCGTCGCGTGCAGCGACGGCCATGTACAGGTGATGAGCGCCACGATGCTGCAGCCGGGCGACTGCGCGGTGGTGATCTCCAACTCGGGGCGCAGCCGCGACCTGATCGATGCGGCCGACATCGCGCGGCGCAAGGGCGCCACGGTGATCGTCATCACCGCCAGCGGCTCACCGCTGGCGCAGATGGCCCAGGGCAACAACCAGGTGCTGCTGGCAGCCGACCATCCGGAAGACTACGACCGCTACAGCCCGATGGTCTCGCGGCTGCTGCACCTGACCATCATCGACATCCTGACCACCGGCGTGGCCCTGCGCCTTGGCCAGAGCCTGCGGCCGATGCTGCAGGAGATCAAGAAGAACCTGCGGGCCAAGCGCTACGCCCAGCCCGAGGGCTGATCAAGCGGCCGCTTCGGCCGGCGCCAGCGCCACCAGCCCATCCACGCCATACAGCTTGGCGAGGTCGATCAGCTTGGCCGGCGCACCATGCACCGTGAAGCTCTTGCCCCAGGCCTGGGCGAGCCGCCGGCATTCGAGCAGCACGGCAATCGCCGCACTGTCGAATTCGCGCAGCGAGCTCGCATCGACGGTCAGCGCGCTGCCGCCGTCGCGCTGCAAGGCCTGCGAGAGCATGCGCAGCGTGTCGCGCGCCTCGCGCAGGGTCACGGTCTCGGGCAGCAGCAGCATGAGGGGCTTCAGCTCTTGGGGGCGGCCAGCTTGCTGCCGGCGGCCTTGTTCTTTTCAGCCAGCTTGGCGATCAGGCCGTCGACACCGTTGGCACCGATCTCCTGCGCGAAGCTGTTGCGGTACTGCTCGACCAGCCAGATGCCGCCGACGTTGATGTCGTAGACGCGCCAGCTGTCAGCGGCCTTCTCGAGGCGGTAGTCGAGCTGGATCGGCTCGCCGCTGCTGTTGTGCACCTCGGTGCGCACGACCACTTCGTTGTCGGTGGGTTGCGAGCGCATCGGCTTCAGCTGCACCGTGGTCTGGTCGCGCACCTGGGTCAGCGCGCCGGCGTAGGTGCGGATCAGCAAGGTCTTGAATTCGTCCTGCAGGCGCTTCTGCTGGTCGGGGGTGGCGGTGCGCCAGTAGCGGCCGACGGCCGACGAAGTCATGCGCTGGAAGTTCACGTGCGGCATGACCTTGGCATCGACCAGCGCGTTGATGCGCTGCACGTCGCCCGACTGCACGGCCTTGTCGGACTTGACCGCATCGATCACTTCGTTGGACACCTGCTTGACGAGCGCATCAGGCGCGGTGTCGGCATGCGCCGAGGCCGCGACGAACAGCGCGCCCGCGACGGTGAGCATGGAGGCGAGACGTTGGAACCACATTGTTCAGATTCTCCTTACATGTCGTTGCGCATCACGAGGTGCGACGCGCTCCGGCGACTTCGATCAGGCCTGTTCGACGCCGAGTGCCGGCGTTGGTTCAACGCGCGGCAGCCCGCCGCGGTTCACCGGTCCCGCCTATTGCGGTGCGCTGGCAGGCGCCGCGGCTGGGGCGGGTTCGCGCTTCTCCGGTGCCGGCGCAGCAGGCGGCTGCTCCTCCGCATCGTCGCGCGGCGACGAATCCGGTGGATTGCCGTCGTACACGAGGCTGCGGCGCCGCGCGAGGTAGGCATCGCGCAGGAAGGTGTACTTGTCGAGCGCGATGTCGTCGATCACGCGGCTGGCATCGAGCAGGCCGGCGCGGGTGTTCACCAGCTGCAGCCCCAGCACCTCCCACTGCGCGACCTCCGGCTTGAACAGCGGCGCCGGCGAGGTCATCGTGCGGTCGAGCGGCAGTGCGATCGAATCACGCACCGATGAAGGCCCGAGCACCGGCCACACGATGTAGGCCCCGGCGCCGAAGCCCCACTTGCCCAATGTCTGCCCGAAATCCTCGGGCTGGCGCTCGATGCCGGCCTCGCTGGCCACATCGAGGATGCCGCCCAGGCCGAAGAAGGTGTTGGTGTTGAAGCGCACCAGCATCTGCATGCCGGACTCGCCCTTGCCCTGCAGGAAGTGGTTCACCGCCGACCAGGCATCTTCGGCGTTATTGAAGAAGTTGCTGATCCCGGTGCGAAGGAACGACGGCGTCAGCTTGCGGTAGGCGGTGGCCACCGGCTTGAGCACATGCTCGTCCAGCCCCTCGTTGAACGAGAACACCTTGCGGTTCCAGTTCTCCCACGGGTCGAGCTTCTGGCCGGCACTCTGTTTGACCTGAGGGCCGGCGACCGTGGCGCACCCGGTCATCAACATCAGCGGCAGGACCAGCAGCGCCAGCAGGAGGCACCGGCCGCCGCGCGACAGGGCGGATGGCTTCACTTCTTCGCTCCCCCTTCGCCGCTGCCGGCGTCTGCGGCCTTGTTGAACAGGAACTGGCCGATCAGGTTCTCGAGCACCACGGCCGACTGCGTCGTCTTGATGACGTCGCCCGCTACCAGGTTCTTTTCGTCGCCACCCGGCTCGAGGCCGATGTACTGGTCGCCCAGCAGGCCGGCCGTGAGGATCTTGGCCGAGGTGTCCTTCGGGAACTGGAAACCCCTCTCGACTTCCATGGTCACCACGCCCTGGTAGGTCTTGCCGTCGAGCGAGATACCCGACACGCGACCCACCGTGACGCCGGCGCTGCGCACCGGCGCCCGCACCTTCAGGCCGCCGATGTTGTCGAAGCGGGCCTGCAGGGTGTAGGTGTCGCGCGTGCTGAAGCTGGCAAGGTTGGCGGCCTTCAGCGCGAGGAACAGCAGCCCGAGGATGCCCAGCAGCACGAATGCGCCGACCAGAGTTTCAATGCCTTTCTTGCTCATCGTTCTTGCGTCCTGGGCGTCAAGGGGTGGAGAACATCAACGCCGTGAGAATGAAATCCATGCCCAGCACCGCGAGTGACGAGATCACGACGGTGCGGGTGGTCGCGTAGGCCACGCCCTCGGGCGTGGCTTCGGTTTCGTAGCCTTGGTAGAGCGCGACGAAGGTGCAGATCAGGCCGAACACCGCGCTCTTGACGATGCCGTTGCCCACATCGCGCCACACGTCGACGCGGCCCTGCATGATCGACCAGAAGTTGCCTTCGTCGACACCGATCAGCAGCACGGCGACCACATAGGCCCCCAGGATGCCGACGGTGGAAAACAGGATCGCGAGGATGGGCATCGAGACGATGCCGCCCAGGAAGCGCGGCGCCAGCACGCGGCTCTTGGGGTCGATGGCCATCATCTCCATCGCCGACAACTGCTCGCCGGCCTTCATCAGGCCGATCTCGGCGGTGAGCGAGGTGCCGGCCCGCCCCGCGAACAGCAGCGCGGTGACCACCGGGCCGAGTTCGCGCACCAGTGCGAGGTTGACGATCAGGCCCAGCGATTCGGTGGCACCGTAGGTGACCAGCGCGTAGTACATCTGCAGCGCCAGCACGAAGCCCACGGCCACGCCCGAGGCCAGGATGATGACCAGCGACAGGTTGCCGATCGCATGGATCTGCGCGACCACGAGCATGAAGCGGCGCAGCGCGACCGGGCTGTTCTTCAGCAGGTCGACGAAGAAGTAGGCCGCCGCGCCCATCGAGCGCAGCCAATTGAGCGTGCTGGCGCCGAGCCAGGTCACCGGATTGGTCATGCGCCCACCTGCAGGTCTTCGGCCAGCGGACGCGCCGGATAGTGGAAGCGCACCGGCCCATCGGGCTCGCCACGGATGAACTGCCGCACCTCGGGATCCTCGGAAGCGTTGAGCTCCTCGGGCCGGCCATGTGCGACGACCACGCCGCGCGACGACATCAGGTAGGCGTAGTCGCAGATCATGAAGCACTCCTGCACGTCGTGCGACACGATCAGCGAGGTGCCGCCGGTGGCATCGTTGAGGCGGCGGATCAGGTTGGCGGTGACGCCCATCGAGATCGGGTCGAGGCCGGCGAAGGGTTCGTCGTACATGATCAGCTCGGGGTCGAGCGCGATCGAGCGGGCCAGCGCGATGCGGCGCGCCATGCCGCCCGACACCTGCGAGATGCGCAGCGGCGCCGCGCCGCGCAGGCCCACCGCGTTGAGCTTCATCAGCACGATGTCGCGGATCATCGTCTCGGGCAGGTCGGTGTGCTCGCGCAGCGGGAAGGCGACGTTCTCGAACACCGTGAGGTCGGTGAACAGCGCGCCGAACTGGAACAGCATGCCCAGGCGCCGGCGCAGCTTGAACAGCTGCTCCTTGTTGCGGGCATCGACCACCTCGCCATCGAAGATCACCTGGCCCTTGGTGGGCCGGTACATGCCGCCGATCAGGCGCAGCAGCGTGGTCTTGCCACAGCCGGAGCCGCCGAGGATGGCCGTGACCTTGCCGCGCTGGAACTCGAGCGAGACATCGTTGAGGATCGTGCGGCTCGCGTCGTAGCCGAACGTCATATGGTCAATGCGGATGAGGGTGTCGGATTTCACTCGCCTGGGGGGCCGTTTGGCGCGGCTGGGTCGCGTCACCTGCCCGCGGCAGGCTGTGAACGTTTGTCATGGCAAACACTGCCTTGACAGGTCGGCGGGATTGTCGCACGGCAAGAAAAAACGCGTGCCCGCAGCTGTTGCGGGCACGCGTCGGCGGCTTCAGCGACCGCTCAGGTTCAGCGCGGCAGCTCGCTCGCGCCCATCAGGTACTCGTCGATCGCACGGGCGGCCTGGCGGCCCTCACGGATCGCCCAGACCACCAGCGACTGGCCGCGGCGCATGTCGCCGGCCGCGAACACCTTGTCGACCGCCGTGCGGTAGCCGCCGGTGAAGTCGGTGCTCGCCTTCGCGTTGCCGCGCGCATCCTTGTCGACGCCGAAGGCCTCGATGATCGACGCCACCGGGCTGACGAAGCCCATGGCCAGCAGCACGAGGTCGGCCGGCAGCACCTGCTCGGTGCCGGGCACTTCGCTCATCCTGCCGTCCTTCCATTCGACGCGGACGGTCTTCAGTGCCTTGACTTTGCCCTTCTCGCCGATGAATTCCTTGGTGGCGATCGCGAACTCGCGCTGGCAGCCTTCTTCATGGCTGGAGGAGGTGCGCAGCTTGTACGGCCAGTAGGGCCAGGTGAGTTCCTTGTTCTCCTGCTCGGGAGGCATCGGCATCAGCTCGAACTGCGTGACGCTGGCAGCGCCATGGCGGTTGCTGGTGCCCACGCAATCGCTGCCGGTGTCGCCACCGCCGATCACGATCACGTGCTTGCCGTCGGCGCGCAGCTGGCCCTTGAGCTTGTCGCCGGCGTTGACCTTGTTCTGCTGCGGCAGGAACTCCATCGCGAAGTGCACGCCGTCGAGGTCGCGGCCGGGCACCGGCAGGTCGCGCGATTGCTCGGCGCCGCCGGCCAGCAGCACCGCATCGAACTGCTTCTTCAGTTCTTCCGCGCTGACGGTTTCCTTGGCATGGTTGGTGACCTTGCTGCCCTCGGGCAGCTTGCCGACCAGCACGCCGGTGCGGAACGTGACGCCCTCGGCCTTCATCTGCTCGACGCGGCGGTCGATGTGCGACTTCTCCATCTTGAAGTCTGGGATGCCGTAGCGCAGCAGGCCGCCGACGCGGTCGTTCTTCTCGAACACCGTGACGTCATGGCCGGCGCGTGCCAGCTGCTGCGCCGCCGCCAGGCCGGCAGGGCCGGAGCCGACAACCGCGACCTTCTTGCCGGTCTTGGCCTTCGGCAGCTGCGGGGCGATCCAGCCTTCGAGCCAGGCGCGGTCGACGATTGCATGCTCGATCGACTTGATGCCCACTGCATCGTCGTTCACGTTCAGCGTGCAGGCGGCCTCGCAGGGCGCGGGGCAGATGCGGCCGGTGAACTCCGGGAAGTTGTTGGTCGAGTGCAGCACGATGCTGGC
>CBIHRS010000121.1:0-6556 GCA_966212505.1 uncultured bacterium
CCTGCCGGGCGGCATGCTCGGGTCCTCCTACCGCCTGCGCGACGAGCTGGTGCGCGTGGCGCCCTCGCTGGGGATCGCGTTGCAGGGCGATGCGCTGTCCGACGCCGAGGCCGCGCGCATCGGCCGGCTCACGCTGAAGGACGAAGGCCTGTACCGCGAGTTGGCCAGTTGGCTGGCCCTTTACGAAGCGGCGCGGCTCAGCATCGAGCACAAGACCGCGGTCGTGCTCCACTGAACGAGCCCCGGGGCACCTCAGCCCGCGAGCCGCAGCCCCATCTTCGCCGCCGCGATCACCGCCTGCGTCCGGTTGTTGACGTCGAGCCGGCGGAAGATCTCCTGCATATGGGTCTTGACGGTCGATTCGGCCAGGCTCAGCTCGCGGCAGATGCGCTTGTTGGGCGCGCCCTCGATCAGCAGGCGCAGCACTTCGAGCTGGCGCGGCGACAGGCCGAGGGCATCGACCTCCGGCTTCGGCGACGGCGGGCCGGTCACGCTGCGGGGAACGAACACGCCGCCGTCGAGCACGACGCGCAGCGCCTCCTCGAGCAGCTTGCCTTCGGCCGTCTTCGGGATGAAGCCGGCCGCGCCCTGCTCGATGGCGCCGTGCACGGTGGCGGGTGTGTCGTCGGCCGACAGCACGACGATGCGCTGCTCCGGCGCCTCTTCGCGCAGCCGCGTGAGCGCGCCCAGGCCGCTGCTGTCGGGCAGGCCCAGGTCGAGCAGGATCACGTCGAGGTCGGTGTGGCGGGCGAGCTGCGCCCGCGCCTGCGCCAGCGTGCCGGCATGCAGCAGCTCGACGCCGGGAAAACGCACCGAGATCAACAGCGAGACGCCCTCGCGGAACATCGCGTGGTCGTCGACGAGCAGGGCCTTCATCGGCACGGAAACAAGAACGCTCAGGCGGCCGCCTGGAACACCGCGTCAAGCTCAGCGATCCAGCGCTGCTTGTCGGCCTGGGGTGCGAAGCTGGCCTCGAAGCTGTTGCGCGCCAGCGCGTAGGCGTCGCGCGCGGTCAGCGCGGGCAATGCGTCGAAGGTCTCGACGTAGTTCTGGTTGACGTAGCCGCCGAAATAGGCGGGGTCGTCGGAGTTGACCGTGGCCTTGAGGCCCGCGTCGAGCAGGGTCTTGAGGTTGTGCTGGGCCAGCGAGGGAAACACGCAGAGCTTCAGGTTGGACAGCGGGCACACGGTGAGCGGCACCTGCTCGCCCGCCAGCCGCTGCACCAGCGCCGGATCCTCGACGCAGCGCACGCCGTGGTCGATGCGCTCCACGTGCAGCACGTCGAGCGCATTGCGGATGTACTCGGGCGGCCCCTCCTCGCCCGCATGCGCGACCAGGTGCAGGCCCAGCTCGCGGCAGCGTGCGAACACGCGCGCGAACTTCTCGGGCGGGTTGCCGCGCTCGCCGCTGTCGAGCCCCACGCCGACGATGCGGTCGCGGAAGGGCAGCGCCTGCTCCAGCGTCTGCAGCGCCGATTCCTCGCTCAGGTGGCGCAGGAAACACATGATCAGCGAGGCGCTCACGCCGAGCTCCGAGCGGGCGCGCTCGATGCCGCGGGTGAGGCCGCTGATCACCGTCTCGAAGCTCACGCCGCGCTCGGTGTGCGTCTGCGGATCGAAGAAGATCTCGGCATGGCGCACATGCTCGGCAGCGGCCTTCGCGAAGTAAGCCATCGCCATGTCCTCGAAATCCTGCGCCTTCAGCAGCACCGAGGCGCCGGCGTAGTAGATGTCGAGGAAGCTCTGCAGGTCGGTGAAGGCATAGGCCTCGCGCAGCGCGGCCACGCTGGGATAGGCCAGCTCGACGCCATTGCGCTGGGCCAGCGCGAAGATCAGCTCGGGCTCGAGCGAGCCCTCGATGTGCAGGTGCAGCTCGGCCTTGGGCATGCGGCGCAGCAGCAGCGGCAGCTGCGCGCGGGGGATGGCGTCGAAGCGGATGGCCATGGCGATCACTTTCCGGTGGGGACCTTGCCCTCGACACCCTTCACGTAGAAGCCGATGCCTCCGAGCCAGTTGTCATCGGCGGCCTTGTCCTTCTCGAGCTGGACCTTGCCGGCGTTGTCGGTGATCGGGCCCTTCCAGATCACGAGGCTGCCGTCCTTGAGGCCGGCCTTGGCGGCATCGACCTTGGCCTTCAGGTCGGCGGGCACCTTGTCGGAGACCGAGACGATGTCGATCGCGCCCTCTTTCACGCCCCACCAGATCTTGTCCTTGCTGGTGGCCCACTTGCCGTCGAGCGCATCCTGCACGGCCTTGGTGTAGTACGGCGTCCAGTTGATGATGGCCGAAGCCAGGTGGGCCTTGGGGCCGTAGGCGGTCATGTCGCTGTCCCAGCCGAAGGCGTACTTGCCGGCCTTCTCGGCAGCCTGCAGCACCGCGCTGGAATCGGTGTTCTGGAACAGCACGTCGGCGCCGCCGTTGATCAGCGAGGTGGCGGCCTCGGTTTCCTTGGGCGGGTTGAACCAGTCGTTCACCCACACGACCTTGGTCTTGATCTTGGGGTTCACGCTCTGCGCGCCGAGCGTGAAGGAGTTGATGTTGCGGATGACCTCGGGGATGGGGATGGAGCCCACCACGCCCAGTGTGCCGCTCTTGGTCATGCCGCCGGCGATGATGCCGGCCATGTAGGCGCCCTCGTAGGTGCGCGAATCGTAGGCGCGCAAGTTGTCGGCGCTCTTGTAGCCGGTGGCGTGCTCGAACTTCACGTCCTTGGCATCGGCCGCCACCTTGAGCATCGGCTCCATGTAGCCGAAGGTGGTGCCGAAGATCAGCTTGTTGCCCTGGCTCACCATGTCGCGGAACACGCGCTCGGCATCGGCGCCCTCGGGCACCTTCTCGACGAAGCTGGTGGTGACCTTGCCGGCGAACTGCTGCTCGACCTCCTTGCGCGCCTTGTCGTGCGCGAAGGTCCAGCCCGCGTCGCCCACTGGGCCGACATAGGCGAAGGCAACCTTCAGCGGCTCGGCCTTGGCGGGGGCCGAAGCGGCAGCCGGCGCAGCGCTCGCGGCGGGGGGAGCGGCCGGTGCGGCCTCTTCCTTCTTGCCGCAGCCGACCAGGGCGGCGGTGGCAGCCAGCGAGGTCCAGCCGGCCAGCTTGATCAGCGAACGCTTCGAGAGGGTGGTCATGCAATCTCCGTGGGTGAAGAGAAGATGGGGAGCGATTATTGAGCCGTGTTCATGAGCCCGGGAAGAACGGCTTGCCGAGGGACGCGGGCATGTTGACCCGGATCCACGTCGGGTTGCGCGAGATCAGCACCAGCACGACGATGGTCGCCAGATACGGCAGCGCCGTGAGCAGCTGGCTGGGGATCTGCACCCCCTCGCCCTGCAGCTGGAACTGCAGCATCGTGACGCCGCCGAACAGGTAGGCCCCAAGCAGGACGCGTGCCGGCCGCCAGGTGGCGAAGGTGGTGAGCGCCAGCGCGATCCAGCCCTTGCCGGCGATCATGCCTTCGACCCACAGGGGTGTATAGACAACCGAGACATACGCCCCCGCCACGCCGCACAGCGCGCCGCCGGCCATCACCGCCAGCAGCCGGATGCGCCGCACCGGGTAGCCCAGCGCATGCGCCGATTCGGGCGATTCGCCCACGGCGCGCAGCACCAGGCCGGCGCGCGAGCGGTAGAGGAACCAGGCCAGTGCGATCGTCAGCCCGATCGCGAGGTAGACCACCGGATGCTGCCTGAACAGCGCCGGCCCGACGAACGGAATGTCGGCCAGGCCCGGGATCTCGAAATGCGGCCGCTCGCTGAGCTTCTCCTGCGTGTAGCGGATGCCCACGAAGGCCGAGAAGCCGCTGCCGAACAGGCTGAGCGCGAGGCCGGTGGCGTACTGGTTGGTGTTGAGCCAGATCACCAGCCCGCCGAAGGCCGCGGCCATCAGCGCGCCGGCGACAGCACCGGCCGCGAAGGCCAGCCAGTCGCTGCCGGTGTGCACCGCGGTGGCGAAGCCGGCGATCGCAGCCACCAGCATCATCCCCTCGGCGCCGAGGTTGACGATGCCGCTGCGCTCGTTGATCAGCAGGCCGAGACCGGCGATCGCGAGCACGGTGCCGGCGTTGAGCGTGGCGGCGATCAGGAGAGCGAGGGCGTCCACTCAGGCCTCCTTCACGGCGGGGCGGGGCTGGGCCGCTGCCCAGCGAACGCGGTAATGGATCAGCGTGTCGCAGGCCAGCAGCGCGAACAACAGCAAGCCTTGGAACACCCCCGTGATCGACTTCGGCAACCCGAGCCGCGACTGCGCCAGCTCGCCGCCGATGTAGAACATGCTCATCAGCACCGCCGAGAACACGATGCCCACCGGATGCAACCGGCCGACGAAGGCGACGATGATGGCCGCGAAGCCGTAGCCCGCCGGCACATAGGGCGTGAGCTGCCCCAGCGGCCCCGCGGCCTCCAGCGCACCCGCCAGCCCGGCCATGCCGCCGGACATCAGCAGCGCGGTCCACAGCGCGGTGCGTGACGAGAAGCCGGCATAGCGCGCCGCCGCCGGCGCCAGCCCGCCCACCTGCAGCTGGAAACCGCGGTAGGTGCGGAAGAGAAACAGCCAACACACGGCCACCGCGCCCAGCGCGACCGGCGTGCCGATGTTGAGCCGCCAGCCGTCGACCAGCCGAGGGATCTTGGTGGCCGCGGCGAAGGTGATGGTCTGCGGAAAGTTGTAGCCGTGCGGATCCTTCCAGGGCCCGTAGACCAGGTAGTTCAGCAGCATGTCGGCCACGTACACCAGCATCAGGCTGACCAGGATCTCGTTGGCGTTGAAGCGGTCGCGCAGCAGCGCGACGATCGCGCTCCACAGCATGCCGCCCAGCACGCCGGCTACGAGGATGGCCGCGACGATCCAGCGCCCGGTGTGCTCGTCGGCCTGCATCGCGACCCAGCCGCCGGCCAGCGCGCCGAGCACGAACTGCCCCTCGGCGCCGATGTTCCACAGGTTGGAGCGGAAGCACACCGCGAGGCCGAGCGCGATCAACACCAGCGGCACCGCCTTGACCGACAGCTCGGCCCAGGCATAGCCGTTCTTCACCGGCTCGACGAAGAACATCTGCAGGCCCTTGAGCGGGTCCTTGCCGAGCAGCACGAACAGGCCGATGCCGAGCAGCACCGTGATCGCCAGCGCGATCAGCGGCGACGCGATCGACATCGTCTTCGATGGCTGGGGGCGGGCTTCAAGCTTCAGCATGCGCACGCGCTCCCCAGAGTCCGGACATCCATTCGCCGATTCGTTCTATGGTCGCCTCTCGTGTGGGTATCGACGGCGACAGCCGCCCCTGCGCCATCACCACCAGCCGGTCGCTGATCTCGAACAGCTCGTCGAGCTCCTCGCTCACCACCAGCAGCGCGCAACCCGCGTCGCGCAGCTTCAGCAGCTCGCCGCGGATCTGCGCCGCGGCGCCCACGTCGACACCCCAGGTGGGCTGCGAGACGATCAGCAGCTTCGGCTTCGCGTCGATCTCGCGGCCGACGATGAACTTCTGCAGGTTGCCGCCCGAGAGGCTCTTGGCCGCGGCATCGGGGCCGCCGGCCTTGACATTGAAGCGGGCGATCAGGTCTTCGGCCAGGCGCTTCACGTCGCCGGTCTTGAGCCAGCCGCTGCGCGTGACGTTCTCGGTGCGCGTGAGCAGCGTGTTGGCCTGCAGCGAGAGCGTGGGCACCGCGCCGCGGCCCAGCCGCTCTTCCGGCACGAAGTGCAGGCCCAGCCGGCGGCGCGCGGCCGGGCCGCGGCGGGCGATGTCCTGCCCGAAGAGGCGGATGCTGCCGGCGGGCGAGCGATCGTCTTCGCCCGAGAGCGCGGCCATCAATTCCTGCTGGCCGTTGCCCGAGACGCCGGCGATGCCGACGATCTCGCCGGCCCGCACCTCGAGCGACACGCCGTCGAGCGCGGTGGCGAACGGGTCGCGCTTCGGGATGGCCAGCGCATCGACCTTCAGCACCACCTCGCCCAGCTTCGCTTCACGGTGCTGCAGCTGCGGCGGCTCGGCGCCGATCATCAGCCGCGACAGCGAGGCGTTGGTCTCCTGCGTGGGATCGACCTCGCCGGTGACCTTGCCGCCGCGCAGCACGGTGCAGTGGTGGCACAGCGCGCGGATCTCGTCGAGCTTGTGGCTGATGTAGAGGATGCTGCAGCCCTGCGCGCTGAGCTGGCGCAGCGTGACGAAGAGCTTGTCGACCGCCTGCGGCGTGAGCACCGAGGTGGGCTCGTCGAGGATCAGCAGCTGCGGCCGGCCGAGCAGCGCGCGCACGATCTCGACGCGCTGGCGCTCGCCGACCGAGAGCGTGTGCACCGGCCGCAGCGGGTCGACCTCGAGCCCGTAGTCGGCCGCCACCTGGCGGATGCGCGCGGTCACCTCGGGCAGCGGCTGCGACTTGTCGAGGCCCAGCCAGACGTTCTCGGCCGCGGTGAGGGTGTCGAACAGCGAAAAATGCTGGAACACCATCGAGATGCCCAGCGCGCGGGCCTCGTGCGGCGTCTTCACCACCATCGGTTGACCGTTCCAGCGGACCTCGCCGGCATCGGGCCGCACCGCGCCGTAGATGATCTTCATCAGCGTGCTCTTG
>CBIHRS010000122.1:0-6556 GCA_966212505.1 uncultured bacterium
CTCGCCGGCATCGGGCCGCACCGCGCCGTAGATGATCTTCATCAGCGTGCTCTTGCCGGCGCCGTTCTCGCCGAGCACCGCATGGATCTCGCCGGCCTTCACGCGCAGCGAGACGCCATCGTTGGCCCTGACTGCCGGGTATTGCTTCGTGATGCCCTGCAACTCAAGTCGATTCATGTCCGCCCCCGGGCTGAGGCCAGCCTCATCCCGCCCCCCGAGGGGGCCTCGCCCGCCTTGGGGCGGCCCGGCGCCGGGCTCGGCGCGCTAACCATGTAGGCGTGTTGCATCGAGCAGCATCATCAAGAGGTTCTGGAATAGCGGCACTGGCCTGCGACGTAGGTGGCGGCGAGGTTGCGTTCGTCGCCCAGGGTCATCCAGGCGAAGAGGCGGTCATGCAGGTCGCGTGCCACTTCGTGGCGGCGCGCGGCGACCGGGCCCACGGCCCAGTCCCACACCGCGACGTCGGCGAGTGTACCGACGCCCAAATGGCCGATCTCATGCTGCAGGCGCAGAGCGCACGCGGCGCCCAGCGTCGCGGTGTGCAGGCATTTCCACGCGGTGAGCCGGCGCCCGCCCATGGCCTGCACCTTGTAGGCATCGGCCATGGTGCGCAGGATCGACAGGCTGGTGCCGCCGCCCACGTCGCAACCGAACGACACGTTGACGCCCGCGGCCTGCGCCGCGCCCCAATCGAACAGGCCGCTGCCGAGGAACAGGTTGGACGACGGGCAGTGCGCGATCTGCGCGCCGGCCTCGCGCAGCACGGCGCGGTCGGCCTCGTCGAGCCAGATGCCGTGGGCGAAGATCGATCGGTCGTTCAACAGGCCGTGCCGGGCATACACATCGAGGTAGCTGCGCGCCTCGGGGAACAGCTCGGCCACCCAGCGCACCTCGGCGCGGTTCTCGGCCACGTGGGTCTGCATGTAGAGGCCCGGCGCGGAGGCCAGCAGCTCGCCGGCCATCTGCAGTTGCGCATCGGTGCTGGTGGGCGCAAAGCGCGGCGTCACCGCATAGGCCAGGCGGCCGCGGCCGTGCCAGCGCTCGATCAGCGCGCGGCATTCGCGCTCGGCGTTGGGCACGTCGTCGCGCAGGAAGTCGGGCGCGTGGCGGTCCATCAGCACCTTGCCGGCGATCAGCCGCATGCCGCGCGCCTCGGCGGCGCCGAACAGCGCATCGACGGACACCGCATGCACCGTGGGAAAGACCGACGCGGTGGTGGTGCCGGTGGCCAGCAGCGCATCGAGGAACAGCGTCGAGATGCGCTCGGCATGCGCCGCGTCGGCCATGCGGCGCTCGGCCGGGAAGGTGTGGGTCTCCAGCCAGTCGAGCAGCTCGGTGCCGTAGGCGCCGATCACGTCGAGCTGGCCGCTGTGCACGTGGGTGTCGATGAAGCCGGGCAGGATCAGCCGGCCGCCGTGGTCATGGCGCTGCCAGCTGCCGTCGAGCGGCTGGGCAGCGGGCTGGGCGCCGGCGATGCGGCCGTCTTCGATCAGCAGCCAGTGGTCGGGGCGGTAGCGCGCGCCGGGGCCTTGAGGCTCATCGAGCCCGGGGTCGGCGGTGAAGTCGAGCAGGTCGCCCCGCAGCGCAATGCGCGTCGTCATGCGGCACGCTCCCGCGCCTTGCCGTTGGCCAGCCCGCGCGCCACGTCGCGCACCTGCTCGCGCAGCCAGCGCATCGCCGGCGAGGCATGGCTGCGCTCGTGCCACAGCTGGTAGTAGTTGAGCGGCGGAAACGCCACCGGGCAGCGCACGACGCGCAGCGGCAGCGTGGCCAGGTAGCGCTGGCAGAACTGGCGGCCGGTGGTGAGCACCAGCAGGCTGCCGGCCACCATGTTGGGAATCAGGCTGAAGTGGGCGCTGCGCACCGCGATGCGCCGCTCCAGCCCCTGGCGCGCCAGGTGTTCGTCGATCACGCCGCGGGCGCCGGGATGCAGCGGCGTGGGCGCCACGTGGTCGCTCTGCAGGTAGCGCTCCACGGTCCAGCCGCGGCCCTGGGCGGCACGGGCCAGCGGATGGTCCTTGGCCATCAGGCAGACGATCTCGTCGCTCAGCAGGCGGCCCAGGTGCAGCTCGGCCGGCGGCTCCAGCCAGTTGCCGATCACCAGGTCGACCTCGCCGGCGGCGAGATGGCGGCGGTAGTCGTACTCGCCCGACAGCGGCTGCAGCTCCAGCGTGGCGCCCGGGGCCGCACGGCGCAGCTGCACCACCAGCTCCGGCAGGAACATCGGGTCGAGGTAATCGCTGGCGGCGATGCGGAAGTTGACCTCGGCGGTGGCGGGATCGAAGGCCGAGCTGCGCCGCCGCGGGCTGAACAGCTGCTCGGCCTCCTGCAGCAGGCGCGCCGCGTGCTCCACCATCTGCAGCGCGCCTTCGGTGGGCGACAGGCCGGGGCCCGAGCGCACCAGCAGCGCATCGCCGGTCAGCTCGCGCAGGCGCTTGAGTTGGGCGCTGACGGCCGGCTGCGTGCTGTGCAGCCGCATCGCCGCGCGGGAGACGCTGCGTTCGGTGATCACGGTATGCAAGACCCTGACAAGATGAAGGTCGATCTTCGCCAACGGCGACCGGCGCGTCATACGTTCGAGCAGATAGCGGATATGGGCCGGATCGTATACAACCTGGGGCACGACGCGCTACCTTCGGGAAAGTCCTGCCCCTGCCTCCGATGACCACCAGACCGATCCGCTTCGTCCACCGCGGCCGCACCGTCAACCTGGCCGATGCCGCCCCCACCCGCACCGTGCTCGACTGGCTGCGCGAAGACGCCCGCTGCACCGGCACGAAAGAAGGCTGCGCCGAGGGCGACTGCGGCGCCTGCACGGTGATCGTCGGCAGCCTCGACGACCAGGGCGCGCTGGCGCTGAAGCCGGTGAACGCCTGCATCCAGTTCATGCCCGCGCTCGACGGCAAGGCGCTGATCACCGTGGAAGACGTGGCGGCCGTCCACGACCATCCGGTGCCGAAGGCCATGGTCGAGTGCCATGGCTCGCAATGCGGCTTCTGCACGCCCGGCTTCGTGATGTCGATGACCGCGAGCCATGAGCGCCACTGCACGGCCGGCACCCGACCCACCCGGCAGGACCTGGCCGACGAACTGGCCGGCAACCTCTGCCGCTGCACCGGCTACCGGCCCATCCTCGATGCGGGCGAGCGCATGTTCGAGCTGCCGCAGGTGAGGCTGGACACGCAAACCCTCGTCGAACAATTGAAGGCGCTGCAGGCCGAGGGGCCGCTGTCGTACGAGCACGACGGCCAACGCTTCTGGGGCCCGCGCACACTGGACGAGTTTGCGGCGCTGCGCGAGCAGCATCCGCAGGCCCGTCTGCTGGCCGGCTGCACCGACATCGGCCTGTGGGTGAACAAGCAGTTCCGCGCGCTGGGCGACATCCTCTTCATCGGCGGGGTGGCCGAGCTGCAGCGCATCGAGGAGCGCGACGGCGTGCTGCGCATCGGCGCGGCCGCGACGCTCGAAGACGCCTGGGCCGCGCTCGCGCAGCGCTGGCCGCAGCTGCGCACGATGTGGCTGCGCTTCGCGTCGCCGCCGGTGCGCCATGCCGGCACGCTGGGCGGCAACCTCGCCAACGGCTCGCCGATCGGCGATGGCGCGCCGGTGCTGATGGCACTGGGCGCCTCGCTGCTGCTACGCCGCGGGCAGGACGTGCGCGAGCTGCCGCTGGAGGCCTTCTACCTCGACTACATGAAGAACGACCTGCAGCCCGGCGAGTTCGTGCAGGCCATCGTGGTGCCGCTGCCGGGTGCCGCGCAGCGCATGCGGGCCTACAAGGTCTCGAAGCGCTACGACAGCGACATCTCCGCCGTGGCCTGCGGCCTGGCGATCGAGCTGCAGGGCGAGGTGGTCAGCAGCGCGCGCTTCGCCTTCGGCGGCATGGCCGCGGTCGTCAAGCGCGCGTCCCAGGCCGAGCAGGCGGTGATCGGCCAGCCGTGGACCGAGGCCACGCTGGCGGCCGCGATGGCCGCGATCGATGCCGACTTCACGCCGCTGACCGACCTGCGTGCCTCGGCTGATTACCGCAAGCGCGTCGCGCGACAGTTGCTCAGGCGCTTCTGGCTCGAGACCCGGCCGCAAGCGCCGCTGCCCGCCACCGACCTCGACGTTTGGCACGGCGTGCACCTGGCCAGCGTCTGAAGGAGAGCCTGCATGAACAAGCTCGTCGACGCCCCGCTCAGCCCCGACACCCTCGCACCGCAGGTCGGCATCGCCCGTCCGCATGAATCGGCCGCGCTGCATGTGAGCGGCCGCGCCGCCTACACCGACGACATCGCCGAGGCCGCCGGCACGCTGCATGCGGCGCTGGGCCTGTCGCCGGTGGCGCATGGCCGCCTGCTCGGCGTCGATCTCGACCGGCTGCGGGCGCTGCCCGGCGTGGTGGCCGTGATCACCGCCGCCGACATCCCCGGCCCCAACGACTGCGGGCCGATCGTGCACGATGACCCGATCCTCGCGGACGGCGTCCTCCATTACCTCGGCCAACCGGTGTTCGCGGTGATTGCCGAAAACCGCCTCGCGGCACGCCACGCTGCCGCGCTGGCGAAAGAGGTGATCCGCTGCGAGCCGCTGCCCGCCGTGATCACCGCCCGCGAGGCGCATGCGCAGCAGCGCTACGTGCTGCCGCCGATGCACCTGACCCGCGGCGACCCGCAGGCCGAGATGCAGCGCGCGCCGCACCGGCTCACCGGCAGCCTGAGCATCGGCGGCCAGGAGCAGTTCTACCTCGAAGGCCAGGTGTCGTATGCGCTGCCCACCGACGACGGCGGCATCCACCTGCATTGCTCCACCCAGCATCCCAGCGAGATGCAGCTGGTGGTCGCGCATGCGCTGAAGCTGCAGGCCCACCATGTGAAGGTGGAATGCCGGCGCATGGGCGGCGGCTTCGGCGGCAAGGAGTCGCAATCGGCGCTGTTCGCCTGCGTGGCCTCGGTGGCCGCGCACCGGCTGCGCCGCCCGGTGAAGCTGCGACTCGACCGCGACGACGACTTCATGGCCACGGGCCGGCGCCATGGCTTCGACTACGACTACGAGGTCGGCTTCGACGACGAGGGCCGCATCCTCGCGGTCGAGATCACGATGATCGGCAACGCCGGTTTCTCGGCCGACCTGAGCGGCCCGGTGATGACACGGGCGATCTGCCACTTCGACAACGCCTACTGGCTGCCACACGTGGCGATCCACGGCTACCTCGCGCGCACCAACACGCAGAGCAACACGGCGTTCCGCGGCTTCGGTGGACCGCAGGGCGCCATCGCGATCGAGAACATCCTCGAGCGCATCGCGCGCAAGCTCCGGCGCGACCCGGTGGCGGTGCGCCGCGCCAACTACTACGGCACCACCGACCGCAACGTCACGCCCTACCTGCAGACGGTGGACGACAACGTCATCGACGACCTCACTGAGCAGCTGCTCGAGCGCAGCGACTATGCGATCCGTCGCATCGGCATCGCGCGCTTCAACGCGATGAGCCCGGTGCTGAAGAAGGGCCTGGCCTTCAGCCCGGTGAAGTTCGGCATCTCGTTCAACGTGACGCACCTCAACCAGGCCGGGGCGCTGGTGCACGTTTATCAAGACGGCTCCATCCTCGTGAACCACGGCGGCACCGAGATGGGCCAGGGCCTGAACACCAAGGTGGCGCAGGTGGTGGCGCATGAGCTGGGCGTGCCCTTCGAGCGCGTGCGGGTCACCGCCACCGACACCAGCAAGGTGGCCAACACCTCGGCCACCGCGGCCTCCACCGGCAGCGACCTCAACGGCAAGGCCGCGCAGGATGCGGCGCGGCAGATCCGCGAACGGCTGGCGGCGTTTGCCGCGCAGCGTTTCGGCGGCACGGCCGAAGCCGTGCGATTCGATGGCGATGCGGTTCAGGTCAACGGCCAGGCCGTGGCCTTCTGCGACCTCGTCGCGCAGGCCTACCTCGCCCGCGTGCAGCTGTGGTCCGACGGCTTCTATGCCACCCCCGGCCTGCATTGGAACCGCGAGACGCTGACCGGCCGGCCGTTCTACTACTTCGCCTACGGCGCCGCGGTGAGCGAGGTGATCGTGGACACGCTCACCGGCGAATGGCGGCTGCTGCGCGCCGACCTGCTGCACGACGTGGGCCAGTCGCTCAACCCGGCCATCGACATCGGCCAGGTCGAAGGCGGCTTCGTGCAGGGCATGGGCTGGCTCACCACCGAAGAGCTGGTGTGGCACCCGAAGACCGGCGCGCTGCTCACCCACGCACCCAGCACCTACAAGATCCCCACGGCCAACGACGTGCCGCCTGCGCTGAACGTGGCGCTGTACGACAACCGCAACGTGCACGACAGCATCCACCGCTCCAAGGCGGTGGGCGAGCCGCCGCTGCTGCTGGCGTTCTCGGTGTGGCTGGCGATACGGGATGCGGTGGCGGCTGCGGGTGGGCCGGATGCGGATCCTTCTTTGAATGCGCCTGCTACGCCTGAGGCGATCTTGCGGGCGCTGGATGGGCTGTGACCATGATGGCCTTCGAGGGTGTGGAGCGTCGCGGCAGGCGGTACCCGGCAGGGGCTCAGACTGTGGCGGTCGT
>CBIHRS010000123.1:0-6488 GCA_966212505.1 uncultured bacterium
GCCATCTGCGGCACCCACTTGGGGCTGACGAAGCTGGTGACCTCGATTTCCTTCAGGCCAGCCGATTGCAGACGGTGGACGAGTTCGATCTTGTGCGCCGCGCCGACGGGCTGCTTTTCGTTCTGCAGACCATCGCGCGGACCCACGTCCACCAGCGTCACTCGGGAAGGCAAAGCCATGAAAACACCTTTTTCCTAACAGTTGGTTGCCAATAGCCCGATCTAGGGGGGAAAACCCACCCACCTCGGGGAGTTACAGCTCCGGGGGGTGCTCGCAAAATCTACTGTAACTACTACAAACTACTTCGCTCTCATCGTGGACTCCAACCTGAGCCGGCTGCGCATCGCAGCGCGGATTCACTTCTTCCTCAAGCGCGAGCTGGGCATCGGCATCGACGTCGAGCGCATGCTCAAGCGCAACAGCTACGCAGGAGAAGTGCTGGCGCTGTGCGACAGCGTCAAGGGCTCGGAGCTCGCGCAGCTGGCCCAGCAGTTCCGCGCCGCCACGCTGGCGCGCGATGCCGCCAGCCATCGGCACGCGATGCCGTGGGCCGAAGATACCTCGGGCTTCGGCCTGTCGCGCCCGCTCGAGACCGGAACCCCCGGTGCCGACAAGGCCGACGACGCACCGGCCGACAGCGCCACAAGCCGCAGCTGGTTCTCGCCGGCCCGCTGGCTGAACCGCTGACCGCGGGCCGCCGGCATCACGCGGCCTCGGCCAGCCGCAGCAGCTCGCCGCCTTCGGCCACCTGGTCGCCCACCCCATAGAGCAGCTCCGCCACCGTGCCGTCGCGCGGCGCGGTGATGGTGTGCTCCATCTTCATCGCTTCCATCACCGCGAGCGGCTGGCCCTGCTTCACCGCATCGCCCGGCTGCGCCAGAAACGCCACCAGCTTGCCCGGCATCGGCGCCGTGAGGCGGCCGCCTTCGGCCGCGCCCTCGCCGGCATGGGCGATCACGTCGACCTCGCGCACCTGGGCCGAGCCCTCGGGCGCAAAGACCGCCAGCTGCTCGCCGTGGGCATAGACGGTGAGCGTCCAGCGCCGGTCGGCCAGCGTCACGTCGTGGCGTTCGGCTGACAGCGCGCGGGCGCTGAAGGGCCAGCGCTGCTCGCCGATGGCCATCGCCAGCCCGCCGTCGTGCAGGCGCTCCAGCACCACGGTGTGATGCTGGCCGCCCACCTCCAGCTCGAAGCGACGGCGCGCACCGCCGTGCAAGCGCCAGCCATCGCGGCGCGACCAGGGGTCGGCGCCTTCGAGCCCGGCCTCGGAGGCCAGCGCATGCGCGACCACACCGGCGGCCGCGCATTCGAGCGGCAGGCCCGGCCCGTCGAACAGCGCGGCGCGCTCGCGCTCGATCAGCGCGGTGTCGAGGTCGGCCGTGGCAAAGGCCTGCGTGTTGACCACGCGGCGCAGGAAGGCCACGTTGGTCTGCAGGCCCATGATGTGGGTGTCGCGCAGCGCGGCATCGAGCCGGGCCAGCGCCTGCGCGCGATCTTCGCCCCAGACGATCAGCTTGGCGATCATCGAGTCGTAGTAGGGCGAGATCGCATCGCCCTCGCCCACGCCGGAATCGATGCGCACGTCGGCCGGCTCATGGAAGGGCTCGGCATCGGCATTGCGGCGGAAGGCCACGTGTACCGGCCAGCGCGCGACCTGCAGCGTGCCGGTGGCCGGCAGGAAGTTGGCGTCGGGGTTCTCGGCGCAGATGCGCGCCTCGATCGCATGGCCATGGATCTTCAGCTCGTGCTGCTTCATCGGCAGCGGCTCGCCGGAGGCCACGCGCAGCTGCCACTCCACGAGGTCGCGCCCCGTGATCGCCTCGGTGACCGGATGCTCCACCTGCAGCCGGGTGTTCATCTCCATGAAGTAGAAGCGCAGGTCGCCGTCGTCGGTGGGCTCGGCGATGAACTCCACCGTGCCGGCGCCCACATAGCCCACGGCCTTGGCCGCGGCCACCGCAGCAGCACCCATCTCGGCGCGGCGCGCCTCGCTCATGCCGGGCGCGGGCGCTTCCTCCAGCACCTTCTGGTGCCGGCGCTGCACCGAGCAGTCGCGCTCGAACAGGTAGACGCAATCGCCATACGTGTCGCCGAAGACCTGGATCTCGACGTGGCGCGGCCGCGTGACGTAGCGCTCGACCAGCACGTGCTGGTCGCCGAAGCTGGCCTGCGCCTCGCGCTGGCATGAAGCGAGCGCGGCGATGAAGTCCTCGGCCTTGTCGACGCGCCGCATGCCCTTGCCGCCACCACCGGCGCTGGCCTTGATCAGCACCGGAAAGCCGATGCGCTCGGCCTGCCCCAGCAAGAACTGCGGGTCGTTGTTGTCGCCGTGGTAGCCGGGCACCAGCGGCACGCCGGCCTTCTCCATCAAGGCCTTCGCGGCCGACTTGCTGCCCATCGCGGCAATCGCCGAGGGCGGCGGGCCGATGAAGACCAGCCCCGCGTCGGCGCAGGCCTGCGCGAAATCCTCGTTCTCGCTCAGGAAGCCGTAGCCGGGGTGCACCGCCTGCGCGCCGGTGGCCAGCGCCGCATCGAGGATGCGCTCCCAGCGCAGGTAGCTGTCCTTGGGCGCCGGGCCGCCGATCAGCACCGCCTCGTCGCAGGCGCGCACATGGCGCGCATCGGCATCGGCCTCGGAATACACGGCCACGGTGCGCACGCCCAGGCGCCGCGCGGTGGCCGCGACGCGGCAGGCGATCTCGCCGCGGTTGGCGATCAGGATCTTCTTGAACACGAGGGTCTCTCCAGTCTTCTCTGCATCACGCGGCGTTTGGCCGCCCGGCACGCCGCCGCTGCCACAGCGCCCGGATGAAGCGCGCCAGCGAACGGATCAGCCACACCATCGCCACCAGGGCCAGGCCCAGGGCGACGAGGAACAACCAGGGATGGGTCCAGGCCAGCCACAAGGCGCCGGGGACCAGCGCGTCGCCCGCGAGCGACAGCGCAATGTTGGAGAAGGGCTCGGGCGAGGTGTTCACCGCTGCGCGCGTGCTGGCCTTGGCCGCATGCGCGGTGGCGGCCAGCGAGCCGCCGAGCAGGGCCGCCACCGTGGCCGCGGTGGCATGGTCCCAGCCGAACACCGCGGCGGCCAGCGCCGCGCCGGCGGGAATGCGCACCAGCGTGTGCACCGCATCCCACAGCGAATCGACCAGCGGGATCTTGTCGGCGAAGAACTCGATGAACAACATCACGCCGCTGGCGATCAGCACCGGCACCGTCTGCAGCAGATGCAGGCCGGGCGGCAGTTGCACCCAGCCGAGGTAGCCCGCGAGCCCGGTGAGGAACAGCACCGCATACAGCCGCAGCCCGCTGGCCCAGCCCAGCGCGGCCGCGAGTGCGATCAGCTGGGGGGTGTCGAGGCTGGGCATGGCACGCGAGGCGTCAGCGTGTTCAGCCGGCCAGCCAGGCGGGCGAGCGCTTGTTCAGGAAGGACTGCACGCCCTCCTTGCCCTCGTCGCTCGCGCGGATGTCGGCGATGCGGCGCGCGGTGTCGGCGCGCAGCGATTCGGTGATGGGCTGGGCGGCAAGGTCCTGCACCAGGCGCTTGCAGGCCTTCACCGCCGCGGGGCCGTTGGCCACCAATGCGGCGGTGAGTTCGTCGACCTTGGCATCGAGCGCATCCGCATTCACGACCTCGTGCACGAAGCCCAGGCGCTGTGCCTGCGCCGCATCGAAGCGCTCGGCGGTGACGAAGTAGCGCCGCGCCGCCTGCTCGCCCATCGCCTTGATCACGTAGGGCCCGATGGTGGCCGGCAGCAGGCCGAGCTTCGCTTCGCTGAGGCAGAAGTTCACGCCCTCGGCGGCCACGAGCACGTCGCACACCGCCGCCAGGCCCACGCCGCCCGCATAGCAGTCGCCATGGATGCGGCCGATCACCGGCAGCGGGCAGCTGTAGATGGTCCACAGCATGTCGGCCAGCGCCTGCGCATCGGCCCGGTTCTGCTCCCAGGTGTAGTCGGCCATCGCGCGCATCCACGACAGGTCGGCCCCCGCGCAGAAGGCCTTGCCGTGGCCGCCGAGCACGATCGCGCGCAGCGACGCATCGGCGCCCAGCGTGCGGAAGGTGCCGGCCAGCTCGGCGATCACGCCGTCGTTGAAGGCATTGCGGACGTCGGGCCGGTTGAGGAAGACGCGCGCAACGCTGCCGCGGCGCTCGATCTGCAGGTATTGGCTCACTGCACTGGCTCCTTGATCGCAAAGCCCTGCCGCTTCAGGAAATCGGCCACCAGCGGCTGCCACTCCGAGGGGAACCTGGAGAACAGCAGGTGGCCGTCTTCGCCATGTGGCGGAAACTGCTTGAACTCGCCGGTGCCGCCCGCGGCACGGAAGGCCTCGAACCATTCGCGCGGATGGGTCGGTCCCATGTAGAGGTCGTTCTCGGTGTAGACCCACAGCGTCGGCACGCGTGCGGTGCGGCCGTAGTCGGCGAACAGGCGCTCGAGCAGGTCGGCGCGGCAGGGCCGGCCGGGCTGCGTCTTGGGGTTGCCGCCGCCACCGCCGGCGAAGTTGATCGTCGCGACCACGCCCTGCGGGTTGCGCGCGGCCATCGTGATCGCGGTGGTGCCGCCATACGACTGGCCGGCGATCACGCTGCGGTCCTTGGCGGTGTCGGAACGGGCCAGCATGGCCTGCAGCACCGCCTGCGTCTGGTCGGCCGCGGCTGCATAGCCGGGCGGATAGTTCTTGCGCTGGCAGGCGCCCGAGTCTTCGATGTCCTCACCGCCGCTCACGCCGTAGCCGATGCGCGTGGGCACCGCGACGAGGAAGCCGTTGCGGGCGAAGAAGCGCGAGGCCTCGCTGTAGCGCGCGCGACCCACCGCAGCGCGGCCTTCCGCATCGACCGCGCGGCCGTGGTTCAACACCAGAATCGGCCGCGGCGCGGGCTGCGCATCGTCGAAGAACACCGTCACCTTGATCGGCTGCTCGACGGTCTTGCCGAACGCATCCTGCACACGCACCGGCAGGTCGAGCTGCTCTTCGACGAGGCGCGCCGCGGCGCCCCCGGTCGCCGCCAGGCCCAGCGCGAGGACCAGTGTGCGGAGGAGCAGGCGGCGCAGCGGCATGGCCGGGTCAGGCTTGGGTCTTCAGGCCCAGCCGGTCCATCAGCGCGCGGTCGCGCTGCGACTGCGGGTTGGACGTGGTGAGCAGCCGGTCGCCGTAGAAGATGGAGTTGGCGCCGGCCAGGAAGCACAGCGCCTGCAGCGCCTCGTCCATCTGCTCGCGGCCGGCCGACAGGCGAACCACCGACTTCGGCATCGTGATGCGGGCCACCGCGATCGTGCGCACGAACTCGAAGGGATCGACCGGATCGGCGTTCTCCAGCGGCGTGCCGGGCACCGGCACCAGCTGGTTGATCGGCACCGACTCGGGCGCCGGGTTCAGCGCGGCCAGGTGGGCGATCATGCTCGCGCGGTCGGCACGGGTCTCGCCCATGCCGAGGATGCCGCCGGAGCACAGGTGCAGGCCGGCGCTGCGCGCATGGGCCAGCGTCTCGAGCCGGTCTTCATAGGTGCGGGTGCCGATGATGTTGCCGTAGTGCTCGGGCGAGGTGTCGACGTTGTGGTTGTAGTAGTCGAGGCCCGCCTCCTTGAGCTGCTGCGCCTGCTCGGCCTTCAGCATGCCCAGCGTCACGCAGGTTTCCATGCCCAGCGCCTTGACCTCGGTGACCATGCGGGCCACCTTTTCCATGTCGCGGTCCTTGGGCTCGCGCCAGGCCGCGCCCATGCAGAAACGCGAGGCGCCCTGGGCCTTGGCGGCACGCGCGGCCTCCAGCACCTCGTCGAGCTCCATCAGCTTGCTCGCCGGCAGGCCGGTGTCGTGGTGGGCCGATTGCGAGCAGTAGCCGCAATCCTCGGCGCAGCCGCCGGTCTTGATCGACAGCAGCGTCGACAGCTGCACGGTGTTGGGCTCGTGGTGCTCGCGATGCACCTGCTGCGCGCGGAACAGCAGGTCGTTGAACGGCAGCTCGAACAGCGCCATCACGTCGGCCGTGGTCCACGGCGCATCGGCCGGCAGCGAGACGGCGTTCTTCTTGCGCGGCAGCGCGATCGTCGCTTCGCGCGAGAGTTCGGGAGAGGAGCAGGAAGTCATGGCTTCTTCGAATCGGCTTGCAGCAGCCACACGAGGTCCAGTTCGGGGCAGGGCCGGCCCATGGCCGTCAATGCCGCGGTGATCTGGCCGCGGTGGTGCGTGCCGTGGTTGAACACATGCGCAAGTGTCGCTGCAAACGGCAGGCTCATCGGCACGCCCTTGGTGGTCGTGTAATCGAGCGTGCCGGCGAAGCGCGATTCGTCGAACTGCGCGATCAGCCCGGGCCAGCGCTCGGTGCCTTCGATCAGGCGCTGCACCAGCCGCTCGCGGTCGGACTCCAGGTCGGCATCGAGCGCCACGCGGTTCGACACGCCTTCGGCGAAGCGCGGGAACCACACGGTGTGCTCGCCCACCAGCAGGTGGTTCAGCGTGCCGTGGATGCTCTTGAAGAACAGGCC
>CBIHRS010000124.1:0-6412 GCA_966212505.1 uncultured bacterium
CAGGACTTGTCCCTCTTGCAACCCGCGGACGCTGATTTCATGATGCCCCGATCCCCCGTTTCCTCAAGGAGTTCTCCATGGCACACCTGATGGGCCAGATGATGCAGATGCCGCTGCTGATCTCGTCGCTGGTCAAGCACGCGGCCCGACACTCGGGCGATACCGAGATCGTCTCGAAGCGGGTGGAGGGCGACATCCACCGCACCACCTGGGCTGCGCTCGAGAAGCGCTCGCGCCAGGTGGCGCAGGCCATGGCCCGGCTCGGCTGCCAGCCCGGCGACCGCGTGGCCACGCTGGCCTGGAACGGCTACCGCCATGTGGAGATCTACTACGGCACTTCCGGCTCCGGCCTGGTGTGCCACACGATCAACCCGCGCCTGTTCCCCGAGCAGATCGCCTGGATCGCCAACGATGCGCAGGACATGGTGCTGTGCTTCGACTGCACCTTCCTGCCGCTGATCGAGAAGCTGTGCGAGCACATGAAGTCGGTGAAGCACTTCGTGCTGATGACCGACCGGGCCCACATGCCGGCGCAGACCGGCATCCCCAACCTGCTGTGCTACGAGGAGCTGGTGGAGGCCGAGAACGGCGACTATGTGTGGCCCGAGTTCGACGAGAACACCGCCTCGAGCATCTGCTACACCTCGGGCACCACCGGCAACCCGAAGGGCGCGGTCTACAGCCACCGCTCCACGGTGCTGCATGCGTTCGCTTCGTGCATGCCCGATGCGATGTCGATGTCGTCGAAGGACGTGGTGCTGCCGGTGGTGCCGATGTTCCACGTCAATGCCTGGGGGCTGCCGTATTCATCGGCGCTGGTGGGCTGCAAGCTGGTGCTGCCCGGGCCGCACCTCGACGGCAAGTCGCTCTACGAACTGTTCGAGACCGAGAAGGTCAACTACAGCGCCGGCGTGCCCACCGTGTGGCTGGGCCTGATCACGTATGTGAAGCAGAACGACCTGAAGTTCAGCACCTTCAAGCGCACGGTGATCGGCGGCTCGGCCTGCCCGCCGGCGATGATGCGCACGCTGGAAGACGAGTTCGGCGTCGAGGTGATCCATGCCTGGGGCATGACCGAGCTGTCGCCGCTGGGCACGTTGAGCAAGCTCAAGGCCAAGCACCTGAACCTGCCGCCCGAGCAGCAGCACCGCATCCTCGAGAAGCAGGGCAAGGTGATCTACGGCATCGACATGGAGATCGTCGACGACGACGGCAAGCCGCAGCCGTGGGACGGCCAGGCCTCCGGCAACCTCGTGGTGCGCGGGCCGTGGGTGATCGAGCGCTACTTCGGGCAGGCGGCCTCGCCGCTGATCGAGATCCCGGGGCAGGGCAGCTGGTTCCCCACCGGCGACGTGGCCAGCATCGACCCCGATGCCTACATGCAGATCACCGACCGCAGCAAGGACGTGATCAAGTCCGGCGGCGAATGGATCAGCTCGATCGAGCTCGAGAACATCGCGATGGCGCACCCGGCGGTGCACGAGGCCGCGGTGATCGCATGCCGGCATCCCAAGTGGGACGAGCGGCCGCTGCTGGTGGTGGTGACCAAGCCCAACGCGCAGCTCACGCGCGAAGAGATGCTCGGCTTCTACGAAGGCAAGATCGCCAAGTGGCAGATTCCCGACGACGTGGTGTTCGTCACGGAGATTCCGCACACCGCGACCGGCAAGATGCAGAAGCTCAAGCTGCGCGAGCAGTTCAAGGATCACCGCTTGCCCACGGCCTGATCGGCATCTTTGCGCATCGTGTCCCATGCGTGACAAGCCTTCGGGGTAGTCCCTGAAGCCCTGCGGCACCCGTTCCGCTACCGTCATGCCACTCACTCGCCCACCAGGAGACAGCCCCATGAAATTCACCCGCAGACTGTTTGGTTTGTCGGTCGCGGCCACGATGATGATGAATGCCGGCATCGCCTTCGCTCAGAAGGGCGAGACGGTGAAGATCGCCTGGATCGACCCGCTCACGGGGCTGATGGCCCCGGTGGGCCAGAACCAGGTGAAGAGCTTCCAGTTCTTCGCCGAGAAGTTCAGCAACGATCCGAAGATCAACCCGGCCGGCGTGAAGTTCGAGATCGTGCCGATCGACAACAAGCTGAGCCCTTCCGAGAGCCTCAACGCGCTGAAGTCGGCCATCGACCAGGGCGTGCGCTACATCCTGCAGGGCGACGGCTCCGGCGCGGCGCTGGCGCTGAGCGATGCGGTGTCCAAGCACAACGAGCGCAACCCGGGCAAGGAGGTCGTGTACCTCAACTACGCGGCGGTCGATCCCGACCTCACCAACAGCAAGTGCAGCTACTGGCACTTCCGCCTCGACGCCGACACCTCGATGAAGATGGAGGCGCTGACCACCTTCCTGAAAGACCAGAAGGACGTCAAGAAGGTCTACCTCTTCGGCCAGAACTACGCACACGGCCACCAGGTCTCGAAGTTCGCCAAGGAGATGCTGGCGCGCAAGCGGCCCGACATCCAGATCGTGGGCGACGACCTGCATCCGCTGGCGCAGGTGCGCGACTTCGCGCCCTACATCGCGAAGATCAAGGCCTCGGGCGCCGACACGGTGATCACCGGCAACTGGGGCTCCGACCTGACGCTGCTGTACAAGGGCGCGCACGATGCCGGCCTCGACGCCAAGTTCTTCACCTACTACGGCAGCGCGCCGGGCACGCCCACCGCGCTGGGCTCCAGCGCCGCGGGCAAGGTGTACCAGGTGGCCTACGGCTACAACGGCTTCACCGGCGAGACGCGCAAGCTGATGGACGAGTTCCAGGCCAAGTTCAACGACGACTGGTCGACCCAGGCCACCTACCATGCGTTCGCGCTGCTGTCGAACGCGATGGCGAAGGCCAAGACCACCGACCCGGTGAAGGTGGCCGCGGCGATGGAGGGCCTCAAGTTCAAGAGCTTCAACGGCGAGGTCGAGATGCGCAAGACCGACCACCAGCTGCAGCAGCCGCTGTTCATCTCGCTGTGGCAGAAGGCCGATGCGAAGAACAACTACGACGTCGAGCACACCGGCCACAACTTCGCGCTGGTGAAGTCGTTCGACTCGTACGTGAGCAGCACGCCCACCTCGTGCCAGATGAAGCGCCCGTGATGGTCGGGCGCTTCCGATAGCGCAGAACGAGGGCTCGGCGGGTGTTTCCGTCGAGCCCGTTTTTTCGCGACAAGGACCCTGCCGTGGACCAGGTTGTCATCAATGTGCTCAACGGCCTCAGCTCGGGGCTGCTGCTGTTCATGCTGAGCTCCGGCCTGACGCTGATCTTCAGCATGATGGGCGTGCTCAATTTCGCGCACGCCAGCTTCTACATGATCGGCGCGTACTTCGCGTACACGCTCACCGGCCTGGTCGGCTTCTGGGCCGCGCTGCTGCTGGCGCCGCTGCTGGTGGGCGGCGTGGGCGCGGCCTTCGAGCGGCTGTGCCTGCGGCGCGTGCACAAGTTCGGCCACGTGGCCGAGCTGCTGATCACCTTCGGCCTCAGCTACGTGGTGCTCGAGCTGGTGCAGCTGGTGTGGGGCCGCGCCTCGGTGCCGTTCTCGCCGCCGCAGGCGCTGCAGGGGCCGGCCTTCACGCTGGTGCAGTCGTCGGTCGATGGCCTGCGTGTGGTGCTGGGCGCCGCACCCGATGAGATGTGCCGCTCCGGCGTGGCCGACGTGATCGTCAAGTGCTCGCGCTTCCCGATGACGCGCGCCTTCATGATGATGGTCGCGCTGCTGATGCTGCTGTCGCTGTGGCTGCTGCTCACCCGCACCCGCATTGGCCTCGTGATCCAGGCGGCGCTCACGCACCCCGAGATGGTGGAGTCGCTGGGGCACAACGTGCCGCGGGTGTTCATGCTGGTGTTCGGCAGCGGCTGTGCGCTGGCCGGGCTGGCCGGCGTGATCGGCGGCATCACCTTCGTCACCGAGCCGTCGATGGCGGGGGTGGTGGGTTCCATCATCTTCGTGGTGGTGGTGGTCGGCGGCATGGGCTCGCTGGCCGGGGCCTTCGTCGGCTCGCTGCTGATCGGGCTGCTGCAGACGGTGCCGGTGACCATCGATGCGTCGCTGGCCAGCGCGATCAATTCGTTCGGCGGCCGGCTCGGCCCCGACAGCCCCGGCTGGCCGCTGCTGCGCATCACGCTGGCGCAGGCGGCGCCGATCCTGCCCTACCTGCTGCTCGTGCTGATCCTGATCTTCCGCCCCAAGGGCCTGATGGGCACGCGCGACGAATGACGCGAGACACCGACGCCATGCACGCTTCCACTTCCACCTTGCCCAATGCCGCGCGCGGTGCCGCACCGCCCGGCCGCAGCTTCCACTTCCGGCCCTGGAACATCGGCCGCTGGATGATCTGGGGCGCCTATGCGCTGGTGCTGTTCGGCGCGCCGCTGCTGTGGAACAGCAGCCTCGCGCAGACGCTGCTGTCGCAGATGGGCATCGCGATCATCGCGTGCCTGGCCTACAACGTGCTCTTCGGCCAGGGCGGCATGCTCAGCTTCGGCCATGCGGTGTACAGCGGCCTGGGCGCGTTTCTCGCGATCCACACGCTCAACCTGGTGAGCGCCGGCACGCTGCAGCTGCCGGTGGGGCTGGTGCCGCTGGTGGGTGGGCTGGGCGGGCTGTTCTTCGCGGCGCTGATCGGCTACGTGACCACCAAGAAGAGCGGTACCACCTTCGCGATGATCACACTGGGCCTGGGCGAGCTGGTGTGGTCGATGTCGCTGATGCTGCCGGAGTTCTTCGGCGGCGAGGGCGGCATCTCGGGCAACCGGGTGGTGGGCAAGCCGGTGTGGGGCATCAGCTTCGGGCCGCAGATCCAGGTCTACTACCTGATCGCGATCTACTGCTTCGTGAGCACCGCGCTGATGTATGCGCTGACGCGCACGCCGCTGGGCCGCATGCTCAACGCGGTGCGCGACAACCCCGAGCGGGTGGAGTTCATCGGCTACAGCACGCAGCACGTGCGCTACCTGGCCTTCATGATCTCGGGCTTCTTCATGGGCGTGGCGGGCGGGCTGGGCGCGCTCAACTTCGAGATCGTCACGGCCGAGGTGGTGGGCGCGGCACGCTCGGGCGCCTACCTGCTCTTCGTGTTCCTCGGCGGGGCGACCTTCTTCTTCGGGCCGATCATCGGCGCGGTGCTGATGGTGATCGCGCTGGTGCTGCTGTCGGAGCTGACCAAGGCCTGGCTGCTCTACCTGGGCCTGGTGTTCCTGTTCATGGTGATGTATGCGCCGGGCGGCATCGCGAGCCTGGTGATGATGAACCTGCGCGTGGCGGCCTTCGGCAAGCTGCGCCGGCTGGCCACCTCGTACCTCGCGCTGGCCGGCACCGCGCTGGTGATGCTGATGGGTGCGGCGGCGATGATCGAGATGGTCTACCACCTGCAGCTGAACGCGGCGCTGGGGCCCCAGATGACGTTCATCGGCGTGCCGCTCAATGCCAAGGGGCTCGACAGCTGGTTCGGCGCCGCCTTCGTGCTGCTGACCGGGCTGGCGCTGTTCGAGCTCACGCGGCGCCACTTCAGGCGTCAATGGGGCGAGATCCAGGAGGAGATCGAGCGCGAGATCAAGCGCAGGGAGGCCGTGGCATGAGCTTCGCACTCGAGTTGAAAGACGTCCGCAAGAGCTTCGGCAAGACCGAGATCATCCGCGGCGCGAACCTGGCGGTGCAGCCGGGCGAGCGGGTGGCGATCATCGGGCCCAACGGCGCGGGCAAGTCGACGCTGTTCAACCTGATCAGCGGCCGCTTCGGCCCCACCAGCGGCGAGATCGTGCTCAACGGCGAGCGCATCGACGGGCTCAAGCCCTACGAGATCAACCGCCGCGGGCTGTCGCGCAGCTTCCAGGTGAGCAACCTGTTCGTGCGGCTGTCGGTGTTCGAGAACATCCGCTGCGCGGTGCTGTGGAGCATGGGCTACCGCTATGCGTTCTGGAAGTTCCTGGCCGACCTGAAGGATGCCAACGACCGCACGGAGCAGGTGCTCGAGATGATCAAGCTCGATCGCAAGCGCGACCACCTGGCGATGAACCTCACCTATGCCGAGCAGCGCGCGCTGGAGATCGGCATCACCATCGCCGGCGGCTCCAGCGTGATCCTGCTCGACGAGCCGACGGCGGGCATGAGCAAGAGCGAGACCAAGCGTTTCGTGCAGCTGATCCGCGAGGTCACGCAGGGCAAGACGCTGCTGACCGTGGAGCACGACATGGGCGTGGTGTTCGGCCTGGCCGACAAGATCGCGGTGCTGGTGTATGGCGAGGTGATCGCGTTCGATACGCCGGAGCGGGTGCGTGGCAACGCTCGAGTGCAGGAAGCCTATCTCGGCTCGGTGCTCGCGGAGTCGCAGGCGGCTGAGGCGGGGGTGTGAGGGTGTGGAGCGGGCAAGGCTGCGAGCGGGCTGCGCTGCGGCGGGGGCGCTGCAGACTCGGCCTTGG
>CBIHRS010000125.1:0-5755 GCA_966212505.1 uncultured bacterium
GCTCACGCCCATGCCGCTCAGCATGTCGCGCGCGATCTGCGGCATCTCGATCGGCTTGCTGGTCATCGTGGGCGCCTCGATCGGCTGCGAGTACTGCTCGATGCTCTGGTCTTGCACGCCGCCCACCGCCAGCCACTGCTCGCAGGCATTGACCAGGTCCCAGTCGGTCGGGTCGACGGTGGGGTTGTTGTTGCCGCTGGCGGCGCGCAGCTGCGGGTTGACGATCTGCTCGATCTGGATCACCGGGCCGCCTACGTTGGCCAGGCGCTGCACGTTGTTGGCGATCCAGCGGATGATCACCGCGCCGGCGCGGCTCTGCGTGCGATAGCGGTGCGTGTTGCGGGCACCGCCCAGGTAGTTCACGTTCACCTGGTCGATCACCTGCCACATGTCGCGGGCACCGAAGGCGTTGCGCAGCTCGGCGTTCTGCAGCACGTCGCGGAACTCGAGGATGGTCTGCTGCATCTCGGTGGCGGCGAAGTAGGCGATGCCGTAGCCGTTGCGCGAGAGGTTGGCGCCCAGGTCGCGGCCGGCCTTGCGCACCTGCTCCTGCGACACCGCCATCGGGATCGCGTTGCGCAGCATGCGCTCCACCGTGAGCTGGCGCGAGAAGCTCGACACCGCAGAGATGAAGCGCAGCCACAGCTCGTTGAAGTCGCGGTTGGGCTCGTTCTGCGGGTTGCCGCCGGGCGCGCCGAACACGCGCATGTAGAGGTCGCGCCGCTCGCCTTCGGTGATGCGTTCGGCCGCCTTCTTGTAGTAGTTGAAGAGGTAGTCGCCCACCGGCCCGCGGCCCAGCGGCAGCAGGCCCTGGCGGAACAGGTCGACGATGCGCTCGACCACCTGGAACATGCGCATCTCCTCCAGCTGGTAGGTGAAGTAGATGGCCTGCACCGCATGCAGGTTCTCGGTGACGATCTCGATGTCGACCGCCTCTTCGAGGTCGGGCAGCATGATCTCCAGCGCCGAGGGCGGGGCGCCGTCGACCACGCCGGTCTGCATGTTGAAGGCGCTCTCGAGCCGGCTGCTGATCCACGGGTCGTCGGCGCTCACGCCGTCGTTGACCAGCTTGCGCACCACGGCCGCGATGTTGCGTGCCGAGATCACCGAGACCTTGTCGCGGCCCAGCGGCACCATCTGGCCTTCGGCGCCGGTGGTGGAGCGCGTGCTGCCACTGCGCCGGTCGCTGATCGGGCCGCCGGGTACCACGCAGCCGATGATGTCGGCATCGACCAGGCCCTTGTCGATCTGGCTCTGCAGCGTGACCTCGAAGCGGCGCGAGAAGGTGTCGTAGGCCGCGTCGAACAGCGCCTGGTTCTGTCGGTATTCGCCCTGCGCCTCGGTCACCTTCTTGATGAAGCCGGAGACGGTGGGCTGGGTGAGGTTGTCGAGCTCGAGCAGGCCGCAGACGAAGCCGATCTCCTGCTCGTGCGTGCCCAGGCCTTTTTGCGTGGGCTCCACCTGCTGCGAGCCGAACAGGCCGTGTTCCAGCAGGTAGTCGTGGCTCTTCACCAGCTCGTCCCAGCTCTTGCGCGACACGGCGCTGGCCACGGCCCGGTAGAAGGCATCGACCGGCAGGTCGCTGTCGAGCGCCGCGTCGATCGATGCGAGCTCGGCTTCCTGGTCGGTGCTCAGCCCGCCGCTGGAATCCTCGGTGCGCTGGATGGCCTCGAGACGATCACGGCGGATCTTCAGCCGTGCACGTTCTTGCAGTTCGCGTTGGCTCAAGTCGATCAACAGAATGCGCTTCATGGTCCGACCTCCTGGACGGTTGGCAAGGGTCAATGGGTTGGCGGAACCACCGGGAGGTGGAGAGTCCGCCTCGGCGGCGAGGGCCGCCGCAGGCAGGGAAGAAACAAGGGTCGCCGGCGCCGGTGTCACCGCGGTGGTGGGCGTCACGGGCGACAGCGTGGGAATGGCAGGCTCCAGCGGCGTCATCGTGGTCACCGCCTTGGATCGGCTGCGCCGCGCCGGCGCGCTCTTCTTCTCCTCCGGCGGCGGCAGCGCATGGGGCGCCTTGTGACCGTTGGGCTTGCTGAGCCCGTTGGCGGCGCCGCGCGGCCTGGTCGTGTTCGCGGCGGCTTTCTTGTTGCTCGTGGCCATGGCGGTCTTCCTTCTTCAAGAATGGGCACCAGGGTCGACCGACCCCAGGGCCTCGGCAATGCGTTGATCGAGCAGCGTGAGCGCGGCGCAGGCATCGAGCACGCCGGCTCCGCAGCCCTGCGTGCCCTCGCTGCGGCTGAAGGGCCGCGCGCTCTGCATCAGGATCTCGCGCGCGGTCTGCGGATCGAGTGGCCAGGCGCGGCTTTCGGCGTGCGCGACCATCAGCGCGCACACCGCGGCCGCGAACGGCGAGGCGAAGCTGGTGCCGCTGACGCACGCATAGCCCTCGAGCCCGCAGGTCCAGATGTCGCGGCCCGGCGCACACAACGCCACGTGGTCGCCGCGGGTGCTGAACGAGCTGGGCATCAGCGTGTCGTCGACCGCGCCCACGGCGATCACGTCGTCGTGGGCGGCGGGGTAGTAGCGCTCGGTGCGGCCCGAGTTGCCGCTCGCGGCCACCAGCAGCACGCCGCGCGCGGCGGCATAGCGCACCACCTCGTCGTGCGGCCGCGGATCGTGCGGCGCGAGCGCCGATTCGGGCGTGCCGAAGCTCATGTTGATGACCTGCGCGCCCAGGTCGATCAGCCGCTTCATGCCGGCATCGATGTTGGCCAGCGCGCCCACGCCCACGCGCCGCTCGCCCTGCAGCGCCGCGCCGAGCACGCGCACCGGCGTGAGCCCGCACAGCCCGGCGCCGCCCGCAGGCAGGCCGGTGCCGATGGCGCGCAGGATGCCGGCGCAGGCCGAGCCATGGCCCACCTCGTCGTCGGGGTCTTCGTCGTTGCCGGTGTTGTCGCCGATCAGCGTGAGGTCGCCCATGGTTGCCGCGTCGAGGTCCACCGTGTCGAAGCCGCGGCGCAGCCGGCGCATCAGCTCGGCATGCCGATGCGACACGCCGGTGTCGGCGAGGCCGACCACCACCGACGGGTCGCCGCGCTGCATCGCCAGCGCCTGCGGCAGGCGGATCAACGCGCGTGGACGGCGTGCGGCCACCGGGTCGAGCTCGGGCGCATGCTTCGCCGGCCGTGCATCGAAGGGCGTGGTGCTCACCCAGTCGGGCGCCACGCGCTCCACCTGCGTCACCTGCGACAGCGCCTGCACCAGCGAGTGCACGCCCTGGTCGTCGGCCACCTCGATGCGCAGCACGCGGGCCACGCCGCTCAACTGCTCCACATCGTCGAAGCGGCGCGCGCCGGCCACGCCGGGTCGCTGGTGCCGCGTGACGCGGGCGCTGTGCAGCCGCACCGCGCGGGCGGCGCCGCCGTGGTGTGAGAGCAGGCGGTCGATCGGTCCGCCGTCGATGCGCGTGGCGGGCGAGGCGCCGTCCTGCCGCACTTCGCGCAGGCTGGGCAGGTGGTCGGGCAATTCGCCAAGCTTCAAGGTCAGCACCAGCCGGCGCGGTACACGAGGCAAGGCGGGATGCATGGTGTTCATGCCGCGCTCCTCGCACCGCTGCCGTTGGCCCAGCGGCCGATGCTGCCGGCGGCCAGCGGCACGTGCGCCACCTCGCCGTCGCCGAAATCGATCTCGGCCTCGAGGCCGAGCTGCGTGGCATGCGGTGCCAGCACGATGCGGCCGTCGTGCGATTCGACGACCGGCACATCCTGCCCCGCGGCCCGCACGAACGGGATGCGGCCCGCGCGCAGGCCCGGCGCCTGCAGGTGCACGCGCGCGGCCAGCCCATTGCGGTTGTTGGCCTGGCCTTCACCGGCCTCGACCTGCGTGACGCGCGGCGCGGCCGCGACCATCAGCGCCTGCTGCAGCCGGTTGACCGGCATGCGCGCCAGCCGCGCCACCACGTCGGTGCCGGCGGTCTTGCGCAGCTCGCTCAGTTGCTCCACCGTGCGCACGCCGATGCGCTCGAGCCGCCGCTGGTCTTCGTCGGTCAGCTGGCCCTGCAGCGCCTCGCGCAGCGTGAACTGCGGCTCCTCGGCCTTGAAGTCGACCGCGTTCTCTTCCACCATCGACCGCGTGATCGTGGTCAGCGTCAGCTTGATCGTGCTGGCCTCGGTGTCGCCCGGGCTGGAGGGACGCACGAACACGTCGTCGTCGACCATCTGCACGAAGGCGCGCAGGTCGAGCGACACGTCCTTCACCGCAAAGGTCAGCGGCAGCTTGGCGACGCGGGCCTTCAGCGCCATCGCGGCCTGGGCCTTGTCGAGCTGCTCGGTGAGCGACTGGATGAAGACGTCGAAGGGCACGCCCGAGTCCTGCACCAGCGGAGGCACGGAACCGCTCATGGCAACTCCTCCGTCGGCATCTCGGCCCACACCAGCGTCAGCCGCGAGGGCGATTCATGCCACGAGGCATCGGCATGGCTGCGCGCCACGTCGGCCAGCAGCGCGCAGCCGCCGTCCTTGAAGACCAGGGCCGCGTCGACCGGCAGCGTCATCTCCGCATGGTTGATGCGCACACCGGGGCCGGCGCGTTCGGCCGCGGCCTGCATTCCGCGATGCAGGTCTTCGAGCACGGTGGAGAGGTCGCGCAGCATCAGGCGCCTCCTCCGGTGGGCGTGGCGGGTGCCGCTGCAGGGGCGGGCGCTGTGGCGGCCGGTGCGGGCAGCGGTGCCGCAGCGCGGGCCACGGCCGAGTTGCGCTGGACCATCGCGATCTTGGCGGCATCGGCCAGCTTGTCGAGCGGCAGCGTCTCGCTGACGAAGTTGAGCTTGACCTCGCCGAACAGGTCGGCGCGCAGGCTGGTGTCGCTCTGCGCATTGACCCCCAGCGTCGACACCATCGTGGAGCTGCCGCCGCTGTAGGTGAGGCTGCCGCGCTCGCCCCAGTCGCTCACGCTCTTGGGGTCGCTGCCGGTGGCATAGCCGACCTTGGCCGCATCGTTGGCGGTGGCGCGGAACATCACCTTCGCGGTGATCGAGCCGTCTTTCACTGCCACGCGGTTCATGCCCAGCATCACCATCGTCGCGAGCAACTGCTGGCGTTCGGAGCCGACGTGGATGCGCACCTGCGGCAGCACGCGCTCCTCGAGCAGCTCGGAGGTGAGCTCTTCGCCGTCGATGCCGTAGTCGGCCAGCCAGGTGGGCGCGAGGCCTTCGCGCGTGGGCACGAGCTGCGGCGAGGGCTGGTCGGCACTGGGCGGCGCCACGCGGACGTCGCCGGGGTAGCGCTGCGCGAGCCAGTCGCGCGCCTGGTTGGGGCTGACGTTCTCCTCGGTGAACTGGTCCACCGTCTTGGCCACCGCCGACACCAGGCTGGAGTAGCTCTCCATCTGCCGGATCGAGGCATCGACGATCGCATCGAAGGTGCCGTGCACGAGGCCGGCGACGAAGCCGGGGAAGTCGATCTCGTTGACGAGCGCACCGGCGCGCTGCGCCAGGGCTTCTGTCGCAGGCGGCTTCGGTGCCGGAGCGGGAGCTGCCGGGGTCGGCGCAGGATCGGCCAGCGCACGGGCTCGCGTGGCGCCATTGAGGTGGGCCGGAAAGATTGAGCCGCGAGTGCGTTGGGTCATGGCTGCGGCTCCCTTGTTGTCGGACGGTTGGTGGCGCACAAAGAATTGAATTCATCCGTGCACTGCCACCACTGGTTCGGCAAGGCTGCGAGCGGGCTGCGGCGGGGGCGCATCAGGCGACGCTGAGGAGCGCAGGAGGCATGGCCGCGCGCGCAGCGCGCATCAAGCACTGACTCGTGGGGACTGT
>CBIHRS010000126.1:0-5669 GCA_966212505.1 uncultured bacterium
ATTACTGCTTGCCGCGAGCGGTGATGATCGCGTCGGCCACGTTCTTCGGAGCTTCAGCGTAGTGCTTGAACTCCATCGTGTACGTGGCACGGCCCTGGGACATCGAGCGCAGCGTGGTCGAGTAGCCGAACATTTCGCTCAGCGGCACCTCGGCCTTGATGATCTTGCCGCCGCCAGGCATGTCGTCCATGCCCTGCACCATGCCGCGGCGGGACGACAGGTCGCCCATCACCGAGCCGGCGTAGTCTTCCGGCGTCTCGACTTCCACGGCCATCATCGGCTCGAGGATCACGGGGCTGGCCTTGCGGCAGGCTTCCTTGAAGCCCATCGACGCAGCCATCTTGAACGCATTTTCGTTCGAGTCCACTTCGTGGTACGAACCGAAGGTCAGCGTGACCTTCACGTCGACCACCGGGTAGCCCGCGAGCACGCCGTTCGGCAGCGTGTCGATGATGCCCTTCTCGACCGCGGGAATGAACTCGCGAGGCACCACGCCGCCCTTGATGGCGTCGACGAACTCGAAGCCCTTGCCCGGCTCCTGCGGCTCGATCTTCAGCACGACGTGGCCGTACTGGCCCTTGCCGCCCGACTGGCGAACGAACTTGCCTTCGACGTCGGTAGCGGTCTTGCGGATGGTTTCGCGGTAGGCGACCTGCGGCTTGCCCACGTTGGCTTCCACGCCGAACTCGCGCTTCATGCGGTCGACGATGATTTCCAGGTGGAGCTCGCCCATGCCGGAGATGATGGTCTGGCCCGATTCTTCGTCGGTGCGCAGGCGGAACGACGGATCCTCGGCCGCCAGACGGCCCAGGGCGACGCCCATCTTCTCCTGGTCGGCCTTGGTCTTGGGCTCGACAGCCTGCGAGATCACCGGCTCGGGGAAGATCATCTTCTCGAGGGTGATGACGCTGTCCGGATCGCACAGCGTTTCGCCAGTGGTGACGTCCTTCAGGCCCACGCAGGCAGCGATGTCGCCGGCCAGAATCTCCTTGATTTCTTCACGCTGGTTGGCGTGCATCTGGAGGATACGGCCGATGCGCTCCTTCTTGCCGCGGATCGGGTTGTAGACCGAGTCGCCGGACTTCAGCACGCCGGAATACACGCGCACGAAGGTCAGCTGGCCGACGTACGGGTCGGTCATCAGCTTGAACGCGAGGGCAGCGAACTTCTCGTTGTCGTCGGCCTTGCGCGAGACTTCCTTGTCGTCTTCATCGGTGCCCTTGACGGCCGGGATGTCGATCGGCGACGGCAGGAATTCGATCACCGCGTCGAGCATGCGCTGCACACCCTTGTTCTTGAACGCGGTACCGCACAGCATCGGCTGGATCTCGGTCGCGATCGTGCGCTGGCGCAGGCCCTGCTTGATCTCTTCCTCGGACAGCTCGCCCGTTTCGAGGTACTTGTTCATCAGCTCTTCGCTGGCCTCGGCAGCAGCCTCGATCATCTGCTCGCGCCACTTCTTGGACTCGGCTTCGAGCTCGGCCGGGATCGGCTGGTACTCGAACTTCATGCCCTGGCTGGCCTCGTCCCAGATGATGGCTTTCATCTTGAACAGGTCGACCACGCCCTTGAAGTTGTCTTCCGCGCCGATGGGCACGACGATGGGCACCGGGTTGGCTTTCAGGCGCGTCTTCATCTGGTCGTAGACCTTGAAGAAGTTGGCGCCGGTGCGGTCCATCTTGTTGACGAACGCGAGGCGGGGCACCTTGTACTTGTTGGCCTGGCGCCAGACGGTTTCCGACTGCGGCTGCACGCCGCCCACGGCGCAATAGACCATGCAGGCGCCGTCGAGCACGCGCATCGAGCGCTCCACCTCGATGGTGAAGTCCACGTGCCCCGGGGTGTCGATGATGTTGATGCGGTGCTCGGGGAAGGACAGGTCCATGCCCTTCCAGAAGCAGGTGGTCGCGGCGGAGGTGATGGTGATGCCCCGCTCCTGCTCCTGCTCCATCCAGTCCATCGTGGCGGCGCCGTCGTGCACCTCACCGATCTTGTGGTTCACACCGGTGTAGTAGAGGATGCGCTCGGTCGTGGTGGTCTTGCCGGCATCGATGTGCGCCGAAATACCGATGTTGCGGTAGCGCTCGATGGGGGTCTTGCGGGACATGATTGACTCCAAATACAGGGGCCGCCTGCCGGGATCACGCGATCCCGGATGCCAGGCGGCCTGCTAACGACAGGTTTAGAAGCGGAAGTGCGAGAAGGCCTTGTTCGCTTCGGCCATGCGGTGCACTTCGTCGCGCTTCTTCATCGCGCCACCGCGGCCTTCAGCGGCCTCGAGCAGCTCGTTCGCGAGGCGCTGGGCCATCGACTTCTCACCGCGCTTGCGCGCCGATTCCTTCAGCCAACGCATGGCCAGTGCCACGCGGCGGACGGGACGAACTTCCACGGGAACTTGGTAGTTCGCACCACCGACGCGGCGGGACTTGACCTCAACCATCGGCTTCACGTTGTTCAACGCGGTGAGGAACACCTCGAGCGGATCCTTGTTGGCCTTCTTCTCGACCTGGTCGAGGGCGCCATAGATGATGCGCTCGGCGACGGCCTTCTTGCCAGACTCCATCACAACGTTCATGAACTTGGACAGCTCGACGTTGCCGAACTTCGGATCGGGCAGGATCTCGCGCTTGGGTACTTCGCGACGACGTGGCATGGGACTCTTCCTTCTCTCTGCTTCAGTTGGCTCGGGCTTCTGCCCTCACCGCGAAAGACCACCGGGGCCTTCCACTTACTCGGCAAGCCTGCTTTGACCGGCTGCCGCAACACACGTTCCAAGCTTCGCAGCCGGACGTGACATGACCTTGACTTAGGCCTTCTTCGGACGCTTCGCGCCGTACTTGGAACGCGACTGCTTGCGGTCTTTCACGCCTTGCAGGTCCAGCGAACCGCGGACGATGTGGTAGCGCACACCCGGCAGATCCTTCACACGGCCGCCGCGCACCAGCACGACGCTGTGCTCTTGCAGGTTGTGGCCTTCGCCGCCGATGTAGGAAATGACCTCGAAGCCGTTGGTCAGGCGCACCTTGGCAACCTTCCGCAGCGCGGAGTTCGGCTTCTTGGGGGTGGTGGTGTAGACGCGGGTGCAGACACCGCGGCGCTGGGGCGAGTTCTGCATCGCCGGCGACTTGGACTTCGTGACCTCGACCTGACGGCCGTGGCGCACGAGTTGGTTGATGGTTGGCATAGGTAACTTGTTCCCGTTTGAAGTCACTCGATTTCCGGAAGATGGCGAGCGCTCCAGTGGGGAGACGGGCCCGAGGCCGGATGTGGAGGACGCTGTGAAAATCGCCCTGATCCGGTGAGCCGCTCGACAAAGAGCGCAGCAGAATCTGCCGAAAAGCCGGCCATTATATGAAGCGGCCGCGCCAGCAGCAAGTTGTCCACAAGTCAAGCCCGGGAGAACTACCGATTTGTCGCTCGAGAAACCAGATCAAGTGAGTGCAAGCTCTCCGGCAGCGCCCCAAATCCTTGTCGTGCTGGACACCAATGTACTGCTCGACTGGCTGGTCTTCGGCAATCCGGCGCTGTTGCCGTTGGCCGGCTCGCTGGAGGAGCAACGGCTGCAGTGGGTGGCCACGGGGGCGATGCGCGACGAGATGGCCCATGTGCTGGCCCGCGGTGTGGGCGAGCGCTGGACAGTGGACGCCGAGCACTGGCAAGGCGCCTGGTCGCGCCATGCGCGGCTGCTGCCGGAGCCGGTGGCGCCGCTGACGCTGCCTCGATGCTCCGACCCCGACGACCAGAAGTTCTTCGAACTGGCCATCACGGCGCGCGCCCGCTGGCTATTGACGCGGGACCGCGCGCTGCTGAAGCTCGCGCGCCGGGCACAGCGCCATGGCGTCGAGATCCTAACGCCGGAGCGCTGGAACGAAACCGGGCTCCTCAGCCTCCGCTGAACCCGCGCAGCAGCCAGCGCGCGCTGGCCAGATTGGTGGCACAGGCCACGTTATGCACGTCGCAGGCGCGCACCAGCGCATTGATGTCCGGCTCATGGGGCTGGGGCGTCATCGGGTCGCGCAGGAAGATCACCGCGTCGACCTCGCCGACGGAGAGCCGCGCGCCGATCTGCAGGTCGCCGCCCAACGGGCCGCTGAGCAGCCGCTCCACATTCAACCCGGCCTCGCTCTGCAGGCGTCCGCCGGTCGTGCCGGTGGCGATGAGCTCGCAGCCGCGCAGGAACCCGGCGAATTCGGTGGCCAGCGCCACCATGTCGTCTTTCTTGCGGTCGTGCGCGATGAGGGCGATCTTCATCTCCGCATGATAGGCAGCCGCCGTTACCCACGGGTTCCGGAAATGAAAAAGGGGCGACCGAAGTCGCCCCTCTGGGTTGCCGTTGCAGCTTGCGCTTATTCGGCGCTCTCGTTGCCGGCGTCCACCTGCGCCATTTGCACGGCGGCCAGTTCCTCGGCCTCCTGCATCGCGATGGCGCGGCGCTCGGACTCGTCCATCTCTTCCTTCGCCTTGCGGGCATCGTGGAAGGCCATGCCGGTGCCGGCGGGGATCAGGCGGCCGACGATGACGTTCTCCTTCAGGCCGCGCAGTTCGTCGCGCTTGCCCATGATCGCCGCCTCGGTCAGCACGCGGGTGGTCTCCTGGAAGGAGGCCGCGGAGATGAACGAGTCGGTCGACAGGCTGGCCTTCGTGATGCCCAGCAGCACGTCGGTGTAGGTCGCTTCGATCTTGCCTTCGGAACGCAGCTTGTCGTTGGTGTCCAGCAGCTCCGAACGCTCGACCTGTTCGCCGGCGATGTAGGTGCTGTCGCCCGGGTTGGCGATCTGCACGCGACGCAGCATCTGGCGAACGATCACCTCGATGTGCTTGTCGTTGATCTTCACGCCCTGCAGACGGTAGACGTCCTGCACCTCGTCGACGATGTAGCGCGCCAGTTCCTCGACGCCCAGCAGGCGCAGGATGTCCTGCGGATCCGCCGCGCCGTCGACGATCAGCTCGCCGCGGTTGACCACCTGGCCTTCGTGCACCAGGATGTTCTTTTCCTTCGGCACCAGCTCTTCGTAGACCTTGCCGTCCGGATCGGTGATCTGCAGGCGAACCTTGCCCTTGGTCTCCTTGCCGAACGACACCGTGCCGGTGATCTCGGCCAGCGTGCCGACATCCTTGGGCGAACGGGCCTCGAACAGCTCGGCCACGCGGGGCAGACCGCCGGTGATGTCACGGGTCTTCTGGCCTTCGACCGGAATACGCGCGAGCACTTCACCCGGGGCGAGGTCCTGGCCGTCCCGGATCTGGATCAGCGCGCCGACCGGGAAGCCGATCGTCACCGAGTGGTCGGTGCCGGGGATCTTCACCTCGTTGCCGCCGGCATCCAGCAGCTTGACCTGCGGACGCACGATCTTGGCCGCACCGCGGCGCTTCGGGTCGATCACGACCAGCGTCGACAGGCCGGTGACCTCGTCGACCTGCTTGGCGACGGTGACGCCTTCCTCGACGTTCTCGAACTTCGCCTTGCCGGCGAATTCGGTGATGATCGGGCGGGTCAGCGGGTCCCAGTTCGCCAGCACCGTGCCAGCCTTGATCTGCTGGTCGGCCTTGATGTTCAGGACCGCGCCATACGGCACCTTGTGTCGCTCACGCTCACGGCCGTGCTGGTCGGAGATGATGATTTCGCCGGAACGCGAGATCACCACCAGCTCGCCCTTGCCGCTGGTCAC
>CBIHRS010000127.1:0-5610 GCA_966212505.1 uncultured bacterium
GCCCGGTACAGCGCCTCGTCGGCCCGGTGCAGCATGGTGCTCACGTCGTCCTCGCCCAGGCGCGATACCGCCACGCCGAGGCTGGCGGTGAGGTGGCGGGCCTGCGGCAGCCAGCGGGTGGTGTCCAGCGACTGCACCTGCTCGCGGATGCGCTCGCCGACCTTCAGGGCCTGCTGTTCGTCGGTGCGCGGCAGCACGACCACGAATTCCTCGCCGCCCAGGCGGCCCAGGCACATCGGCTCGCGCACCGCTTCGCGCAGCACCTGCGCCACCGCCTTCAGCATCTCGTCGCCCACGAGGTGGCCGAAGTCGTCGTTGATCGCCTTGAAGTGGTCGAGGTCGACGATCAGCAATGCGCAGGGGCCCTGCTTGCGGTCGACAAGCATCGCCTGCAGCCGGGCCAGCACGTCGCGCCGGTTCGGCAGGCCGGTGAGTTCGTCGGTCATCGCGAGAAGACGCATCTGGCGGCTCACGCGGCGCAGGTGCAGTGCGACCGCGCCCACGCCCACGAGCAGCACGCAGATCAGCGTGATCACCGCGGCCTGCAGGCGGCTGGCCCTGCGCGCTTCTTCGAGCGCGCGCTCGCCGGCCTGCTTTTCGCGCAGCAGCAGCGCGTTTTCCTTTTCCTTGGCCGTGGTGTCGAAATCGACCTTCAGCGTGGCAAAGCGCTGGTCGAGCTGGTGGCGCAGCCATTGCTCCAGCGTCTGGCCATACTCGAGCTGCTGCTGGTAGGCCGAATGCCAGTCGGTCAGGTCGGCCTGTGCGGCGGCAAGCTCGCGCTCGGCGATCACCAGCTCGGCCAGCGAATCGGCCTTGCGGAACACACCGACCGCATCCTGCAGCATCGGCAGTGCCTCGCCGGGGCGCTTGAGCTGGCGCATCGCGATGCCGCGCTGGAGCAGGATCTGCGCGCGCAGCCGCTCGTCGGCGGTGCGCTTCTGCAGCAGGTCGGCCAACTGCAGCAGGCTCAGCGCGGCGGCGGGCTCGCCCTCGGCATTGCGCACGCTGGCCAGGCCGCGCAGCGCATAGGCCTCGCCGCGCGGGTAGTCGATCTCGCGGCTGAGGTCGAGCGCGGCCTCGAAGGCCTGGCGGGCCTGAGCCCACTGCTTCAGGTATTCGTAGGAGCGGCCGAGGTTGTGCTGCGTGACCGCGACCTCGCGCTTCGGGCCCTCGATGGTCTGCAGCTTCAGCGTCTGCTCGTAGTAGTGGCGCGCCTGCTCGTGATCGCCCATGCGGTTGTAGAGCGTGGCAATGCCGTTGAGCGAGGTGCTGGCCCGCTCGGTCATGCCCAGGCGCTCGTACAGCGTGCGGGCGCGCCGCAGGTCGACCAGGCCGGTGCCGTAGTCGCCCTCGAGGCCGCGCAGATAGCCGCGCTGGAACAGCGCATTGGCCAGCATCTCGTTGTCGCTCGCCGCCTCGGCGGCATTGACCGCCTGCTCGAACAGCGTCAGCGCCTTGCGGTTGTCGCCGGTGGTCTCGAGGATCTCGCCCTCGCAGTTGAGCACCGCGGCCTTCAGGCCCGGTCGCTTGGCACGCGGCAGCAGCGGGCGCGCGAGGTCGACCTGCGCCTGCGCGGCCTTGGCGTCGCGCTCGGCGTGGTAATCGCACATCAGCAGGTGCGCGCGGATCTGGAGGTCGGCGTCGGGCCGCTGCGCCAGCGCCTTCAGCGCCTCTTCGGCGAGGCGGCGGCTCAGGTCGGGATCGCTGCGGGTGGCGGCCCAGCCACGGGTCAGCAGGGCTTCGGCGGGATGCTCCGCACCCCGCTGCTGGGCCTGCACGGCAGCCGCAACCGCCATCAGACAGAGACTCAGCGCGAGAGGGCGGAACGAACGATGCACAGGCAGAGACGGCAACGACACGGGGCGCTATTGTCGCTGCCTGAACTCGCCTGACAAGTAAACCCCACGGATCACCACCCCGGCACGACCGTGCGATGCTCGCCGCATGTTGCGCTTGTCTGTGCTGGATCAATCCGCGGCGCTCAGCGGCCGCTCCGAAGACGCCTCCATCCGCGAGACCCTGGCGCTGGCCCGCCGCTGCGATGCGCTGGGCTATCACCGCTTCTGGGTCAGCGAGCACCACGGCCACCCCAGCATCGTCGGCACGGCGCCCGAGGTGCTGATGGCGGCCATCGCGGTGCAGACGCGGCGCATCCGCGTGGGCAGCGCCGGGGTGATGCTGCCGCACTATTCGTCGCTCAAGGTCGCCGAGCAGTTCCGCGTGCTGGAGGCGCTGGCACCGGGGCGCATCGACCTCGGCGTGGGCCGCGCGCCCGGCTCCGACATGCGCACCGCGCAGGCGCTCAACCCCAATGCCCGCCATGCGGCCGAGCGTTTTCCGCAGCAGGTGCTGGAGCTGAAGGCCTGGCTCGAAGGTGCCGAGCTGCCGCCCGAGCATCCGTCGCGTGGGATCACCGCCCATCCGCGCGGGCCCGGCATGCCCGAACTGTGGATGCTGGGCAGCTCCGACTACGGCGCCCAGCTGGCCGCGCACCTGGGCTGGCCCTATGCCTTCGCCTATTTCTTCGCCGACGGGCAGGGCGCCGACAACGCGATGGCGCTGTACCGCGAGCTGTTCAAGCCGAGTGACCGGCTGGCCCGGCCGCAGGCCACGCTGTGCGTGTTCGCGCTGGCGGCCGACACCGAGGCGCAGGCCTGGCACGCGTTCTCCAGCCGCGAGCGCTGGCGCCTCGACCGCCAGCGCGGCCGGCTGGGGGCCCTGCCGTCTCCCGAGGAGGCCCAGGCGCAGCCGCTCGATGCCGCGGAGCAGGCGCAGGTGGAGGCGATGCGGCGCGACGCCGCGGTGGGCACCGCCGCCCAGGTGGGCGAGCGGCTGCGTGCGCTGGCCGCACGCTTCTCGCTCGACGAGCTGGTGATCGTGACCTGGGCACACGATCCGGCGGTGCGCACCCGGTCGTACGAGCTGCTGGCTCGCGAGTTCGGGCTCGACGCCGCCGGCTGATCCGCGCGGGGACGCTATGCTGCTCGGCTGTCCTGCCCGCGGGCCCGCATGCGTTCTTCCCTGCCTTCTTCCCTTGCCCTGACCCTGTCGCGCTGGCGCGCCGAATGGCGCGTCGAGACCCTGGCCCTGGCGGCCAGCGTGTTCTTCGTGCTGGCCTGCAACGCCAACTGGTGGAGCGGCGTGCTCGCCGGCCGCAGCTGGAGCGATCCGTCGACCTGGCTCTTCGCCGGCGCGGTGTTCGTGCTGCTGGCCGCGCTGCAGTTCGCGCTGCTCGCGCTGCTGCTCAACCGCTGGACGGCCCGGCCGCTGCTGGCGCTGCTGTTCGCGGTGACGGCGTTCGCGGTGTACTACATGCGCAAGTACAACGTGTTCCTCGATCCGTCGATGCTGCGCAACGTGCTGCGCACCGACGTGAAGGAGGCGCGCGAGCTGATCGACTGGGGCCTGCTGCCGCAACTGCTGCTGTATGCCGTGCTGCCGATCGCGCTGCTGTGGCGCGTGCGGGTCAAGCGGGTGCCGCTGGGCCGGGCGCTGCTGCAGCGGCTGGGCGCGGTGGTGCTGGCCATTGCCGCCGGCGTGGGCGCGCTGCTGCTGGTGTTCCAGGACTTCTCGTCGCTGATGCGCAATCAGAAAGAGTTGCGCTACCTGATCACGCCGGCCAACTACCTCTATTCGCTGGCCTGGGTGCTGGGCGCCGACACGCAGACGGCCGCGCGCCCGCGCCAGCCGATCGGCACCGATGCGAAGCTGGGCCGGGCCTGGGCGCAGCGGCAGAAGCCGGCGCTGCTGGTGCTGGTGGTGGGCGAAACCGCGCGTGCGGCCAACTGGGGCCTCGACGGCTATGCGCGCCAGACCACGCCGGAGCTGGCGGCGATCCCCGAGCTGATCAACTTTTCCAAGGTCACCAGCTGCGGCACCAACACCGAGACCTCGGTGCCCTGCATGTTCTCGCCCTGGGGCCGGCGCCACTACGACGAGGCGCGCATCCGCGGCAGCGAGTCGCTGCTCAACGTGCTGCAGCATGCGGGTGTCGACGTGATGTGGCGCGACAACCAGTCGGGCTGCAAGGGCGTGTGCGACGGCGTGCCCAGCCAGGTGATGGGCGCGGCCGACGACCCCGCGCTGTGCGACGGCGAGCGCTGCCTCGACGAGATCCTGCTGCGCGGGCTCGACCAGCGCCTCGCGGAGGCGAAGAAGGGCCCGCAGCTGCTGGTCATGCACCAGCTCGGCAACCACGGCCCGGCCTACTACAAGCGCTATCCGCCGGCCTTCCGCCGCTTCGTGCCGCCGTGCGACAGCGCCGACCTGCGCCAGTGCAGCCGCGAGCAGATCGTCAATGCCTACGACAACGCGCTGCTCTACACCGACCATGTGCTCGCGCAGCTGATCGCGCTGCTGAAGGCGCGGCAGGACACGCTCGACAGCGTGCTCGTCTACGTGTCGGACCACGGCGAATCGCTGGGCGAGAACAACCTGTTCCTGCACGGGCTGCCCTACGCCATCGCGCCGCGCGAGCAGACCCATGTGCCGATGGTGATGTGGTTCTCGCCCGGCTTTGCACAGGACTTCGGGATCGATCTACAGTGCATGCGCCGGCGCGCCGTCGAGCCGGCGCAGCATGACCACCTGTTCCACACCGTGCTCGGCCTGCTCGATGTGCAGACCCAGGTCCAGGAGAAGGAGATGGACCTGAGCGCGGCCTGTCGCCATTGACGATCCCTCGACAAGACCATGCCATTCCCGCTCTCGCCCCCGATCTGCCCGCCTGACCAGGCCGATGCGCTGCTGCGCGAACGCGGCTATGCGGTGCTCGATGCCGAAGGTCTGTGCCGGCTGCTCGATCAGCCGCAGCTGGCACTCGATGCGCTGGTGCCGTTCTGGAACGACCTTCCGCCCGACACGCACCTCAAGGACGGCGGCCGCTATCGGCGGCGTCGGCATTCGAGCTTCGTCGTGGCCGGCGGCAAGGTGTCGCAGGTGGCGCACCGGGCGCACTGGCAGCCGGTGGAGTACAACGCGCTGCACGGCGGCATCGAGCGCTGGTTCGAGCCGATCGATCCGGCCATGCTCGCGCATCCGGTGTGGCCGAAGCTGCTGCAGGTGCTGGCCGAGCGCGCCTCGGCGCTGAAGGGTGAGCAGCCCTGGTACGTGGAGGCGCATCCGTTCCGCATCGACACCACCGACGGCATCGGCCGGCCCACGCCCGAAGGAGCACACCGCGACGGCGTGGATGTGGTGGCGGTGCTGCTGGTGGCGCGGCACCACATCAAGGGCGGCGAGACGCGGGTCTTCGAGGCCGATGGGCCTCAGGGCATGCGCTTCACGATGACGCAGCCCTGGACCCTGCTGCTGCTCGACGATGCCCGCGTGATCCACGAGAGCACGCCGATCCAGCCGGTGGGCGACGAGGCCCACCGCGACACGCTGGTGATCACGCTGCGCGCCGGGGGCTTTCAGGACGCAGCCTGACCGGCTCGGCCGGCGCGGCAGCCGCGGCGGGCTGCGCCGGTGCGGCGTCAGCCACTTCGCCCCGCATGGCCTTGTCGAGCTGGCGCCGGTCGAGCTGGCCGCACCACTTGGCCACCACCAGCGTGGCCACGCCGTTGCCCACCAGGTTGGTCAGCGCGCGCGCCTCGCTCATGAAGCGGT
>CBIHRS010000128.1:0-5504 GCA_966212505.1 uncultured bacterium
TCAGGTAGGCGAGCGACGAGTAGCCGGTGCCGAAGTCGTCGATCGCGAGCTTGACGCCCAGCGCCTTCAGGCTCTTCAGCCGTGCGCCGGCATCGCTGGCATCGAGCAGCGCGGTCTCGGTGATCTCGAGCTCCAGCGCCGAGGGCTGCAGGCCGCTCTCCTGCAGTGCGTGCTCGATCTGCTGCTTGAGATCGGGCTGCGCGAACTGCCGCGGCGAGAGGTTCACCGCGATCATGCGCGGTGCGATGCCCTGGTCCTGCCAGCGCCGCATCTGCTCGCAGGCGGTGCGCAGCACCCACTCGCCCAGCGGCACGATCAGGCCGGTCTCCTCGGCCAGCGGGATGAAGGCCGCCGGCGACACCATGCCGCGCTCGGGATGGCGCCAGCGCACCAGCGCCTCGACGCCCTCGATGCTGCCGTCGGCGGCGCGCACCAGCGGCTGGTATTCGAGGCTGAACTGCTGTTCGTCGAGCGCACGGCGCAGGCCGCTCTCCATGTCGAGCCGGCTGCGTGCCTCGCGGGTGAAGGCGCCGGTGAAGAACCGGTAGGTGCCGCGGCCGGCGCCCTTGGCGCTGTAGAGCGCGGCGTCGGCCTGCTGGATCAGCCGGTCGCCCACGATGCTGTCGTCGGGGAACAGGCTGATGCCGACGCTCGCGCCGACATACACCTTCTCGCCGCCGTCGAGGATGAAGGGCACCGAGCAGGCCTCGATCAGCGCCTGTGCGACATGGGCTGCGTCCTGCGGTTCGGCCAGCTCCTCGAGCAGCACGACGAATTCGTCGCCGCCCAGCCGCGCCACCGTGTCGACGCCGCGTAACCGCGCGCTCAGGCGTTGCGCCACCTCCTGCAGCAGCTGGTCGCCGGCCGGATGGCCGAGGCTGTCGTTGACGTTCTTGAAGCGGTCGAGGTCGAGCATCAGCACCGCGCCGCGGATGTGGTTGCGCTGCGAGCGGACGATGGCGTGCTCGAGCGTGCTCATCAGCAGCAGCCGGTTCGGCAGGCCGGTGAGGGCATCGTGGTGCGCCAGGCGCTCCAGCTCCATCTCCGACTGCTTGGTGCGGGTGATGTCCATGCAGGCGGCCACGTAGTTCTGCAACTCGCCGTCGGGGCCGTGCACCGCGTTGATGGTCAGCCACTCGGGATAGATCTCGCCGTTCTTGCGCCGATTCCAGATCTCGCCCTGCCAGAAGCCGGTTTCCTCCAGCGTGTGCCAGAACTGGCGGTAGAACGTGGGATCGTGGCGGCCGGAGTTGACCATCTTCATGTTGCGGCCGAGCAGCTCGCTTTCGGCATAGCCGGTGATGCGGCAGAAGGCCGGGTTGGTGGCGACGATGTCGCCGCGCGCATCGGTGATGACCAGGCCTTCCTGCGTGTTGCGGAACACCGCATGGGCCTGGCGCAGTGCCTCCTCCTCGTGCTTGCGCTCGGAGATGTCCTGCGCGAAGGCGATGGTGCAGCCGTCGTCCATGCGCGCGGCGCTCACCGCGATCCAGCGCAGGCTGCCGTCGGGCCGGGTCAGCTGGGCCTCGAAGTTCCATTTGCCGGTGCGCAGCAGCGGGCGGTAGGCGAAGAGGCTGATCGGCCGGCCATGCTCGCTGAGCAGTTCGCCGGTGGGCTGCAGCCAGGCCTGCGCCGCGCTGTGGCCGCTGAGCGCCAGCGCGGCCGGGTTGGCTTCCTGCAGGCGGCCGAAGCGGTCGATCACCACCACCGCCAGCGGCGCGTGGTCGGTGTACGAGCGCAGGCGGGCCTCGCTCTGCTCGAGCGCATAGGCCGCGGCCTTGCGGGTGTTGATGTCGTCGAGCACGACGACCGCGTAGCCCACGCTGCCGTCGTCTTCGTGCACCGCCGAGACGGTGAGGCGCAGCCAGCCGCGCAGCTCGTGGCCGCGGCGTACCCGCACGTCGGTGCTGAACTGCGGGCGGCGGCCTTCGAGCGCAGCCTGCAGCACGCCGCGCTGCGCCTCCTCCACCTGCAGCAGGTCGAACAGCCGCATCTTCAGCAACTGCTCCTCGGGCACGCCGAGCAGCTGGCTGCACAGCGGATTCGCGCGCAGCAGCCGGCCTTGCGCATCGGCATGGCACAGCCCCACGGCTGCCTGCTCGAAGGTCGCGCGGAAGCGCTGCTCGGCTTCCTGCAGCGCACGTCCCTGCGCCACCTCGCGCATCGCGCCGCTCAGCCGCTCGCGCTGCCGCAGGTAGCCGGCGAAGAACAGCGCCGCGGCAAGGCTCACGGTGGCGAACAGGCTGTACTGCACGATCTCGAAATGCAGCAGCGCCATCGCCTCCCGCTCGTCGACCTTGGCCATCAGCTGCCAGGAGGTGCCGGGCACGGCGGTGAGCGCGGCGAACACGGTGGCGCCGCGGTAGTCGGGGCCAACCACCAGGCCTTCGGGCGAATCGAAGCGCGCCGCTGGCGCGCGCAGCTGCAAGGCGCTGTCGGTGCGGTGGCGCAGCGGGCTGAGGTAGAGCATCTCGCCGCCTTCGCGTCGCAGCAGGGCCAGCTCGCCGCTGGCGCTCTTGAGCGGCCAGTCGCGCATGCGGGGATAGAGCTGCCCTTGCGGATTGACTTCGAACGCGATCGCCGCCACCGGGCGGCGGCCGCTGCCATCCTGGTCGAACACCGGAGCGACCAGCGCGAGCCGGATCTGGCCCTGCGCATCGTGGTGCAGATCGGCCAGCACGATGGTGCCGTTGTTCCAGGCCTGGCGCTCGGCCTGCGCAAGCTCGGGCGTGTGCGCGAACGGCGCGCCGGAGCCGGCGATGCGGCGGCCTGTGGCATCCCAGACATCGATGCCGGCATAGCCGAAGGTATCGGTCAGGTTGCGCAGGGCCTCGACCAATGCCGTGGCCGAGCGTTCGTCGCGCCGCTCCAGAATCGACAGCACCTGCTGGCGGACCAGCGGGCTGCGGCTGAAGGCGGTGGCGTTGCCGCGGCGCTCGTGCAGCCAGTCGGAGAGGTCGTCGCGCACGGTGATGGCGATGGCCTGCAGCTCTTCCTGGCGCTGGTGGCGCAGGTCGTCGGCCTGGGCGCGATAGGCGGTGATCGATCCGCCGACGATGGCGCCGACGAGCACGATCAGCAGGGCCAGCGGCAGCATCCGGCTGCCTCGCGCGGGCAGTGCCGTCGGCTTGAGGATCGCGACGGGTATGCCGGACAGCGTGAAATACAGCGCACCCGAAGTCAGCGTGACGAAGGCCAGGCCCTTGAGGGTGCCGACGCGCATCACGGTTTCGCTGTCGAAGAGCTGCGTGATCAGCGCATCGGACAGGAAGATCCACAGCACCGCGAACAGCGCGTACGCAGCGGTGGCCCGCAGGGCATAGCGCTGCAATGGCGAGAGCGCGCCGCGCCGCGTTGGTGCAGGGCTGGCTTCGGTCGGCGGCGTGATCGCGCCGAACGCTTTGGAGGCGGACATGGAAACTACTCCCCGGGACTGTCGGCCGCCTTCTGCGAAGCAGCCGTTCTGTACTCTAGGAGTCGGCAGTTCCGTGCCCTTGATTTAGGTCATCTTGCTGGCCGCCGGCCCCGCCGCGTGTGCGAAGTTGACGTTCCCGGGCCGCAACGTTGTATCGCGACGCCCTGCTTGCGCAGGGCGGCCAGCGTGGCGGTGGGCGCCTCGCCGTGCAGCAGCACCGTGCTCACGGCATGCACCGGCGCGATCACGTAGGGCGAGGCCACGCCCAGCTTGTCGGCGCTGAGCAGCACCACGGTGTCGGCAGCGCTCTCGATCAGCGCACGCTTGATGTGGGCTTCTTCGAGATCGCCGGTGCTGAGGCCTCGTTCGACGTGCAGCCCGGTGACACCCATGAAGTAGGTGTCGGCACGGATCTCGCGGATGGCCTGCACCGCGGCGGTGCCCACCGCCACGCCGGAATGCTTGAACACCCGGCCGCCGACCAGCACCAGCTCCAGCGTGGGATGCCGCACGAGCTCGGCGGCGATCACCGGGCTGTGCGTGACGACCGTGGCGCGCAGGTCGGCCGGCAGCGCCCGCACCATCTGCAGCGTGGTGGTGCCGCCGTCGACGAACACCACCTGGCCGGGTTCGACCATGCGCGCCGCCGCCTGGCCCAACTGCTGCTTGGCTTCGGGCGACAGCTGCTCGCGCTTGGCAAGATCGACCACCGCGGGCGAGGCCGGTAGCGCGCCGCCGTGCACCCGCTGCAGCGCGCCTTCACGCGCGAGCTCGCGCAGATCGCGCCGGATCGTGTCTTCGGACACGCCGAGCGCCTCGCTCAGCGGCCGGGCCAGCACCTGGCCGTCGCGTTGCAGGGCCTGCAGGATCAACTGCTTGCGTTGTCGGGTCAGCATGACCGCGATTCTGCACGAAGCTGCACGAGGATGCACGAATCTGCTTGACGACGGGGCAAGCCTGCCGCTAGGCTGCGGCCACTGTCCAACCCGGGGAGAAACCGCGTGAGCGTGGCCGATCGAGTGCGCATCCTGGAGGTGCGCGTGCTGTCCGACGACTGGTATGTGCTGAAGAAGACCCGCTTCGAATACCGCCGCCGCAACGGCGAGTGGCAGGTGCAGCAGCGCGAGACCTACGACCGCGGCAACGGCGCGGCCATCCTGCTCTACAACCCCGGGCGCCGCACTGTGGTGCTGACGCGGCAGTTCCGCTTCCCGGCCTTCGTCAACGGCCACGATGACCTGCTGATCGAAGTGCCGGCCGGGCTGCTCGACGAAGCCTCGCCCGAGGAGCGCATCAAGGCCGAGGCGGAAGAGGAGGCGGGCTTCCGCGTGCAGCACGTGCGGCAGGTGTTCGAGGCCTTCATGAGCCCCGGCTCGGTGACCGAGCGGCTGCATTTCTTCGTGGCCGAATACGACCCTTCGTCGCGCGTGGGCCATGGCGGCGGCCTGGAGGAAGAGGGCGAAGACATCGAGGTCTTCGAGCCCCGCATCGAGGAGGCGCTGGCGATGATCGAGCGCGGCGAGATCGTCGACGGCAAGACCATCATGCTGCTGCAGTACGCGGCGCTGCACCTGTTTGCACGCGCATGAACCGCAGCGCTCCGCTCATGGTGCTGGTGGCCGGGCCTTATCGCTCGGGCACCGGCGACGATCCCGCGAAGATCCGGGCCAACGTGGAGGCGATGACGCAGGCCGCGCTGCAGGTCTGGCGCGCCGGCCACCTGCCGGTGATGGGCGAATGGTTCGCGCTGCCGCTGATCGAGGCGGCCGGCTCGCGCCACATCGGCGATGCGGTGTTCAACGAGATCTTCCACCCCGTCGCGCGTCACCTCGTGAAGCGCTGCGACGGCTGCCTGCGCATCGGCGGGCCGTCGCAGGGGGCCGATGAGATGGTGGCCTTGGCACGGGCTTCGGGCAAGGCGATCTATCGGAGTGTGGAGGAGTTGCCGTCGGGGTAGCTTGTGTTTTGCGTGTGGAGCGAGCAAGGCCCTGGGCTGCCCGGCGGCTGGGCTAAGCGTCTGGCGGTCGGCCCGTTGGGCCGACTCCCTTGCGCTGCTCGGAGCGGGGGCTGGCGCGGGGAAACTCGCTAC
>CBIHRS010000129.1:0-5479 GCA_966212505.1 uncultured bacterium
CCAAGGCGATCAACATCCCCAACGACCAGAAGCTGCTGCTGGTGGAGCCGCAGGAATTCGTGATCGACGGGCACGAGGTCAAGGAGCCGATCGGCATGAGCGGCGGGCGGCTCGAGGTGAAGGTGCATATCGTCACCGGCGCGCAGAGCGCCGCCGAGAACATCATCAAGTGCGTGCGCCGCTGCGGCCTCGAGGTGGAGCAACTGGTGCTCAACCCCAGCGCGAGCAGCGCGGCCGTGCTCACCGACGACGAGAAGGACCTTGGCGTTGCGATGGTCGACATCGGCGCCGGCACCACCGACGTGGCGATCTTCACCGACGGCGCGATCCGCCACACGGCCGTGATCCCGATCGCCGGCGACCTGATCACCAGCGACATCGCGATGGCGCTGCGCACGCCGACCAAGGATGCGGAAGAGATCAAGGTCGAGTACGCGGTGGCCAAGCAATTGCTGGCCGACCCGAGCGAGCAGCTAGAAGTGCCGGGCCTGGGCGACCGCGCGCCGCGCATGCTGAGTCGCCAGGCGCTGGCCGGCGTGGTGGAGCCGCGGGTGGAAGAGATCTTCTCGCTCGTGCACCAGGTGATCCGCGAATCGGGCTACGAGGAGCTGCTGTCGTCCGGCATCGTGCTGGCCGGCGGCTCGGCGGTGATGCCCGGCATGGTGGAGCTGGCGGAAGACATCTTCCTGAAGCCGGTGCGCAAGGGCATTCCCACCTACGGCGGCGCGCTGCACGACATGGTGGCCAGCCCGCGCGCGGCCACCGTGATGGGTCTGTTGGAAGAGGCGAGGCTGGCGCGCGTGCGCGGCCATCGCGTCGCGCAGCAGGCGGGGTCGGTCAAGACCCTGTTCGGCCGCGCGAAGGACTGGTTCCTGGGGAATTTCTGATGAACGGACTCAACACGAAGTCCGGTTGGGATGGGGCGCGACGAAGCCCCGCGACAAGCGACGTAGTGAATCAACGGCAACTGCACATTTGACGAAGGAGAGGTGCACCATGGCGATCGAGATGATCGAGGAGTTTGACCAAGGCACGCAGATCAAGGTGATCGGCGTCGGCGGCGGCGGCGGCAACGCGGTCGAGCACATGATCAAGCAGGGCGTGCAAGGCGTGGAGTTCATCTGCGCGAACACCGATGCCCAGGCGCTGAACCGTTCATCGGCCACCCAGCTGATCCAGCTGGGCCACACCGGCCTCGGCGCGGGCGCCAAGCCCGAAGCCGGCAAGGCCGCGGCCGACGAGGCGGTCGATCGCATCCGCAATGCGATCGATGGCGCGCACATGCTGTTCATCACCGCTGGCATGGGCGGCGGCACCGGCACCGGCGCTGCGCCGGTGATCGCGCGCGTGGCCAAGGAGATGGGCATCCTCACGGTGGGCGTGGTGACCAAGCCCTTCGAGTTCGAGGGCAACCGCCGCATGAAGGCCGCCGACACCGGCCTGGCCGAGCTCGAGGCCAACGTCGACAGCCTGATCGTCGTGCTGAACGAGAAGCTGCTCGAGGTGATGGGCGACGACGTGACCCAGGAAGAAGCGTTCGCGCACGCCAACGACGTGCTGAAGAACGCCGTGGGCGGCATCAGCGACATCATCCACATCCCCGGCCTCGTGAACGTCGACTTCGAAGACGTGAAGACGGTGATGAGCGAGCCCGGCAAGGCGATGATGGGCACGGCGCAGGCCGGCGGCCCCGACCGCGCCACCAAGGCCGCCGATGCGGCCGTGGCCTGCCCGCTGCTGGAAGGCATCGACCTCTCCGGCGCGCGCGGCGTGCTGGTGCTCATCGCCGCGAGCAAGGCGACCTTCAAGCTGAGCGAGAGCCGCAACGCGATGAACACCATCCGCCGCTATGCGGCCGATGATGCGCACGTGATCTACGGCACCGCCTACGACGAGAGCCTGGGCGACCAGCTGCGCGTCACGGTGATTGCCACCGGCCTGAGCCCCGTGGCCAAGCGCCAGCAGGCGCCGCTGACGGTGGTGCAGCAGCCGCAGGCCGCGCTGCGCACCGGCACCGACAACCTGCCGATCCTGAACCAGGCCGTGCACAGCGGCGGCCCGGTGCAGCACGACTACAGCCAGCTCAGCACGCCCAGCGTGTGGCGCAATGGCCGTACGCAGGCAGCGGCCAAGGTCGATGCCCTGGCCAGCAATGGCATGGACGAGATCGAGATTCCCGCCTTCCTGCGCAAGCAGGCCGATTGAGCTGAACCAGCTCAATCGTCGCGATAGTTAGGTTTTTCTCCTTCGTCCCACCCCGCGTGTCCTTTCGGGCACGCGGGGATGGCGGGCCTTTCTACAATCGGCCCATGCTGCAACAACGCACCCTCAAGTCGCTCACCCGCGCCGTCGGCGTCGGGCTGCACAGCGGCCAGAAGGTGGAATTGACGCTGCGCCCGGCTCCGCCGGACACCGGCATCGTGTTCCGCCGTGTCGATCTTCCGAGCCCGGTGGACATTCCCGCTCGTGCCGACATGGTGTCCGACACACGCATGGCCTCCACCATCTCCGTGGGGGGAGATCCCGGGGCGCCCAAGATCCAGACCACCGAACACCTGCTCTCGGCCTGCGCCGGCCTGGGGCTCGACAACCTCTACATCGACATCACCGCCGACGAGGTGCCCATCCTCGACGGTTCGGCCGCCGCTTTCGTGTTCCTGCTGCAGAGCGCCGGCATCGAGCTGCAGAACGCGCCCAAGCGCTTCCTGCGCGTGCTCAAGGCGGTGGAAATCCGCGAAGGCGAGGGCAAGAACCTCAAGTGGTCACGCCTGGAGCCGTACAACGGCTACAAGCTCGCCTTCGAGATCATCTTCGACCATCCGGCGGTCGATGCCACCGGCCAGCGCGTGAGCTTCGACATGGGCTCGGGCCGCTACAAGCACGAGATCGCCCGCGCCCGCACCTTCGGCTTCACGAAGGACGTGGACGCCATGCGCTCGCGCGGCCTCACGCTCGGCGGCAGCATGGACAACGCGATCGTGGTCGACGACTACCGCGTGCTCAATGCCGAGGGCCTGCGCTACGACGACGAGTTCGTGAAGCACAAGATCCTCGATGCAATCGGCGACCTCGCGCTCGCCGGCCACCCGCTGCTGGCCAGCTACACCTCGTTCCGCGGCGGCCATGCGCTGAACAACAAGCTGGTGCGCGCGCTGCTGGCCGATGCCAGTGCCTACGAGATCGTCACCTTCGAAGACGAATCGAAGGCGCCGCAGGGCCTGGCCGAACTCGCGCCTGCCTGGTAGGCCTGCCAGCCCATGACCGTCTTCCGCCTCGTCTTCGGCCTGCTGCTGGTGGCGGGGCTGTTGTGCTTCGCGATGTACACCGGCACGCGCAAGATCGTCTGGCGCAAGCGCGGCGTCGTGATCGTCAAGTGGATGGTGATCGCCGGCCTCGGCTTCTTCGCGGTGCTGATCCTCGAGCGGCTGGCGATGATGCTTTGAGCCGCAGGGCTCAGTAGGTCCGGCCCCGGCGGTATTGCGCGTGGGTGCGGCGGTTCAGCGTTGTGCTCTGGCTCATCGCCGCGAACGACGCCCCGGCATGCGCATGCGCGATCGCAATGCCCAAGGCATCGGCCGCGTCCTTACCCGGCAGTCCGGGCAGCTTGAGCAGCCGCGCGACCATCTCCTGCACCTGTTCCTTGCGCGCCTGACCGTGGCCGACCACGGCCTTCTTCATCTGCAGCGCGGTGTATTCCGACACCGGCAGACCGGCCGACACCAGCGCGGCCAGCGCCGCGCCGCGGGCCTGGCCCAGCAGCAGCGTGCTCTGCGGATTGACGTTGACGAACACGATCTCCACCGAGGCCTGCTCGGGCTGGTAGCGCTCGATGATCTCGCGCACGCCTTCGAAGATGATCTTCAGCCGGCCGGGCAGGTCGCCGCGCGCGGCATCGGCCGTCTTGATCGTGCCGCTGGCGGCGTAGTGCAGCCGCGCGCCTTCGCACTCGACGATGCCGAAGCCGGTGGTCTGCAGACCGGGGTCGATGCCGAGGATGCGCATTTGTCAGTCGTCCACGGTTGTAGATGGAGCGGGATCGAGCCGGCGGGGTGCCCTGCTCCGCTCATGTCCCCCGGGCCGGGCTGCGCCCGTCCCTCCTCCTTTACTTCGCTGCGCAGGGCACCCCGCCGGCTCGACCTGCACTACTGCGGCATTCCGAGACCCCTCGCATGCCACCGCTGGTGGTTGCCAAGGACATCGGGTGGCCGGCATAGCGAAGTAAAGGAGGAGGGGCCGGCGAAGCCGGCGCCGGGGGACATGAGCGGCGCCGGCCACCCGGTGGCCTTGGCCCGCTCGACCCTGCGAGGAGAGGTGTCCCATCAAATGCTCAGCTGGAAATACCAGCGCACCGAATGGAAGAACACCGGCGCCGCAAAGCACAGCGGCGCCACGCGGTCGAGCAGCCCCACCGCGCCGGTCACGCTGGCGCGGTTGCCCCAGTGGTGCACGCCCGCATCGCGCTTCAGCGCCTTCATCACGAATTCGCCCCAGGTGCCCGAGGCCCCGGCGATGAAGGCCATCACCAGCGCCTGCCCCACCTTGAACGGTGTGATCCAGTACAGCAGGGCCCCGGCCAGCGCGGCCGCGAGCGCGCCCAGCATCCACGCATGCAGCGAGAAGCTGCGGCTGATCTGGCGCGCCAGCGGCCGGCGGCGCATGCGGCGCGTCGCGAGCTCCTGCACGATCTGCGCGATCGCGGTCACGACGACGAGGAAGAACAGCAGGAACGCGCCGCCGCCGGCGTAGTTGGGGAAGTCGAGCAGCAGCAGCGCCGGTGCATGGCTCAAGCCGAACACGCAGACCATGATGCCCCATTGGATCTTCGCGTTGCGCTCCAGGAAGCGGTGCGGGTCGCCGCCCAGCGTGGCCACCACCGGGATCGCGAGGAAGGCGTAGACCGGGATGAACACGGTGAAGAGGTCGAAGCTGCGGCTGCCCACCAGCATGTACTGGAACGGCAGCACCGCGAAGAAGGCCAGCAGCAGGCTGCGGTGGTCAGCGCGGCGCGTGTGCATCAGCGTGATGAACTCGCGCAGCGCCAGGAACGAGATCAGCGCGAACAGCACCGTGGCGCCGAAGGCGCCCGACATCCACGCCAGCCAGAACACCGTCGCGCTGATCCACACCGCGCGCAGGTCGCGCTTCAGCCGCAGCGTGACCTCGTCGTCTTCGGGCCGCTGCTGGCGCAGCACCACCATCATCGAGATCACCGTCGCGATCAGCAGCACGCCGAACAGGATGACGAACAGCAGCGCCACCTGCTGTTCCACGCTGAGCGCCTTCAGCGCCTTGAAGAAAGCTTTCATTGCACGTGGGGCTTAGATGTCGGCACCCGTCCGCGGTGTACCGCGGCCACCCTCCGAGAGGGTCTGAGCCGGCTTGGGGCGGCCCAGCGCCGGACTCAGGCCGATGACCGCACTGCGTGCGCGTTCGAGGAAGGCGCGCTTGTCCTCACCCTCCTGCAGCTGCATCGGCGCAC
>CBIHRS010000130.1:0-5433 GCA_966212505.1 uncultured bacterium
AGCAGCCGGCCGTCGGTGCCGACGATGTTGACCGAGCTCACCTGCGGAATGCCGTCGACGAAGGCCGCGAGGCGCTCGTGCGCCAGCGGCTCGCGGCGTGCGATCTCGTCATCGGTCTGCATGCCGACGTAGTCGTTCACGCGGGCGAGCAGCTGGCGGTTGGTCTCGAAGACCTTCTGCGCATGCTCCAGCGCCACGTGCGACGCACGAACCAGCTGGTCGTCGACCTCGCGCTGCGCCTCCTTCCAGCCCTGCCAGGCCAGCGCGCCCACCAGCACGGTGGGCAGCAGCACGGCCATGCCCACGGCGACCCGCAGCGTGCGCTGCGTGACGGCCAACGAACTCTCGTGCGGCGGGGGAACGGCGTCCGCGCCCGGTTCAGGGGAGGTGGGCGTCTGGACGCGCATGAAGTGAGGGCAGGGGGAGGAAAACCAGTCTAGCGGACCCGCCGATCATGCCTGACGCAAAGACCCTGCCGGGTGACCGGGTGTGACCATGGCGGCCAGAGTTTTGAGCCCCCGGCCGTCTGGCGGCCGCCCCCCGAGGGGGCACGCTACGCGGCCGGGCAACCCGTCCGCGTAGCGCTCGTCTGCCACCGCTGATCCCTGGCCGCTCTGCGGCCTGTCCCAGAGGGACGGGCGCGCCTATCCGCAGAGGTGTGAGGCTTTACCAGTCGCCGCCGCCCGCGTCGCCGCCACCGAAATCGCCACCGCCGGCATCGCCGCCCCAGTCGCCACCGGAGCCGAAGTCGATCGAGCGGTCTTGCAGTTCGCCGGCGGCGCCGCGGGCGTCGTCGTCGAACATGCCGGGTTGCAGGCCGCCGGGGGCGGCGCTGCTGCCGCCGCGGTAGCCGTCGTCATGGTGGTGGTCGCCGTCGAGCATCTTCTCGGCCAGCATGCCGGCCGCAAAGCCGCCCGCGGCCGCCAGGCCGGTGCCCAGCATGCCCGAGCCGCTGCCGCCGGTGGGCATGGGCGCGCCGCCGTAGCCGCCATAGCCGCCGGCGTATGAAGGCGCGGCCGCGGCCGCCGAGCGGCGCGACACGAGGCGCCAGATCAGCACCGCCACCGCTGCAAAGCCGATGCCCCACACCCAGCCGGGCAGCCCGCTGTCGTGCTGCTGCACCACCGGTGCCCGCGCCGGCGCGGCGGCGGGTGCGCTGAGCGAGGTGTTCGACGGCACGGTGCTGGTGCGCGGCGTCTGCTCGCGCTGCAGCAGCTGCTCGAAGCTGCGGAACTTGGCCGGGTCGGTGAAGCGGAGGGCCGGATCGAGCTCGCGCGCCAGCCGGGCCTCGCGTGCCGCGTCGTCGAAGCGGCTGTTGTGCGCCAGGATCTCGGCGTAGACGTAGTGCGCCTTCGCGCTCTTGGGCTTGGCGGCCACCACCTCCTGCATCATCGATTCGGCCTGCGTGTAGTGCCCGGCCTTGATCTCGGCCTGCACCGCCTCCACCGAGGGCAGCGCAAAGGCCAGCGCCGAGGTCGCCAGCAGCAACAGGCTCAAGAGGATTCGCTTCATTGCATGGGTCCTTCCATCACGCGCCACGCTCCAGGCGCGGCACATGGCATGCCATGTGTGGGTGGCGGGGCGGTTCCTCAAGAGCCTGGAGCGCGTAGGTCCGGTGCGGCTATTCGGCCTCGCTCCTGCGGCCGCGGCGCTCCTTCTCGGCCGGCTCGGAGGCGCGGCGCTGCGGCGGCTGGGCCTTCTCGTCGCGGTGCTCGTGGCCGGAGGCCGCGTGGGCGGGCGGTTGCGCAGCGGGGCGGGGCGGCACCACGGCCGGGGCCTGCATCGGCACCGGCCTGGGCGCGGAGGCCGGGCTGGCCGCCGGCGGCAACCGGGCCGGCGGTGGCGGTTCGGCGCGCGGCGGTGCCGCGACCGGCGCAGGGGGCGGTGGAGGCGCGACGGGCGTGGCGATCGGCCGCGGCGGCGCGGCGGGCGGTTGCGTCACGGGCTGCGGCACCGGTGCGACAGGCGCCGCTGGCGCAGCGACCACCGGCGCAGGCACCGCGGCAGCTGGCGGCGGCGCCACATGGGCCGGCGGCTTCGGCGGCTCCACGTGCACGGCCTGGGCCTGCGGCAGCGCCGGCGGCGGGTGGCCGGGCATGAAGGCCGGCACCGCCTGCCGGGACACCGGCTCCGGCGCCAAGGCCTTGACCACCGGCGGCAGCGCGGCCGCGAGGTGCGCCTGCGCCGGCACCGAGGTGTTCACCGCCTGGCCGGTCGCCGTGGTGCCCGGGGGCGCGACGATGGTCACGTTGGTGATGTTGGTGACGTTGTTGATCACCGTCGTGTTGTGGCTGTTCACCGTGGGCTGGATGCGCATGCCCACGTTGACCACGGGCGGCGCGCTGGTCACCACCGCCGGCGGCGTGCCGAGGGGTGCCGGCACGATGATGCCGTGGCGCGAGCCGGGCGGCGGCGGCACGAACACGCCTTCTGGGCCTTGCGGGCGCGGGCCGGGAATCACGCCCACGGCGGCGCCGACCACGCTGATCGTGGCATTGCGCGGCGGCGGCACGAACACCACGTCGGGCGGCGACCAGTGGCCGGTGATGAACACCACCATGCCGTTGCGATGCTCGTAGTAGGGCTGCACCCAGCGGTAGCTCGGCTGCGGCGGATACACCCAGTGGCCGCGCGCCCACACCCAGGCGCCCTGCCACACCCAGTAGCCGCCCACCCACACCGCGCCCGGCGGCGGCGGTGGCACCAGTTCCACCAGCATCGGCGGCGGCGCCCACGGCACGGCGATGGGCGGCGGCTGCGTCATCGGCGGTTCGACATACACGCTCACCACCGGCGGTGGCGGCTGGTACACCGGCACGACCACCGGGCGAGGCGGTGGCGTATAGACCGAGGGCACCGGTTGTTGCACCACGCAGCCGGTCATGGCGGCCAGCAGGGCGAGCGAGAGTCGTTTCAAGGGCGATCTCCGAAAAGGGCCTTGTCTCGTAACGCTCGAGCGGCTCGGGCGACGACAGCCGCCGGTATCCGGTGGTAATCGGCCTGAAACCGAAGCGAGAATCGCACCCCCGCCCTTTGAAGCTCCCACGATGATGCGTTTTCGCCCGCTGCGCAGCGCCGCCGCCTTCGCCATGGCCTGCCTCGCATTGGCCGCGCCGTTGGCGCTGGCGCAGCCGCCGGCCGCCGACGCGCCGTTCACCGCGATGCGCCTGCAGCCGGGCGAGAAGATCCCGCTCGACGCCGCTTTCTCCGCCGATGCCTGGCGGCGCGCGCCGGTGTTCGATGCCAGCTACCAGATCGAGCCGGTGCGCGGCCGCGAGCCCACGCACCGCATGCGGGTGCGCGTGCTGTACGACGACCGCGCGCTGTACGTGGGCGTCGAGGCGCTCGACCCGCAGGCCGAGCGCATCCGCGCGCCGCTGGTGCGGCACGACAAGGTCAACCGCACGCAGGACTTCGTCGTGCTCTACGTCGACCCGATCGGTGCGAAGAAGGCGGCGCAGTTCTTCCGCGTCAGCGCCTCGGGCGGCACGGCCGACGGCCTGCACACCGCCGACAACGACAACGAAGACTTCTCGCCCGACTTCGACTTCGACAGCCGCGTGTGGCGCCACGAGCAGGGCTACAACGTGCTGTTCCGCGTGCCGTATTCGTCGCTGCGCTACACCGCGGCGCAGGGCAGCACCTGGCGGCTGATGGTGGGCCGGCGCATCCCGCGCGAGAACGTGGTGCTCAACCTCACCGTGGCGCTGCCGCAGGAGGCGCTGTCGTTCATCGACCGGCTGCAGCCGCTGGCCGGCTTCGAGCCGCCAGTGGAACATGGCTTCCTGCAGATCCGCCCCACGCTCACGCTGCGCCACAGCAGCGACAGCCCATGGGCCGCGCCGCACGAGAGCAGCAACGAACTCAAACCCTCGCTCGACCTCAAGTGGCGGCCTCGGCCCGAGCTGGTGCTCGATGCCACGCTGAACCCCGATTTCTCGCAGGTGGAGCTGGATACGCCGCAGCTCTCGAAGAACTCGCGTTTCGCGCTCTTCCTCACCGAGAAGCGGCCGTTCTTCCTCGAGTCGAGCGACCTGCTGGTGTCGCCCACCGATGCGCTCTACACCCGCAGCGTCAACGATCCGCGCTGGGGCCTGCGCGCCAGCTGGCGCTCCGATGCGGTGGCCGGCACCGCGCTGGCGCTGCACGACAAGGGCGGCGGCTCCACGCTGATTCCCGGCACCTACGCCACCGACCTGGCGCTGCAGCCGGAGAGCGACACGCTGATGTCGCGCGTGCGCACCGAGTTCGGCCGCTTCAGCGTAGGCGGCCTCGTGATCGGCCGGCGCTATGCCAACGGCGTGGGCGAGAACAGCGTCGTCGGCACCGACGGCCAATGGCTGATCAACGACAGCTGGCGCCTCAAGGGCCAGCTGATGGGCTCGCGCACGACGGCGCTGTACGACGGCGACGATGGCCTGCAGCACGGCCCCGCCCGGCGCGGCGGGCTGGCCTATCTGGGGCTGTATGGCCGCACCGAACGCAGCGAGACCGACCTCAGCTACGAAGACATCAGCGCAGGCTTCCGCAACGATGCCGGCTTCGTCGCGCAATCGGGCATCCGCAAGATGGTGGCCGACAACGGCTTCAACTCCTTCGACATTGGCCCGTTCAACCAGCTGCAGCTGTTCCTGCATGCCAAGCACATCGAAGACCGTGCCACGGGCCAGACGGTGTCGACGCGCGTTGCCCCGGGCGTGTGGTTCTCGGCGCCCCGCAACACCGAAGGCCAGGTCGACCTCGTGCCGCAGGAGAAGACGCGCGTGCAGGCCGGCACGCCGCTGCTGACGCAGCACTACGTGCACCTGTGGGGCCAGACCACGCCGCTCGAGCGCGTGCCGCTGATCGAAGCCTGGGCCGACATCGGCCGGCTTGCCGACGTCACCGCGGTGAAGGTGCGGCCCGGCCGCAAGCTGGGGCTCAACGCCTCGCTGCGGCTGCTGCCCCGCCTGGAGCTGGAGCCGCGCGTCGAGACACTGTCGCTGTACGAGCAGGGCCAGCTGCGCTACCGCGAGAGCGCGACGCAGCTGCTCGCGATCTGGCACCTGGCGGCGCAGCAGTCGGTGCGGCTGATCCTGCAGAAGAGCAGCTACGACCGGCGCGCCGAGCCGGCACTGGGCGTGGCGGCCGATCGCAGCACCGACAGCGCGCAGTCGCTCACCTATGCATGGCGGCGCTCGGCCGGCACCGTGCTGTACATCGGCGCCAGCCATGGGGTGACGGGGTGGCCATTGCAGACCAGCCGCGGCAGCGAGGTGTTCGCGAAGCTGCAGTTCGATGTGGATGAGTGGCGGCGGTGAGGTGTATGTGAGTTTGGAGCGGGCAAGGCCCTGGGCTGCCCTGCGGCTGGGCTAGGCGTCTGGCGGTCGGCCCGTTGGGCCGACTCCCTTGCGCTGCTCGGAGCGGGGGCTGGCGCGGGGAAACTCGCTTCGT
>CBIHRS010000131.1:0-5414 GCA_966212505.1 uncultured bacterium
CCGCAGCCGTAGTGCAGCGTGTGGGTCAGCACGTGGATCTTGGCGTCGCGCCAGTCCACCAGCTCGCCGTCCATCCAGATCTTGCCGTCGCGATCAGCCATCGACATCGCTTCATCTCCAAGGGGCATTCGTCAAGGCAGCGATTCTAAGCGGCGGGGTTCACCCCCTAGTTCAGGGGGCACCATGGGCGAATTGCACATGCCGCAGCTCCACGATGACAATCTTCCCCCGCGATCCGGGGGTGTGTTCGTTTTGTAACAAAGGGCGGAATGCACAGAATTACTTCACGGTGCGACCACCCTGCGCCACACCGCTCTCACCAACCCCCGACTCGGAGGAGTCTCCATGACCAAGATCTCCCGCACCCTCGCCGCGCTGGCGCTGGGCGTTCTGGGTGCCTCGGCCTACGCCGCAGCACCGACCGGCCCGTCCTGCACGGCCTCGACCGTGACGACCGGCAACCCCGGCTACATCGCCTGCCTGGGCGCCACCGGTGGCAACCTGACTGAGTCCGCGCTCAGCTGGGGCGCCGACAGCTTCGCCTACCTCGGCAAGACCGAAGCCGGCAGCGATGCCGGCCCGTTCGGCTTCGTCAGCGGCGCCAACAGCGGCACCATCACCTTCGACACGCCGCAGACCGGCATCTTCGTCGTCGGCATCAAGGCGGGCGACTGGGGCAGCTACTACAAGTTCGACGGCGGCGTGAGCGGCATCTCCAGCCTGGCGTTCGACACGCTGGGGGTGGCCACCAACGTCAACGGCATCGGCCTCGGCGTGTCGCACCTCAACCTGTACAGCAACACTCCGGTGCCGAGCGTGCCGGAACCCGAGACCTACGCGCTGCTGCTCGGCGGCCTGGGCCTTGTCGGCTTCGTGGCTCGCCGCCGTCGCCAAGCCTGACGTTTCCGGGAAATGTGAACAAAGCCTCGCTTCGGCGAGGCTTTTGCTTTTCGGCCCCCGCGACCCGGGGGGCACGGGCCGGCAGGAAAAACATCCGCTTACCCGACAATCGGGCCCAGTCTGAATAACAACCCCAAGGCATCTTCATGACTTTCCAACTGCGCGCTCCGGTGGCCCTGGCCGCCGCCACGCTCGTCGCGCTCGCAGCCCCGGCTGCGCACGCGATCACCCCCAGCACCCCGACCGTCTACGACCTGAACACGCTGGCCCACGGCCCGTACATCGGCTCGGTCGGCTCGCTGGCCGTCAGCAACACCGCCGGTGGCGTCCATTTCCTGCTGACCGGCCATTTCGGCTGGCTCGCCGGCAACACCTTCCTGACGCAGCTCGACTTCGACGGCCCCAGCGGCACCGTCACCAACTTCGGCGGCACCCAGGTGGCCCACGATGCCCTGAGCTTCGGCGGCTTCACGAACGCCGGCTACCACTTCGACTGGAAGGAAACCTTCCCGACCTCGAATCGCCCCGGCTCCGATCGCTTCCTGCCCAACGACACCTTCAGCTTCGACATCCTCGGTGCCGGCCTGACGAAGAACAGCTTCAGCTTCCCGATGGTCCACCTGCAGGGCCTGACGAACTACGGCGGCTCGATCAAGGTCGTCGCCGGTCCGGTGCCCAGCGTTCCGGAACCCGAGACCTATGCGCTGCTGCTAGCCGGCCTGGGTGCCGTCGGCTTCATGGCGCGCCGTCGCCGTCAAGGCTGATCCCTCAGCTCTGCTCCGGCATGCAAAGCCCCGCTTCGGCGGGGTTTTGTTCTTTCAGCGCCGCACCTCGTGGGCGACGCAGCGGCCCTGGCGCAGCGTAACGACCAACTGCGCGCCGCCACTGTCCGTCCAGCGCCATTGCTCGGTATCGACGCCTTCGTCCATCGCCACCCGTTCGCCAAGGCTGCGGGTCAGCGCCAGGATGTCGATCAGCCGCAACCCCGGCTTCAGCCGGGCATCCAGCATCACCGCGCTGTCGACCTGCCCCACGGGCGATTGCCCGGCGATCCGCATCACCCGCATCGCGCGGCTGAACTGCAGCAGCAACCAGAAGACCACCACCGTGATGCCCAGCACCGCGCCCTGCCAGCCGAAGCGGGCATAGCCCAGCGCGATGCCGACGGCGGCCAGCAGCCAGCCCCACCGGGCCGCGCCGCCGCTCATGCCACCTGCTCCCAGCGTCCGACACGGCCGGTGCGCAAGGCATCGGCCCAATCGCTGCGGCCGTTGCGCTCAGCCTGCTGCGCGGCCGATGCCCAGTCGTACGGCACGCAGCGCAACTCGACACGCCAGGCACCGCCGGCGCCGTCGAGCAAGGCCCAGCGCGCATGCGGGCTGCCGACTTCGAGCACGTGAGCATGGGGATGCGTGTCGTCGTAGGCCTGCAGCCCGACGCTGCCAGGGTTGACCACCAGCGTCTCGCCCGTCATGAACAGGCGCGGCATGTGGGTGTGGCCGCACAGCACCAGCGGTGCACGGCAGGCACCGAGGCGTTCGGCCACCTCCGCGGCCGTCGCCTGCCGCAACCCCGGCGAGCCGCCCTCGCGGAAGTCGGGGGTCACGGTCTCGAGGAAGTAGTGCAGATCGCTGTCGGGCGTGCCATGGCAGCAGAACACCTGCAGGTCCAGCCAGCGCGTGGCCGGCAGGCTCGCCATCCACGCGCGATGCGCATCGCCCAGGCATTGCGCGGTGTAGGCATCGGTCAGGCTCATGCGCTCGCGCGGCTGCGTCAGCACCTGGCGCTCGTGGTTACCGGCAATCGTCGGCAGGTCCATCGACATCAGCAGGTCGGCCGTCTCGGCCGGCCACAGCGGCCCCGAAAGGATGTCGCCGAGGTTCACGGTCACATCGGCGCCGCAACGCTCGATGTCGTGCAGCACGGCATGCAGGGCCGGCAGGTTGCCGTGGATGTCGGAGATAGCGGCGATGCGCATGTGTCGCTCCTCGTGGTCAGCCGAGTTGCCTCAGCAGGTCGATCGCCTGCTCGACGCGCTCCACGGCATGGATGGTCAGGCCCTCGATCGGCTTGCGCGGCGCATTGGCCTTGGGCACCAACGCCACGCTGAAGCCCAGCTTGGCCGCTTCCTTCAGGCGTTCCTGCCCGCGCGGCGCCGGCCGCACCTCGCCCGCCAGGCCCACCTCGCCGAAGGCCAGGAAGCCGCGCGGCAAAGGCTTGCCGCGCAGCGAACTCTGGATCGCCAGCAGCACCGCCAGGTCGGCCGCCGGCTCGCTGATGCGCACGCCGCCTACCGCGTTGACGAACACGTCCTGGTCCATGCAGGCGATGCCGGCATGCCGGTGCAGCACGGCCAGCAGCATCGCGAGGCGATCGCGCTCCAGGCCCACCGACAGCCGCCGCGGGCTCGGCCCGCCGGAGTCGACCAGCGCCTGGATCTCGACCAGCATCGGCCGCGTGCCCTCCAGCGTGACCAGCACGCACGAGCCCGGCACCGGCTCTCCATGTGTCGACAGGAAGATCGCGCTCGGGTTGGCCACGCCCTTGAGCCCGCGCTCGGTCATCGCGAACACGCCGATCTCGTTGACCGCGCCGAAGCGGTTCTTGAAGGCCCGCACCAGCCGGAAGCTCGAGTGCGTGTCGCCCTCGAAATACAGCACCGTGTCGACGATGTGCTCCAGCACCCGCGGGCCGGCCAGCGCGCCTTCCTTCGTCACGTGGCCGACCAGCACCATCGCCGTGCCGGTGGCCTTGGCGGTGCGGGTGAGCTGCGCGGCGCATTCGCGCACCTGCGCCACCGAGCCCGGCGCCGAGCTGAGCTGCTCGGAATACAAGGTCTGGATCGAGTCGATCACGCAGAAGGCCGGCCGCTCGTGCGCCACCGTCGCCAGGATCTTCTCGAGCTGGATCTCGGCCAACACCCGCACCTTCGCGCCTTCCAGCCCGAGCCGGCGCGCACGCAGGGCCACCTGTGCCGAGCTTTCCTCGCCGGTGACGTAGAGCACCGGCATCGCGGCCGACAGCGCATCCACCGCCTGCAGCAGCAGGGTCGACTTGCCGATGCCCGGATCGCCGCCGATCAGCACCACGCCGCCCGCCACGATGCCGCCGCCCAGCACCCGGTCGAGCTCTTCGATGCCGGTGGGCGAGCGGTCGACGTCCGAAGCCTCGATCTCCGAGAGCGTGGCCACCGGCTGCGACTTCGCGAGCGACTGGTAGCGGTTCTTCGAGGCCGACGGGCTCTCGGCGACGGTTTCCTCCAGCGTGTTCCAGGCGCCGCAGTCGGGGCACTTGCCCAGCCACTTGGGGCTGGTGCTGCCGCATTGCGTGCAGGTGTAGACGGTCTTTTCCTTGGCCATGCGGACGATTGTCGCCGCGGTGCTACGCTCGGCCGATGGAACTCTCCGTCTGGCTCACCTTCTTCCTGGCCTCCTGGGCCATCAGTCTGTCGCCGGGCGCCGGCGCGGTCGCCGCGATGAGCGCCGGCCTCAACCACGGCTTCGCGCGCGGCTACTTCATGACCTTCGGGCTGGTGCTGGGCATCCTGAGCCAGGTGGTCGTCGTCGGCCTCGGGCTGGGCGCGCTGATCGCTGCATCGAACCTCGCGTTCGCGCTGGTCAAATGGGTGGGCGTGGCCTACCTGGTGTACCTGGGTGTGAAGCAATGGCGTGCACCCGCGGCCCCGCTGGTGGCCGACGACACCGGCAGCGCGCCGGCCGTCACGCGCCGGCGCGACCTGGTGCTCAAGGGCTGGATGGTCAACGCGGTGAATCCGAAGGGCACCGTCTTCCTGCTCGCGGTGGTGCCGCAGTTCCTCGACCTCGCGCATCCGCTGGCGCCCCAATACGCGACCATCGGCGCCACGCTGGCCTTCACCGATCTCGTGGTGATGGCGGGCTACACGGTGCTGGCGGCGCGGGTGCTGCGGCTGCTGCGCTCGTCGAGCCAGCTGAAGGCGATGAACCGGATGTTCGGCAGCCTGTTCGTCGCGGCCGGCGTGTTCCTCGCAACCTTCAAGCGCGCGACATGACGGCACCCGGCCGCGGCAATACCGCGGCCACCCTCCGAGAGGGTCCGAGACCGCCTTGGGGCGGCCCGGCGGCGGTCTCGGATCCCATCAATCCGTGGGCTTGCCGCGCAGCGCCTTGATCACACTGCGCTGACCCTTGGCCTCCAGCCGCCGGCGCTTCGCGCCCAGGGAAGGCTTGGTCGGCACCCGGCGCTTGGGCGGCGTGGCCACGCTGTCGACCAGCTCCTGCAGGCGCGCCATCGCCTCCGCCCGGTTCATCGGCTGGCTGCGGTGCGTCTGCGCCTTGATCACCACCACGCCGTCCTGGGTGATGCGCTGGTCGTTCAGCGCCAGCAGCCTTTGCTGGTGCGCCTCGGGCATGGCCGAGGCCCGCACGTCGAAACGCAGCTGCACCGCGCTCGACACCTTGTTGACGTTCTGGCCGCCGGCACCCTGCGAGCGCACCGCGGTCCACTCGACCTCGTGCTCGGGAACGAGATAGCGC
>CBIHRS010000132.1:0-5293 GCA_966212505.1 uncultured bacterium
GAGCACCGCAGGGGAGCCTTGCCGCAGGCAAGGCCGCCTCTGCCGAAGCGCCCCCAGGCCTGCCCGCACCCGCCTGTGCCGCTCCACCCTCAGCACACAACAACACACCACAACGACGTGACCTCGCTCTCAATCAAAGCGCCCATCACCTGGCGCTACGCCTCCCCCCAGGCCTTCTACCCAATCGCGGGAAAGCTCGCCACCATGGCCACACAACTCGCGGTGGCCCTGATCGCGCTCGGCCTCTACGTCGGCTTCGCCATCGCCCCCACCGACGCGCAGCAAGGCGAGGCCTACCGCATCCTCTACGTGCATGTGCCTGCCGCCTGGATGGCGATGGTGATCTACCTCGCGATGGCCTTCTGGGGCGCCGTGGGCCTGGTGCTCAATGCGCGGCTGTCGTTCATGATGATGCAGGCACTGGCGCCCACCGGTGCCTTGTATGCCTTCGTGTGCCTGTGGACCGGCGCGCTGTGGGGCCGGCCGACCTGGGGCACCTGGTGGGTGTGGGATGCGCGGCTCACCTCGGTGCTGATCCTGCTGTTCCTCTACGTCGGCTTCATCGCGCTGCAGTCGGCGATCGACGATGCGCGGCGGGCCGACCGGGCGGGGGCGGTGATCGCGCTGGTGGGCGCGGTCAACGTGCCGGTCATCTACTTCTCGGTGCAGTGGTGGAACACGCTGCACCAGGGCGCCTCGATCAGCCTGCGCAGCGCGCCCAGCATCGCCGCGCCGATGCTGCTGGGGCTGGGCCTGTGCACGCTGGGCTTCTGGGCAGCGGCCATTGCCGCGGTGCTGCGGCGCCTGCGGGCCATCGTGCTCGAACGCGAGCGCGATGCCGGTTGGGTGCAGCGCCTGGCTGCGGAGGTGCAGCCATGAGCCTCGATGGGTTGTCGCTCGGCGGATATGCCCGCTACGTGTGGCCGGCCATCGGCGTGACGCTGGCGTTGGTGATCCTCGAAGGGATCGCGCTCGCCCGACGCCACCGCGCTGCACTGCGCGAGGCCGCTGCCTCGGAGCCCGGCCAATGAAGGCCCGCCACAAGCGCCTGGCGCTGCTGGCCGCCGCACTGGCCGCGCTGGCCATCGCCACTGCACTGGTGCTGCAGGCCTTCAGGAAGAACCTGGTGTTCTTCTTCACGCCATCGCAGGTGGCTGCCGGCGAGGCGCCGCGGCACAAGCCGTTCCGCATCGGCGGCCTGGTGGAGGCCGGTAGCCTCGCGCGCGAGGCCGACGGTCTGACCGTGAGCTTCACCGTCACCGACACCGCGCGGCGCCTGCCGGTGCGCTACCGCGGCGCGCTGCCCGACCTGTTCAAGGAAGGCAAGGGCGTGGTCGCGCAGGGCCGCCTCGGGCCCGATCGCGTGTTCGTGGCCGACGAGGTGCTGGCCAAGCACGACGAGAACTACATGCCGCCCGATGCCGCCTACGCATTGAAGAAGGCCACGCGGCCAGGGGAGGCCGCCCGATGATCCCCGAGCTCGGCCACTTCGCGCTGCTGCTCGCGCTCGGCCTCGCGCTGCTGCAGGGCACGCTGCCGCTGCTGGGCGCTTGGCGCGGCAACACGCGCTGGATGGCGCTGGGCCACGGCGCGGCGCTCGGCCAGGGCCTGCTGGTCACGCTCGGCTTCGCGGCGCTGGTGCAGGCCTTCGCGGCCAACGACTTCAGCGTGAGCTACGTGGCCGCCAATTCCAACTCGCACCTGCCGCTGGCCTTCAGGATCTGCAGCGTGTGGGGCGGACACGAAGGCTCGGTGCTGCTGTGGATCCAGATGCTGGCGCTGTGGACCATCGGGGTGGCGCTGTTCAGCCGACAGCTGCCGCGCGAGATGGCGGCGCGCGTGCTGGCGGTGATGGGCCTCGTCAGCGTGGGCTTCCTCAGCTTCCTGCTCTTCACCTCCAACCCCTTCGAGCGCACGCTGCCCGCGCCGCCCGATGGCCGCGACCTCAACCCGCTGCTGCAGGACTGGGGCATGGTCTCGCACCCGCCCGTCCTCTACATGGGCTACGTCGGCTTCTCGGTGGCGTTCGCCTTCGCCATCGCGGCGCTGATCGGCGGCCGGCTCGATGCCGCCTGGGCCAAATGGACCCGGCCATGGACGCTGCTGGCCTGGGCTTTTCTCACCGCCGGCATCTACCTCGGCAGCTCATGGGCCTACTACGAGCTCGGCTGGGGCGGCTGGTGGTTCTGGGATGCAGTGGAGAACGCCTCGTTCATGCCCTGGCTGCTGGGCACCGCGCTGATCCATTCGCTGGCCGTCACCGAGAAGCGCGGCACCTTCAAGAACTGGACCGCGTTGCTGGCGATCCTGGCGTTCTCGCTGTCGCTGCTGGGCACCTTCCTCGTCCGCTCGGGCGTGCTGACCTCGGTGCATGCCTTCGCCAGCGATCCGCGGCGCGGCCTCTACATCCTGGCCTTCCTCGGCGTGGCGATCGGCGGCGCGCTGGCGCTCTATGCCTGGCGCGCGCCCACCGTGGGGCTGGGCGGGCGCTTCGCGGTGTTCTCGCGCGAATCGCTGCTGCTGCTCAACAACGTGATCCTGGCGGCTACCGCCGGCACCGTGCTGCTGGGCACGCTGTATCCGCTGGCGCTCGATGCGCTCGACCTCGGCAAGATCTCGGTCGGGCCGCCGTACTTCGAGTCGGTGTTCGTGCCGCTGATGGTGCCGCTGCTGCTGCTGGCCGGCGTGGGGCCGCTGGTGTCGTGGAAAGAGGCCTCGTGGCGCGGCGTGCTGCGCCGCCTGCGCTGGATCGCGCTGGGCGCGGTGGGCTCCACCTCGGCGGTGCTGCTGGTGCTGCAGACGTCGTGGATGGTGGCGCTGGGCGTGGCGCTGGCCGCCTGGCTGGCGCTGGGCACCGCGGCCGAGGCCATCAAGCACCTGCGCCACCGGCAGGCCGGGCTGCCGCTGGGCTGGTGGGGCATGGTGGTGGCGCACACGGGCGTGGCGGTGTTCGTGCTCGGCGTGACGCTGGTCAAGGGCTTGGAGACGGCCGCCGACCACAGCCTGCGCGTCGGCCAGTCGGCCACGCTGGGCGATTACCGCTTCGAGTTTGCCGGCCTCGCGCGCGAGCAGGGGCCCAACTACGTGGCGGCGCGCGCGCGCTTCGAGGTCAGCCGCGACGGCCGGCCGGTGGCCACGCTGCATCCCGAGAAGCGCTTCTACATCGTGCAGCAGATGCCGATGACCGAGGCCGCGATCGACCGCGGCATCTTCCGCGACCTCTACGTGTCGCTCAACGAAGCCACGAAGGACGGCGCCTGGGTCGTCCGCCTGCAGCACAAGCCCTTCATCGGCTGGGTCTGGGCCGGCGCGCTGCTGATCGCGCTGGGCGGCGGCCTGGCCGCGGCCGACAAGCGCTACCGCACGGCGCGCCGCGTTGAAGCCACCGCATCTTCCATCTCCCTCGCATCCCTCAAGGTTTCATGAGACGTTTTCTGCTGCCGCTCGGCATCTTCTTCGCACTGCTCACGCTGCTGGGCGCCGGCCTGCGCCGCGATCCGCAGGAGATTCCTTCGCCGCTGGTCGGCAAGCCCGCACCGGCCTTCTCGCTGGCGCAGCTCGACCAGCCGCAGCAGCGCTTCGGCCCCGAGGTGATGAAGGGCAAGGTGTGGCTGCTCAACGTGTGGGCCTCCTGGTGCGGCTCCTGCCGGCAGGAGCATCCGCTGCTGCTCGACCTGGCGAAGCGCGACGTGGTGCCCATCGTCGGCCTCGACTACATGGACGCGCCGGCCGACGGCGCGCAATGGCTGCAGCAGCACGGCAACCCCTACCGCCTGACCATCGTCGACGACAAGGGCAAGGTGGGCATCGACTACGGCGTGTACGGCGTGCCAGAGACCTACGTGATCGACAAGCAGGGCATCGTGCGCCTCAAGCTCACCGGCCCGGTGACCGTCGAGGCGCTGGAGAAGAAGCTGCTGCCGCTCATCAAGGAACTGCAGCGTGGCTGATGCGCGAACCGCCGAGGCGATCGAGGTTCGGGTGCAGCGGCTCAGCACGGAGCTGCGCTGCCTGGTCTGCCAGAACCAGACGCTGGCCGATTCGCAGGCCCAGCTCGCCATCGAGCTGAAGAACGAGGTGCGCGAGCAGCTGCAGCGCGGCGCGACCGACCAGCAGGTGAAGGACTACCTGGTGCAGCGCTACGGCGACTTCGTGCTGTACCGCCCGCCGCTGAAGGCCACGACCGGGCTGCTGTGGGCCGGCCCTGGCCTCATGCTGGCCGGCGGGCTGGCGGTGCTGGGCCTGCGGCTGCGCCGCCAGCAACGCCGGGCGGCGGACGAGGAGGGCGAGGCATGATCGGCTTCATCGCAGGCGCGGCCTTGCTGAGCGCACTGGCGATGGCTTTCGTGCTGGTGCCGTTGCGGCGCGGCGCCGCTGGCCATGCGGCCTCTGTCAGCCGGCCTGGCACCATCGCGCTGGCCCTGGCCGCGCCGCTGCTCGCCGCCGCGCTCTACGCCTCGCTGGGCCGGCCCGCCGCGTGGGAGCCGCCCGAGGCCGACCGCCACCTCGAGGCCAACCGGCTGCTCGACCAGGCCGTGCGCGCGGCCACCGCGCAGGGCCAGCGCCTCGACGGCGAGCCGGCCCGCCTGATCCAGCAGGCGCTGACGCTGGACCCGGCCAATCCGCAGGCGCTGGCCTGGGCCGGCGCAGCCAGCTTCGAGCAGCAGGACTACGCCGGTGCGATTGCGCTGTGGCGACGGGTGCTCGCTCAGGTGGAGCCAGGCTCGGCGCAAGCGCTCGCCATCCAACAGAGCCTCGAGAAGGCCGAGACCCTGGCGTCGGAGGCGCGACCCTCTGCCCATCGCCCGCAGTAACAGTTCGTTGAAAGGCGGAAATCCGGCACGTCGACATCCTTCCGTCAGATCTCGGTCATGACGGTGTTGGCACGTCGGGCTACGGTGCCCGCGGTTCAACAGGACGTCAGGGGAAATGAGCGTGTCGAAGAAGTTCATTAAGCAGGCCGGCCTCGGCAAGTTGCCGGATCCGGCACGCCGCGCGTTCGCGCTGGGCCTCGGCCTGTTCCCGATGCTGCCGCTGCTGCCGGGATGCGGCGCGGGCTCCGGTGGGGCTGATGGCCCGGGGCAGGCGCAGGAACAAACGCAGGAGCCGGGGCAGGGGGTGGCTCAGGCTGCGCGCATCCCCGCCTCGGTCAGCGGCGTCTTCCAGCACCCGGGGTTGCTGCTCACCGAAGACGATGCCGCCCGCATCCGCGCGCTCATCAAGGCAGGCCAGGAGCCGTGGACGGGCTGGTGGAACAAGCTGCGCGCCGACAGCACCGCCCGCCTGGGCGTCA
>CBIHRS010000133.1:0-4627 GCA_966212505.1 uncultured bacterium
GCTCAGCACCAGACGATACGCCCAGCCGCCGGGCAGCCCAGGGCCTTGCCGAACCAGTGGTGGCAGGCAAAGAACGAATTCATTCGTGCACTACAACGAGCGGTGCCGCAAGGCTGCGAGCGGGCGGCGCTGCGGCCGGGGCGCATCAGACGACGCCGAGGAGCGCAGGAGGCATGGCCGCGCGCCTTAGCGCGCTTCAAGCACTGACTCGTGGGGACTGTCTGAGCGGCGAGAGCGAAGCGAACGAAGCGAACGAAGCGAGTTTCCCCACGGGGCCATGCCTTCGAGCACCACAGGGAAGCCTTGGCCCCATAGGGCCAAGGCCGAGTCTGCAGCGCCCCGGCCACAGCGCCGCCCGCTCGCAGCCTTGCCGAACGAACCTACCCTAAGCCAACAGCCATGCGATCAAGCAACATCGCATCCCCATAGCTGAAGAAGCGATAGCGCTCAGCAATCGCATGCGCATACAGCGCTTTCACATGCGAGAAGCCCGCAAAGGCGCTCACCAGCATCAGCAGCGTGCTCTTGGGCAGGTGGAAGTTGGTCAGCAGCCGGTCGACCACATGGAAGGTGAAGCCCGGCGTGATGAAGAGATCGGTCTCCCGCGCCCCCGCCTGCAACGTCCCGCTCAACGCAGCCGACTCCAGCGCACGCAAGGTCGTGGTGCCCACCGCCATCACCCGGGCACCCCGGGCCTTCGCCGCAGAGATCGCCGAAACGGTGGCCTCGGGCACCTCGAACCATTCGCTGTGCATCTTGTGCTCGGCGAGGTTCTCACTGCGCACCGGCTGGAAGGTGCCCGCGCCCACGTGCAGCGTCACGTTGGCCATCTGCACGCCCTGCCCGCGCAACCGGTCCAGCAGCGCCTCGTCGAAATGCAGCGAGGCGGTGGGCGCCGCCACTGCACCGGGCCGCGCGGCGAACACCGTCTGGTACCGCGCCACGTCATCGGCCTCGTCGGCATGGGTGATGTAGGGCGGCAGCGGCACATGGCCATGTGCCTCCAGCAAGGCCAGCGGCTCCGACGGGAAACGCAGGCGGAACAGCGCATCGTCGGGACCCTCGCGGCCCAGCACCTCGGCCTCGAAAGCCTCGGCAAAGCGTACCCGCTGCCCGGCCCGCGGCGACTTGCTGGCGCGCACGTGGGCCAGCACCTCATGCCCCGGCAGCACCCGCTCCACCAATGCCTCCACTGCACCGCCCGTGTCCTTGGCGCCGAACAGCCGCGCCTTGATCACCCGCGTGTCGTTGAACACCATCAGGTCGCCCGGGTTCAGCAGTTGCGGCAGCTCGCGGAACACGCGGTCGGCCGGCTGCGGGCCGGTGCCGTCGAGCAGGCGCGAGCCGGTGCGTTCGGCGGCCGGGTGCTGGGCAATGAGTTCGGGGGGGAGCGCGAAGTCGAAATGGCTCAGGGAGTAGGAACGGTTCATGGCACCAGAAAGCAAGAGAGCGGCCGAAGCCGCTCTCGATTGTCACACCCGAGGATGCACTACCTCGCGACCGCGGCCCTGAAGGCCGGATCGTCCAGCAGTTGCCCGATCAACCGCCGGTACAGCCCCGAATACTCGTTGACGGCAGCCGGAATGGCCATCGCACCGACGAACGACGACTCCCAGGTCGCGCTCGTCTTCAGCTCCTTGTCATACACCGACTTGCCTGCGCGCATCACGACGAATCGTGCCGCCAGCTTCCCGGTGCCTTGCGCCATCGCCGCGTCGAGCTGGCTGTCGGTCAGCCAGCCCTGGATGACGATCTTGGAGGATGGGTCGAACAACCCAGCCGCTTTCAGTTCGGCTGACAAGGCTTCCTTCAGGTACTGGGCGAAGGAATTCTGGAAGGGCGACGACACCGTGTTGCTCCGCACGTTGAGGCCTTCATCCATCGCCTTGGGCTTGCTCGCAGCCAGCGCGAATTCGCCGACGGCCGCCGGTGCCATGCCGATGGCCTTGGCCTTCTGGATGTTGTCGACGCTTGCAACGGGGGCGCCGAGCTTGATCTGGGCGCAGCCGGTGAGCATCGCGACGGCGATGCAGCAGCCGGCCACCAGCCCTCGCCGCCAAGAGAACGCCAAAACCATGTTCACGCCCTCCTTCACTTGGCGACAGCCAGGTCTTGCGAGAGGTCGTTCAGCGCGGTGCTGACGATCTGGCGGGTCATCGTCCGGACCGCGGCTTCGATGTTGTCGGCCTTGATGGCATTGGGAGGCGCAGAGCCGGCGCCGACGTTGGTATGGATGGCATGGCGCGCGACCTTGACGATCGGTTCGGGCTTCGCATCGCTGATGTATTTGGCCGTGCAGACATAGCCATCGGACACCTGGGAACCGGCCAGGCCGAACGTCAAACCGGTCACGAAGCCCTTGCCGAAGGCGTTGTCGGTCAGTGGCACGTTGTTGAGGGTGATGCTCAGCGTGGCGCCACCGGGCACGGCCTTGTCCTGCACCTCGGAGAAGAGGCCGCTGGACTTCACCTGCTCGGTCACCTGAGCCTTCAAATGATCGGTGGCACGCGTGTTGAGCGCCCCCTTGGTCTGGAACTCGAACAGCAGCTGAACCGGCTTCAGTTCTGCCGGCTTCTTGTACTCCACCACAGGAACTTCCTTGGTGGCAGTGTCGACATAGAAACTGGCGCAACCGGTCAGGGCGACCACGGCCGCAACACAGGCAACGCGCAGCGCGCGCCGCACTCCGACCTGCCAGGTCGAGCGAATGGCATACATAGAGGTTCTCCTCCGTTGTTGAAGATGTGCGAACGACTCCCTCGTCGCGGCTGCGATGCTATCCGGCCCCGGGCAGAATCCGAGCCATGTCAGCCCTGCCGTCTCCAACCGCCAACGCCGGAGTGCGACAAAAGTCCGCCCCGCAGAAGGCGATGGAAAAGCTCGGCCTGCGGCGCGACATCGACCTCGCGCTGCACCTGCCGATGCGCTACGAAGACGAGACGCGGATCACGCCCATCGCCGAGGCGCGGCCGGGCGAGACGGTGCAGGTCGAAGGCGTGGTCGGCGACTGCCGCGTCGAGCTGCGCGGGCGGCGGCAGCTGGTGGTGCGGGTCGACGACGGCAGCGGCGAGCTGGTCCTACGCTTTCTCAACTTCTACCCCTCGCAGCAGAAGGCGCTCGCGGCCGGCACGCGGGTGAGGGTGCGCGGCGAGCTGCGCGGCGGCTTCTTCGGCCGCGAGATGGTGCATCCGGTGTGCAAGGCGGTGAACGAAGACACGCCGCTCGCCACCGCGCTGACACCCGTGTACCCCACCAGCGCGCAGCTGCCCCAGGTCTACCTGCGCAAGGCGGTGGTGTCGGCGCTGCAGCGTGCGCCGCTCGACGAGCTGCTGCCGCTGGCGTTCGTCCCCGCGGGCCTGCCGACGCTGCGCGAGGCGCTGCACTTCCTGCATCACCCCGCCCCGAGCGTGCAGATCGCCACGCTCGAAGACCACAGCCATCCCGCCTGGCAGCGGCTCAAGTACGAGGAGCTGCTGGCGCAGCAGCTCTCGCAGTTGCAGGCCCAACGCGAGCGCGCGGCCCTGAAGGCACCGGCGCTGCACGCGTCGGCCGGCGGCCTGCATGAAAAGCTGCTCGGCGTGCTGCCCTTCGGCCTCACCGGGGCGCAGCATCGCGTGGCCGAGGAGATCGCGGCCGACCTGCGCCGTCCACAGCCGATGCACCGGCTGCTGCAGGGCGACGTGGGCTCGGGCAAGACGGTGGTGGCCGCGCTGGCCGCGGCGCTGGCCATCGATGCCGGCTGGCAATGCGCGCTGATGGCGCCCACCGAGATCCTGGCCGAGCAGCATTTCCGCAAGCTGGTGCAGTGGCTGGAGCCGCTGGGCATCGTCATCGCCTGGCTCACCGGCAGCCGCAAGGGCAAGGCACGTACACAGATGGTCGAGCGCGTGGCCTCGGGCGAGGCGCAGCTGGTGGTGGGCACGCATGCGGTGATCCAGGACGACGTGCAGTTCGCGAAGCTCGGCCTGGCCATCGTCGACGAACAGCACCGCTTCGGTGTGCAGCAGCGGCTGGCCTTGCGGGCCAAGCTGAGCGGCGCGCTGGAACCGCACCTGCTGATGATGAGCGCCACGCCGATCCCGCGCACGCTGGCGATGACCTATTTCGCCGACCTCGACGTGAGCACCATCGACGAGCTGCCGCCCGGCCGCACGCCGGTGGTCACCAAGGTGTTCGCCGACGGCAAGCGCGACAGCGTGATCGCCCGCATCCGCGACGAGGTCGAGAAGGGCCGGCAGGTCTACTGGGTCTGCCCGCTGATCGAGGAGAGCGAGACGCTGGACCTCAAGAACGCCACCGAGACCCACCAGCAGCTGTGCGAAGCGCTGCCGGGCCGCATGGTCGGCCTGCTGCACGGCCGCATGCCGGCGGGCGAGAAGGCCGCGGTGATGTCGCTCTTTGCGAGCGGGCAAATGGCTGTGCTGGTGGCCACCACGGTGATCGAGGTGGGTGTCGACGTGCCGAATGCGAGCCTGATGGTGATCGAGCATGCCGAGCGCTTCGGCCTGTCGCAGCTGCACCAGCTGCGCGGCCGCGTGGGCCGCGGCGCGGTGGCCAGCGTGTGCGTGCTGATGTACACGGCGCCCTTGTCGGAGACCGGCAAGGCCCGGCTCAAGGCGATGGCCGA
>CBIHRS010000134.1:0-4277 GCA_966212505.1 uncultured bacterium
AGGCTGTGGAAGCCGGCCAGCGTGATGAACTGGAACTTGTAGCCCATGGCGCCCAACTCGCGCTGGAACTTGGCGATCGTGGCGTCGTCGAGGTTCTTCTTCCAGTTGAACGACGGCGAGCAGTTGTAGGCCAGCAGCTTGCCGGGGAACTGCTTGTGGATCGCCTCGGCGAAGGCCTTGGCGTAGGCCAGGTCGGGCTTGCCGGTCTCGCACCACACCAAGTCGGCGTAGGGCGCATAGGCCAGGCCACGCGAGATCGCCTGCTCCAGGCCCGGCTTGGTGCGGAAGAAGCCTTCCACCGTGCGCTCGCCGGTGCAGAAAGGCTTGTCGTTTTCGTCGACGTCGCTGGTGACGAGGTCGGCGGCTTCGGCATCGGTACGGGCGACCAGCACGGTGGGGGTGCCCATCACGTCGGCAGCCAGACGGGCGGCCACCAGCTTCGCAACCGCTTCACGCGTCGGCACCAGCACCTTGCCGCCCATGTGGCCGCACTTCTTCACCGAAGCGAGCTGGTCTTCGAAGTGCACGCCCGAGGCACCGGCCTCGATCATGGACTTCATCAGCTCGAAGGCATTGAGCACGCCACCGAAACCGGCTTCGGCGTCAGCGACGATCGGCGCGAAGAAGTCGACGTCGTTCTTGCCTTCCGACCATTGGATCTGGTCAGCGCGCTGGAAGGTGTTGTTGATGCGCTTGACGACCGACGGCACCGAGTTGGCGGGGTACAGCGACTGGTCGGGATACATCTCGCCGGCCAGGTTGGCGTCGCCGGCGACCTGCCAGCCCGACAGGTAGATGGCCTTCAGGCCGGCCTTGACCTGCTGCATGGCCTGGTTGCCGGTCAGGGCGCCCAGGGCATTGATGAACGGCTCGGTATTGATCAGGTTCCACAGCTTCTCGGAGCCGCGCTTGGCCAGGGTGTGCTCGATCTGCACCGAGCCTCGCAGGCGCACCACGTCGGCGGCGGTGTAGCCGCGCTTGATGCCCTTCCAACGGGGGTTCTCGGCCCAGTCCTTCTCGAGGGCGGCTGCTTGCTGTTCACGGGTCTGGCTCATTTCAGGCTCCTTCTGTAGACCAACCAAAGTGGGAAACGGATGTACAGAAGCGTAGCGGGAAGCGAGCAGAAGCGGAAGACTTATGTCTTATATAAGACTAAAAAACTTCATCTTTAGAATCAACAGCTTAGAGATTTCTTTTCGGGATGAGAAATGAGATTCACCGTGATGGAAAAAGATGCTGCGGCGCGTCATCCGCGAATCTCACGATGCGAAATTCGATTTTCTGGATGTGAAAGGAAGGCAAACGCCACCTTCACCGGCCCTGGAAGTTCGTGATTTTTTGTATCGATGTGTCAGGCCTCCCACAACAGAAACACTGACCTATCGAGCCAATTCACGTGGGCGGTCCGCACAGCCACCTGTGAACCTCGGACGACCGTGCGGACCACCTGGCAATCCGGGGGCCCGGCGGCAGTTGTGACAGGGGTACGTTTTCCACATTGCCAGCGCTTCGGGTGGCTCGTAGAAACCGCCCCGCAGGCGCATCGGCTGCACCAAAAGTGCAGCCCGATGGCCGGCGGGGAGGCCCGAATGCGGTACCCATCTACCGGTGGCGCTACCGACATGCTCCCCAGTCCGCATGGCTTCGAGGGCATCGGCCATGCTTACTCCTGGAGAACCTGATGTTCGGAAAGACGCAAAAGATGCGGCTCAGCCTGTGCGCAGCCGCAATGGCGATGCTCGCCCCGATGGCATGGGCGGGCGGGCCGGCAACGGCCCTTGACGCGGCGGTATTGAACGTGGCTCCGGCAACCCCGGCGCCCACCGACCGCCTGATCGTGAAGTACCGCGACATGCAAGGCGCCACCTCCCTCTCGGCGGGCGCGATGGCGGTCGAGCGCCTGTCGACGCTGCAGGCACAGGCCGCGCAGCACGGCGTGCAGCTCAAGCACCTGCGCAACACGGCCCTCGGCGCGCATGTGCTCAAGCTCGACCGGCGCCTCGGCATCAACGACGCGGCAGCGCTCGCTGCCAGCCTGAAGGCGCAGGATCCTTCGATCGAATACGCGGAGCCGGATCGCATCATGCATCCGCTGATGACGCCCAACGACCCGCAATACGGCAGCCAGTGGGATCTGTCCGAAGCCACCGGTGGCATCCGCGCGCCGCAGGCCTGGGACCTCTCCAACGGCAGCGGCATCTATGTGGGCGTGGTCGACACCGGCTACCGGCCGCATGCCGACGTGGCAGCCAACATCGTCGGCGGCTACGACTTCATCAACGACACGGCCGTGTCGAATGACGGCAATGGCCGCGACAGCGACGCCAAGGATCCGGGCGACTGGGTGGCCGCCGGCGAATGCGGCAGCGGCAGCCCTGCCGAGAACTCCAGCTGGCACGGCACGCACGTGGCCGGCACGATCGCCGCGGTAGCCAACAACAGCACCGGCGTGGCCGGCATCGCGTACGGCGCCAAGGTGGTGCCGGCGCGCGTGCTCGGCAAGTGCGGCGGCTACACCTCCGACATCGCCGACGCGATCGTGTGGGTGTCCGGCGGTACTGTCTCCGGCGTGCCCGCGAACGCCAACCCGGCCCGCGTGATCAACATGTCGCTCGGCGGCCCCGGCGCCTGCGACACGACCACGCAGAACGCGATCAACAGCGCCCGCTCCCGCAACACGGTGGTGGTGGTGGCGGCCGGCAACAGCAATGCCGACGCCAGCGGCTACAGCCCCGCCAGCTGCTCGGGCGTGATCTCGGTGGCGGCGACCGACCGCTATGGCTCTCGTGCGTATTACTCCAACTACGGCAGCAGCGTGACCATCGCCGCGCCGGGTGGCGACGTGCGCAGCAGCTCGAGCAACGGCATCCTGTCGACGCTGAATGCCGGCACCAGCTCGCCGGGCGCCGACAACTACGCCTACTACCAGGGCACGTCGATGGCCTCGCCGCACGTGGCTGCCGTGGTGGCGCTGATGCTGTCGAAGAAGCCCAGCCTCACGCCCGACCAGGTGTCCTCGATGCTCAAGAGCACCGCGCGCGCCTTCCCCGGCTCGTGCAGCGGCTGCGGCGCAGGCATCGTCGACGCCTATGCGGCCGTGCAGGCGGCCATCGGCGGATCGACCGGCGGCACCAACGAGACCGAGCCCAACAACTCGCGCAGCGCGGCCAACCCGGTCGCCGCTCCGGCCACCATCAATGCCACGATGGGGTCGAGCACCGACGAGGATTGGTTCAGCCTCGACCTCGCCCCGGGCAAGACGCTGACCGCGACGCTGACGCCCAACGGCTCGAGCGACTACGACCTGTACGTCTACAACAGCGTCGGCACGCAGATCGGTTCTAGCGAAAACGGCACCGGCTCGGTCGATTCCGTGAGCGTCACCAACACCGGCAGCAGCACGTTCAAGCGCTATGTGCGCGTCGTGTACTACTCCGGCGGCACCGGTTCCACCAACGGCAAGTACACGCTGAAGCTGTCCTGGTGAGCTGAGATGTTCGCCCGCACGTCGCTTCGCTCCTGCCCCCCGAGGGGGCCGCAGCCGCCTTGAGGCGGCTCGGCAGCGGCTGAGTCGTCATCCTGAGTGGGCCGGCACGAAAAGCCGGCCAGACCCGCACTCACGACGGCCTTTGTCCGGGCCGGCACTTCGCAGCAATGCTGCGCGGTGCCGGCCCGGCATTGCATTTGCTGCAGAAACCACCAGTTTCATCGCACGAAGTTGCAGGAATCCGTGGCACTGCCGAAGAAGCTGCACGCACATTGCGCGGCGGCCTGACTAGACTTGCCGGATTGCCTGCACCCTCACATCGGAGCACTGCCTTGACGCAAGACCTCGCCGCCTACTGGATGCCGTTCACCGCGAACCGGCAGTTCAAGAAAGCCCCCCGCCTCTTCGCCAAGGCCTCGGGCATGCACTACTGGACCGCCGACGGCCGCCAGGTGCTCGACGGCGTGGCCGGGCTGTGGTGCGTGAACGCGGGCCATGCCCGCACCAAGATCGTCAATGCGATCGCCGAGCAGGCGGCCGAACTCGACTACGCGCCGCCCTTCCAGATGGGCCACCCGAAAGCGTTTGCGCTGGCGGAAGAGCTGGTCAAGATCACGCCCGCCGGGCTCAACAAGGTGTTCTTCACCAACTCGGGCTCCGAGTCGGTGGATACGGCGCTGAAGATGGCGCTGGCCTACCACCGTGTGCGCGGCGAAGGCTCGCGCACCCGCCTGATCGGCCGCGAGCGCGGCTACCACGGCGTCAACTTCGGCGGCATCTCGGTGGGCGG
>CBIHRS010000135.1:0-4217 GCA_966212505.1 uncultured bacterium
GCGCTGCGCTGGGAATGGATCGCGGGCCACGCCCATCCGGAGCGCCGCTTCGACGAAGCCGCCGTGCGCGACGCACGCTCGGCCGCCGACCTGGTCGGCTACCTGAACTACATCCACCCCTACCGCGTCCAGATCGTCGGCCGGCGCGAGGTGGGTTACCTCAGCCGCGACGCCTCCGAAGACCAGGAGCGCCGCATCTCGCGCATCGTCACGCTGGAGCCGCCGGTGATCATCGTCGCCGACGCCCAGACGCCGCCTGATCGTCTGGTGGCCATGTGCGACCGTGCCGACATCCCGCTGTTCGTCACCAGCGAATCGGCCGGCCACGTGATCGACGTGGTGCGCGACTACCTGAGCCAGCTGTTCGCCGACCGCACCACCCGGCATGGCGTGTTCATGGACATCCTCGGCCTGGGCGTGCTGCTCACCGGCGAATCGGGCCTGGGCAAGAGCGAACTCGGGCTCGAGCTGATCTCGCGCGGCCACGGCCTCGTGGCCGACGACGCGGTCGACCTCTACCGCATCTCGCAGACGGCGCTCGAAGGCCGCTGCCCCGAGCTGCTGATGAACCTGCTCGAGGTGCGCGGCATCGGCCTGCTCGACATCAAGGCGATCTTCGGCGAGACCGCCGTGCGCCGGAAGATGCGGCTCAAGCTCATCGTCCACCTGGTGCGCAAGGAAACGATGGAGCGCGAGTTCGAGCGCCTGCCCTACGAGCCGCTGTACGAAGACATCCTCGGCATGCCGGTGCGCAAGGTCGTGATCGCGGTGGACGCCGGCCGCAACCTGGCCGTGCTGGTGGAGGCCGCGGTGCGCAACACCATCCTGCAGCTGCGCGGCATCGACACCTACAACGAGTTCATCCAGCGCCACCAACGGGCGATGGAGCGCGGCTCCGGAGAATGACGAAGCGGCGCGGCCGCCACGCCGGGCCGCCCCAAGCAAGGCCGCACCCCCACGGGGGGTGACCGCGCACCCGCGGTCGGGGGCTCACTTACTTCGGGCGGTGCTGGCAGTCCTTCTTCGTGCAGGCTGCGTAGAGCGACAGCGCGTGGTCGTGCAGTTCGAAGCCGCGCGAATGCGCCACGGCCCGCTGCCTCTTCTCGATCTCGGGGTCGTAGAACTCCTCGACCCGCCCACACGTCAGGCACACCAGGTGATCGTGGTGCTGGCCCTCGTTGAGCTCGAACACCGACTTGCCCGACTCGAAATGGCTGCGCGTCAGCAGGCCGGCCTGCTCGAACTGCATCAGCACGCGGTACACCGTGGCCAGGCCGATGTCGGCGCCTTCGTTGAGCAACGCCTTGAAGACGTCTTCGGCCGTCATGTGGCGCTGGCTCGAGGTCTGGAACACCTCGAGGATCTTGATGCGCGGGAGCGTCGCTTTCAGGCCGCTGCTCTTCAGGTCGTCGGCATGGCTGGAGGCGGGGGCGGAAGGAGGCGTGCGGGGCATGGTTCGGCAGCGGCAGGCGGGCACCGGGACCACGAAAAGCGCCCGGCTAGAATGGTTTCCATCATAGTCCGAACGCCCCAATGGATCGCCTCTCCGTCTCGCGACCGCTTGCCGCGGCCCTGGTTTTCGCTGCGGCCGCGCTCAGCGGCTGCGCCTCGCTGCAGTCCAGCGACAGCTTCTTCGGCGTGATCACTCCCTACCGGGTCGAGATCGTCCAGGGCAACGTCGTCACGAAGGAACAGCTCGCCGCGGTCAAGCCGGGCATGGCCCGCGCCCAGGTGCGCGACATCCTCGGCTCGCCGCTGCTGACCGATATCTTCCACGCCGACCGCTGGGACTACGTCTTCACGATCAAGCGCCAGGGCACCGAGCCGCAGAGCCGGCGCGTGGTGCTGCTGTTCGACGGCGACCAGCTCAAGAGCATCGATGCGCCGCCCGAGATGCCGACCGAGCGCGAGTTCGTCGCCTCGATCACCAGCGCGAAGAACAAGGCCAGCGGAACGCCTCCCGCGCTGGAGCTGACCGACGAGCAGCGCAAGGCGCTGCCGGTCCCGCCGCCGCAACCGGCCGCCTCCGCCGCCGAGCCCCTCGGCCCCGCCCGTCCCTATCCCCCGCTCGAGGCCACCGCACCATGAAGATCGCGATTGCCGGCGCCTCCGGCCGCATGGGGCGCATGCTGATCGAGGCCGTGCTGCAGGCCGACGATGCCCAGCTTGCCGCCGCGCTCGATGCGCCGGGCAGCCCGGCCGTCGGACAGGATGCCGGCGCCTTCCTCGGCCGCGCCACCGGCGTGCTCATCACCGACCAGGTGCGCCAAGCCCTGGCCCAGGCCGATGTGCTGATCGACTTCACCCGCCCCGAAGGCACCGTCGCCCATGCGGCGCTGTGCCGCGAGCTGGGCGTGAAGCTGGTGGTCGGCACCACCGGCTTCAACGACGAGCAGAAGGCCAAGGTCGCCGACGCCGCCAAGGACACCGCGGTGATGATGGCGCCCAACATGAGCGTGGGCGTCAACCTCGTGATGAAGCTGCTGGCCACGGCCGCTAAGGCCCTGAACGAGGGCTACGACATCGAGATCATCGAGGCGCATCACCGCCACAAGGTCGATGCGCCCAGCGGCACCGCACTGGCCATGGGCGAGGTGATCGCGCAGGAGCTGGGCCGCAACCTCAAGGCCTGCGCCGTCTACGGCCGCGAAGGCCTGACCGGCCCGCGCGACCCGTCGACCATCGGCTTCGCCACCGTGCGCGGCGGCGACATCATCGGCGACCACACGGTGCTGTTCGCCGGTACCGGCGAGCGCATCGAGATCTCGCACAAGAGTTCCAGCCGTGCCGGCTATGCCCAGGGCAGCCTGCGCGCGGCCCGCTTCCTGATGAAGCACGAGCGGGGCCTCTTCAACATGAACGACGTGCTCGGCCTGTAAGCACCGGGCATGGAAGGCTTCGACCACTTCTGGACCAGCAGCGACGCGATCGGCCGCACCGTCTCGCTGCTGCTGTTGCTGATGTCGATCAGCGCCTGGGTCGTGATCCTCTGGAAGGCCTGGGTGCTCCAGCGCGCCGGCCGCGACATCGAGCAGGCGGTGGCCGCCTTCTGGGCCGCCCCCTCGCTGGAAGAGGGCCGCGAGCGCCTGGCCCGCCTCGACCGCGAGCAGGTGCTGCAGCCGCTGCTGGCCGCGGCCATGGCCCAGCCCGGCACCGGCACGCTGGAGAGCAGCGGCCAGCTCGAATCGCAGCTGACGCGGCGCCTGCGCGATGCGCTGCACCGCGGCCTGCGCCACCTGCAGTTCGGCCAGGTGCTGCTGGCCTCGATCGGCAGCACGGCGCCCTTTGTCGGGCTGTTCGGCACCGTCTGGGGCATCTACCACGCGCTCCTGTCGATCGCCGCCTCGGGCGGCATCACGATCGAGAAGGTCTCGGGCCCGGTGGGCGAGGCGCTGATCATGACCGCCGCCGGCCTCGCGGTGGCCATTCCGGCGGTGCTGGCCTACAACATCTTCGGCAAGCGCGTGGGCAGTTGCGAGGCCGAGCTCGAAGGCTTCGCGCATGACCTGCGCGAGATGATGCTGGACACGACCCGCCGGAGCTGACGCCATGGCCTTCGGACGCCTCGAACGCACCGCGCTGCCGCAGCCGATGGGCGAGATCAACATGACGCCGCTGATCGACGTCATGCTGGTGCTGCTGGTGATCTTCATGATCACCGCACCGCTGATGACCTCCAGCCTGCGGCTGGACCTCCCCAAGGCCGAAGGCGCATCGCCCAGCGACACGCCGCAGTTCGTCGCGGTGGCCATCGATCCGCAGGGCCAGCTGTTCTACGGCGACGAGAAGCTCTCGCAAGAGGCCTTCGTCGCCCGCATCGGCGCTGCCGCCAAGGCCAACCCGCAGCTCGAGGTGCAGATGCGCGCCGACAAGCGCGTGCCCTACGGCCGGGTGGCCGAGGTACTGGGGCTGGTCGAGAAGGCCGGGCTGTCGCGCATCGGCTTCGTCACCGAGGCTCCGCCCGGCCCATAGCCGGCCCACTTTTAGAATGGCGGGATGAACGAGAAATACACGCCCGCCGAAGTCGAGTCCGCCGCGCAAGCCGACTGGGCTGCCCGTGATGCCTACCGCGTCGTAGAAGACCCGAAGAAAAAGAAGTTCTACGCCTGCTCGATGCTGCCGTATCCCAGCGGCAAGCTGCACATGGGGCACGTGCGCAACTACACGATCAACGACATGTTGACGCGGTACCTGCGCATGAACGGCTACAACGTGCT
>CBIHRS010000136.1:0-4201 GCA_966212505.1 uncultured bacterium
GCGGCGGGCTTGCCCGGTGCCGGCTTGGATGCGGCAGCGCTCACCGGTGCCAGCGGCTGCGGCTCCGGCGCCTGGTAGTTGGCTGGCAGCCGCGATTCGAGCGGATAGCCGGCGGCGTCGAGGTAGCTGTTCCAGGTGTCGAGCGAGAGGCCCCGCAGCACCTGCCCGCCGACCTTGAGCGCCGGCGCGCGCAGTTCGCCGACCTCGCGCTGCCAAGCCTCACGGTCGGCATCGGTGGTGGCGGTGCGCTCGCTGAACGGGATGCCGCGCTGGCGCAGCGCCTGCCGGCCCCGGTTGCACGGATCGCAATCGGGAATCGTGTACAGCGTGACCGGGAAGCGCGCAGCCACGCCGCGCAGCGCGAAGGGCAAATTGGCATCGCCGCCTGCAGCCGAGGCGGCCTTTGCGCCCGACAGCGGCACCACCGTGTCGTGCGTACCGGTGGGCGGCACGTCGGTGTAGGTGATGCGGCCATCGGGACCGATCACCTTGTACAGCGCCCAGGCTGGGGCGGCGAGCGTCAGGGCCGCAACGGCGATCCAGCAGTGGCGCAGCATCTTCGACATCTCCGGGTTGGTCTCGGTCAATCTATCAGGCGGGGGCGCGCGGGCGTTTCAGGCGATGCCCTGATGGCGCAGCAAGGCGTCGATGCTCGGCTCGCGGCCGCGGAAGGCCTTGAAGCTTTCCATCGCCGGGCGGCTGCCGCCCACCTCGAGGATCTCCTGCCGGTAGCGCCGGCCGGTCTCGGGGTTGAGCACGCCGCTTTCCTCGAAGGCGCTCCAGGCATCGGCCGACAGCACCTCGGCCCATTTGTAGCTGTAGTAGCCGGCCGAGTAGCCGCCCGCGAAGATGTGCGAGAAGGCGTGCTGGAAGCGGTTGAAGGCGGGCGGAGTCACCACCGAGACCTCCTTCCGCACTTCGTCGAGCACCTGCTGCACCCGCGTGGCCGCGGCCGGGTCAGCGTGGATGCGCATGTCGAACAGCGAGAACTCGATCTGGCGCAGCATCTGCAGCCCGCTCTGGAAGTTCTTGGCCGCGACCATCTTGTCGAACAGCGCCCGCGGCAGCGGCTCGCCGGTGTCGACGTGGGCGGTGAGGCGCTTGACGACCTCCCACTCCCAGCAGAAGTTCTCCATGAACTGGCTGGGCAGCTCGACCGCATCCCATTCCACGCCCGAGATGCCGGAGACGCCGATGTCGTTCACCTGCGTCAGCATGTGGTGCAGGCCGTGGCCGAACTCGTGGAAGAGGGTGATCACGTCGTCGTGCGGCAGCAGCGCGGGCTTGTCGCCGACCGGCGGCGCGAAGTTGCACACCAGTTGCGCCACCGGCGTCTGCAGACTGCCCTCGGGACGCGACCAGCGGCCGCGCACGTCGTCCATCCAGGCCCCGGGGCGCTTGCCGGCGCGGGCATAGGGGTCGAGGTAGAACTGGCCGACGAGCTGGCCCTGCCGTTCGATGCGGTAGAAGCGCACCTTGTCGTTCCACACCGGCGCGGTATCGGGGCGGATGCTCACCTCGAACAGCGTCTCGACGATGCGGAACAGGCCTTCGAGCACGGTGGGCTCGGTGAAGTATTGCTTCACCTCCTGGTCGCTGAAGGCATAGCGGGCTTCCTTGAGCCGCTCGCTGGCATAGGGCAGGTCCCAGGCCTGCAGGTCGGACAGGCCCAGCTCCTTGGCGGCGAACTCGCGCACCTCGGCCAGGTCGCGCTCTGCGGTGGGCCGGGCCTTGACCGCGAGGTCGTGCAGGAAGCCCATCACCTGCTCGGGCGTGTCGGCCATCTTGGGCACCAGCGACATCTGCGCGAAGTTGGCGTAGCCCAGCAGCTTGGCCTCTTCCTGGCGCAGCTGCAGCAGCTCGGTCATCAGCGCGCTGTTGTCGAGCTCGGGCTTGCCGAGCTCGCTGGCGCGGGTGACGTAGGCGCGGTACAGCGTCTCGCGCAGTGCGCGGTTATGGCCGTACTGCATCACCGGGAAGTAGCTCGGGAAGTGCAGCGTGATCTTGTGGCCCAGCTTGCCTTCGGCTTCGGCGGCGGCACGGGCGGCCTGCTTCACGTCGGCCGGCACGCCGTCGAGCTCGGCCTCGGTGGCGTAGTAGGCGAAGCCGTCGGTGGCGTCGAGCACGTGCTCGGAGTACTTCTGCGAGAGCTGGGCGCTGCGCTCCTGGATCTGCGCGAAGCGCTCCTTGGCCTCGCCCTGCAGTTCGGCACCGGACAGCACGAAGTCGCGGATCGCATTGGAGAGCGCCTTGCGGCGCGGCGCCGAGAGTCTGGATGCGTCTTGCGCGATCGCCTTGTACTTGGCGTACAGCCGCTCGTCGGAGCCCATGCGGGTGTGGAATTCCACCACCTTGGGCTGGTTCTCGTTGTAGGCGGCGCGCAGCTCCGGGCTGTCGGCCACCGCCTTCAGGTGGCTCACCGCGCCCCAGGCCCGCCCCAGCCGCTCGGTCGCCACGTCGAGCACGGCCGACAGTGCGTCGTAGTCGGCCGGCACCTCCGGGCTCACTGCGCGCTCGAGCGCCGCGTTGGCATCGGCCAGCAACTGGTCGATGGCCGGGGTGACGTGTTCGGGGCGGATGGCGTCGAAGGCCGGCAGGCCTTCGGAGCGGAGCAGCGGGTTGGTCATGGTGTGGTGAGCGCCTTTCTGGGACAGCCTGTCTGACACCCTCAGGTGGCTGCGCGTTCCGCAGCTTCAATGGTGTTGACCAGCAACATTGTGATGGTCATCGGGCCGACCCCGCCCGGCACGGGGGTGATCCAGGAGGCGACTTCCTTCACGCCGTCGAAGTCGACGTCGCCGCACAGCTTGCCCTCGTCGGTGCGGTTCATGCCGACGTCGATCACCACCGCGCCCGGCTTCACCATGTCGGCCGTCAGCACGTTGCGCTTGCCCACCGCGGCCACGACGATGTCGGCCTGCCGCGTCATCGCGCTCAGGTCGGGCGTGCCGCTGTGGCAGACGGTGACGGTGGCGTTGGCCTGCAGCAGCAGCATCGCCATCGGCTTGCCGACGATGTTGGAGCGGCCGATCACCACCGCATGCTTGCCGGCCGGCGAGACGCCGATGGCTTCGAGCATCTTCATGCAGCCGTAGGGCGTGCAGGGCTTGAAGCCGGGCTGGCCCACCATCAGTGCGCCGGCGCTGGCCACATGGAAGCCGTCGACGTCCTTGGCGGGCGAGATGGTCTCGATCACCTTGTGGGCGTCGATGTGCTTGGGCAGCGGCAGCTGCACCAGGATGCCGTGCACCGACGGGTCGTTGTTCAGCGCCTCCACCCGGGCCAGCAGCTCGGCCTCGCTGAGCGAGGCGTCGTACTTCTCCATCACCGAGCGCAGCCCCGATTCCTCGCAGGCCTTGACCTTGTTGCGCACGTAGACGGCGCTCGCCGGGTTGTCGCCCACCAGTACGACCGCCAGGCCGGGCCGCACGCCGCGGGCGGTGAGGGCGGCGGCGCGCTGCGCCACCTCGGCGCGGATCTTCTTCGAGAGGGCAACGCCGTCGATCAGTTGGGCGGTCATGGGGCTATCTCCTAAATGCAGAAGGCCGCACGATCGGCGGCCTTCGGGAAACGGTGGCGGCAGCTCAGCCGCGGTGCTGGGCTCCAAGCGCGATCTTCAGCAGATCGGCCACGGTGTTGGCGTTCAGCTTCTCCATGATGTTGGCGCGGTGCGCCTCCACCGTCTTGATGCTGATGCCCAGGTCGTCGGCGATCTGCTTGTTGAGCCGGCCGGCGACGATGCGCTCGAGCACCTGCGCCTCGCGGGTGGTCAGGCGGCTGAGCAGCGCGTCGCGGCTGGCGGCTTCCTGGTGCTGGCTGAAGGCGGCGCGGGCCTGCTCCAGCATGCGCTCCACCAGGCCCAGCAGCTCGTCTTCCTTGAAGGGCTTCTCGATGAAGTCCATCGCGCCCTTCTTCATCGTGCTCACGGCCATGGGCACGTCGCCATGGCCGGTGATGAAGACGATGGGCAGCGGGCTGCGGCGCTCCATCAGCCGGTCTTGCAGCTCCAGGCCGCTCATGCCATCCATGCGGATGTCGGCGATCAGGCAGGCGACTTCGCGCGGATCGAAGCGGGAGAGGAAGGATTCGGCGGAGTCGAAGCACTTGACCCGGTAGTCCTTGCCTTCGAGCAGCCATTGCAGGGAATCGCGGACGGCTTCGTCGTCATCGACGACATAGACGGTGCCCTTCTTCGGAATCA
>CBIHRS010000137.1:0-4065 GCA_966212505.1 uncultured bacterium
GATCTTGTAGGGCATCAGGTCGATGTCCTTCTGCACTTCCTTCTCGGTGAACTTGCGGCCGATCAGGCGCTTCACCGCGTACAGCGTGTTCTTCGGGTTGGTGACCGCCTGCCGCTTGGCCGACGCACCGACCAGAATCTCGCCATCTTCCTGGTAGGCGATGATCGACGGCGTGGTGCGCGCGCCTTCGCTGTTCTCGATCACCTTGGGCGTGTTGCCCTCCATGATGGCCACGCACGAGTTCGTGGTGCCCAGGTCGATGCCGATGATCTTTGCCATGTTGAATTTCTCCTTGGAACTGAATTCGGTTGTCGTCTAGTTGTGATTCGTTGCTGGCATTTCAAGGCGTGCCTGGCCTGGATTTCGCTTACTTCGGGGCCGACACGGTCACCAAGGCCGGGCGCAGCACCCGTTCGGCGATCAGGTAGCCCTTCTGCAGCACGGTGACCACCGTGTTGGCCTCCTGGCCGGCCGGCACCATGCTGATGGCCTGGTGCTGATGCGGGTCGAACCGGGTGCCCGAGGGCGGGTTGATCTCGACCACCTTGTTGCGCTCGAGCGCGCTGGCCAGCTGGCGCAGCGTGGCGTGCACGCCTTCGAGCACCTGCTCGCGCGAGGCCTCCGGCATCGCGATGGCGGCCTCGAGGCTGTCTTTCACCGGCAACAGGCTCTCGGCAAAGCTCTCGACCGCGAACTTGCGGGCCTTGCTGATCTCTTCTTCTGCGCGGCGGCGGGTGTTCTCGGCCTCGGCCTTGGCGCGGAGGTAGGCATCGGCCACCTCGGCGTGCTTGGCTTCCAGTTCGGCCAGACGGGCCTCGACGCTCGGCGTTGCGCCGGTGGTCTCGGGCGTTTCCGTCTGGGATGCGGCGGTATCGGGAGTCGGCTCGTTCGGATTCATTGGATTTCTGGGTTGGAAAGCGTCGGAAACATGGGCTGCGGAGCCAATTGGGGGCGTGGCCCGACCTTTCAAGGGTGGCGGCGTCAGTCGTGACCGCCGTCGATCGAGGCGCTCCAGCGCTGCCAGTCGGCGAGTTGGCGCCGGTCGCGCTTGGTGGGCCGGCCTTGCTCGATCGCCTGGGCCGGCTCCACGCCCAACCGGCGCTCGGCGGCAGCGCGCTCGCGGGCCTGCACGCTTTCGGCGGTTTCCTCATACAGCGTCTGCGCCACGGGCGCCGGGCCGCGCACCGCACTCAGGCCTTTGACGACCACGGTGCGCGGCACCTGGCCCTGGCGGAACGACACCAGGTCATCGAGGCGGACGTCGCGCGAGGCCTTGGCCGGCTGTCCGTTAACCTGGACCCGGCCCTTCGCGATCTCCTCGGCGGCCAGGCTGCGCGTCTTGTAGAAGCGGGCAGCCCAGAGCCATTTGTCGAGTCGGACGGGGGTGTGGTCGGTCATGGGCGGATTGTGCCGTCGCTGTCGGGCAATTCCCGGCGCGGCAAACTCCGCGCCCACCCCTCGGATCAGTGCTTCGCGCCCATCGCGCGGGCTCGCTCGGCCTGCCGTTGCAGGCTTGCGGTGCCTGGCAGCTCGCGTGTGGGCCAGCCGGCGAGATGCTGCTCGGCGATGGCGCACAGAGCGGCGATCCAGCGCGGATCGTCGTTGAGGCAGGGCACGTAGTGAAAGCTCTTCCCGCCCGCCGACAGGAAGGCGGCGCGGCCCTCCATCGCGATCTCTTCAAGCGTCTCGAGGCAATCGCTGACGAAGCCGGGGCAGGCCACGTCGACCCGGCGCACGCCCTGCTTGGCCAGCGACCGCAGCGTCGGCTCGGTGTAGGGCTTGAGCCATTCGGCCCGGCCGAGCCGGCTCTGGAAGGTGACCAGCACCTTGTCCTGCGGCAGGGCCAGCCGTTCGGCGAGTAGCCGCGCGGTCTTCTGGCATTCGCAGTGGTAGGGGTCACCGAGCGTCAGCGTCCGCTTGGGCACGCCGTGGAAGCTCAGCACCAGGCGCTCCGGCTCCCCATGTTCGGCCCAGTGGGCCTGCAGCCGACGGGCGAGGGCGTCGATGTAGAGCGCGTCGTCGTGGTAGCGCTGCACGAAGCGCAGCTCGGGCAGGTGGCGGGTCTGGCGGCCCCAGCCGGCCACGGCGTCGAAGATGCTGGCCGTGGTGGTGCCCGAGTATTGCGGGTAGAGCGGCAGCACCAGGATGCGGGTGGCGCCTTCGGCCTTCAGCGCACCGAGCTGGCTGGCGATCGATGGCTGGCCGTAGCGCATCGCGTGCCGCACCAGCACCCGGTGTCCGCGTTCGCCGAGCGCGCCTTGCAGCAGCTTGGTCTGCCTTTCGGTCCAGACCCGCAGCGGCGAGCCTTCGGGTGTCCAGATGCTGGCGTACTTGGCGGCCGACTTCGCCGGGCGGGTGCGCAGGATCACGCCATGGAGGATGGGCATCCAGGCCCAGCGCGGAATCTCCACCACGCGCGGATCGCTAAGGAACTCCGAGAGGTAGCGGCGCAATGCGGCCGGCGTGGGCGCATCGGGCGTGCCGAGATTGACCAGCAGCACCGCCGTGCGCGGCGGCCGTCCATGGGCATGGGTGGGTTCGGGGGCGAATCTCATCGGCCGCGATTGTCGGCCAGGCGGGCTGGCGCTCAGCCTCGCGGCGCCATGCCGAGGGCTTGCAGATCGCCCAGCAGGCGCTCGATGTGGAGAGGCTTGACCCAGTAGCCGGAGAAGCCCGCGTCGAGCGCGCGCTGCATGTCCTCGGGCAGGGCGTCGGCCGAGCACATGAAGGCCGGCACGGCCTCATAGCCCGGCAGGGCGCGCAACTGCGGCAGCAACTCGAGGCCGGTCATGCCCGGCAGGTGCGAGTCGAGCACCAGCACGTCGGCGCGCCACCCGGGCAGCCATTCGCGGGCGCAGCGCAAAGCCTGTTCGCCGTCGTCCACTACCCGCAGATCGATGCCGCCGAGCAGCTTCACGGCTTCCTCGAACAGCAGGGCGTTGATGCGGTTGTCTTCGACGTAGAGCAGGCGCATGGTCTCCGAAGGGCTCAGGGCGTGTGCGGGACCGTGTCCATGAACGTGAGCACCTCGAAGCTGATGGTCGGCGGAAAACTGTCTCCAGGGGGGCCGCCCAGCCCAATGACCCCGCTGCCATGCAGGGTGCAGCTGCTGCGGCGCAGGCTCAGGATTTCATCCTCGCTGGCGAAGCGGACATAGGTGCCGTTGTAGCTGAGGTCGGTGAGCTGGAAGGTGCCGCCGTGCCAGTCGATGCGGGCATGCGAGCGCGAGACGCGGGCGTCGTCGATGCAGTAGGTGGCCTGCGGGCTGCGGCCGAGCACGATGGGCAGGTGGGGGCCGGCGAAGACGCCGGTGCGCTCCATCCAGGTGAGGCGGATGCCTTCGGGCTCGGAAGAGGGCGCCACATCGCCGAACTGGGTGGCGGCGAGGTCGCCACGGCGGCCGCTGCCGTTGAGCAGGTGCACCTGCACCGGCTCGACGCGGCCGCGCAGCTGCATGCGGTCGAGGTTGCGGAAGCGAGCTTGATGCTCCGGTGACAGGCCGGAGAAGACCTCGGCAGTGATCAGCGTCTCGTTGTCGCCGGCGTGGTCGAGCAGCCGCGCTGCGACGTTGACGGCATCGCCGTAGCAGTCGCCCGCCATCTCGACCACCTCGCCACGCGCCAGCGCCACCTGCAGGCGCAGAGCCCGGAGGCCGGAAGAGGCGCCATGCTCGCTGCCGCGCGAGACCAGCCGGTCGAGCACGTCGTGCATCTGATCGGCCGCCTGCAGGCCGGACATCGAATCGGGAAACACCGCCATCAGCCCGTCGCCCAGCGTCTTGATCACCTGGCCGCCCGCGTTGGGCACGGCGCGCGCGAGCGCCGCGACCGTATGGGTCACCACCGAAGTGGCCTCGGCATTGCCGAGCTGCTCATACAGCGAGGTGCTGCCGCGGAGATCGGCGAACAGGACGGTGCGCTCGGCGATGCGGGTCATGGGTGCGGTGGATGAGGCGTTGGCGAGTGTAGCGCCGCGCCCAAGCAAAACGGCCCCGGGAGTGCCGGGGCCGTTGTGACAAGGGCTTGCGCCGGATTACAGGTTGTCGAGGTAGGTGCGCAGCTTGTC
>CBIHRS010000138.1:0-3987 GCA_966212505.1 uncultured bacterium
TCGCCCTGCGGATAGCGGTTGGGCACGAGGTGGATGGTGTCCATCTCCTCGCTGGCCATCGCGGCCAGGTGGCCGCCCCATTCGTTGGCCTCGATCAGCACCTCGTTGGAGATGACGTCGAGCTTCTTCTGCACCTCGCCCTGCACGTTCTCGGTGTCGGCGCTGCCCAGCACCTCGCCGAGCGCGCCCTTGTTGACGGAGATCGCGATGCGCTTGCAGGCGCGGGCCACCACCTCGATCAGCAGGCGCAGCTGGCCGGGGATGCGGCCGTGCTCGCGCTGCTGCTCGACGAGGTATTGGGTGAGGCTGATTCGTTTGGCCATGTCAGGACTCCAGGGCGCGGGAGACGATCTCGCGCACGTCGTTGCTCAGATCCGGTTTGGCGGCCACGCGGGCGATGGCCTCGCGCGCGGCGCTGCGGTAGGGCTCGGCCAGCTTCTTCCAGCGGTCCATCATGCGGGCGAAGCGCGCGGCGACCTGCGGGTTGATGCCATCGAGCTCGATCACCTTGTCGGCCCAGAACACGTAGCCCGCGGCATCGGCGCGATGGAAGGCAGCCGGGTTGAACATCGCGAAACTGAACAGCAGGCTGCGTGCGCGGTTCGGGTTCTTCATCGAGAAGTCGGCGTGCTGCGTCAGCGCCTTCACGCGCTGGAACACGCGGCCCGCGCCGGCACCCACCGGCTCGGGCGTGCGGGCCTGCAGCGCGAACCACTTGTCGATGACCAGCGCCTCGCCCTTGAACATCGCATGGAAGCGCTCGAGCGCCGGCTCGGCCAGCTCGGCATGGGCCTCGACCAGCGCCGAGAGGGCTCCGAGGCGGTCGGTCATGTTGCCGGCGTCCTTGAAGCGCTGGTAGGCCTTGCCGGTCCACACCGTGTCGCCGCGCACCTGCGCATCGAGGCACAGCATCGCCAGCGCCAGGTTGGCCAGCGCGCGCTTGCCGGAGGACACCGGGTCGGGCGAGTAGCCGCCGCGCACCTGGTGCTGCTCCCAGGCCCACTGCCAGTCGTCGCGCAGTGCCTGCGCGAGCTGCAGCTTCATCGATTCGCGCGCGGCATGGATGCGCTGCGGATCCACCTCGTCGAGCTGCTCGGCGATGTAGGTCTCGCTCGGCAGCGTGAGCACCAGCTCCTTGAAGGCGGCATCGAGCGTGGGATGGCGCAGCACGCCGCGCATCGCGTCGACGAAGGCCGGGTCGGCATCAGGCGTTGCGTCGGCCCGCACCGCGGCGATCAGGCGCTGCAGCGCGAGGCGCTGACCGGCCTCCCAGCGGTTGAAGGGGTCGGCGTCGTGCTTCAGCAGCGTGAGCAGCTCGGCATCGCCCAGGCCGTCGACCAGGTGCACCGGCGCGGAGAAGCCGCGCAGCAGCGAGGGCACCGGCTCCTCGTCGACATCGACGAAGGTGAAGTAGGCGCTCTTGTCCTCCAGCACCAGCACGCGCTCGGTGCCCACCGGTGCGGGCTCGCCTTCGAGCTGCAGCGGGATCTGGCGGCCGCCCAGGCCCACCAGGCCCATCGCGACCGGGATCACGAAGGGCTGCTTGGTCGGCTGGCCGGCCGACGGGTCGCATTGCTGCTCCAGGCCCAGGGTGTAGGTGCGGCTCGGTGCGTCGTAGCGGCCGCGTGCCACCACGCGCGGCGTGCCGGCCTGCGAGTACCAGCGCTTGAACGTCTCGAGCCGCGTGGCGAGCGCGCTGCCGGGGTTGGCATCGGCAATGGCCTGCGCGAAGTCGTCGCAGGTCACGGCCTGGCCGTCGTGGCGCTCGAAGTACAGCGTCATGCCCTTGGCGAAGCCGTCGCGGCCCACCAGGGTCTGCATCATGCGCACGACCTCGGCGCCCTTCTCGTAGACGGTGGCGGTGTAGAAGTTGTTGATCTCGACGTAGCTGTCGGGCCGCACCGGATGGGCCATCGGGCCTGCATCCTCGGGGAACTGCATCTGGCGCAGCTGGCGCACGTCTTCGATGCGCTTGACCGCGCGCGCCGACAGGCTGCCGGCCATGTCCTGGCTGAATTCCTGGTCGCGGAAGACGGTGAGGCCTTCCTTCAGGCTGAGCTGGAACCAGTCGCGGCAGGTGATGCGGTTGCCGGTCCAGTTGTGGAAGTATTCATGGCCGACCACGCTCTCGATCGCGGCGTAGTCGAAGTCGGTGGCGGTGGCGGGGTTGGCGAGAACGAACTTCGTGTTGAAGATGTTCAGGCCCTTGTTCTCCATCGCGCCCATGTTGAAGTCGCCCACCGCGACGATCATGAAGCGCTCCAGGTCGAGCGGCAGCTTGAAGCGGGCCTCGTCCCACACCACCGAGGCGATCAGCGAGTTCATCGCATGCTCGGTCTTCTCGAGGTCGCCGCGCCGCACGTACACCTGCAGCAGGTGATCCTTGCCGCTGCGGGTGCGGATCTTCTGCTCGCGCACCACCAGGTCGGCGGCCACCAGCGCGAACAGGTAGCTGGGCTTCGGGAAGGGATCGTGCCACTTGGCGAAGTGGCGGCCGTTTTCCAGCTCGCCCTGCTCGACCAGGTTGCCGTTGGACAGCAGGATCGGATAGAGCTGCCTGTTGGCCCGCATCGTCACCGTGTACACGGCCATCACGTCGGGCCGGTCGAGGAAGTAGGTGATGCGGCGGAAGCCCTCGGCTTCGCACTGCGAGAAGAAGCCGCCGCCCGAGGTGTACAGGCCCGAGAGCTGGGTGTTCTTCTCGGGCGCGCAGGTGTTGCGGATCTCGAGCGTGAAGGGGCCTTCGGGCAGGGTGTCGATCACCAGCAGGCCGTCTTCATGGCGGAACGACACGCTCTCGCCGTTGGCCAGCACGCGCAGCAGGTTCAGCTCCTCGCCGTGCAGCTTCAGCGGGGCGGGCGCGACCTGCGTGTTGCGCTCCACCTGCATGCGGCTGGTGACGATGGTCTTGGCCGGGTCGAGGTCGAACGTGAGCTCGACGCTGCGGATCCAGTAGGCGGGAGCCACATAGTCCTCGCGGCGGATCAGGGTGGCGGGTCCTTCACGCATCATGGTGTGTCTCTCTTTCTTCGTTATGGCTGCAGGGCCGACGACAGGTCGAAGGCCGTGAAGTCGGGAATCGCGGCCAGCAGGTTGTCGAACGACTGGAAGTCGGCGGCCTGCAGCGAGGTGGTCAGGGCCACCGCGCGTATGCCGGCGCGGCGCGCGGCTTCCACGCCTAGCGGCGCATCCTCGAACACGATGCAGGCCCCGGGCGCGACGCCCAGCCGGCGCGCGGCCTCGAGGAAGATGTCCGGGTGGGGTTTGCCGCGCAGGCCGTCGGCCGGGCTGACGGTGGTGTCGACCAGTCGGTCCAACCCGAAGCGGGCATTCGCGACGGCAATGTTTTCCGGCGGCGCGGCGGTGCAGATCGCGAGCTTGAGGCCGCGGGCGCGGGCCTCGCGCTGGAAGGCCTCGAAGCCGTGGATCAGCTCGAGCGAACGCGAGGCGATGTCGCGGTAGAGCCGCTCCTTCTCCTCGCCCAGCGCCTGGATCTCCTCGGCGCTGGCCTGCGGCAGCATCTCCGAGAGGATCTCGCTGTTGGTGCGCCCGGCCGTCGCCGTGAAGAAGCTGTCGTGGTCGAACGGCAGCCGGTGCTCGGCATGCCATTGTTCCCACGCCTTGCCGTGGTGCGGCATGCTGTCGATCAGCGTGCCATCCAGGTCGAACAGCAGGGCCTGAACCGGGCCGGCCATCACACGCCCTGCTTCAGGCTGGCGGTGATGAAGGCATCGAGGTCGCCGTCGAGCACCTTCTGGGTGTTGCTGATCTCGACGTTGGTGCGCAAATCCTTGATGCGGCTCTGGTCCAGCACGTAGCTGCGGATCTGGTGGCCCCAGCCCACGTCGGTCTTGCTGTCTTCGAGCTTCTGCTGTTCGGCCATCTGCTTGCGCATCTCGTGCTCATACAGGCGCGAGCGCAGCATTTGCCATGCCTCGTCGCGGTTGCGGTGCTGCGAGCGGTCGTTCTGGCACTGCACGACGATGC
>CBIHRS010000139.1:0-3985 GCA_966212505.1 uncultured bacterium
GCCGGCGGCATGAGCAGCTGGATCGCCGCGGCCACGTCGTACTCGACGAACAACCGCATCATGGTGCCGTTCTACGTGTACTACTCGATGTTCGGCTTCCAGCGCATCGGCGACCTGGCCTGGGCGGCGGGCGACATGCAGGCCCGCGGCTTCCTGCTGGGCGGCACCTCGGGCCGCACCACGCTCAATGGCGAAGGCCTGCAGCACGAAGACGGTCACAGCCACATCCTGGCGGGCACGATCCCCAACTGCGTGAGCTACGACCCGACCTTCGCGCACGAGGTGGCGGTGATCATGCAGCATGGCCTGAAGCGCATGGTCGAGAAGCAGGAGAACGTCTTCTACTACCTGACGCTGCTGAACGAGAACTACCCGATGCCGGGCCTGAAGGCCGGCACCGAGGAGCAGATCATCAAGGGCATGTACCTGCTGGAAGAGGGCGCCAAGCTGAAGGGCAAGAACGTGCCCAGCGTCAATCTGCTCGGCAGCGGCACGATCCTGCGCGAGTCGCAGGAGGCCAAGAAGCTGCTCGAGGCGGAGTGGGGCGTGTCGGCCAACGTCTGGAGCTGCCCGAGCTTCAACGAGCTCACGCGTGACGGCCAGGACGCCGAGCGCTGGAACCTGCTGCATCCCACGGAAACGCCGCGCGTGCCCTTCGTGACCCAGCAGCTCGAGCCGCATGCAGGTCCGGTGGTTGCTTCCACCGACTACATGAAGAACTACGCCGAGCAGATCCGCGCGTTCATTCCCAAGGGCCGCCAGTACAAGGTGCTGGGCACCGACGGCTTCGGCCGCAGCGACTTCCGCTACAGGCTGCGCGAGCACTTCGAGGTCAACCGCCACTACATCGTCGTCGCCTCGCTGAAGGCGCTGGCCGATGAAGGCAAGGTGCCGGCCGAGAAGGTCGCCGAGGCGATCCAGAAGTACGGCATCAAGGCCGACAAGATCAACCCGCTCTACGCCTGACCAGGGCACGTATCGAAGCGTCGGCCGGGGCGAGGAGTTCCGAGCCGCCACAACAAGAGGAAGACATGGCGCTCATCGAAGTGAAAGTGCCCGACATCGGGGATTTCAAGGACGTGGAAGTCATCGAGGTGCTGGTGAAGCCCGGTGACACGATCAAGGCCGAGCAGAGCCTGGTCACGGTCGAATCCGACAAGGCCTCGATGGAGATCCCGTCGACGCATGCCGGCGTGGTCAAGGAGCTGAAGGTCAAGCTCGGCGACAAGGTCAGCGAAGGCAGCCTGCTGCTGATGATCGAGGCCGAAGGCGCTGCGGCTGCTGCGCCTTCGCCGGCAGCACCGGCCCCCGCGCCCCAGGTGGCTGCGGCCCCGGCGCCTGCCCCCGCGCCCGCAGCGGCGGCTCCGGCTGCGGCCGGCGGCCCGGTCGACATCCAGGTGCCCGACATCGGCGACTTCAAGGACGTGGCCGTGATCGAGGTGCTGGTCAAGCCGGGCGACACGATCAAGGCCGAGCAGAGCCTGATCACCGTGGAGTCCGACAAGGCCTCGATGGAGATCCCGTCCAGCCATGCCGGCGTGCTGAAGGAACTGAAGGTCAAGGTCGGCGACCGCGTCAGCCAAGGCTCGGTGATCGCCGTGGTCGAGGCCGCAGGTGGTGCCGCACCGGCGGCGCCTGCACCCGCACCGGCGGCCGCTGCGCCTGCCCAGGCAGCAGCGGCTCCTGCCGCAGCAACCGCTTCTGCGCCCGCGCCGCAACAGGCGATGCCGGCTCACCAACCGGGCACCCCCTCGGCCCAGCTGCCGCATGCGTCGCCGTCGGTGCGCCGCTATGCCCGCGAACTGGGCGTGCCGCTCGACGAGGTCAAGGGCACCGGTCCCAAGGGCCGCATCACGCAGGAAGACGTACAGGGCTTCGTCAAGGGCGTGATGGCCGGCACCACCAGCACCAAGGCTTCTGCCGCCAAGGCGCCAGCCGCAGCCGCCGGCGGCGCGTTGCCGGGCCTGCTGCCGTGGCCGCAGGTCGACTTCGCCAAGTTCGGCCCGGTGGAACGCAAGGACCTCTCGCGCATCAAGAAGATCTCGGGCGCGAACCTGCACCGCAACTGGGTGATGATCCCGCACGTCACCAACCATGAGGACGCCGACATCACCGAGCTGGAGGCCTTCCGCGTCCAGCTGAACAAGGAATACGAGAAGTCGGGCGTCAAGGTCACGATGCTCGCCTTCCTGATCAAGGCCTGCGTCGCGGCGCTGAAGAAGTTCCCCGAGTTCAACGCCAGTCTCGACGGCGACACGCTGGTGCTGAAGCAGTACTTCCACATCGGCTTCGCGGCCGACACGCCCAACGGCCTCGTGGTGCCGGTGATCAAGGATGCCGACAAGAAGGGCATCGTCCAGATCGCCAAGGAGATGAACGAGCTGGCGGCCAAGGCGCGCGAAGGCAAGCTCGGCCCGGCCGACATGACCGGCGGCTGCTTCTCGATCAGCTCGCTCGGCGGCATCGGCGGTACGTACTTCACGCCGATCATCAACGCGCCCGAAGTCTCGATCCTCGGCGTGTGCAAGAGCACGATGAAGCCGGTGTGGGACGGCAAGGCCTTCCAGCCGCGCCTGATCCTGCCGCTGAGCCTGAGCTGGGACCACCGCGTGATCGATGGCGCTTCGGCGGCGCGCTTCAACACCTACCTCGCGCAGGTGCTGGCTGACTTCAGGAGAGTGATGCTGTGAGCCAGGATCTTGCGTTCATCGAAGTCACCGTCAGCAACCAGATCATCTGGCACGGCTATGACCAGTTGAACCAGGAGATCGTCGAGCACATCAACGACCAGCCGCCGGTGCGCAAGATCGTCGCCGTGTCGCGCATCCAGTCGATCAGCGAGAAGTACATCCTCGTGAGTTCCGGCTTCGGCCGCATGGCCTACTGGGAATACCACGATGGCTACGAGAACCTGAAGCGGCGCCTCGAGATGGCCGGCCTGCTGATCGACATCGAAGAGGACGGCGCAGCATGACGACGGTCACCGTCGTCAGGAAGGGCGACCAGGTCGCCATCGCCGCCGACACGCTGGTCACCTTCGGCGACACGCGGCTGTCGCATGGCTACGAGCAGAACGAGAAGCTGTTCAAGGCCGGCAACTCGTTCATCGGCATGTCGGGCACCACGGCGCACTTTCCGGTGCTGCGCAAGGCGCTCGGCTCGCTGCATGCCGACGAGCTGCGCCTGAACTCGCGCGACGAGGTGTTCGAGACCTTCCTGAAGCTGCACCCGAAGCTGAAGGACCAGTTCTTCCTGAACACGAAGGAAGAAGACGCCGACCCGTACGAAAGCAGCCAGTTCACGATCCTGATCGCCAACGCGAGCGGCATCTACGGCGTGTATTCGTACCGCGAGGTGTTCGAGTTCGACCGCTTCTGGGCCATCGGCTCGGGCCGCAGCTTCGCGCTCGGCGCGATGTACGCGGGCTACGACAAGCTCAAGACCGCCAAGGACATCGCCGAACTCGGCGTGCGCGGCGGCTGCGAATTCGACAAGAACTCGGCCGGGCCGGTGAAGGTGTTCACCTGCAAGCTGAACAAACCCAAGAACCAAGAGTAAGTAGGACGGAGACCCCAATGGCATTGGTGGAAGTGAAAGTCCCCGACATCGGCGACTTCAAGGACGTGGCCGTCATCGAAGTGCTGGTCAAGGCCGGCGACACGATCAAGGCGGAGCAGAGCCTGGTCACGGTCGAATCCGACAAGGCCTCGATGGAGATTCCGTCGTCGGCGGCCGGCGTCGTGAAGGAATTGAAGGTCAAGGTCGGCGACAAGGTCAACGAAGGCTCGCTGCTGCTGACGCTGGAGTCGGCCGGGGCTGCGGCACCGGCGCCTGCGCCGGCCCCCGCGGCGGCCGCTCCGGCTCCTGCTGCCGCAGCTGTTGCGGCTCCGGTGGCCTCCAGCTACGCCGGCGGCGCCGACATCGAATGCGACATGCTGGTGCTGGGCGCCGGCCCGGGCGGCTATTCGGCCGCCTTCCGCGCCGC
>CBIHRS010000140.1:0-3815 GCA_966212505.1 uncultured bacterium
TCGACCACCTCGTTGAGGTTGTGCGGCGGGATGTTGGTGGCCATGCCCACCGCGATGCCGGCCGAGCCGTTGATCAGCAGGTTGGGCAGGCGGCTGGGCAGCACCAGCGGCTCTTTCTCGGAGCCGTCGTAGTTGGGACCGAAATCGACGGTTTCCTTGTCGATGTCGGCCAGCATCTCGTGGGCGATCTTCGCCAGGCGGATTTCGGTGTACCGCATGGCGGCGGCGTTGTCGCCGTCGACCGAACCGAAATTGCCCTGCCCATCGACCAGCATGTGGCGCAGCGAGAAGTCCTGCGCCATGCGCACGATCGCGTCATAGACCGCCGTGTCGCCGTGGGGGTGGTATTTACCGATCACATCGCCGACGATACGGGCCGACTTCTTGTAGGGCCGGTTCCAGTCGTTGTTCAACTCGTGCATCGCGAACAGCACGCGCCGGTGCACCGGCTTCAGGCCGTCGCGCGCATCGGGCAGCGCACGGCCGACGATCACGCTCATCGCGTAATCGAGATACGAACGCCGCATCTCCTCTTCGAGGCTGACGGCGAGTGTTTCCTTGGCGAACTGGGTCATGAGTGGCGGACGCGGGCAGGCGCCGGCAAGGCTTTCAGCCGCAGGTGGCTGCGGAATGGAACCGCGATTCTAAAGGTCGGGGCCTGTAGCACGAGCGCAACAGGCTCCCGGCCACCCGGGCAGGCACGGGCCAAAATCCCTTGCATCTGGCGACCCGATGGCACAATGGGTCGTCGGTGGTGAGCGCTCGCCAAACCGGGTGTTTGCCAGGTTTTCTCGCTTCCGATTTGGACGTATCGCAGGCTTCTGCGGCTTTCCTTGAGAGGAGAATCATGAAGAAACTCAACAGTGTGGCGGTGCTTTTTGCATCGGCTGCGCTTGTCGCCCCTTTGGCCGCCTTTGCACAGGTCAAGACCGGTGGCGACAACTGGCGCGCTTCCGATGGCACCGTCTGGAAGAATGGCACCAACGAACTCTGCTGGCGTGATGCCAACTGGACCCCGGCCACTGCGGCCGAGCAGTGCGACGGCGCCCTGAAGCCGGTCGCTCCGCCGCCCCCGCCGGCTCCGGCTCCCGCTCCGGCGCCCACGCCGGTGGCTCCGCCCGCTCCGGCGCCTGCTCCGGCTCCGGTCGCTCCGCCGGCCCCGGTGAGCGAGAAGGTCACCTTCGCAGCTGACACCTTCTTCGATTTCGACAAGGCTACGCTGAAGCCCGAAGGCAAGGCGAAGCTGGATGACCTGGTCGGCAAGACCAGCGGCATGAACCTCGAAGTCATCATCGCCGTCGGCCACACCGACGGCGTCGGTACCGATACCTACAACCAGAAGCTGTCGGTCAAGCGCGCCGACGCCGTGAAGGCCTATCTGGTGAGCAAGGGCATCGAGAAGAACCGCGTCTACACCGAAGGCAAGGGCGAGAAGCAGCCCGTGGCCGACAACAAGACCGCCGAAGGCCGTTCGAAGAACCGCCGCGTGGAAGTCGAAGTGGTCGGTACCCGCACCAAGAAGTAATCAGCCCCGGCTGGTTGTCTGAAGCCCCGCCTCGGCGGGGCTTTTTCTTTGTGCACGCAGGTACCATCGCGGAATGACTGCGACCTTGAATGCCGATCCCCAGGAACTCGCGAAGTTCAGCGAGCTGGCCCATCGCTGGTGGGACCCGAACAGCGAGTTCCGCCCGCTCCACCAGATCAACCCGCTGCGGCTCGACTGGATCGACGGACTGGCGCGCCTGCGAGGCAAATCGGTGGTCGACATCGGCTGCGGCGGCGGCATCCTCTCGGAATCGATGGCGCGTCGTGGCGCCCAGGTGCTCGGCATCGATCTGGCCACCAAGCCGCTGCGCGTGGCCCAACTGCACGCCATGGAGGCGGGCGTCGAGGGGTTGCAATACCGCGAGGTGGCGGCCGAGGCGCTGGCAGTTGAAATGCCCGGTGCGTTCGATGTCGTGACCTGCATGGAGATGCTCGAGCACGTGCCGGAGCCCGCATCGGTGATCATGGCCTGCGCCAAGCTCGTCAAGCCGGGTGGCCGGGTCTTCTTCTCGACCATCAACCGCAACCCGAAGTCCTTCCTGTTCGCGATCGTCGGCGCCGAGCATGTGCTGAAGCTGTTGCCCAAGGGCACACATGAGTACGCCAAGTTCATCCGCCCCAGCGAGCTGGCGCAGTGGTGCCGCAATGCGGGCCTGCAGGTGGATCAGACGCGCGGCATGGAATACAACCCGCTGACTGAGCGCTACTGGCTGTCGGACGACACCAGCGTCAATTACCTCGTCGCATGCCGGAAGCCCGCATGAGCCCGATGGCCAGCGCAGTGCTGTTCGACCTCGACGGCACCTTGATCGACAGCGCGCCGGATCTTGCCGCTGCCGCCAATGCCCTGCGTGAAGCGCGCGGCATGGAACCGTTGCCTTACGAGGCGTTGCGGCCGATGGTTGGCGCGGGCGCCCGTGGCATGGTCGGTGCGGCTTTCGGCGTGGCGCCCGGCGACGAGGCGTTCGAGCCGCTTCGCGAGGAGTTCCTGAATCGCTACCAGCAGGGGCTGCTGGACCGCACGGTCGTCTTCAGCGAGATGGAGCCGCTGCTGGCGGCGTTGGAGGCGAAGGGGCTGCGGTGGGGCATCGTGACCAACAAGGCGAGCCGTTTCACCGACCCGGTGGTCGCGGGCCTGGGCCTGCATCATCGTGCCGCGGTGGTGATCAGTGGCGACACCACGCCGCATGCCAAGCCCCACCCGGAGCCGCTGCTCGAGGCGGCGCGCCGGCTGGGCCTGCAGGCCGGACGTTGCGTGTACGTGGGCGATGACCTGCGCGACATGCAGGCGGGGCGCGCGGCCGGCATGGCGGCGCTGGCTGCCGCCTGGGGCTACCTGGGCCAAGGCGACGCCATCGAGGACTGGGGGGCCGATGCCATCCTGCAAAGCCCCCGCCAACTCTTGAATTGGCTCGGACTGGCCTAAAATGACAGATTCCCTGGGGCCGACCTGGTTTCGACGTGGGTGCGGATCCGGAACAGGGCATGCCGAGCACCAGTTAGCTCGTAAATCCATCTGGAACAAAGTAACTGCGAACGACGAACGTTTCGCCCTCGCCGCTTAACACCGGTGAGCCTCTCAACGGTTGGCCAATGGGCCGGGCCCGCAAGGGCTGAGAGGTCATTCACATTGGCTGGTTCTGAGTCGGGTCACACGACCCAGAACGAGATCTCGTGACTGGCGGTGTAGGTAGCGTGCTGCTGCGCGACCGCACCGTGAGAACCAAATCAGCCAGCTAAGCATGTAGAACTGTCCGGTGATGGCTTGCGGACGCGGGTTCGATTCCCGCCGGCTCCACCACTCTTCAAGGCCAACCGTCTCTCGGTTGGCCCTTTCATTTGCGACTTTCCCCGGGACGCGCGTGCTTTCAGGGCATTCTGCGCGTGCGCGGGGCGCGCCGGAGTCGGCCGGCTTTGCCCTGGTTCGACACTCATTCCCTCTCTCTTCTCTCTCGCGGTGCACGAACTTGTGGCACCGCACACGCGCAAACGCCCTTGTGCGACAAGGACTTACGCGCGGCGAAAATAGAGCGGTTGGGAAGTCAATCGCCCAGGCAGCCGATGAGGATAGAGAAGCAGAGACCAGTGAACCGAGGGGTGGGGGCGGAAAGCGTTGTCCCCGCCAGCTGTGGATAAGGCTGTGAGCGATGCACTGTGAGCCTGCCTAAGTGGTTGTTGCGCAGGCAAATCTGTTGCGGTGCCACTAGAAGGAGCAGAGTGTTGACGCTCACCGAAAACTGACCCACCTTCGCGGGTGGCGCTCACGCAAA
>CBIHRS010000141.1:0-3686 GCA_966212505.1 uncultured bacterium
CGAAAGCCATGACACCGCGAATGGGGCCTGCGCCCGGAGGCCCGGGCAGCCTGCCCCCGATATACCGGTGGCAGTGCGCCAGACGGCATGCCACGGTGGTGCCACAGGGGGACGGGGGAGCCTGCGGGCGCAGGCCCCATTCGCGGTCGCCCCAATGAAGGCAGTGCACCCCGGTGTTGAAGAGGCCAGCCCAGGCCGTCCGCGGTCGTCGCCCGCGAGGTGGAGCCGGAGAACGCAGGCTCCCCCGTCCCCCTGTCGCTCCATGGGCAGCAGGAACCGTGAAGAAACTGACGCCCACAGAGCCCCGATACCCCCAAAGCCTTGCGCAAGAGCAAATCCGCAGCCAAGCAATCTAATTTAGAATCGTTCGCATTCGCCAATGTCGCGCCCAGGCGCGAACGCCATTTCTGCCGACATGACCACCGTCTCGCTGAACGAGCTGCCGCCGGGCACCGATGCCACGGTGGCCGAGGTCGTGCCGGCGCCGGGGGCACATGACAGCGAGCTGGTGCTGCGGCTGATCGAGATCGGCTTCCTGCCCGGCGAGCGCATCCGCGTGATCGCCCGCGGCCAGCCCGGCAACGAGCCGCTCGCCGTGCGCATCGGCCACACCACCTTCGCATTGCGCCGCTTCGAGGCCGAGTTCATCCGCGTGAAGGCGGATACGGCCGTGGCGGCTGCCTGAGTTTCGAGGAACACGATGCACGCCGCCGCCGAATCCGCCCTGCGAGTTGCGCTGCTGGGCAATCCCAACTGCGGCAAGACGGCGCTGTTCAACCTGCTGACCGGCAGCCGCCAGAAGGTGGCCAACTATGCCGGCGTCACCGTCGAACGCAAGGAAGGCCTGCTGCGCACGCCCACCGGCCGCCGCGTGCGGGTGCTCGACCTGCCGGGCGCCTACAGCCTCAACCCGCTGAGCGCCGACGAGGCGATCACGCGCGACGTGGTCACCGGCGTGCGCGCCGATGTGGAGTCGCCCGAGCTGCTGGTCTGCGTCACCGACGCCAGCAACCTCAAGCTCAACCTGCGCCTCGTGCTCGAGGCGCGCCAGCTCGGCCTGCCGATGGTGGTGGCCCTGAACATGAGCGATGTCGCGCAGCGCCGCGGCATCCGCATCGACCGGGCCGCGCTGGAGCGTGAGCTCGGCGTGCCGGTGGTCGAGACGGTCGGCGTGCGGCACGACGGCGCGAAGGCGCTGGTGCAGTTCATCGAGAGCCACGTGCCGGCGCAGCGCCTCGCGCCCGCCACCTGGCATGCGCCGACGCTGCAGAACGTGATGCAGACCCAGCAGGAGGTGCGCCGCATCCTCCAGCTCGCGGTCAGCGAGCCGGTGGTCGACACGCGGGTCGACGATGCGATCGACCGCATCGTGCTGCATCCGGTGTGGGGCCTGCCGGTGCTGGCCATCACGCTGTTCCTGATGTTCCAGGCGGTGTTCAGCTGGGCTCAGCTGCCGATGGATGCCATCAAGGCCGGCATGGAAGCGGTGGGCCAGGCGGTGCAGGGCGTGATGCCCGATGGCGTGCTGCGCAGCCTGCTGGTCGATGGTGTCATCGCCGGCGCCGGCAGTGTGCTGGTGTTCCTGCCGCAGATCCTGATCCTGTTCCTCTTCATCCTCGCGCTCGAAGACTCCGGCTACCTGCCGCGCGCGGCCTTCCTGCTCGACCGGGTGATGGGCTCGGTGGGGCTGTCGGGCCGCTCGTTCATCCCGCTGCTGTCGAGCTTTGCGTGCGCCATCCCCGGCGTGATGGCCACGCGCACGATCAGCAACTGGCGCGATCGGCTGGTCACGATCATGATCGCGCCGCTGATGACCTGCTCGGCCCGGCTGCCGGTGTATGCGCTGCTGATCGGCGCGTTCATCCCCAACCGCCAGGTGGCGGGCCTGTTCAACCTGCAGGGGCTGGTGCTGTTCGCGCTGTATTTCGCCGGCATCCTCTCGGCGATGGGGGTGGCCTGGAGCTTCAAGCACCTGCGCCACACCAAGACCGAATCGCCGCTGCTGATGGAGCTGCCAGCCTACCGCTGGCCCAACCTGCGCAACCTCGCGATCGGGCTGTGGGAGCGGGCGCGCATCTTCCTGCGCCGCGTGGGCACGATCATCCTGTCGCTGATGGTGGTGCTGTGGTTCATCTCCACCTTCCCGTCGCCGCCCGAAGGCGCCACCGGCCCCGCCATCCAGTACAGCCTCGCCGGCATGATCGGCCGCGCGCTGGAGGTGGTGTTCGCGCCGATCGGCTTCAACTGGCAGATCTCGATCGCGCTGATCCCCGGCATGGCGGCACGCGAAGTCGCGGTGGGTGCGCTGGGCACGGTGTACGCGCTGTCGGCCGCCGGCGACAAGGTCAGCGAGCAGCTCGCGCCGATGCTCAGCAGCGGCTGGTCACTGGCCACCGCGCTGTCGCTGCTGGCTTGGTATGTGTTCGCGCCGCAGTGCATCTCGACGCTGGCCACCGTGAGGCGCGAGACCAATTCATGGCGCTATCCGCTGATCATGGCGGGCTACCTGTTCGCGCTGGCGTATGGCGCGGCGTTCGTGACCTACCGGGTCGCATTGCTGTTAGGAGCGTAGGGATGTTGCAGCACCTGGTCGTCGGCCTGATCGTCGCTTCCGCCGCGCTCTACAGCCTCTGGACGTTGATGCCGGCGGGCCTGCGCCGCAGTGCTGCGGCGCGGCTCGCGCAGGGGCTGCGCCGCGCCGGCATGGCCGACGCCCAGCGTGCCGCCGAGCTCGAATCGGCGCTGGCCGCCGGCTCCGGCTGCAGCGACTGCAGCAGCTGCAAGGGCTGCGCCACGCCCGCCAAGCCTGACGCTGACGGCACAGCGGTCGTCGCGATGCCGGTGTCTCGCCGCCCCCGCTGAAGCCGCCTGATCTGCTGCAAGTTTTGCAGCCTTCTGGCAGGCTTGCCCACTTCGAAGCCTAGGGTTCTCCCGCGCTCGTCGACGCGGCGCACCGGCTTTCCCTCGTGAGTCGGCCGGCCGTCTTGCCTGCCCAAACGATGGCACAGGTCTTGCCCTCAGCCCCTCTTCGGGAATGCGTCCCGAGGAGGCCTCATGAAAGTCCTGGAAGATCCGAATGTCGCGCCGGCCGATGAGCTGAGCGTCCTTCTGGCGGCGCTGACCGCACTGCGCAACGGCGATGCCAGCGTGCGCCTTCCGCTGCACTGGTCGGGTGTGGCCGGCAAGGTGGCCGATGTCTTCAATGAGGTCGTCGAGCAGAACGCCGACATGGCGGCCGAGCTGGCGCGCCTGCAGCAGGTGGTGGGCAAGGAAGGCAAGCTGAAGCAGCGCGCGTCGCTGCGCGCCAACCGCGGCTTCTGGGGCGAGTCGATCGACTGCATCAACTCGCTGATCGACGATCTCGTGCACCCCACCTCCGAAGTGGCGCGGGTGATCGGCGCGGTGGCGCAGGGCGACCTGAGCAAGAGCATGGCGCTCGAGGTCGATGGCCGGCCGCTCGAAGGCGAATTCCTGCGCACCGCGAAGACCATCAACAAGATGGTGGAACAGCTCGGCAACTTCTCGACCGAGGTGACCCGCGTGGCGCGCGAGGTGGGCACCGAGGGCAAGCTCGGCGGCCAGGCCAAGGTGAAGGGCGTGGCCGGCACCTGGAAGGACCTGACCGACTCGGTGAACTCGATGGCCGGCAACCTGACCGACCAGGTGCGCAACATCGCCGACGTGAC
>CBIHRS010000142.1:0-3680 GCA_966212505.1 uncultured bacterium
CGAAGCGAGTTTCCCGACGGGACCACAAGCCCGAGCACCGGAGGGGAGCCTCGCCGCAGGCGAGGCCGCCTCTGCCGAAGCACCCCCGGGGCCTGCCCGCAGCCGCCTGTGCCGCTCCCCCCTCAGCAGGCAAAGGCAAAAGCCATGAGCGAAGCCCAGCTTCGCACCACGGCACAAGCTTGGCTCGCGACAGGCCGCACCGCCGTAATCGTCGAGGTCGTGCAGGCCGACGGCTCAACGCCAAGGGAAGCCGGCGCCCGCATGCTGGTCACAGCCGACGCAGTCGAAGGCACCATCGGCGGCGGCCATCTCGAGCTCAAGGCGATTGCCGAAGCCCGCGCCGCGCTCGTGCAAGGCCGTGTCGACCTGAAGACCACGCGCCACGCCCTCGGCCCTTCGCTCGGGCAATGCTGCGGCGGCGTGGTCGTACTGCAGCAAGGCCCGCTCGATGCGCTGGCGCTGGCGCGGTGGCCCCAGCCGCCGTCGCGCTTCACGCTGCAGCTCTACGGCGCCGGCCACGTCGGCCGTGCCATCGTGCGCCTGCTGTCCGGCATCGACTGCCGCGTGCAGTGGATCGACGAACGCGAAGATCAGTTTCCCGCCGACGACCTGCCGCCACACATCGAGCGCGTCTGCGTAGAACCGGTGGAGGCCGAGGTCCACAGCGCGCCGCCGGGCGCCTTCTACCTCGTGCTGACCCACAGCCACGACCTCGACCTGGCCATCGTCGAGGCCGTGCTGCGGCGCGGCGACTTCGGCTTTCTCGGCCTGATCGGCTCGGCCACCAAGCGGGCCCGCTTCGAGCACCGGCTGACCAGCCGCGGCGTCCCCGCCGAGACACTGGCGCGCATGACCTGTCCGATCGGCGTGGAAGGCATCCTCGGCAAGGAGCCCGAAGTGATCGCCCTCTCGGCGGTGGCCCAACTGCTGCAGCAAAGCCAACCATAGGCATGCCGCTTGCCGGACGGGCTGCATCTTCACCGCCGCACCCCGCCATGCCCGCTGCCGCCCGCCCCCGCAAGACCGTCATCGTCACCGGCGGTGCCGGTTTCCTGGGGTCGCACCTGTGCGACCGGCTGCTCCGCGATGGCCACCACGTGCTGTGCGTCGACAACTTCTATAGCGGCACCAAGGACAACGTGCTGCACCTGCTGGACAACCCGCGCTTCGAGCTGCTAAGGCACGACATCACTCAACCGCTGTTCGTCGAGGGCGACGAGATCTACAACCTCGCCTGTCCCGCCTCGCCGGTGCACTACCAGTTCGACCCGGTGCAGACCGTCAAGACCAACGTGCACGGCGCGATCAACATGCTCGGGCTGGCCCGGCGCATCCAGGCGCCGATCCTGCAGGCCTCGACCAGCGAGGTCTACGGCGACCCCGAGGTGCACCCGCAGGTCGAAGACTACCGGGGCCACGTCAACCCGATCGGCCCACGCGCCTGCTACGACGAAGGCAAGCGCTGCGCCGAGACGCTGTTCTTCGACTACCACCGCCAGCATGGCGTGCGCATCAAGGTGGCCCGCATCTTCAACACCTACGGCCCGCGGATGCAGGTCAACGACGGGCGGGTGGTCTCCAACTTCATCGTGCAGGCGCTGCGCAACGAGCCGATCACGCTCTACGGCGACGGGCAGCAGACGCGCTCGTTCTGCTTCGTGTCCGACCTGATCGAGGCCTTCGTGCGCTTCATGAGCACGCCCGACGACCTCACCGGCCCGCTGAACCTCGGCAACCCCGGCGAGTTCACGATGCGTGAGCTGGCCGAGAAGGTGATCGCGATCACCGGCTCGCGATCGGCCATCGTGAACCGGCCGCTGCCGCCCGACGACCCGGTGCGCCGGCGCCCCGACATCTCTCAGGCGCGCGCCGCGCTCCACTGGCAGCCGGGCGTCACGCTGGACGAAGGATTGCGCCAGACCATCGCCTACTTCGAACACACCCTCAGCCGCGCCTGACACCGCCGCACCGCGTGCGGCGCTGCGGCGCAACATGACGGCGGCCACAGAACGAGTAACCTAGGCCCCCGGTCACAAAAACACAGAGCACCTGCATGGAGTCATCCGACAGAAAAGACGGGCTCAAAGCCCGCAACTTCCCCACGGCCAAGGAAGAGGCCGGCGTCGCGCAGCCGCCATCGCTGTATGCCGGCCCCGAGAGCGCCTACCGCCTGGCCTTCACCGACAACAAGTTCCTGCTGCGCGAGGAGCTGCGCCCGGTGCGCATGCAGCTCGAGCTGCTGAAGCCCGAGCTGATCCAGCAGGAACACGGCATCGAATCGACCATCGTCATCTTCGGCAGCGCCCGCATCCTGCCGCCCGAAGATGCGGCCGCCGCGCTCGAGGTGGCGCAGGCCAGCGGCGACGAGCTGGTGATCCGCCGCGCCGAGATGGCGATGGCGATGTCGCGCTACTACGAGGAGGCGCGGCGCTTCGCCGAGCTGGTCACCCGCCGCTCGGAGACGCTCGATACGCCGCTCTACGTGGTCACCGGCGGAGGCCCCGGCATCATGGAAGCCGGCAACCGCGGCGCGCACCAGTGCGGCGGCCGCAGCATCGGCCTCAACATCGTGCTGCCGCACGAGCAGGCGCCCAACCCCTACATCACGCCCGAGCTGTGCTTCCAGTTCCACTACTTCGGGCTGCGCAAGATGCATTTCCTGATGCGCTCGATCGGGCTGGTGGCGTTTCCCGGCGGCTTCGGCACGCTCGACGAGCTGTTCGAGGCCCTCACGCTGATCCAGACCGGCAAGTGCCGCAAGCGGCCGGTGCTGCTGTTCGGACGCGAATTCTGGTCGCGGCTGATCAACTTCGACCTGCTGATCGACACCGGCATGATCAGCCCGGGCGACGTCAACCTGTTCCACTACGTGGAGACGGCCGAGGAGGCCTGGGAATTGCTGCAGGCCGAATACGGCTTCGATGCCACGCCCACCCAGACAGGCGATTTCGCAGCCGACATCTGACCCACGGCGCCGAATTTCTCGCCAAAGCTGCCGCCGCGGGGCCGGGCAAACCTGATTTCCTGCGGCCGCACGGCATGGAGAATCGCGCCATGAACACCCAAGTCAGCCTGATCGGCGCCCCCACCGACGTCGGCGCCGGCGACCGCGGCGCCAGCATGGGGCCAGAAGCCCTGCGCGTGGCCAACATCCAGCCCATCCTCGAAAAGCAGGGCCTGGAGGTCATCGACCGCGGCAACCTCGCCGGCCCCTACAACCCCTGGCAGCCGCCCGACGAGGGCTACCGCCACCTCGAGGAGGTGCGCGCCTGGAACCAGGTGGTGCACGACGCCGTGTACGGCGAGCTGCAGCTCGGCCGCCTGCCCATCCTGCTGGGCGGCGACCACTGCCTGGCCATCGGCTCCATCAGCGCGGTGGCGCGCCATTGCCGCGACAAGAACAAGAAGCTGCGCGTGCTGTGGCTCGACGCGCACGCCGACTTCAACACCAGCATCATCACCCCCAGCGGCAACATCCATGGCATGCCGGTGGCCTGCCTCTGCGGCCATGGCCCGAAGGAGCTGGTCGAGATCGGCGGCCACGTGCCGGCCATCAGCCCCAAGTGGGTGCGCCAGATCGGCATCCGCTCGGTCGACGAAGGCGAGAAGCGCTTCGTCCACGAGATGGACCTCGAGGTGTTCGACATGCGCTACATCGACGAGATGGGCATGCGCCACAC
>CBIHRS010000143.1:0-3561 GCA_966212505.1 uncultured bacterium
CCTTGCTGTCGACGCTGTGCGCCTTGCCGTCGAACACCGTCACGCGCACGTCGACCATCGGATAGCCCGCGATCACGCCTGAGGCGATGGCCTCGCGCACGCCTTTTTCCACCGCGGGGATGAACTGCCCCGGGATCACGCCGCCCTTGACCTGGTCGACGAACTCGAAGCCCGTGCCACGCGCCAGCGGCTCGATGCGCAGGTACACCTCGCCGAACTGGCCGGCGCCGCCGGTCTGCTTCTTGTGGCGGTGGTGGCCTTCGCTGGGCGCGGTGATGGTCTCGCGATAGGCAATGCGCGGCGGCCGCGTGTTGACCTCGAACTTGTAGACCTCGCGCAGCCGCTCCAGCAGCACGCGCAGGTGCAGCTCGCCGAGGCCATAGACGATGGTCTCGTTGGTGGTGGCCACGTGCTCCACCTTGAGGCAGGGGTCTTCGTCGACCAGCTTCTGCAGGATCTCCCACATGCGCTGTTCGTCGCCGTGGCGCTTGGGCTCGATCGCCAGGCCATGCACCGGCACCGGAAACTCCAGCGGCTTCAGGTGGATGTGGTCGTCTTCGGCGGCATCGTGCAGCACCGCGTCGTAGTGCAGATCTTCCACCTTGGCCACCGCGCAGATGTCGCCTGGCACTGCGCGGTCCACCTCCACATGGTCCTTGCCCTGCAGCAGGAACAGGTGGCCCACCTTGAAGGGTTTGCGGCCATCGCCGATGTAGAGCTGCGAATCCTTGGTGACGGTGCCCTGGTGCACGCGGAAGATGCCCATCTTGCCGACATACGGATCCACCGTGACCTTGAACACATGGGCCAGTACGTGCTTGTCGGCATCGGGCTCGGCCTGGATCGGCTTCGCCTCGGCGCCTTCGCCCTTCAGGAACTGAGGCGGGTTGCCTTCGCTCGGGTTGGGCAGCAGCTTGACGATCACGTCGAGCAGCTCGGCCACGCCGGCGCCGTTGCGCGCCGAGACGAAGCACACCGGGATCAGGTGGCCCTCGCGCAGCGCCTGCTCCAGCGGCGCATGCAGCTCGCGTGCGTCGACGTCGCCGTCGTTCAGGTAGCGCTCGACGAACTCCGCGTCCACCTCCACCACCTGCTCCACCAGCGAGCGGTGCGCCTGGTCGACCGACGAGAAGTCGGCCGTGCCTTCGCGGTTGTAGAAGCAGTCGACCACCCGGTTGCCGCCGTCGGCCGGTAGGTTGAGCGGCAGGCATTCCTTGCCAAACGCCAGCTTGATCTCGTGCAGCAGGCCTTCGAGGTCGACGCCCTGCGCATCGATCTTGTTGACGATCACCATGCGGCAGAGCTCGCGCTTCGCGGCCCATTCCATCATGCGCGTGGCCATCATCTCGATGCCGGTCTGCGCGTTGATCACCACCGCGGCGGTTTCCACCGCCTCGAGCGCGGGCAGCGACTGGCCGACGAAATCGGGCGCCCCCGGCGTGTCGAGCAGGTGGATGCGCGTGTCGGCATGGCCCAGATGCAGCAACGCCGCATTCAGCGAGTGCTGCATGCGGCGTTCGAGGGGATCGAAGTCGCTGACGGTGGTCCCGCGCTCTAGGCTGCCGGGAGCACCGATCACTCCCGCTTTGAGCAACAGGGCCTCCGCGAGGCTGGTTTTGCCGGCGGCGGCAGGGCCCACGAGCGCGAGCGTGCGCAGGGTCGTGGTGACGCTGCCAGCGTCATTGGATGAGCTGGGCATGGCGGTCTCCTTCTTCGGCGAGACCGTGCGCGGCACAGGCTCGCGGCAGGTGGATGGGGCGTTCCAGGGTAGTCCATTCAGAAAGCCGGCTCAACCCCTCGCGCGTCAGGGTCGATCGGCCGCCTGCCCGGCCCACGCGGCGGGCGTGCAGCCAATGCGCCGCTTGAAGGCCGCGATGAACGCGCTGGCCGTGCCGTAGCCCAGCGAGAGCGCCACCGCCTGCACCGGCTGGCCGTCGGCCAGCCACTGCATCGCCTGGTGCAGCCGCGCCCAGGCCCGCCATTCGTTGAAGCTCAGGCCGGTTTCCTCACGGAAGCGGCGGCGCAGCGTGCGCGGGCTGAGGCCACCGCGCTCGGCCCACACCTCCGCCTCGGCATCGTCCGCCGGGTCGCGCAGCAGGCCGTGCGCCACCGTCAGCAGCCGGCGGTCGCTGGGCATCGGCAGCGCGGCGGGGTCGGCCACGGCGCCGCGCATCTCGTCGAGCAGCACCTCGAACAGGCGCTGCTCCGCGGCGGCCCAGGGCTGGCTCAGATCCCATCCCGCAGCGCGCTGCACCAGCGCCTCCAGCAGCGGGGTGCGCGGCAGGGTGCAGGCCGCGTCCGGCAGGCCGGCCGCGGCGGCGGGGTCGACGAAGGCCGCCCATCCCTCGACCGGCTCGTGCGGCGCCGACGCATGCAGCACGTCCGGCGGGATCCAGCCCAGGCGGCCACGCGGCATCAGCAGGAAGCTGCTGCCGCGCTGCACGCTGATCAGGCCCTTGTCCAGCGCATACAGCAGCCCTTCCGGATGCCTGTGCGGCATCGCGGCGCGTGGTTCGGCGCCGCGATGCCGCACGGGCAGCACCAGCAGCGGCCGCGTGGGATGGGCGGCCAGCAGCGCATGCGCCGGCAGCCGGCCTTCCTGTTGGCCGTTCTGCGCCATCGCTTGGCCGTCGGGCGCTACGGCGGAGGGGGAGGGCGCCGCTACCGTGGAAGCCTGTTCCATTGCTGATCGATTGCCATGAAAGCTGAAGACATTCTTCCCGACGGACAGGACACCGTGCAGGCGCAGGGGCTCACGGTGCGCAAGGGCAGCGTGGCCGCCTTCGTCGCCAATGTCGGCGCGCTCACCGATCCCGAGACGCCTCCCGGCGAGCGCGAGGCCTGCCTGCAGCACCTGCGCGAGCTGGTGCCTTCGCTGCGCGTGCTGCAGCTGTTCGAGGTGTTCGAGCTGCGCGATCCCGGTGTGCGCGAGCTCGTGCAGCGGGAGCTGGAGCAAGGAGGCCTGTCGTGACCTGCCGCCCCTATGCCCAGCTCATCGAGGTCAAGCGGTGGGCGGATGCGCACCTGTGCGACGCGATGCGACAGAACCTCGAGCGGCTCTCGAAAGAAGATGCCGTGCTGATGCTGCGCATCCTTGACCACATCCACGTGGTCGACCGGATCTTCCAACACCACCTGCAGGGCGAGCCGCACAGCTTCAAGGCGCCGCGCTCTGACGCGTTGCCCGACTTCGAGTCGCTGGCCCGCGGCGTGAGGGAGGTCGACGATTGGTACGCCGCCTACATGCAGGGCGTGCAGGCGAGCGATCTTGACCAGCCGATCGACTTCGTCTTCACGCATGGAAGGCCGGAGCGCATGAGCCGCGGCGAGATGCTGCTGCATGTGTGCCTGCACGGCAACTACCACCGCGGCAATGCCGGCGCGCTGCTTCAGCTCAGAGGGCTGACGCCGGGGCGCGACGGCATCACCGACTACCTGCAGGAAACCCGACCGATGGCACCTACTGGAACGCCACTTCCGCAAAGCTCCTGAGCTTGCGGCTGTGGAGCTGGTCGAGCCGCTGCTGGCGCAGCACGTCGACCGCGCGGATGCCGATGCGCA
>CBIHRS010000144.1:0-3478 GCA_966212505.1 uncultured bacterium
CCAGCGCCACCAGCGCATACACGCTGCCCAGCACCAGACCGTTGATGATCTGCTGAAGAAAAATATCCATCGAGGGGTCTCCTGGTTGTCCGTCGCGGTGCGCGGCCAGCACACCGAAAAGGCTGCCTGTCTGCGCTCGCGCCGTGACGCCGCCGGGGTTAGCAATAAGCTGGCCGGCTAGGGCCTTTGAGGGCCGTCGCCGGCTGAGACGCCTTGTTGCAGGCAGCGGCATTGTAGGAGGGGGGGTCGCCCACAAACTCCCGGAGTTACCCCGCTCGCCGGCATCTAATTCACCAAACGCCCGACGATTTATCGCTGGTTCTTCGCCGCAAGATTCAATGCGCGCAATTCGTCAAGCTTGTCGGCGATGCGCAGCTCCAGACCCCGGCGGACAGGTTCGTAGAACCGCAGTTCCTCCAGGCCTTCGGGCAGGTAGCGCTCGCCGGCGGCGAAGCCGCCCTCCTCGTCGTGCGCATAGCGATATCCCTTGCCGTAGTCGAGGTCCTTCATCAGCCGCGTGGGTGCATTGCGCAGATGCAGCGGCACTGGCCGGGTGCCGTCGCGCTTGACGAAGGCGCGTGCGGTGTTGAAGGCGGTGTAGACGGCATTGGATTTGGGTGCGACCGCCAGATACACCACCGCCTCGGCGATCGCGAGCTCGCCTTCCGGCGAACCCAGCCGCTCGTAGACCTCGGCCGCGTCGAGTGTGAGGCGTAGCGCCCGCGGATCGGCCAGCCCGATGTCCTCGCTCGCCATGCGCACGACGCGACGGGCGATGTAGCGCGGATCGACGCCGCCGTCGAGCATGCGCACCAGCCAGTACAGCGCCGCATCCGGATCGGAGCCACGCACCGCCTTGTGCAGCGCCGAGATCGTGTCGTAGAACTGCTCGCCCCCCTTGTCGTAGCGGCGCAGCTGTTCGCCGAGCGCACGCTCGAGCGCCGATTCGTCGAGCTGCGCAACCGGGCCGGCCAGCGACACGAGGTTCTCGTAGGCGTTGAGCAGACGGCGCGCATCGCCGTCGGCATAACCGATCAGCCGGTCGCGCGCCGCCTCGGTCAGGCCCGGCGCCTGCAGCGTGGCCTGCGCCCGGTCGAGCAGGCGCACCATGTCTTCGGGCTCCAGCGCCTTCAGCACATGCACCGTGGCGCGCGACAGCAGTGCCGAGTTGACCTCGAACGACGGGTTCTCGGTGGTCGCGCCGATGAAGGTGAACAGGCCCGACTCCACATGCGGCAGGAAAGCGTCCTGCTGCGACTTGTTGAAACGGTGCACCTCGTCGACGAACACCACGGTGGAACGGCCGCTCGCGCGCACGGCCTGCGCGCGGTCGACCGCCTCGCGGATGTCCTTCACGCCGCTGAGCACCGCCGACAGCACGATGAACTGGGCATCGAAGCCATGCGCCATCAAGCGGGCCAGCGTGGTCTTGCCGACGCCGGGCGGCCCCCACAGGATCATCGAGTGCAGGCGCCCGGTTTCGAAGGCCACACGCAGCGGCTTGCCGGGCCCGAGCAGGTGCTGCTGGCCGATCACCTCGTCGAGGTTGCGCGGCCGCAGCCGCTCGGCCAGCGGCGCACGGGCGGCTGCGGCAGCATCGGCCTGGGCAGAAGTTTCAGGAGGCTCCGGCAGGGAGTCGTCGGCGAACAGCGGATCCTGGGACATGAAGCGATTGTGCAGCGCCCACTTCCCGTACGAATTGCGGGGAGCCTGCGCCGCTATTCCGGGTTTTTCGGCGACGGCGCGGCGCCACACTGGCAGACGTTGCAAGTCCCAAGGAGTCCACCCATGAGCGCCCTCTCCGCCACCGAAACCCGCGCCGTCAGCCAGGCGGCTGCCACGACCGGATCGCCGCGGGAGGTGTTGTCGTTCAAGCTGGGTGCCGAGGAATACGGCATCGACATCCTGCGCGTGCAGGAGATCCGCGGCTACGAGCCGCCCACCCGCATTGCCAACGCGCCGGTCTTCGTCAAGGGCGTGGTCAACCTGCGCGGCGTGATCGTGCCGATCGTCGACATGCGGGTGCGCTTCAACCTCGCCGACGTGCAGTACAACAGCTTCACCGTGGTGATCGTGCTGAACATCGGCCACCGCACGATGGGCATCGTGGTCGACTCGGTGAGCGACGTGCTCGAGCTGTCGCCCGAGCAGATCAAGGCCGCGCCGGAGTTCAACGGCGCCATCGATTCCAGCTACATCACCGGCCTGGGCACCATCAAGACCGGCGAGGTCGAGCGCATGCTGATCCTGATGGACATCGAGCGCATGATGACCAGCCCCGAGATGGGCCTGATTGACGTGCCCGCAGCCTGAGGCTGAATCGGGCGCCGGGCCGCCCCAAGCCCGATTCAGACCCTCTCGGAGGGTGGCCGTCGTACTCGGCGGCCGGGTGTCCCATTACTGTTCCACGATCTCCGCGCCCTTCGGCGGCGAGAAGTGGAACGCCTCGGGCGCGACGGCCACGTTCGCGCCCACGTCGCTGAACTGCAGCATCGAACGCTGGCCGAAGTTGTCGAGGATCTCGAGCGCGGCCAGGGTCTTGCCCTTGAAGCCGATGCGCAACGACTGGAAGGTGCCTTCCTTGCTCCTCGGCAGCGCCTGCACCCATTCGAGCCCATCCTTGGCCGGCTGCGCGCTGAGATCGAAATCCTTCTCGAGCGAACCACCGGCGAGCAGCGCCGCCGGCGTGGCACCCAGCGCTTGGCTCATCTTGCGCGAGCTGGCCTGGTTGAGGTCGGCGTCGTAGATCCAGACCTTCTGGCCATCGGCGACGATGGTCTGCTCGAAGGGCTTGGTGTACACGAAGCGGAAACGGTTGGGCCGGGCGAACTCGAAGCTGCCGCTGGTGGTTTTCTTCTTCGCGCCGTCGGGCGAGGTCACGGTCTGCGTGAAGTTGGCGCGGCCGGTCTTCACGTCGCGCACGAAGTCGCGCAGCGTGTCGACCGCATCGGCGTGGGCAGAAGACGCGGCGCCAAAGGCCAGCGCCAGGGAAAGCAGCAGAGATTTCATTCGTCGCGTTTCGGGAGCAGCAGATCCCGGTTGCCGTTGGTGGCCATGGCCGATACGAGCCCGGACTTCTCCATTTGTTCCAGCAAACGGGCGGCCCGGTTGTAACCGATGCGCAGGTGGCGCTGCACCAGCGAGATCGACGCGCGCCGGTGCTGCATCACCACCTGCACCGCCTGGTCGTACATCGGGTCGGCTTCGCCGTCGCCGCCGCCTCCGCCACCCGGGCCACCGAGCGCATCACCGCCCTCGCCATCGAGCGTGCCGCCCTCGAGGATGCCCTCGATGTAGTTCGGCTCGCCCTGCGACTTCAGGTATTCGACGACGCGGTGCACCTCGTCGTCGCTGACGAAGGCACCGTGCACCCGCACCGGCAGCCCGCCGCCGGGCGTGAGGTAGAGCATGTCGCCCTGGCCGAGCAGCGCCTCGGCGCCCATCTGGTCGAGGATGGTGCGGCTGTCGATCTTGCTGC
>CBIHRS010000145.1:0-3347 GCA_966212505.1 uncultured bacterium
GAGAACTACGTGCTGTGGGGCGGCCGCGAAGGCTACGAGACGCTGCTGAACACGCAGCTCGGCCAGGAGCTCGACCAGCTCGGCCGCTTCCTGTCGATGGCGGTCGACTACAAGCACAAGATCGGCTTCAAGGGCACCATCCTGATCGAGCCCAAGCCGCGCGAGCCGTCGAAGCACCAGTACGACTTCGACGTGGCCACCGTCTACGGCTTCCTGGCCCGCTACGGGCTGGAGCGCGAGGTCAAGGTCAACATCGAGGCCAACCATGCCACGCTGTCGGGCCACAGCTTCGAGCACGAGATCGCGATGGCGCAGGCGCTTGGCATCTTCGGCAGCCTCGACATGAACCGCGGCGACCCGCAGCTCGGCTGGGACACCGACCAGTTCCCCAACAACGTGCCCGAGACGGCGATCGCGCTGTACCACGTGCTGCGCGGCGGCGGCTTCGGCAGCGGCGGGCTCAACTTCGACGCCAAGGTGCGGCGCCAGTCGATCGATGCCGAAGACCTGTTCCATGGCCACGTCGGCGCGATGGATGTCTGTGCGAAGGCGCTGCTCGCCGCCGCGCAGATGATCGAGGACCGCAAGCTGGCGCAAGCGGTCGACGCGCGCTACGCCGGCTGGCGCGGCGAGCTCGGCCGCAGCATCCTCGAGGGTCGGCAGTCGCTCGAATCGCTGGCCGCGCATGTGCTCGAGCGCAATGCCGACGTGGCGCCCGTCTCGGGCCGGCAGGAATACCTCGAGAACCTGGTCAACCGCTACGTCTGACCGGCTGCGTCCAGCGGCATCAGCGCGGGCCGAAGCCGGGGTAGGGCTGAAGCGCCACCAGCGGCGCGATGCTCATCATGCCGGCCTTGACCAGCGGCAACGCATCGAGGTGCGCCTGCACCGTGCCTGCGTCGCTGGCCTCGAACAGCATCACGTTGCCGGCGGTGTCGCCGCGGCTCCAGATCTGGCGCAGCGCGCCGTCGGCATAGAGCCTGCGGCGCTGCTGGGCTTCGTCGGGCAGCAGCGGGGCGAAGTCGGCATCGGTGAACTGCTCGGTGTTGCGGCGCAGAAGTGCGAGGAATTGCATGGAAAAGCTCCTGTGGTGCGGTGAATCGACAGGGCTCCAGCATCGGCGCTCGCGGCGCGGCTGTCCAAGACTGAATATGCTCGGGTTGAGACATCCCGGGACTCAACCGTGCTCGACCTTCGCCTGCTCCGCTATTTCGTCGCCGTCGCCGAGACCGAACACGTGGGCCGTGCGGCCGAGCGGCTGCACATCTCGCAGTCGCCGCTGAGCCGGCAGATCATGCAGCTGGAGGAGCAGCTCGGCGTGACGCTGTTCGAGCGCAGCCGGCAGCGCATCCGGCTCACGCCCGAGGGCCTCGATTTCCTCGCCGAGGCGCGCCTGCTGCTGGCCCACGCGCAGCGGATCGAGACCTTCGGCCGCCACCTCGGCGCGGGGGCGGCCGGCCGGCTCGCGATTGGCTACGTCGAAGGTGCGATGCATGCGCCGCTGCTCAGCGCCGCGCTGCGCCGCTTCCGGCGCGGGCGGCCGACGATCGCGCTGTCGCTGCAGGGGTTGCGCTCGGGCGTGCAGGTCGAGCGGCTGCGCGACCGCAGCCTGGATCTGGGCTTCGTCTACACGCCGCCGGCGCCTGACGATCCCGACATCGCCAGTGCGCTGGTGCTCGACGAGCCGGTGCTGCTGGCCGTGCCGGCCAACGACCCGTTGCGGCGCCGCAAGGCGATCGGGCCAGAGCATCTGCACCAGCGGCCGTGGATCACTGTCGTGCGCCAGCCTGTGGATACCAATCGCCCCGCCTTCCTGGCGGCCTGTGCGCAGGCCGGCTTCACGCCGGATGTGATGTACGAGACCTCGGATCCGCTGAGTTCGCTGGGCCTCGTGGCCGCTGGGCTTGGCCTGGCCATCGCGCAGGCCAGCCTGCAGTCCGCCGCGCCACCGGAGGTGGTGTTTCGCGAGCTGCCGTGGTTTGGCCGGCGGGTGCGGGTCCACATGCTCTGGCAGCGTGCCGATCGACGGCCGCTGGTGACGGCATTCCGTGCAGCGGTGCCCGGCGATTAGTCCTCGGGCCGGCCGAAGGTGTCGAAGAAGGCTTCGGCGAAACGCGCCGAGGCGCTGATCGTGAGCGTCACCGTGTGCCAGCCGCCGTCTTCCATGCTCACCTGCAGGTCGTGGTCCCAGTCCATGCCTTCCTCGACCGGACCCTCGGTGTGCGGAAAGTGCCGGCGCGCCCAGGCCAGCACCTGCTGCACCTCGGCCATCACCTCCGCATGGCGGTCGGCCGAGGTCGAGGCCATCGCGTCGAGGGTGACGACGCCATCGGCGCCCTCGCTGTGGTCGAAGGTCAGGTAGTGCATTGCGGAGCTCCATGCGCGAAACCCGACAATGTTGGCATCAGCCACGAAGGTCGAAGATGGGGACGCACAAGGCAATCGACGGGCGCGCGGTGGGCATCATGGTGCTGCTGTGCATGGTGTGGGGCCTGCAGCAGATCGCGATCAAGCTCGCGGCGCACGACATGGCGCCGATGATGCAGATCGGCATCCGTTCCGGGCTGGCCGCCGTGCTGGTCGGCGCGCTGATGGGGTTGCGCCGCGAGCGGCTGCACCTGGCAGGCGGGCTGTGGCGGCCGGCGCTGCTGGTGGGCTGTCTGTTCGGTCTGGAGTTCGTGCTGATCGGCGAAGGCCTGCGGCACACCAGCGCCGGCCACATGGCGGTGTTCCTCTACACCGCGCCGGTGTTCGCGGCGCTCGGGCTGCACTTCAGGCTGGCGTCCGAGCGCCTGCACCTGCTGCAGTGGGGCGGCATCGCGCTGGCGTTCACCGGCATCGCGGTGGCCTTCTTCGGCCGAACGGCCGGCGCGTCGGACCAGGCCTCGCTGCATGGCGACCTGCTCGGTGTGCTGGCGGGCGCGGCCTGGGGCTTCACGACGGTGGCGGTGCGCTGCTCGCGGCTGTCGACCGCGCCGGCCACCGAGACGCTGCTGTACCAGTTGATCGGCGCCTTTGTGATGCTGATGGCCGCCTCGGCCTGGATGGGGCAGGCCGAGGTGCGCCTGACGCCGATCGTCTGGCAGAGCCTGGTCTTCCAGGCGCTGGTGGTCTCGTTCGCGAGCTACCTCGTGTGGTTCTGGCTGCTGCGGCAGTACATCGCCTCGCGGCTGGGTGTGTTCTCGTTCATGACGCCGCTGTTCGGCGTGGGCTTCGGCGTGTGGCTGCTGCACGAGCCGCTGGAGCCGAGCTTCGTGGCGGGTGCCGTGCTGGTGCTGCTGGGCATCACCGTGGTGAGCGGGCAGCGATGGGTGAGCCAGGCGGTGGGGCGCCTGCGTCCGTCGTGA
>CBIHRS010000146.1:0-2914 GCA_966212505.1 uncultured bacterium
TGGGCCTGCCGCTGCTGCAGTGGCACATCAAGAGCACCACCAAGGCGCAGCAGGGGCTGTACGAATACGACGCGGTGAGCCGCCTGCGCGACAGCCAGCTCGGCGACGAGAAGGTCAAGGACATCCACAACTACATCGTCAAGGGCGTGCTGTGGCAGGCCTTCGAGAGCGACCAGCCGGTCGCGCTGCTGATCGACGAGATCGACAAGGCCGACATCGAGTTCCCGAACGACCTGCTGCGCGAGCTCGACCGGATGGAGTTCTACGTCTACGAGACGCGCCAGCTGGTCAAGGCCAAGCATCGTCCGCTGGTGTTCATCACCTCGAACAACGAGAAGGAGCTGCCGGATGCCTTCCTCCGGCGCTGCTTCTTCCATTACATCAAGTTCCCCGATGCCGAGACCATGCAGGCCATCGTCGAGGTGCACTTCCCCGGGCTGAAGAAGGAGCTGCTGTCGGCAGCGATGAAGAACTTCTACGACGTGCGCAACCTGCCCGGCCTGAAGAAGAAGCCGTCGACCTCGGAGCTGCTCGACTGGCTGAAGCTGCTGGTGGCCGAAGACATCCCGCCCGAGGCACTGCAGAGCAAGGACGAGAAGGTCGCGATCCCGCCGCTGGTGGGCGCACTGCTGAAGAACGAACAGGACGTGACGCTGTTCGAGAAGCTGGTGTTCATGCAACGGCACAACCGCTGACCCGATGGCTGCCTTCGCCCAACCCGTCACGCTGGCAGGCCGCCACGCCACGCTGGTCCCGCTGTCGACTGATCACACGCAAGCCCTTGCGGAAGCCGCACGGGACGGCGAGCTGTGGAGGCTCTGGTACACCACCGTGCCCAGCCCCGAGCAGATGGCCGCCGAGGTGGACCGCCGGCTTGGCCTGCAGGACCAGGGCGCCTGGCTGCCGTTCACCGTGCTCGACCCGCAGGGCGTGCCGGTGGGCATGACCAACTACCTCCACATCGATGCAACCGTACCGCGTGTCGAGATCGGCGGCACCTGGTATGCGGGGCGCGTGCAGCGCACGCCGCTGAACACCGAATGCAAGCAGATGCTGCTGCAACATGCCTTCGAGACGCTGGGCTGCGCGGTGGTCGAGTTCCGCACCCATGTGATCAACCAGCAGAGCCGCCGCGCAATCGAGCGGCTGGGGGCGCGCTTCGACGGCATCCTGCGTGCGCACATGCGCATGGCCAACGGCACGCTGCGCGACAGCGCGGTCTACAGCATCATTGCCAGCGAGTGGCCGACGATCAAGGCGCACCTGCAGTGGCAGCTGGAAAAACCCCGGGCCTGAGCGCTCAGGCCGCCGCCTCCACCCGGTTGCGGCCATTGCGCTTAGCGCGGTAGAGCGCCTCGTCGGCGCGCCTGAGCAGCGCCTCCACCGTGTCGCCCTCGCCTTGCCAGGCCGCGAGGCCCACGCTCACGGTCAGCCGCAGCGGGTCGGCGTCCAGGTGCATCGGCACCGCGGCGGCGCGCTCGCGCAGGCGCTGTGCGGCGGCTTCGGCTTCCTCGCGCCGCGTGGCCGGCATCAGCACGATGAACTCCTCGCCGCCATAGCGGCCGAGCCGGTCGATGTCGCGCACCTGGGCGGCCATCACCGCGGCCAGGTGCTGCAGCGCGCGGTCGCCGCCGGCATGGCCGAAGCGATCGTTGACCGACTTGAAGTGGTCGGCGTCGATCATCAGCACCGCGAATGAATCGCCCAGCCGTCGGGCCCGGTGTGCCTCGTCGTGCAGGGCTTCGTCGATCGCGCGCCGGTTCGGCAGGCCGGTGAGCGGATCGTGGCGCGCGATGCGCCTCAGCTCGGCCACCAGGCTGGTGATCACCAGCGACACCAGCGTGAGCTGGAACACCATGTTCAGCACGAGGTAGAGAAACGCCGCGCCGACATTGAGCGCGCTGTTGGCGCTGGCTGTGGTGGTGATCGTGTCGGCCGCCATCACCGCATGCACCGTCCGCGCCACGAAGACCAGCGCGCCGGCCAGCAGCGGCCCCGCCAGCGCCCAGCCCCAGCGGCGGTCCATGCCGGGGCCGGTGAATCGGACCACGTCGATCGCGGTGGCCAGGCACATCCCGGCGAGCAGCGCCGACACGATGCCGATGCGCCAGGCGCCGTGGGCCGCATCCATCCCCAGCCACGACGCGCCGACGCCCGCCACCAGCGCCGCCAGCTGCCACCACCGGGGATTGCGCGCCCGGAAGAAGCTGCGGATGCCACGCTGCAAGGCCACCACCGACAGCAGCAGCACCACGTTGGCCATCGAGCGCAGCGGCGGCGCGCCCCATTCGACCGAGGCCACGAACAGCAGCTGCGACAGCCCGTTGAGCGCAGCGAAGGCGCTCCAGTACCCGGCCGCCACCCGCACCGTGCGCATCACGCCCGCGGCAAAGGCCCAGGCCGCGGCCAGCACGAACTGCTGGCCCGCCACCATCAGGAACGCGATCAGGGTGGCCGGGAAGGACGACAGGTCGGGCATGCGGGCAGGGACAGACGGGCTTGGCAAACGGTGGGCCCGCTTATAGCACCGGCGCAAGACCTGGGGACGTGCAAACCTGGCCGGGCTGGTTAGCATTGCGGGATGCTGATCAACTTCTTCTACACCCTGCGCGCGGCCAAGCTGCCGGTCTCGGTCAAGGAGTACCTGACCCTGCTGGAGGCCCTGCGTGCCGAAGTGATCGGCCCCTCGGTGGACGAGTTCTACTACCTCGCCCGCACCGCGCTCGTGAAGGACGAAGCGAATTTCGACAAGTTCGACCGTGCCTTCGGCGCCTACTTCAAGGGTGTGGAGTTGCTCACCGACTTCACCAAGGAGGTGCCGCTCGACTGGCTGCGCAAGACGCTGGAACTCGAGCTCTCGCCCGAGGAGAAGGCCGCGATCGAGAAGATGGGCTGGGACGAGCTGATGGAAACG
>CBIHRS010000147.1:0-2901 GCA_966212505.1 uncultured bacterium
GGGCCGCCGATGTCGATGTTCTCGATCGCGTCTTCCAGCGTGCAGTCGGGGCGGGCCGTGGCCTGCGCGAACGGGTAGAGGTTGACGATCAGCAGGTCGATCGTGCCGATGCCGTGCTGCTGCAGCGCGGCCATGTGGGCCGGCAGGTCGCGGCGGGCCAGCAGGCCACCGTGGATGCGCGGATGCAGCGTCTTCACGCGGCCGTCGAGCATCTCGGGGAAGCCGGTCACTTCGGACACTTCGGTCACCGGCAGGCCGGCGTCGGCCAGCAGCTTGGCGGTGCCGCCGGTCGACAGCAGCTTGACGCCGGCGCCGTGGAGTTCGCGCGCGAAGTCGACGATGCCGGTCTTGTCGGACACGGAGAGCAGGGCGGTCAATGGCATGGTGGTGGACTCAGTTCAAGAACAGGCAGGTCGAAGAGAAAGAAGCGAACGGCGTGCCGCTATTTGGCGAGCTTGTGCTCGATCAGCTTGCGGCGCAAGGTGTTGCGGTTGATGCCCAGCCACTCGGCCGCACGCGACTGGTTGCCCTCGGCATGCTTGAGCACCACGTCGAGCAGCGGTTTCTCCACCGCCGCCATGATCATTTCGTGCACCGAATGCGGCTCGGCGCCGCGCAGGTCCTTGAAATAGGTTTCGAGGCTGGTGCGGATGCATTCCTCGATGTGCTTCTTACTCATGCGGTGAGCTCGACAAGATCGTCATTGGCGGCCGTGCTCATGGCCGGCAGCCGTTGATGGGTTTCAGCGAGCCGGTCGAACCAGTCGCTCAATGCGTGCAACTGGTCCTCGCAGCGGTCCAGCAGGTTCATCTGCGCGCGGAAGGCCTCGCCGCCGGGCAGCGCGCGCACGGCCCAGCCGATGTGCTTGCGCGCGGTGCGCACGCCGGTGAATTCGCCATAGAGCCCGTAGTGCTCGTGCAGGTGCTCGACCAGCCAGCGCTTGGCCTGCAGCACCTCGGGCGGCGGCAGCTCCTCGCCGGTGGCGAGGAAGTGCGCGATCTCCCGGAAGATCCACGGCCGGCCCTGGGCCGCGCGGCCGATCATCACCGCATCGGCCTGTGTATAGGCCAGCACCCCTCGGGCCTTGCGCGGCGAATCGATGTCGCCGTTGGCCACCACCGGGATGGCGAGCGCGGCCTTCACCGCGGCGATGGTGTCGTATTCGGCCTGGCCCTTGTAGCCCTGCTCGCGCGTGCGGCCGTGCACCGTGACCATGGCCACGCCGGCGCTCTCGGCGGCGCGCGCGATGCGCACCGCGTTGCGTTCGGCATCGCACCAGCCGGTGCGCATCTTCAAGGTGACCGGCACGTTGCGCGGCGCGCAGGCCGCGACCACCGCCTCGATGATCCCGAGCGCCAGCGGCTCGTCCTGCATCAGCGCGGAGCCGGCCCACTTGTTGCAGACCTTCTTGGCCGGGCAGCCCATGTTGATGTCGATGATCTGCGCGCCGCGGTCGATGTTGTAGGCGGCGGCCTCGGCCATCATCTCGGCGTCGGTGCCGGCGATCTGCACGGCGATGGGGCCCGGCTCGCCGGCATGGTTGGCGCGGCGCGAGGTCTTCAGCGAGTTCCACAGCTCCTTGCGCGAGGTGACCATCTCGCTCACCGCGTAGCCGGCGCCCAGCCGCTTGCAGAGCTGGCGGAACGGCCGGTCGGTCACCCCTGCCATCGGGGCGACGAACAGCCGGTTCGGCAGCGCGATGGGGCCGATGTGCATGGGAAACGCGGGAGGGGAGTGCTGAAAAAGGAGGCAGGAGTATAGCGGGGGCGCCTCGTCGGTTTGCCGCGTTTCGATGCTGCGCCGCGCCATGGATGCACGGCTTTGGCGGTCGATGAAAGTGGGTTCGGCGTGACGGATGTCGCACCCCATAATCGGCTGCGATGGAAGCATGGATCGAGTCCTGGCTGCATTCGCTTTTCGCATGGCTGGCGCTGCCCCAGTTCGGTCTGGGCGCGATCTTCATCGTGTCGCTGGTGTCGGCCACCTTGCTGCCGCTGGGCTCCGAGCCGGCGGTGTACGGGCTGGTGAGGCTGAACCCGTCGCTGTTCTGGCCCGCGGTGCTGGTGGCGACCGCCGGCAACACGATCGGCGGGGCGATCACCTGGTGGATGGGCTATGGCGCTGAGCGCGCCTACGAGCATGCGACGCACAAGCCGGTGGAACACCGGGCGCTGGGCTGGCTGCGCCGCTTCGGCGCGAAGGCCTGCCTGCTGAGCTGGCTGCCGGGCGTGGGCGATCCGCTGTGCGCGGTGGCCGGCTGGCTGGAGCTGCCGTTCTGGCCCTGCGTGATGTACATGGCGATCGGCAAGTTCCTGCGCTATCTGGTGATGACCGCAGGGCTGATGTGGTTCTTTCCGCCGGGCGTGAGCCCGTGATCGGCGTGATGCGCGTGCGACGTGTTTGCATTCAGAGCGTCGGCACAGGGTGTTGCCGATGCGCCCCCGGGCTTCGTCGCACAATCGCCCGCTGAACGAAAAACAAGGAGCAGCCGATGAAAGGCGACCCCAAGGTCCTCGAATTCCTGAACGCCCAGCTGAAGAACGAGCTGACCGCGATCAACCAGTATTTCCTGCACTACCGCATGCTCAAGCACTGGGGCTTCGAGCGGCTGGCGAAGAAGGAATACGAGGAGTCGATCGGCGAGATGAAGCATGCCGATCGGCTGATCGCCCGCATCCTGATGCTCGACGGCCTGCCCAACCTGCAAGATCTGGGCAAGCTGATGATCGGCGAGGACGTGGTGGAACTGCTGCGCTGCGACCTGGCGCTCGAGAGCGCGGCGCAGCAGACGGTGCGCGACGGCATCACGCATTGCGAATCGGTGCGCGACTACGTGTCGCGCGAGCTGCTCGAAGACATCCTCTCCGATACCGAAGAGCACATCGATCACCTGGAGACGCA
>CBIHRS010000148.1:0-2816 GCA_966212505.1 uncultured bacterium
AATTGGGCAGGAAGACGAGGCGGAAGTGATCGGGGTGCGGCCAGTTGAAGCCGGTACCCTGCACGATCAGCACCTTCTCCTCGGCCAGCAGCTCGTAGGCGAACTGCTGATCGTCCTCGATCGGGTAGAGCTTGGGATCGAGGCGCGGGAACATGTAGAGCGCGGCCTTGGGCTTGACCACGCTCACGCCGGGAATCTGCGTGAGCAGCTCATAGGCCAAGTCGCGCTGGCGGCACAGCCGGCCACCGGGCGCCACCAGGTCCTTGATGCTCTGGTAGCCGCCCAGCGCGGTCTGGATCGCGAGCTGGCCCGGCGTGTTGGCGCACAGGCGCATCGAGGCCAGCATGTTCAGGCCTTCGATGTAGTCCCTGGCGTGGCGCTTGTCGCCCGACACCACCATCCAGCCGGCGCGGTAGCCGCAGGAGCGGTAGTTCTTCGACAGGCCGTTGAAGGTGAGGCACAGCACGTCGTCGGCCAGCGAGGCGATGCTGGTGTGCGTGTTGCCGTCGTACAGCGTCTTGTCGTAGATCTCGTCGGCGAAGATGATCAGCTCATGCTGCCGCGCGATCTCGACCAGCTCGAGCAGCACGCTCTCGGGATACAGCGCGCCGGTCGGGTTGTTGGGGTTGATGATCACCAGCGCCTTGGTGTTGGGCGTGATCTTCTTGCGGATGTCGGCCACGTCGGGCATCCAGTCGGAGCCCTCGTCGCAGATGTAGTGCACCGGCGTTCCGCCCGACAGCGCGACCACCGCGGTGTACAGCGGGTAGTCGGGCGCGGGAATCAGCACCTCGTCGCCGTTGTCGAGCAGCGCATTCATGCTCATCGCAATGAGCTCGGAGGCGCCGTTGCCGAGGTAGACATCATCGACCGTGACGCCGCGGATGTTCTTCTCTTGCGTGTAGTGCACCACCGACTTTCGCGGCGCGAACAGACCCTTGCTGTCGGTGTAGGCGGCCGAATGCGGCAGGTTGCGGATCATGTCCTGCACGATCTCGTCGGGCGGCTCCAGGCCGAAGGCCGCGACGTTGCCGATGTTCAGCTTGATGATCTTCTGGCCCTCTTCCTCCATCTGGCGGGCCTTTTCCAGCACCGGGCCACGGATGTCGTAGCACACGCTGGCGAGCTTGCTGGACTTGGCGATCGGCTTCAACGAAAGACTCCTGAGGGCGACGAGCGAGGCGGCTTCACGAAGGAACGTGCCGCAACGCAAAACACGCCATTTTTGCACGAGGCCGGCGAGAGGCCGAGACGAAAACGCCGGCAGTCGCCGGCGTTTCGCTTCAAAGGGCCATGCGCAGCTTCAGCTGCGGCGACGGCGCAGCGCACCGACCCCTGCGAGGCCCGCCACGAGCATCAGCGCGCTGGCGGGCTCGGGCACCGGGGCGGCATGGAAGACGCCCTCGCCGTTGATGATCTCGCCGTTGTCGGCCGCACCAGCAAAGACGCTGTGCGATCCGCCATTGAACGAGAAATAGAAGCCCTCGGTGTCGGTCCCGGTGACATAGCACTGGTTCGGCACGCAGGTCGTGCCGAACGCCACGCCACCGAGTTGGGCTGCGCCGTCGAAGAACAGCCAGCCACTCTTGACCTTGGACTCGTCGAACGACTTGCCCCAGACCTGGACCTCCAGACCGGAAATCAGGTCCGGCGTGTTGAAGAAGGCATAGGGAGCAGCCACCGAATCGTCGTAGGAGAACCAGCCGCCGGAAGCGGTACCCGCCAAGGCGCCGTTGCTCCAGTTCACGGTGAAGTCATACCTCACGGTTGCAGCCTGGGCTGCAGCGGCCAACCCCAACGCAAGGCCGGCGGCGCCCAGCGGGCGATAAAGCGCAGAACGCAACACATTCCCTCCAGTGTTTTGTAGTTGCTCGAAGAAGCGTGCAATCCCGCACGCTTTACAATTTGATCATGGGCAGTACATTGCGCCGCCCCTCGATTCGAGCGTATCCGCTCCCTTCCCTTTCCTCTTCCCGCATTGAAATTCCAGCCCGACAACCCCGCCGGCGGCGTCAACGCCATCCAACGTCACGATCCAGGCCGCGTCTGGGTCAATGGTGCGCTGCATGAAGGCAGCGTGCTGGTGCCGTGGCGGGATGCAGTGCAACCCTGGCCCGCGGTACAGCTGCAGGACCTGACGCCCGCGCACTTCGAGCAGGTGCTGGCGCTGAAGCCCGAGCTGGTGATCTTCGGCAGCGGGCTGAAGCTGCGCTTCGTGTCCCCGGTGCTCAACCGCGTATTGATCGAGCACGGCATCGGGATGGAAACGATGGACACGGCCGCTGCGTGCCGCACCTACAACGTGCTCGCCAGCGAGGGCCGCTCGGTGGTGGCGGCGCTGCTGCTCGAATCGGCGCCGCGCGCCGCCGTTTGAGGGCTTTCCCCCTTCGTGGGGAACTCGTTCGGCAGAGGTGCAACGCTTATAATCTCGGGCTAGCCTCGTACGAGGTGCACGCCTGCAACACCATCCCACATGACGCCAGCCCTCAACAAACCCCTCCCGGAATTTGAAGCGCTTGCCACCAGCGGCGTGAAGTTCACGCCGCAGGCCTTCTCGGGCCAGGCCATCGTGTTGTATTTCTACCCGAAAGACAATACCCCCGGCTGCACCACCGAGGCGATGCAGTTCCGTGATCGGTACAAGGATTTCGAGAAGGCCGGCGCCGCCGTGTTTGGCGTGTCGCGCGACAACATGGCCTCGCACGAGAAGTTCAAGCAGGCCCTCGAACTGCCCTTCGAGCTGATCGCCGACACCGAAGAAAAGCTCTGCCACATGTTCGGCGTGGTCAAGAACAAGATCATGTACGGCAAGAAGG
>CBIHRS010000149.1:0-2422 GCA_966212505.1 uncultured bacterium
CGCGGATGCGCTTGGCCTCGGTGATGTTGGTCATCGAGGTCATCCAGCCGGTCTGATGGCCGCGCGCGTCGATCAGCGGCGACACGTACATGCGGGCGTCGAAGGTGGTGCCGTCCTTGCGCATCACCTTCACCTCGATGCCGCCGGCCGGGCTGCGGCCCTGCAGCTCCTGCTGGAACAGGCGCGTGTTCTCCTCGATGCGGTCGGGCGGCCAATGAGGGAAGGGCGGCAGCCGGCCGATCAGCTCGGCCTCCGAGAAGCCGGTCATCGCGCAGAAGGCCGGGTTCACGTAGGTGATGCGCCCCTGCAGGTCCATCGCCCGCATGCCGGTGAGCATGGAGTTCTCCATCGCCCGCCGGAAGTTGGTCTCCGACACCAGCGCGCTCTGGATCTGCGAGCGGCGGCGCATGTGGCGCCAGGTGCCCAGCAGCATCCACACCGTGAGGCCGCTCAAGGCCACCACCATCCAGAACAGCGTGTTGCTGATCAGGCCGATCGAGGTGCGCCAGCCCTGGCCGCGCAGCACCAGGCCGTTGGCCGCAGGCGCCAGCGGCACCTCGTGGACGATGGCCGCGCGGCGCGTGCTCTGGCCCGGCAGCAGCGTGACCGTGCTGGCCAGTTCCTGCTCTTCATCGTTGAGCACGGTGATCGAGTGGCGGCGCGACACCTCCGGCGGCACGAAATGGCGGATCAGCGCCTCGACCGAATACTCGGCCACCAGGGCGCCGGCGAAGTTGTTGCGCTCGATCAGCGGCACGTAGACCTGGAACACCGGCGCGCCGGTCATGTCGTTGAAAGCGCGCGAATACACCGGCTGGTGCAGGTCGCGCGCCGCGGTGAAGGCGCGCTCGGGTTCGCCGCGGCGGCCTTCCATCGGCAATGAGGGATCGATGCGGGTGTCCGACGGGTCGTTTTCGCCGCGGAAGATCAGTGCCGAGTAGCTGGCCTTCACCTGCCGGTGCGCGCTCAGCCACGTGAGCTGCATCACCTCGGGCCGCTCGCGGGTGAAGGTGGAGGCCTGGGCGGTGAAGCCCTTGGGGTCGGTCTCCTTCGCTACCACGACTTCGCGCGCCATGCGCAGCAGCTGTTCCTGGTTCTCGATCAGGCGCAGGCGGATCTGCTGCTGCGCGATTTCGGTGTCGCGCTTGACCGACTCGGTCTCGCGCTCGATCTCCTCGTTGCGCAGGTACCAGAAGGCCGAAATGATCGCGGCCAGGAACAGCAGCACGGAGATCAGCGGCGCGACGGTGACGAATCGATCCTGGCGCGACGGCGACTGGCGCCGCCACCACACGCCGAACAGGCGCTGGCTGCGCGAAAACGAGGTCGCCGGCGAGGGGATCTGAGGGGGGGCAGACTGCATGGCCGGGATTATCGAGGGGCCGCTGATTTCACTCCGTGGAAGGGTAGGCGGTTACGAAGTGATTTCATAATGAGAAACGCTCTCGCGCTATTTGAAAATCAAAAACTTTGTGAGACACTGCCCGCCATTCCAGAACCGACCCTTCCGAAGACATAGGAGACAAGCGAATGTCTGCACTGCCAGAGTCCTTCCTCGGTGCCGCCAACGATCCCGATTCGCAGGAAACCCGTGAGTGGCTCGATGCCCTGGCGGCAGTCATCCAGAGCGAAGGGCCGGACCGGGCGCACTTCCTGCTCGAACAGCTGATCGACGAAGCCCGCCAGGCGGGGATCGACGTGCCGTTCTCGGCCAACACGGCCTACGTCAACACCATTCCGCCGGACCAGGAAGAGCGCTGCCCCGGCAACATCGAGATCGAAGAGCGCCTGCGCGCCTACATGCGCTGGAACGCGATGGCGATGGTCGTCAAGGCCAACCGCCTGAACCCGCCCGACGGCGGCGACCTCGGCGGCCACATCTCCAGCTTCGCGTCGCTGGCCACGATGTTCGGCGCCGGCTTCAACCACTTCTGGCATGCCGAGAGCGAAGGCCACGGCGGCGACCTGCTCTACATCCAGGGCCACTCGGCTCCCGGCATCTACGCCCGCGCCTTCATGGAAGGCCGCCTCACCGAAGAGCAACTGCTCAACTTCCGGCAGGAAGTCGACGGCAAGGGCCTGTCGAGCTATCCGCACCCGAAGCTGATGCCCGAGTTCTGGCAGTTCCCGACCGTGTCGATGGGCCTGGGCCCCTTGATGGCGATCTACCAGGCCCGCTTCCTGAAGTACCTGCATGCCCGCGGCATCGCCAACACCGAGAACCGCAAGGTCTGGGTGTTCTGCGGCGACGGCGAGATGGACGAGCCCGAGAGCCTGGGCGCCATCGGCCTGGCGGCGCGCGAGAAGCTCGACAACCTGATCTTCGTCGTCAACTGCAACCTGCAGCGCCTGGACGGCCCGGTGCGTGGCAACGGCAAGATCGTGCAGGAGCTCGAGGGCGAGTTCCGCGGCGCGGGCTGGA